>JBKHAN010000037.1:0-26931 GCA_046542845.1 Spirochaetaceae bacterium
ACGAATTCGTGCACGCGTGACTCCGGCGGACCGGTTATCCTGTTCGCCATAAAAGACCAGTCAGATGCGATCAGTCTGACTCCGACGCGAATGGAAACCGCCGCGCAGCTGCACTGGAGCGGCACCCGCGAAACGCCGGCGACCCTATAGCACACGCGAGACACCACTTCATTACCTATACAGGGGACGAGGCGACTGGAACGCGACTCGCGAGGGAGTTAATAGTCGAAAACCCCGGCGTTGTAGCGCCGGTTGGCGACATAAACAGCGCCGGCACGCGGCTTCTCGCGGATGTCGCGCAGAATCTCGCACCCAGGTGGAGCGAGGTGGAAACGGCACTGGGCGACGCCGGTATCGGCTTTCTATGGGGGTGCACCGTGTCGACTCGCTCGGCCCCTGGATTTTCGACGGCGTCCTGATGCTCCACGAGTGCCTCGACGAGCACACAACCCGGGCCGAACTCCGGGAAGCACTCTCACGGTTCGAAGAAGACCGCATCGTGGGGAGCATGCGTTTTGACGATACCGGATCTCTACTCGAGCGAGCCTTTCGCCCGATTCGTCTGGAGGCCGGAGCAATCGTAGCGCTTGAGGAAGGCTCATGAGACCGTGGCTCGTTACGATTGTTACACTCACCGCGTTTTTCGGCATGCAGCTCGTGAATGCGCTTTCGGACGGTGCATTGCAGCAGTCGAGCAACCCGTTGCAGATCGGGATCGCTACGCGGGCAGACCGTTCTTCCGCATGGCGGCCGATCAGGACCAAGCAATTTTCCTGCCGCGCTTCGGCGCTCTGAGCGGCGAACTCATCATCGACCTTATAATTCCGGTAACTATTGAGCCCACAGGACAGCGTTACATCGCGATACACGAACTCGATCCCGGCGTCATATATCTGAAGATGCACTCCACAGATGCTTCGAACCCCTGGCGGGCGCACCGCCCGGTCTCGCTGTTTGACTACGACTTCACGAATGAAAAGCTCGAAGTGGCAGATTCACTGTATCAGAGCTACGAGTCAGGCCGGTCGCTCGTTGTCTACCGATCTTATCGTCGCGTCGGCACTCGTGGTCGAAGACATTGCGATTAACCAGGAGATAGCGTTGGAGCTGCTCGCCCGACGTGTAGCCGCGGTCGAGGCAGTCTCGAATGGGGCAGAAGCGCTTGAGGCGCTTGAGGCGCTTGAACTCGCCGCTTCCGACGACGCGAGACCGTTCTTTGACGCGGTTCTCATGGACGTACAGATGCCGGTACGTGGCGAGATGCAAACCGGTCGAGCTTCAGAAGCCGACCGTGCCAGATTACAACAGGAGGCCCGCCGTGTCTTCGAAGAGATCAGGTACTATCTGACGACGCGCTAAGGACACGGTTCTTTCCCGCTTCCTTCGCCTGGTACAACGCCGCGTCCGCCGCCTCAAGCATCCGCGCAGGCTCATACGGTGACCCACCGTGCGAGTCGGTTTGAGCGGACGCCACCCCGAGGCTCATCGTAACGTTCGTGCCCGTGGTCGCATGCTCGTGGGGTATCGCGAGTGCTTCCACAGACAATCGAAACTGGTCTGCTACGTCGAGTGCGCCGGCTTCGTTTGTATCCGGAAGAATGGCGACAAACTCTTCGCCACCGTAGCGGGCGACGACATCGCCGGGGCGACGGATAGTGCTTTCAAGCGCGTACGCAACACGGCGCAGGCAGTCGTCTCCGGCGCCATGACCGTAGGTGTCATTGTAGAGCTTAAAATCATCTATATCCATAAAGACAATCGAGAGTGGCACCTGTTCCCGGGAACAGCGCCGGCATTCCCGCTCGAGCTGCTCTTCCATGAAGCGCCGATTCGGCATATCCGTAAGACCATCGATCATCGCGAGCTTCTCCAGAAGGTCTGTTTTCCGTTTCAGTCGCATGTGCGTGCGGACCCTCGCGCGCACCAGAACCGGTTGAAACGGTTTCAAGACATAGTCAACCGCCCCGAGCGCGAACCCGGCTTCTTCATGCCCCATGGAGTCGAGCGCGGTGACGAACATAACCGAGATGCTGCTCGTACGAAGGTCGCTCTTGATACGCCTGCACACCTCGAATCCGTCGATATCCGGGATGTTCACGTCGAGCAGGACAAGGTCCGGCAGATCCTCGCCTGCGAGGATTTCCAGCGCTTTTTTCCCGCTGGGTACTACAAGGACGCGAAACTCCTCGCTCATGAGCCGGGCAAGGGCCTGTGTGCTCGACGGCTCGTCGTCCACAATCAGGAGTGTTTGTCGTTCGTCTGATTCATTCATGTAGGTGGTATTTCCCGGGTCCCGGCGGTGGCGTCCAGCGGCTGCGGCTCGCTGTACGTCTCTATACGTTCGATGTGCTGGCGAAGTCTGACAGGAATATCGGGACACGGTCAATGGCTTCGTTGTCCATTCACAGGCAACCCACGGCTCGTATGCTGCGTCGTTCTCCACCGGAACGATGTCGCGATAGCGTCTGTATCGATTCTGCGGCGGGCTCGGCGCGGTAGATGAAAACGCAATGCACCGTATAATAACGGTATGACCGAAGCTGACCGGGCACCTGTTCGACAGATTTCACTCTCCGCCCTCCTCTCGTTTACGATAGCGCTGATTGCGGTCAGTGTGACAGCGGTTCTCGTATTGATCGGTTCCGTTACCATACGCGAGTCCATCGAGGAACAGACCGGTCGGCAGCTCATGCTCTCTGCGCAGCAGGCCGGGGCCCAATTCGACCGGTTTATCTGGACCAGGCACTCGGAATTTGAGGTGCTCCGCGAACTCATAGAAGCCCGGGAGTTTGCGCCCGATGAGGCTTCCACCATCTTTTTACTGATACAGGAACATCTTCCAATGTTCGCATGGATAGGCCTGTTGGATTCGGATGGAAGGATCCTGGCGGAGTCACCGGACCAGGGTGGCGTCGAATCGCGCGCCGGCGAGCCGGTTTTTCGGGAAGGCCGTGACGGTAGCTACATAGACGCCGTCGCCGTCGACGGCTCGCGCCGGCGTGTCGAGATGAGCGCGCCCGTAACGCTTGCGGGCAATGACTCGCACGGCGTGCTCGCAGCTACTATCAGCTCGCGATCGATCAACGAGATTCGAGACGAGATTCTCGGTTCGGAATCCACACTCCAGAGAGACCTTGCGGTCATACAAAGCGAGGACGGCATGTACATTGTCGGCTCGTCGGATCGCCTGGGCGCTGCCGCGTCGTCGCGCGTGGCGCAGGAAGCTCGAGCATCCGACGGGTTTCACGTATCGCCAGGTCCACGCCCGATTATCTACGGGTTTGCCGTCTCGAAGGGATACCGGGAGTTCGAAGGGCTCGGATGGATAACCGTCGTGAGTGAACCTGTATCGAGCGCGCTTGGCGGTCTGCAGCAGCAGCGCCGCAGCCTCTGGCTCACGGGAATCCTGATTGCGCTCGTCTCCTCCGTAGTAGGGTTTCTCAGCAGTCGCACTCTCACCAGGTCGCTGAGAAACCTGCAGCGCCAGTCGGAAGCTATTCGGCTCGGCGGACGGGAGGTATATTCTTCGCTCTCGCGCGTACGGGAGTTCGACGTACTCGGGGAATCTCTCGATTATCTCGCGCGTGAACTGTCGCGCAGCGAAACCGCGGCCCACCGGGATAATCTTACCGGACTGCTCAACCGCCTCGGCTCGGTCGACTGGTTCACACAGGCGGTCGCTACCTGCCGACGCTACGGGTGGACAATGATAATCATGGCAATTGACCTGGACGGCTTCAAGACGATCAACGACACGTTCGGACACTTCGCAGGTGACGCCATCCTGAAACAGGTCGCAAAACGACTGAGAGACACCATCCGGCCCGACGAGCTTTCGGCCCGTTGGGGTGGGGACGAATTTGTCGTCTGTGTGTACGCTCGCGAGCCCAATGGCGAGAGTATTGGCGAGGCCGTCGCCGACCGCATCCTCGCGTCCGTGCAGGAACCCGTCCCTTTCGAAGGTCAGGGCCTCACGGTAGGATGTTCAATTGGCATGGCCCGCTGCGATCCGGGCGAAGACAGTTCGTGGCAGACCGCACACGAACGTGCCGACAAGGCACTTTATAAGGCGAAAAGCCACGGGAAAAATCAATGGGCGTGGGACTAATGGCGTCTCCACGGCACTTTCGCCTCTCCCGGCTGCATCACATTTATGCCAGGATGAGCGCTTGTGAAAACTGAAGACTCGATTGCTTTACTATCCCGCCGACTCGTGAGGACCGTCGCGTTCGTCGTGCTTCCCGTGCTCGCTGTTCTGACGACCGCGGTGTACGTTCCCGTTGCTATCGTCCTTACAAACGCAGCATATGAGCGTTTTCAACAGGACGTGCGACTCGCCGCTGCCACCACGAGCTCGAGAATCGACCAGTTCGCTGGCGCGGTCGACTCGCTGGCAAGCAGAACCGTGATTCGCCAGCGTCTCTATGACTACACACAGGGGATAACCGACTTTCAGGATCTTACCGCGTATACCGAACCACGATACGCAGACGGGGCGTCAGTCATTACATCGCTCAGTGGCGCTCGGCGTATTCTTCCCGACGGCCGGATTGTGGCAACCTTCGGTGACCAGATGCACCTCAGGATGTCAGCTTCGAGCGATCGTATGCGTGTCGAACAGAACGACGCCCGAACGGTTATTGTCATACGTCGCCCGATACGCCAAGAGCGCGAAACCATCGGATACGACATCGGCGCCTTTGATACGAGTCTTCTCCAGGAGGACCTCGCACAATCCCTTGCCGCGGTGTACATACACGACACGCTCACCCCGGGTACAGACTTCGAGAATGACCGAAATACGCACACCCTCGCATTGAACGGCACGGAGCTGTATCTGACTGGCGTCATTAAGCCTTCGTTCATTCGGGACACACGTCGTCAGGTACTGCAGCGGACCATTCTCTACGTGCTCGCAACAGCATTCGTAGTCCTGTTCCTGTTGCGTCTGACATTGTTCCGCTTCATACGCAACCTGATCAGCAAGCTCTCAAAGGCCTCCTCGGACAAGGACCTTCTGTTACGCGAATCGCATCACCGGATCAAGAACAATTTCGCGGTTGTCGAGTCATTTCTCCACCTGCAGTCAACGACTGCGCCGAATCCCGAGACAAGCGACGCGTTGCGGACCGCCTCCTCCCGCGTCTCGAATATGCGTTTGCTGTACGAACGGCTCCTCGAAACAGACGCCCATACGACGGTGTCTGCCCGCTCCTATCTTCAGCAACTGTCCGAACACGTTGTGAATGTATATCAGGATGAACATCGAATCGGGCTTACGACGGATATCGATGATCTATCGCTTGACGCCGAACGCGGCTTCGCACTCGGAGCAATTGTGACCGAGCTCCTGACAAACTGTTGCAAGCACGGATACGACAAGGGCGCATCGGGAACGGTATCGGTATACCTTTCGCGGACGGATCTGCATGCGGTTTTAACGATTTGTGACGACGGTCGCGGACTTCCGTCGGACATCGATGTCGCCGACTCCGACAGCTTTGGCCTGACCGTGGTTCGCATGCTCGCGGAGCAGCTCGGAGGCACATTCACCTCCGACACGCAACCGGCCGGGCAGGGCACCTGTTTCAGGGTCGTATTTCCCGTGGCACCGCCGAAGTCTCGTTGACCGCTTTCCCGTAGCGGCATACCATCAGGGTTTGTGAACACATACACGTATCCCTATACGCCGCGCGGGCCGCAGACGGACACATATCACGGCCGGACGGTCCCGGACCCGTACCGGGCACTCGAAGACCTTGACTCGCTTACGACGCAGGCGTGGATTGCGCGCCAGAACGAACTGACCGAATCAATCACCGGCTCGTACCCCCATAGGACCGAGATTCGGAAACGCCTGGAAGACATGTGGAATTTCGCGCGCTCCCGGCTTCCTGTGTACCGCGGCGGCAGCTGCGTCCGGAGCCATAATTCAGGCCTCCAGAACCAGGATGTAATCTACCGGTCGGATCGGGTCGATGTCCTCGGCGACGTCCTGCTTGATCCAAACGCTCTCTCCGACGATGGGACAACGTCGCTCTCAAGCTTCGAACTGAGCCCGGACGGCACGCTGCTCGCGTACGGAATCAGCGAAGCCGGATCCGACTGGATTACGTTCAGGGTTCGCAACGTCGCGGACGGAACAGATCGGGACGATACGATCCGATGGAGCAAGTTCTGTCGACCAGTCTGGTTACCCGACAGCTCCGGGTTTGTGTACCTCCGCTATCGCGAACCCGCGCACGCCCGTACCGACAGTAACACCGCGGCTGAACTCGCGCTGCATCGAATAGGCACAGCTCAGGAAGCAGACGAGCTGATGTTCAGCATGCCCGACTATCCGGAGCGACTGTTCGAAGCGAAGGTAAGCGACGACCACGCGACACTCGTAATTACCGTCACCGAAGGCAGCGCCGACCGGCATCAGATCTTTCTCCGCTCACTCGCGGACGGCACCGTCACACCGCTGATCTCGCGGTTCGAGTCAGAGTTTACCTTTATCGGGAATGATGATGAGCGTTTCTACTTCCTGTCCGATCATGACGCGGAACGCGGACGCGTCGTCGCTATTGATACGTCGGTCGTGACGCCGAGCGACGAAATACCGCCTATGATCGAGTATGTTTCGGAAGCGCCCGACACCTTGCTCGAAGCGCATCTGTTTCAAGACGACGTGGTTCTGGTCTACCTGCACCATGCACAGAGCAGGCTCGAGAGGCGACCTCTTTCCGGTGGTGCAGAGCCGCAGGACATAGCGCTTCCCGGCGTCGGAACGGTCAGCGCGTTCACGGGTGAACGTGATCATCCGGAGTTCTTCTTCGAGTACACCTCATTTCTGGAACCGGCAATCGCGTTCCGGTACCGGCTTGCAGACGGAACGGTCTCGATCCTCGATACCTCCGAGGTCGCCTTTGACCCGAGCCCATACACGACGCATCAGATATTCGCACGAAGCTCAGACGGCACTGAAGTTCCGCTTTTCGTGGTTCACCGCAAGGATCTCCCCCTGACGGGAAATCACCCGACTCTGCTGTACGGCTATGGCGGATTCAATGTCGCCATACGACCGTCGTTCTCCGTCAGTCGTGCCGTATGGCTCGAGCAGGGCGGCATCCTCGCGGTGGCGTGTCTTCGCGGTGGCGGAGAATACGGCTCGAACTGGCACGCTGCAGGAACGAAGCTGCAGAAGCAGAACGTTTTCGACGACTTTATCGCCTGTGCCGAACGCCTTATTTCAGACGGCTATACGTCGCGCCAGAAGCTCGCGATACAGGGTGGATCGAATGGCGGACTGCTCGTTGGGGCGTGCATGACCCAACGCCCCGAGCTGTTCGCTGCCGTCCACGCCGCCGTCGGGGTGCACGACATGCTGCGCTACCATACCTTCACAATTGGCTGGGCCTGGACGGGAGATTTCGGGTCGGCCAATGACCCGCAGGAGTTCGAAGCGCTGCACGCCTACTCTCCGCTCCATAATACCGTGGAAGGAGAGTGCTATCCGGCTACCCTGCTGACCACAGGCGACCACGATGACCGCGTCGTTCCCGGGCACACCTTGAAGTTCGCTGCGGCGCTTCAGTACGCACAAGGTTGTGACAAGCCGATCCTGCTTCGGGTCGAGACACGAACCGGACACGGTGCGGGAAAACCAACGGCGCTGAAAATCGAGGAGCAGGCAGACGTGCTGTCGTTTCTCTGGGAGCATACAAACGGTGCGCGTGAATAGTAACATCGGGGTGTTGCTCGTGCTCACAGGCGCATTGATCGTCGGTTGCGCGCGTGAGCCGCAGAGCTTCACGGTTGTCAGTTTCAATATTCGACACGCCGACATGGACGAAGACGGCGACGAGTTTGCCTGGGATCAGCGACGGGAATCGGTGATCGAGACGATCGACCGGGAGGATCCGGATCTCCTCGGGCTGCAGGAGGCGGCGGCGGAGCAACGGGAGGACCTCGCGGAACGACTTGGTCTTGAATGCGTGGGGTGCGAACCCGAAATCGAGAACCACAATATTGTTCTGTATGACGGCGATACGTTCCTGCCCGTCGACTTCGGCGTATTCTGGCTCTCCGACACGCCCGACATCAGGAACTCTACATCCTGGGGTAACTCCATGCCCCGCTCAGCGACCTGGGTGCGCCTGAAACCCAGGCTCGGCGGCACCACTACAGCGCAATTTGCTGTCTACAACACACATCTTGATCACGAGTCCGGCGAAGCGCGCCGACGGGGGCTTGAACTTATCCTGTCGCATGCGGCCGAGACGGCCGGCGATATACCTGTACTGCTTATGGGCGACTTCAACGCATTCCCGAACTCACCCGAACTGGATCTGCTGCGTTCGAGGACAACGGACCGCTTTCCGCACCTTCCCCTGCGGGACGTACTCGACGTCGGTTCGCGCGACTATACAGACGAGGGTACCTTCCATGAATTCTCCGGCGAACCGGAGATTCCCCGGATTGACTATATCCTTATTTCGGAGGGGCTTGTGCTCGACGACGCGGAGGTGCTTACAACCGACACGTCAAATGGCACGCCGCCCTCGGATCATTTTCCGGTCCGTGCGAGTATCTTAGCCGGCCGGTCTTCTCAGCCGGAGGCGTCACCATGAACGAATACTGGACCGATGTATTGAGTCTCGGCCTGCGCGGTCGGGGCTGGACCGATGAACCGCGGGAGCAACCGTTCGACAGACTGCCACAATCAGACGCGGCGAATCTCGAAGCCGATCTGTCCCGTTTAACGCGGCAGTCCGCCGGGCTGTACGTGGATTTCGTAACCGCCGCTGATACGATCATCGCCTCCTGGTCCATAGATGAGTCATACGCGGGAAGCGACCACCCGTATATGACACCTGTTGCGGTTGCGGGTCTCGACCTCTACGGTATGGACGCGGACGGAAGCTGGAAATGGGCAGGGTGTCGCGGCCCGGAAGAATCCTCCGGAGGCGAGGGCGCGCTCAATCGGTCGCCCCTCGACGGGATTAAACGGCGATACAGACTGTATTTTCCGCTTCGAAGCCGGCTGCTGTCGTGCCGCATACGGGCGCTTCGCCACGGAAGCGACGCGACGGTGCTGCGGCCGCCGGATGACCCCGGCACATCGGGAAACGACCCGGCGCGCGCTGTCTGTTACTACGGTACGTCGATTGTTCACGGGGTTGGCGTTGACCGTCCCGGGATGGCCCACGCGTCGCAGCTCGGTCGCATTCTCGGTCGGGAGGTTATAAACCTCGGCCTTGCCGGACGAGCACGATGCGAACCGGAGATAGCCGCTGCTCTGAACCGGCTTGATCCGGCGCTCTTCGTATTCGACGTGCTTCCGAACAACGCCGCAGACGACATATATGAACGCGTGTGCGGATTCGTGCGCCTTATTCGCGCCCACCACGCCTCGGTTCCTGTTGTGCTCATTGGAGACCGGGAGTTTGGTGATGCACCGTTCTGTCCTGAACGCCGGGCGACGAGGGTCGCGAAGGATGCGGAACTTCTGAAAGCCGTGGAAGCGCTCCAGGTCGAGGGCTGCCCGAAGCTGTATCCACTCCTGCACAGCAGCTGGTTCGGAGATGATTGCGAAGGCACCGTCGATGCAAGTCACCCGAACTCGCTCGGTGCCACACGCTTTGCGTCAGTACTCGCGCGGCTGCTCGGGGCGATCCTGTCGGCTGAACGCGCGTAGGAGCCATACGACAACCGCGGCAAGCACGAGCCGCGGGATAACGAGTACAGCCGCAGCCGCGCCGAGGGCAACGAACAGGAGCGTATCTTCAATGAGGCTGTGAGAGACCGCGAGATGGTGGTTCAACGCGTCAATGTCTTCCCGGGTCATGGTGTTTTTCTCCCGCTCCTGTATAAGTATCGCAGAGCCGTAGGTTAGCCCCAACGTGTTTCCGACGAGCCAGAGAAAGGCCGTTGATCGAGGGAGGCCGAACACCGCAACAACCGGTTCAAACGCGGAGGATATCCTGTTCAGAATACCGGTAACTTCAAGCAGTTTCTGCAGAACCATCATTCCCGTGACTATGGTCACCATGACGAGGACTGTAGCGGACGTCGACTGGAGCCACACAATGAGCTCCACGACAAAACCATCCGCAGCCTCGTTCACGTTCACCGCTGCAGGCGCGATCGCCCCGGCAGCCGATCCGCCACCGGGCAGCCGGTACATTCGTCCCGCCAGAAAACCCGCCACCAGAGCTGCGGTAATACGCAGGATCGCCATACGCAGCGGGTTGGAACCCGCACGCGCCTGCACCGAGCACTCGACAATGAGGCTGTGACAGATAAGGATCATGAGCGCGATCACGGTTGTCTCCTGCACGGTGAACTCAAGGGTAACGAGCATCGCAATTGCCGGGTATATGTTAAGCAGAGCAGCCGTGGCAAACACGAGTCCCGCTTCACCGGGAAGGCCGGCGCGAGCCATCACGGGTTGAAGCAGCCGTGCGACCGGGGCGAGCAGCCCGAGCTGCTGAAGCAGGAACACCACCGCTGCAGCGGGAATCAGAACAAACAGAAGCTTCGCAGACATTCCGAGACCGGCCAGAAAGCCTTCAACAAGAGCGTGGCGCATTCCGGGCACTGTATGCAGAATAGGGTTTCCGTGCAATGGACCAGGCCCCGGATCAGAGGGGAAACTGAACAATGCTCCGTGTCCCGTGCCCGGTATTGGGCTCGATCCGCAATGTCCCTCCGATCTGTTCGCTCATCATCCGTACAAGGTTGAGGCCGAGCGTCGGTGAACGAGCGTGGTCGAAATGCTCCGGCAACCCCTTTCCGTTGTCAGATACCGTGAGCAGGCAGAACGCACCTTCGTTCCGTACGGAGACGGTGATCCCGGGATTCATGATGTGGTCAGGGAAGGCGTATTTGAGACTGTTCGTAATAAGCTCGGCGGTTATGAGCCCCAACGGGAAAATCTGGTCCGCCGCGATTTCCATATCGTCACCGCTACAGCTCAGGCCAACGCTGCGTTCGTGCGAAAAGAGCGCAATGACCTGCGACGAGAGGGTCGAGAGGTAGGTCAGAAGCGACGCGTGCGCGTATGTATCGGTCCGAAGCATTCGTTCGTACAGAATCCGCATACCCGATACCTGCGCCTGTACGAGTTGCAGAGGTCTGGCTACCTCGTCGTTTTCGTTTCGGGCCCCGTGCAGGCTCAGAAGCCCTTCAACGGCGGCAAAATTGTTCTTGATGCGATGGTGAATCTCTCGAAGGAGCAGGGCGATTTCATCGTGCTTCTTCTGCAGCGCTTCAGTCGCGCGCACCCGATCGGTTATGTCACGTGAGATACACCCGACCGATCGCACCGTCCCGTCCGGTCCATGCAATGGAAACAGGACCGTACTGAACGAAACGTGCCGTGCGTCGGAGGCAAGCGTGTCTTCGACCTTCAGCTGCCGGCCGCTTGTAACCACCTGCTGCAGCCGCTCGCGAAACAGCTGCGCCACCTCCGGAGGAAGCACGTCTTCGAGTGCTTTCCCGATAAGGTCCGATTTCGTGCACCCGAGAAAACTCTCGAATGTCTGATTCACGTTCCGATAGCGTCCATCGGGCGAAAGCTCGCTGATCAGGTCCGGGCTTCGATCGAGAAACGACAGCAGACGTTGGTCGGAATCCATCGAGTATCCTTCGGCGGTCCCATTATCATGAAAACAAGTGCGACGCTCTGTCAAGTGAACGTCTACAGGCAACTGGACCGCAGCGAACGTCCTATCGTACACTCGTTTCGTGATCAGGTCAGTACAATTTTTGGACGGCTATCCGGCGCGCCTTCCGGGGATCGGAACACGCCGGATCGAGTTCTGCGACAGGGTCAACATTCTCTTCGGTCCCAACGGTTCAGGTAAGACGACGATTCTCAAGACCCTCGCCGCCGCCTCCGGTTGCGGATCCGGCGGGTGGTCGGATCAGAACGTCGTGTCCCGTTTGCCCTATACCGCAGTGGTAGACCGGGACGACCTTCCGGTGTTCTATCAGGACTGCTACGGCAACTCGGAAGAGTCCTTTATTGCCGGCGACTACCTGGACTCGCATGCGTATCTGCGATCAACGGGCGAACGCCGGATAGGCCTCGTGAACGAGCTCATCGATACCATCGAGGAGCGATTTCCCACGTATCGGATGCGAAACAGCCGGCGCCCCACGCTTATCCTCGACGAGATAGACAATCACGTCGGTATAGCCGCCCAGTCGGTTCTGTGGGAAGACCTGGTCGGGAAGCTATCCAAGAAATACCAGTTGATAATCTCATCGCACAGCGTATTCCCGGTGCTTCTGAAGCGGGACAACGACAGACGACGCGACACGCTCATAGAACTCGCGGAGGACTACGTCTCGATCTGCATGACCGAACTGAGAAACGCGATCGGATACTTTAACGAACATCAGTCCCGGGACTGATGGGTACGCGTACCACGACCGCGTGCCCACCGTTCTCACGCCTGCCGGTCATTCCCTCAAACGTTGCCGTTCCACCAAGCTGCCGCGCCAGATCAGTCAACAGGTGCAGACCAAATCCATGGACACCACCCGATTCGGCCAATGACTTTACGGCAGGGCCGTTGTCCTCGATACACAGCGTAATCGAGCGCTTTTCGCGTTGTGCCTGTATACGGATTGTTCCACCCGAGCCCGAACCAAATGCGTGTTTCATTGCGTTCGTGACAGCTTCGTTCACCACGAGCCCGAGTGCCGAAGCCACATTCGTGTCGACGCTCACACGGGCAATGTCACAGATCAGCGTGACGCCCCCTGTATCACCACGGAAAATGGCCACCGTACGCCGCGCCACGTCTTCGAGCAGTATGTCCAGATCGACCGTGAGTCCCAATGTACGTACATCAAGTATCTCATACAGACCAAGAATAGCCTCAACACTGCCGCGGGTTCTCTCTACAATCTGCGACGGCGTTGAGGCAGCAGCTGAGGTCGTATCGAGAGAGAGAAGCGACAGAATGACGCTGAGACTGTTTCTCGTCCGGTGTTTGAGCTCCCGAAAGACTGTATCCCGCTGCGTAAGCGCAGCCTGAAGGTCGGTTTCGGTCTGCTTGAGGCCGGTAATATCATGGCAGATGCCGATCAGCGCTTCGTGGGGGTTCTCGGTTAATCGTCCGCTCAGTTGATGCCACCTGACCGAGCCGTCTTTTGCCAGGACCCGGTACTCGGCAGGGCGGTGTATGTGTCCGGCAGCCTGTACTTCCGACCACCAGGCCAATAAAGACGGGAGGTCGTCAGGATGAATCAGAAAGGTAAACTTCCGGCCCACAACGTCCTGCCGCGAATACCCGAGCATGTCGAGTATATTCGGCGAGGCATAGCTGACCACACCGGCCGAAGTGACCGTGTAGATTATGTCCACACCCTCGCTCTCTATCGCCCGGTAGCGCCTGAGGTCCGACATTGCGTGAAGCCCCACCCCGGCATCGCTTGTATCCGATAATATGCCGGTGTACAGAATCATTCCGCCTATTTCACCGGCAGGGGTGTACCAGGGCCGGCATTCCCATTGGGTGCGGTCGATACTACCGTCGCCGTACTCGATCGTGTCGTCGTCCGAATACTCAACGGCGCCGCGTAGCACCCGCTGATGCATCTCACGCCAACGCGTGGGAACTTCCGGGAACACGTCGTAGTTGTTCTTCCCGATCAGATCAACATCGGATGCCCGGAAGTCGTACCTGAAGCTCTCGCTCGCGTAGCGGAAATTCATGCCGCTGTCAAAAACGGCAACACTCCAGGGGTTTTGCTCTATGACCTGACTCATAAGGTAGTTCAGCTCTTCGAGGCGCGTTCGCGCCTCCTTCAGTTCAAGAGACTGTCGCTGATTTGCGAGGAGCGCATCGTGGAGTCTGAATGCCATACGTATACTGGCAATCAGCACGACGTCGCCGGAATTTTTGACAACATAACCGTAGGACCCGATCTTCTCGGTCCGCTCGACGTACTCGGGTTCTGTGTGCGACGAAAGGAACAGAATGGGTACGTCGGAGATGCGCTGAATGCGCAGCGCCGCTTCGGTGCCATCTATACCCGGACCGAGATCGATGTCCATGAGCACCAGGTCGACAGGCACAATCGCCGACGCCACGCGTTCGACCGCCTCCTCGCCACTGGCAACGTGGTGCACCTCGAACCCCGCAGATCGCAGAGACTGCGTCTGTACAATAGCTTGTATGCGTTCGTCTTCAACAAGGAGAATTGATCGTCCCATGGCCTGACCTTTACGACGCGGGTGTTACGGACACTGCCCATAGTACACCGTATACTGCCGCGGTACGAGTAGAAACCGTAGCGCTGCACCGTTCAGACGTCAGAGTATACGCACGAACAATGCTCCGTAAGGGGTGAAGAACGTGAGCGTCCGCAGGAAAACGCTCGCGTTCTGCCCGGATCGATCCGCTTGAGCGGCAGAAACACGCACACATGGACCCGTCTTGTATGAGAAGTTCATGAGTGATCCGGTTATAGGTGCAACCTGTGCGAATTCCTAGCTTGCGGAATCCGTTACCTATGATATCTTTATGAAACAAAACACACATAATGCCGGAGAACGGCGTTGTGTAAATCCAGAATAATGCGCCGTAAGCAGGCTTTACTCCTACCGTGCTGCGAAGGGCGCAAGGGGGATATATGAAAAAACGGATAGTTCTTGCGGGTATTATCCTGTTGGCTGCAGCCATCGCTCTCTCAGCCCAGAGTGTGGAACGCGTCAGTTTCTCGTCGATGGGAGACTGGGTCCCGGGCTCGGGCACATGGGAAGTGTCGGGCGGCCGCCTGCATCAGAACGGGCTCCCGGCTCCGCTGGCTCGAATCGACCTGCGAACGGACCAGAGCGGCACCTACGAAATCGACTTCACGATACGCTACGTCGACGGTGGATTCTATTCAGAAGAGGAGCTTACGGACGGCGAGTATCACGCCGGATTCGGGGTGCAGCTCGGGGGCACAAGCCCGGTACTGGGCGGTGAAAGCTGGGGTGTAGGTGAAAGTTATCTGCTCTGGCTCAATCTCGACACACGCCTTGAAACGCTTCGCAACCACCCGGAACATTTCGGATTTCGCGCTCAGGTATACGAAAGCAGCAGCAACACCACCATGAATCTTCTCAGTGGTTCGGCGGTCGAGGAGCAGATCGGACAGCCCGAGGCCAGCGTTAACCTGTTTGTCGCGCTTGCGGAGTACGGCTTTACCGAAGACGATCTGCTCGCGTATCTGGGCACGCCCGTCAACGTGAACATCCGTGTAAACACGAATACCGGGGAGGTCGGAGTACTCGATCCAACCGCGCCGATACGGTATTACATGCAGCTGGATCCGCAGGTACTTCAAGGCGACTACATCTCGCTTCGCACGAACAATCTTTCGACCAGCTACAGTGCCTTTTCGATTCGACGATAGCCGGTTGGCATTTTCATAGCCATGTGCAAGCGCCGGGATCGGTCCCGGCGCTTTTTTTATAAGCTCGCGCGGAAGCTTTATGCCCCTGAGTCCCACGCAAGGGCTCGGCGCTTCTTCCGTTTCGGACGCAAAACGCATAGGATAGGCCCCCTATGGTAGAAGTACGAAACGTCAGGAAGACCTTCGCGGAAACGGTGGCTGTTGAGTCTGTCTCGTTCACCGCCACTCCCGGGGGTGTGTTCGGCCTCATCGGACCCAACGGTGCCGGTAAGTCAACAACCATACGCATGATCATGAACATCTTTCGGCCCGACGCCGGTGAGGTCCTCTTCGATGGCCACCAGATTACCGAGGAGGACAAGAACCGTATCGGGTATCTACCCGAAGAACGTGGCCTGTACAAAACCGTCACCGTTAACGAGATGCTCATCTATCTTGCAAAGCTCAAGGGAGCGACAGCAGGTGATGCGCAAAAGCGAATCGATACCTGGCTCGAGCGTTTTAAACTAAGCGAGTGGAAACACAAGAAGATCGACGAACTCTCGAAGGGCATGTCGCAGAAGGTGCAGTTTATTGCATCGATTGCACACGATCCGGATATCGTGTTTTTTGATGAGCCGTTCTCGGGCCTCGACCCGGTCAGTTCGGATCTCATGCGGGATATCATTCTCGAACTCGGGCAGACCGGACGCACCGTGCTTATTTCGACCCACATTATGGAGCACGCCGAGAAGATATGCTCGGATATTGTGCTGATTAATCGCGGTCGCGAGGTGGTTGCCGGCCCGCTCAGGACCGTAAAAGAAAAATACGGGCACCGCAGTGTGATTGTCGAGTTCGACGGCGACGCCGGTATATTCGAGTCGATGGAGGACGTGCACGTTGTTTCGGGGTATCCCCGCTACGTGGAACTACGCCTCGACGGGGCGCTGTCCCCGGACGAACTACTCTCCCGGATCGCGGGCCGACTGTCGATAACCCGCTTCGAAGTAGCGACGCCGTCGCTGCACCGGATTTTCGTGGAGCAGGTCGGCACGGAGGAGCAACCCAATGAACTACACTAAGCTTCTGGTTATTATTGGTCAGGAGTTCCGCATGACTGCGGCAACCAAAGCCTTTCTGGCCATGACGATCCTGGGTCCGTTTCTTATCGCCGCGATTGCGATTCTGCCGGGACTCCTCGCACAGCGACAATCAGCGCCATCCGGGGGCACGGAGGTCGGCATTGTTACGAGTTCCAGCGAGGTATACGAAGAATTTGCCCGTGCACTTTCAGACAGCCCGGTTACCCCGGTCCAGGTCGGTTCCGAAGACGACGGCCGAGCGGCCGTTGCCGAAGGTGACCTGCACGGAATCCTTATTGTACCACCAGAGTTCACCGACTCACCGGTGCTCCGCTACATCTCGCGGACCGGCACCGACATGCAGACCGGCTCGTTGCTTCAGTCTGTCGCAGGCAATATTGTGACGAGTGCCCGCATAGAGGATGCGGGGCTCGACCCGGGGCGCATCGCTGAACTGACTCGGCGACCGACGGTCCGTACGGTACGACTTGAAAGCAACGAGGAAAGCGACGGCTCAGACGGGTTCGCGATCCTGCTTACCGCACTCATGTTCGTCATGCTGATTTACATGACCGTTCTGCTCTACGGCCAGATGATAGGACGCTCGGTACTGAACGAAAAAATCGTCAATACGAAGGAAATCATGCTTTCGAGTGTGCGCCCAACCGAATTACTGTTCGGAAAGATATTCGGCAAGGGTGCGGCCAGTCTCGTTCAATACGGCGTCTGGGTAGGCATAGCAGCCGTCATTATCACGTTTATTGGCCCTCAATTCGATATCTCCCTGCCGGCCGGACTCACAACGACGAATCTGGCCTACCTGCTGGTGTTTTTTCTGCTGGCATTCTTTCTGTACTCGACCGCGTTCGCAGCGGTCGGCTCGGGAGCGCAGGACGAGCAGCAGTTCGGGCAGCTATCCATGCCGATTATCGTATTTCTTATTATCCCGCTGGTTCTTGTTTCACCAATAGTCATGAACCCGGCAGGCGCGCTTGTTGTCGGTCTGTCCCACTTTCCGCTGACATCGCCGATTGTCATGCTGCTTCGCATTCTCGTTGACCGCCCGGTATGGTGGGAGATCGCGTTGAGTATAAGTCTTCTGATCGGAGCCATTGGAATCGCCGGTGTCGGAGCCGCCCGCATTTTCAGCATAGGAATTCTTCGCAGTGGCAAAGCGGGAAGCTGGAAAGAAATGTTTGCGTGGATCAGCCGGTAGAAAGAATAAAAATTATCGTTGCGCCGATCTATCGACTATTGCCGAAGCTATATCTATGAATTAGCCTGACCAAGCTGTCGAAGCACTCGACAGCAGGAGGAACTATACAACATGAGAGTAACTGAAGTATCCGAGGGCATTTATCGTCTCTCGGCAAATGTTCGTGACATTCTTTTCGAGGGCATGTGGCACATACCGAACGGCGTTGCCATGAACTCCTATATTGTCAAAGGCGAGAAGTGCGCCATTATCGACGGCGTGTGCGACTGGGACGGTGTTCCTGAAACGCTGTATGCGCAGCTCGACGAGATGGATATTAAAATCACCGATATTGACTATGTAATCGTAAATCACATGGAACCGGATCACTCCGGCTGGCTGCGCACATTCCGGGAAATGCGCGGTGACTTCAAGATCATCTGCAGCGAAAAGGCTCCGGCACTGCTTGAAGCGTTCTACGGAATTACTGAGAACATACAGACGGTGAAATCCGGCGACACGCTGGATCTCGGCAACGGCCGCGTTCTTGCCTTTGAAGACATCCCGAACGTCCACTGGCCTGAGACCATGGCTACCTACGATACCAAGTCCTGTACACTGTTTCCCTGCGACGCCTTCGGTTCGTTCGGTGCGGTATCCGACGATGCACCGTATGACGACACCTTGACCGAGGAACAGATCGAGTTTTTCGAGCGAGAAATGGAGCGGTACTACGCCAACATTGTCGCCGCATTCTCCAAGCCGACACAAAACGCGATCGAAAAGCTCGGCGGCATAGAAATAAAGTGCATCGCTCCCGGGCACGGAATCGTATGGCGAAAGGACCCCGCTCGGGTCATTCGCTCGTACGTTCGCCTCGCATCCTATGCGAAGGGGCCGGCACGGCCGGAGGTGACGGTCATCTGGGGCAGCATGTACGGCATGACGGAAACCGCGGTAAAGCCACTCGTAGACGCCATCGAAGCCGAAGGCGTACCGACCCGCGTGCATCGGATACCCGAAACCGATATGAGCTTCGTGCTCGACAGCGTCTTCCAGAGTTCCGGAGTCGTGCTCGGCATGCCGACCTACGAATACAAGATGTTCCCGCCCATGGCAGCTGCCGTAGACGAAATCGCGAAGAAACGCATCATAAACCGAAAAGCATTCCGTTTCGGGTCGTACGGCTGGTCAGGCGGAGCCCAGAAGGATCTCGACGATACAGCCGCACGGCTGAAGATGCACTGGGATTTTCTCGAGCCTGTCGAATTCAAGGGCAAGCCTACGGAGGAAGACCTGAAACTCATTCAACAGCGAGGACGTGAGCTCGCCCGACAGGTCAAGGAATGGGCTCTCGAAAAGACCGCTTCGAGCTGACTCTGACGATTGCGGGAGCGACCGACCCGAAGCGGGTCGGTCATCCGCTTCGAGCTCGCACCCTTGCGGCCGCGCCGCTGGCTGGTGTAGGTTCGCTTTATGCCTCCTTCGACACGATTCCGTACCCGGGTCCCCATACGCTTCTCGGATCTCGATGCCTACGGACACGTGAACAACGCCGTCTTCTTTACTTATCTTGAGGTCGCTCGGGTACAGCTGTTTTCAGGCAATTTTACGGGTTCCTTCGAGGGCGACGCGGTGTTTCTCGTGCGAAGCGCATCGTGCACATATTTGAGACCAATTCCCTTTCAGCCCGAAGTCGTCGTTGACGTTGCCATCGCCAGACTCCGTGGCGGCAGCGTCGACCTGACATACGAGCTTGGGGACGGCGAGAGCCTGGTGTATGCGACCGCAGCAACCACGCTTGTCAGTATTGATCCGAGCACGGGTCGGCCGGTGCGGCTCCCGCAGTGGATACGCGAGCTTGATACTGCTCAGGAGTAATTTCAGATACCACCGCCGCGGTGCTCTGGTCCAATTCGGTCCATCTCGCGCTGGACATTCAGCGCTTCGTCGAGGAGGCCAAGTTCGTCGTAGAGGTTGCGTGCGTTTCCCAACTGTTCGACAGCCTGATCGCTGCTTCCCAGAGCGTCGTAGATCGTTCCCAGTATCGTGTAGGCCCGCGCGAGTCTGCGCAGACTCTGACTGGCCTGAAGCAGCGCAATTGCGCTTTGTATCATTGTTTCCGCTTCATCGTACCGTTCGAGCTCCCAGAGTGCGACGGTGAGCTCGGTAGCTGCCATACCCACTCCGCTGTCCGACCCGGCACGAGTAAACCCGTTCATCGCCTCCTCAAAGGCCGAGACCGCCGACTCGTATTCATCGACCTGCATGAGCATCAGCGCCGTGTTGAAATACACGTTGGCTGCGTCAAATATGTTGCCGGTTTCCCGATACCGGCTTCCCGCCCGTTCGTAGTACAGTATGGCTTCCTGAGGCTCGTCGAGCGCGCCGTAATAGTTGCCCCATATGCGATACACCGTTCCAAGCCCGTCACTGTCATCGAGTGCGGTGTAAAGCGGTGTCGCCGCTTCGAGTAATCCCGGAACTTCGCTCAGCCGGCCAAGCTTGAAGTTCATCATAGCCGCGTTGCTCAGCACGTCGGCCCGGAACCGTTCGTCAAGCGGCTGCTCACCGAAGCGTTCAATAATACCCGATGCGGTCTCCACACCGTCGACCAGCGCCCCAAGGCGGTGTTCCAGTCTCGCGCGTATAGAAAGCGCCTCAAGTTCCGAAAGTGGATCACCGGAACGTGCGAAGGCTCGTGCCGACACCGAAGCGGAGCGTATCGCGTCCCGGAGCTCACCTCGCGCATCCTGAATAAGCGCAAGCGTGAGCCACGTATGGCCCGTCTGTGCGTGAAGCCGTTCCGCGGCCGCTTCTTCTGCGGCGAACTGCGCCCAGGCGAATGCTCGATCGAAATTGCGATCGTCGAGGGCCAGCCGGGAGAGCTCGGAAGCCGCGCGCACCCGCTCTGATGCGGGAACTTCTGAAAGCGCATCGACAGCGCTTGAAAACGGCATGTCGCTGAGTTCCGACGTTTGAACCGTTGTCGACGCCGAGGGCGTCCCGCCCGGCACCTCCGATGCGCCCGCTGCAGTGGCGGGTTGCAGACCTGACCCGCAGACCAGCAGAAACCCCACCAGCGCGGCGAAAACGAATCGCGTGCTCACGGCAAAGCTCCAGCGAGCAGAAGCGTGAACAGACCGACGAGCAGAATACTGCCGGCACCGATAAGCTCAACCACATGCTGCCAGGAATGTCCGGTAATGCGTCTGAGACCGAGCAGGATGCGCTCGCGAAAGAAAATCGTCAGGACCGCGATCCCCGACAACGCAATTCCCAGACCAAGCGAGAGTGCTACGACCGCGACGACACCGAGCGAAAGAACACCAAACGAAACCGAAAAAAGCAGTAGCGACGTCGTGACTGGACAGGGCACCAGTCCTGCCGAGACTATGACCGGCACCAGGGACTTGATATCTGCCCGTGAGACATGCGCGTCTAGTGCACGTCGGTCGGTCAGACCCATCTCGCTTTCGAGCCGACGGGCGATTCGCTCGTCTCGAGCCTCACGAAGAACACGGACCTTGCGATACAGCAGAAACCCGCCAATGGCCATAATGAGCAGCGAGCTGACCGTCTGCAATTGCTCGGTGACGTCGCTTAAAGCACGCATCGTAGCTGCCTGTACGGTCAGCACGACTATGGTAACAAGAAACGCGGCCGACACGACGTGCATGAGCGCAAACGCGAACCCTGCTCCGACACCGTGCAGAACCTTCGCATCCTCACTCAAATAGTAGGACACAATAACGGTCTTCCGGTGACCCGGGAGAATGGCATGCGCAATGCCGTACAGAAAGCTCATGCCCGTCACGAACCACGCCGCCGACAGAGGATTGTCGCCGGCGCCGGCGAGCAGGTCTGCAAGGCTGCTGTTCAGGTCACGCTGAAATCGGATCAGTCGCTGACGCACGGTCGCGTAGGTTGTGCCTATCCACGACTGTCGCGGGTTGTCGCTTCGTATCTCGTCCGGCACCGGCTCCTCCACTGGAGTCTCGCGGGAGGACTCGCTGTCGCCGAAAAACGGATTCGCGTGCAGCGGTACAATTGACGCTGCCGCCACAAGCAGTACGGGAATCAGTCGGATAGGATGCATACAGCTATTCGCCGCCTTAATTCGTCGGTGTCAAAGCCCTTCCCGATAAACAGCAGGTAGGACCGGCAGGACTCGTTTCGATCCTTTCGTCGGGCGTCAAACGTGGTTCGCCCTGCGGTGTGTTGGAGCACAAATCGGTACCGTCGATACCGGCGGCCGGCGAAGTACACAATTCCTTTTCCCCGAACGATTCCCGGTGGCAGTGAACGCAGAAGCTCTCCGAAAAGGCCAACATCGAGCGGTCGCTCGCTCGACACTTCACACACCGAGACCGCTTCCTGATGATGATGGTACCCCCCGGTCCGCTGCAGCATGTCGGTCGAGCGCTCGTGGGTTTCCTGCAGTCCCACGATGGCGAGGTCGCCCTCAGCGGCCTCTGCCGTTCCCGCATACAGCACCCGCGCCCGCGCGGCGTACGTCTGTAACCTGCGCTCGAGATCGTACTTCGCCTCCTGATCGAGGCTGTCATACCGGTTCACGATCACGTAGTCTGCGAACTCGAGCTGCGAGGGAATTACGCGGTACTGCACCTCAAGCTCTCCGAATCGGGTAGCATCGACCATGCAGAGGATCGAACCCAACTGGAAGTCGCGCCGCCCACCGCCCTGTAGGAAGGTCTGCGCGACAGGTACCGGGTCTGAAAGCCCGGACGCCTCGATGAGAATATGGTCGACCCCCTGCTTCGCGCGCCGCAGGGTCTGTACCGCGCTCAGCAGGTCGTTTCTGGCAACGCAGCACATGCACCCGTTGGAAAGCTCCACTATGTCGCCGGACTGTGCCTGCACGATCTCACTTTCGAGTGGAATGTCGCCGAACTCATTGACGACAACCCCGAAGCGAATATCTGCATGCGACTTGAGCACAGCGTTAATGAAGCTGCTTTTTCCTGAGCCCAGAAACCCCGTCAGAACGGTAACCGGCACTCTCATGTCTCCGGCGGACAGTTCAGAAAGGGGGGCCACGGTCAAGCCTTTCGCGTTCGGGAACCGGCGGCAATATTGAGCAGAAAGCCTATGGCGATCATGGATGTCCACAGCGATGACCCACCGAAGCTCACGAGCTTCAGGGGAATCCCGGTAATGGGCATGATCCCGACGGTCATGCCTACGTTCACGAAAAACTGGAAGGCGAACAGCGTCACCAGTCCGGTCGCGACAAGACCGGAAAACGTGTCACGGGCCTGCATCGCGATCACGAGCCCGCGGAACAACAGAAAGCCGTAGAGGGTAAACACCAGCAGGACGCCAAGAAAACCCAGTTCTTCGGCAAGGATTGAAAAGATGAAATCGGTACTCTGTTGCGGGAGGTACTGAAGCTGACTCTGCGTCCCCTGCATAAAGCCTTTCCCGGCGATGCCACCCGATCCGACGGCGGTCAGACTCTGTATCGTATGCCACCCCGCTCCACGAGGGTCGATATTGGGATTCAGAAACACAATGAGCCGCATGACCTGGAACGGCCGCAATGCTCGCTGTATAACCATGGCTCCCACGAGCGACGACGCCGCGATTCCTGATACATACGAAATCCACCGAAACCACGGCCTGCCGGTAACTGATTTCGCGACCCAGGATATAAGCGTGATACCCAGAAAGACGGTGACCAACAGAAGCATAAGGCCGGTTTCACCAAACACAGACAGAAACGCGGAGTTACCCTCTACCAGGTGCTGGTTGACCGCGGGGAGCACAGCAATAACGATGGTCAGAACGCCGGTGAGCCCGAAAAACACCAGATGCGAGAACGCGGCGCCGGCGACGAGCGCCATGGCGAACACAACCGGAACGACCGACAGCGACGTTCCCAGGTCCGGTTGAACGAGAATCAGCGCCGAAGGTATCGCCGCGATGCCCAGGAGAATGAGGAACCTGCTGAGTTTGTGAAGACTCCCGTAATAGGAGTCCATGACCTTCGCAAGCACGAGAATGACAACGAGTTTCGCAAACTCGGACGGCTGAAGTCCGAGGTTGCCGATTCCGATCCACCGTCGTGCCCCGTTTACCATACGCCCGAACAGAAGCGTCATAATAAGAAGTACAATAATGAAACCGTAGGCCAGAAATGCGTGCCGTTTGAACAGGCTCATGTCGAAAACGGCGGTGAATACCATTAGCACTCCGCCGAGAACCGCCCAGAGTATCTGCCGGGTGTGCTCGGCCGAACGAAACGACAAGGTCGAGGCTCGGTTGCTTGAGTAAATGAACAGCACACCTAACGCGATCAGTGCGACCGTGACGAAAAGCAGGGGGAAATCAACGCGCCCGGGACGTTGCATGGTCAGCATGCGGGGAGTCTACCACACTTTCCTAGGGACCGGGAACATCTGTCTGTGCAGCGGTGCTCTCAAGGGCATCGATAAAGCCGGGGCTCCGTATGGCCCGGGCGATACGAGCGAGCACCTGCAAGTGCTCCTCGGACGGCAGGTCTACAGGATTCAGCAGGATGATGACCACACGCACGGCGCTTGTGATTCCCTGCAGGTGCACCGGCGTCGCGAGCGACCCAAGCATCACGACGGTCGAGTCCACCGCCGGCACGTGAGCGTGTAAAAGGACGACGCCCTCCATGAGCTCGACCGCCTCGTTCTGCGAATACCGACTCAGGAGATCGACCAGATACTGCTTCGTCGACTCGCTCTCCCATTCGACCGTCTCGAGAAGACGAACAATGACGCGGTTGATACTTCGCTCTTCAAGGGACAGAAGCGTACGCTCGGACCTGAACGGAGAACCTTCGGTGAACGCGACCTGGAGCACGCCGTCCTGAGGCTGAGTCTGCGGGGGGCCGCCCGATACGTCGCTCGTCTTGCCGGGAAGAATAAAGGTCAGATTGTTATCGGGGAAACGGCTCGCAAGTTCGTTGGGAATGCGATTCAGGCTTGGCTGCCACGCGACTTCGCCTGGTCTGGCTGAAATCAGTACGATCCAGTCGTTGTCGTTCACCTGCGCATCGAAGCCGTTGATCAGAGATTTCCATGATGTATATGGCAGGGTTTTGACATCCGGCCCGTCTTTTGAAGGCGAAAAAAGGGTGGAGCACCGTACGAGCATATCTGCGGATGCGTGCACGACCACGGACACGGATGCTGCTGCAGCGAGCCGGAGCACGAGGGAAATGGCGAGGTCGAAACCCGGTTCGCGATCCGAAAGCGGTGGCAGCAGGAGCTGCATGCGCCGTGCAGAGGCAACCGACACCGAAATGCGGTTGACCATAAGCGTGCGGTTAGTACGGTCCGCCACGGTATCAAGCACGCGACCGAATATCTTCGATCTCCCGCTGAAAGCGCCATCCCAGCCTGCGAGTATCAGGGGTACCCGGTTCTCCCTCGCCGTTCGCACGATACCCGCACCAACGTTCAGGTCGACGTTGGTCAGCGGGGTAACCGGAATCCCCGCCGTCATGGCCCGTACCACGGTGTGAGCGAGCAGCCGCTCCCCCGCTGCAACTCCGGACTCGACATCTCCCCCCTCTTCTGTAATGGAGACCGGGTACACCGATTCCTCGGTCGCCTGCTGACGCAGCAGCATCGCCAGATCAAGGAGGTGCCGTGCGTCTTCGCGGCGGCTGATCGGTATCAGGATACGCTGCGGCAGCGTCTCAAGCGAGTGTGGCCGCTGAGCCTCGGCTTCCGCGACGCGTCGTCCGAAACGCTCGGTGACAATGGGCCCGACGAAGCAGGTCACCGCTATCATGAGGATCGTGCCGGTCACAACCGCGTCATCGAACAGCTCTATGTTGTAACCAACCAGTACGGCGGCGAGCGTCGCCGCAGCCTGATTGACGCTCAGACCGTATAAGAGACCGCCTTCGACCCGCGTATAGCCGAGTATCTTACCCGATACCATCGCGGCAATCAGCTTGGATATCAGCGCAACGAGAATCATTCCTATGGCGACAGCCCAGGTGTAAAGATCAGAAAACAGCAGGCGCACGTCGACGAGCATTCCGACGCTGAGCAGAAAGAAGGGAATGAAGATCGCGTCCCCGGTAAAATGGATTCGTGTCATGAGCACGCTGCGGTCGGGAATAAGCGGGTTCAGGCACAGGCCCACCAGAAAGGCTCCAATTATCGGTTCCAGGCCGGCCACGTACGCGAGGTATCCAGAGAGAAAGACCGTAGCCAGCACGAATACGAACTCCAGGTTTTCGTCACCATTCGGCCGCTTCAGGAACCATCTGCCAATCCGGGGTGCAATCAGGAGAACCGCGACGACGTACACTGCCATAGTCGCAAACAGTTGAATCCAGAATCCCAGCGTAAGATCACCCTCTGCAGTCGCTGCGACGATCGCAAGCACGAGCAGCGCAAGGGTGTCCGTAATAATGGTCCCGCCAATGGCGCTTGTCACCGGCGGGGATTTGGCAAGCCCGAGTTTCGCGATTACTGGAAACGTCAGAAGTGTGTGACTCGAGAACATGCTCGCCAGAAGAACCGCGACCGCGAAGCTCATGCCATACGCCGACATCCCGAGTACGGTGCCCATAAGCAGTGGTACGCCGAAGGTAATAAGACCAAAGGCTATAGAGTGGCTCAGATTTCTGCGTACCTGATGCAGATCTATCTCGAGACCGGCCTGGAACATTATGTACAACAGCCCGACATAGCCAAGCAGTTGTACGCTCTCGCTGCGCGCGAGGACGCCTAGCCCGTAGGGCCCGAACACAATGCCCGCAGCGATCAGACCGACGATCTCCGGCAGCCGTATTCTCCTGGCTGCCAGGGGTGACAGGAGAATCAACAGCATAATGAAGCCGAAGACCAGAACAGGGTCTTCAAACGGGATCTGAATATCCAGGTTTCTCAGGAGGTCCTGCATCCGGGCATTGTATGCCGTTTAGAGCGGGTTATGGCAAGCAGAAAGGCGATCCAGCAGCTCGGCCGTATCGAAATTTTTTCCAATGAATACAAGTGCGCTTTGACGCACTTCCCCCGGCTTCCACGGAACCGAGTACAGGTCCTTGCGGGCTCCGGTATACTGGAGAATGTACTTGGCGTCGTCGGACTCCGCATCCGCAAGGTCAAGAAAGCCCTTCGCCCGAACGATACCCTCCGGCATGTGCTGAAATACATAGCCGAAGTGCGCAGCGTACAAAGGCTTGTCGGTACGGAAAAACAGCGTCTCCACTGCTTCGTGCGCATGATGGTATCCGGCGCGGGCACTGCCGTCGTG
>JBKHAN010000038.1:0-26456 GCA_046542845.1 Spirochaetaceae bacterium
CGCGATTATGTCGGTTACGCCGGGCGGGGTGAGCTCGCCACCTTCGTCGTATTCCAGATGCGGGGGGGGCGACTTGTCGGCAGCGACATGTTCCGGACCGAGGTTTTCGGTACCGAGGAAGAAGACCTGATGCAGTTTCTCCTTCAGTATTATTCCGGAGTTCGCAAACCTCCGACACGTCTGTTCCTGCCGCTCGCGCTTGATACATCTCAACTGGAGGCATATTTTCGAGACGAGCTTGAGTCGGGGGTCACTATAGAACATCCGCAGGAAGGACGCGACAGCTCCGTCCTGAACATGGCTCGCGAGAATGCGCTACAGGACCTTGACCGCCGTATACGGGAACGGGGGAACGTGCCTGCGCTGGAGGAACTCGCACGAGTGCTGGGCCTGGAGAAGACGCCCTACCGTATCGAAGGATTCGACATTGCCCACATAGGAGGGAAACACACGGTAGCCTCGCTGGTATCCTTTCTGAATGGTGTCCCGGACAAGGGCAAATATCGGTCTTTCAACATACGAAGTCTCGATGGCAGGATTGACGATTTTGAGGCTATGCGTGAGGTCACGGCCCGCAGATACAGTCGCCGGAAAAACGATGGTAAGCCGATGCCGGATCTGATCCTGATAGATGGTGGTCTTGGTCAGGTCAATGCAGTACAGGAGATCCTCGTGTCGCTTGAGCTTGGGTCCATACCGGTGGTCGGACTCGCCAAAGAAGACGAGGAGCTGTATTTCCCGGGAAACGCTGAACCTGTGCGACTTCCCAAGGGGTCGGAACCGCTTCGTGTGCTGCAGTACGTGCGTGACGAAGCGCACAGATTCGCGACCGGGAAACGCGCGGGAAAACAGACACGCGAACTCGCCATGACCACGCTCGAATCTGTCCCGGGACTCGGTCCGAAGCGTATCCGTCAGCTTCTCGCGGCGTTCAACAAGCCCCGGGAACTCCGCGGCCTCAGCGCAGAACAGATTGCCTCCCGGAGCGGCATTCCGATCTCGGTTGCACAATCGCTCGTCGAGACGCTGGCGCAAACCAAAGACTGATGCCTCAGAGGTAGCTGCCAGCTTCCCGCCGCAGCGTTTCAGCCACACGGCCTGATTGAACGATAACGTCGTAAAGAAACACCTCGAGCAGCATGGTATGCCACCCCGGACGGGCAGACCGCAGCTGCTCCTCACACAACGCAATGCGGCGTATGACCTGTTCGAGATCGGCCGCGGTGTACCGCTCGGCCGCATCCTGTATGCTCTTCTGTGCCCGCTTTCCCCGGATTCCAAGCGAACTGGCAGCCTCGGTCGCCCTGAACCGCTGGTCGATCAACCTGCGGAACGACAGAAGACGGCGGGTCTGCCAGAGTATACCTCCCAGCAGCTGGACAGTATTTGCAGTGTCCGAGAGCACGATCGCGTGAAGGATCTCAAGCGACATCTCGAGGTTTCGTGATCCAATCGCGTCGAAGAGGGTAAACACACTCTCTTCCTTGCTGTGATATATATGCGCTTCAATATCGTCCGTTGTCACGGTCTGATCGGCGTCGGTTACCAGACAGATCGCATCGCATACGCGCCGCAGCTCCTCGGTGTTGTTGGTAACGATTTCAAGCATGTATTCGACCGCCTCGGGTTCGATAGTCCTGCCGTGACGTCGCAGGTACGAGATGACCCAGCCAGGTTTCTGGTTGTCAAACATTTCCCAGAATATTCTGATACCGTCCTGACCCACCGCCTGCTGCAGCTTTCGGTTGATTTTTACCTCGTCGCTCTCGAGTACCAGTGTCGCGTCGGTCGACGGATTCGCGAGGTAATCGAGAAGCGCGCCCGTGTCTGCCTGGGACTTGATCTGTTCGGCCGCCTGCAGGATAACCAGACGATGATCTCCAAACAGGGATCCGGTACGAAGCCTTTGTATAACGTCGTTGACATCGGCGTCGAAGGCGTAGAACCGTTCTACTTCCCCACCTTTCGCAACGGTCTTTTCGCTGAGCTCGCGCAGAAATTCGTGTTTTTCCCCGATTTCGGGGCCGAGAAGGAGGTATACAGGGGTACGATGTTTAGGCATAGCTACGCATGAGGTACACGAGCCGGCCGATCACGCGCACATTCTGCGAGTAGATCGGCGGATACGCTTCATTTTCGGCTTTCAGTTTCACTCGATGCTTTTCCTTGTAAAAGCGCTTGAGTGTCACCGCATCGTCGACCATCGCGACGACAATCTGTCCGTTCTCAGCGTTCGACTGCTGAGAAAAAACAGCCAGATCACCCGAAAAAATCCCCGCGCCGGTCATGCTGTCGCCGGTGACGTGCAGGGCGAAGTGGCTCCGTCCGCGCAGGTGGGCGCTGGCAATCGTGACGGTGCCGTCAAAGTTCTCTTCGCTGAACAGCGGAACGCCCGCAGCGACGGTTCCCAGAACGGGCACTTCGATGGTTGCCGGTTTCGCCGGGGCGTCGTCTCCCGGACCGCCCGAGAGGATTTCTATTGCCCGCGAGCGGTTCGAGTCACAGGCGATTACTTCCTTCTTCTGAAGCGCCCGGATGTGGTCGTGCGCTCCTTTCACCGAGATACCGAGATAATCGCCAATCTCGCGTATGGTCGGAGGATACTGATGCTCCGCGACGTACGTCTTAATAAACTCAAGAACTTGTTTTTGTCGCGGAGTCAACTGTTTCATGCGCCTACCTGTATTCCCAACTTTCGAATCTTTCCATGGAGATTGCTCGGGTACAGCCCCAGGTGCTCAGCCGTTCGCGATATGTTGTTATCGTGCTCCGATAGCTTCCACCGAATCAGTCTTCGCTCAAACTCGTCTCGTGCTTCGTTGAGCGTCATTCCGTCGAAATCGGTCAAAGCGTGACGGCCGCTGTCGTTAACCGGCGCTCCGATAAGTCCGCGAACAATGTCCCCCGTTATTTCCACATCGTCGCACATAATCGTAACCCGTTCCACCAGATTTTTCAATTCTCTGATGTTTCCCGGCCAGGGGTGCGCCTTCAGCACCTCTATGGCGTCGGGTGTGAAATGTCGCTCAGTGCTGTGTTTTTCGGCAAAACGGCTCAAAAAATAGGAGGAAAGCTCAGGAATATCGTCCAGACGCTCTTTCAATGCGGGCATCTGTATCGGAATCACGTTGAGACGGAAAAAAAGGTCTTCGCGAAACCGTTTTGCCGCCACCTCTGCTCTCAGATCCTTGTTTGTAGCAGCCACAATCCGCACGTCAACATGAAGCGAATCTTCACTTCCGACCCGTTCAAAGCGCAGTTCCTGAATAACCCGAAGGACCTTCGCTTGCGCGGTAAGACTCATGTCGGCCACTTCGTCGAGAAAAATTGTTCCGGTATGGGCGGTCTCGAACTTTCCCCGCCTCGCGTGCGAGGCGCCGGTGAACGCCCCCTTCTCGTGCCCGAAAAGCTCGCTCTCAAGCAGCGTGTCGGGGATTGCCGCGCAGTTAACTGCGACGAACGGTGCGTCCCGCCGACGGCTCCGGGCGTGAATCTCACGCGCGACAAGCTCTTTGCCGGTCCCGTTGTCGCCGGTTATGAGTATGCGCGCGTCAGTGGCGGCACTCTGATCCACGATGGCAAGCACGTTCTTCATTGCGTCGCTTGAGCCGATGATCGAGTCGTACGGGTGCAGCGACGCTTTCAGCGAACGGTTCTCGCGTCGAAGTTGTTCCAGACGATCGGCGTTGCGAACGATCGTTGTGACCCGGTCCATACCCAGTGGCTTTTCGAGAAAGTCAAACGCTCCCAGTTTTACAGCCTTTACGGCAAGATCGATCGTCGCGTGGCCGGTTATTATAATGACTTCCGTTTCCGGATAGATCTCCTTGATATCCGAAAGGACGTCGATACCCCCGCGATTCGGCAACCAGACGTCGAGCAACACCACGTCAACAGGCTCGGTCTTCAGCACCTGCATTGCACTCATTCCGTCTTCGGCGGTAAAGGTCTGGTAGCCTTCGTCCTCGAGTATATCCGAGAGCACCTCGCGTATACCCTGTTCATCGTCCACTATAAGCACACGGCTCATACGGTGCCTCCGGCTTTCCTCTCACTGCCAGCGGTTGAATACGTCGGTAGATCAATAAAAAAGGTCGTCCCCTGCCCCGATTCGGTCTCGAACCAGATCTGACCGTGGTGGTCGACGATTATCCGCTCCACAATCGCCAGACCAAGCCCGGTCCCGTCAGGCTTCGTCGTGAAATACGGGTGGAACACCTGTGCCTGTCGCTCCGGCGGTATCCCCGGTCCGTTATCACTGATCTGCAGTCTACAGTAGCGGTTGCGACCTCTCATGACAAGGTCGGCTCGTACGCTTATATGGACGTGCTCCGAGCTGGACTCCATGGCGTTCTTGAACAGATTGGCGAGAGCCTGCTGAATCTGACGGGCATCCACCTCCACCTCCAGATCTTCCGGAACTCCATGGAGATCAATGGTGGCTTCATGTCCACCCGTGTAACCGGCGGCGACCTCAGACACAAGGCTGTGTACTGCTGTGCGTTGGAGATGCGGTTGTGGCATACGGGAAAAACTCCTGAACTCCGCGAGGAGGTCGTTCAGGCCGTTCACTTCGCGAATAATGTTGTTCACGGCGCGGTCGAGCACCTCAGGAAAGTTCTCTGCGCCGTCGCGATACTTGCGGAGAATTCGCTCTGCAGACAGCCGAATCGGAGTCAGCGGGTTTTTAATCTCGTGAGCCATGCGCTGCGCGATCTCCTGCCACGCGGCCACCTTCTGTGTCTGCATCATCTGAACTCGACTTCTTTCGAGCTCGCGAATCATCTGATTAAAGCTGTCCACCAGAGTCCCGAGTTCGTCGTTACTGCGGGTCAGAATGCGATAGGAATAGTCGCCTTCGGCGACGAGGCGAGTTGCTTCTTCAAGGTTGGCCAGCGGGCGAATGATCTCGTCGCTCAGAAGAAAGCTCACAAGCACAGCCAGAAGCAGGAGCGGCACCGAAAACAACACATAGAAAAGAATGACCGAAAGCATGAACGTCCCGCGCATCGCTTCCACCTGGGAAAAGGTCTCGATACTCCGCGCCAGTCGCTCTGTAACCCGGTCAAAGTTCTCGGGCAACTCCACGCTCAGGACGGCAAAGGCATTGTCGGGTGTTCCGTCGGGCCCAGGATGCAGGGTCTGTATCCGGAGAAATCCCCGACCGCCGGCTGAGTCGCGACTGACCGAACCCGTTGGAACCCGGCCCGCCTGTGCCGGTCTGAGCTGATGCGTCTCGGGCCCCGCAAAAAACAGACTCGAGAGCTCGGCCGTAAACACCTGCACGCTTCCAATCGACGGGTTCAGCTGCTGTATGTCATTCCACACGCGCTCGGGATTCCGGGCAATATTGGCGGTTACCTCCCGAAACAGCCTGCTGTTCGCAAAGTCTTCGAGTCTGTCCAGCTGATCGAGATACGCATCGATCGCCAGGTCCTGTCCGCCCCGCAGGGCTTCGCCCGTCTCATCTGTATACCAGATGTTCAGCGTATTGCGTGTAAAATTGACGGCAAGAATCCCCTGCGGCAAGGCGCTCAACGCGACGACGCCGAGAAAGAACCAGAGTAATCGCGCGCGAAAATCCGCACCGGGTTTGCGAAGCGCACGATCGCGGATCAGCCGGGCGAGATTCACGAGAACCAGAAACCCCAGCAAAACCGGAAATCCGATCGTCAGTACGAGTGGAACGCCCCCGAAGCCACCGGCATCCTCGGCTAACCCCGATATGATCTGCTCAGCGAAGACCAGCAGCAGCGCGATGCTGACTATGTACAGTAAGACCACGCTGATCACGCCGCTGTAGGAAACGCTGTTTCCTCGATTGAGTATGTTCATTGAGGACTCCCGGCGGTGACCCACGCGCTGACGATCGTTCCGTGCCCGGAAATTGCCCGCACCAGATACAACGCATCCGGTATGACCCGCGGCTCAAGCACCATCCGGACCTCGCTTTCCATCGACACCGCGTCGGCAGCCACGGTCACGAGAACACCATCCACCCGGAAAAACTCGTCTATGGCTGCGTCGAGGTCGGACATCGTCGTCTCGACCGACCGGGAGTCGACAATGCGATACCCGCGGCGGTACGGGTCAAAGGAAATCGTCCGCTCAACCGCCATCTCCTCGACAACGGAGCGCCCGAGCAGGGAGAACCTGTCCTCGCCATCGTCAAACAGTCTCGCGTGCATGGTAATGCGCGCTCGCAGCCCTTCCTCGAGTGTATCGACAATTTCATCGCGCGCCACCGGTTGTGCCGTTGCGTTTAGCTGGAGGGTCAGGTCGTCGCGGATAATGAAGGCGTCGACCTCAAGCTCAGCGCGGCTTTCGCTGCGTGTCGAAAGAAGCGGGATACTGACTGCGCTGATCAGAAGCAGCAGGAACACGTACGGTATGATTGCCCCTGGAGCACTGATACGTACTACCCGGCGAATAGCGGCTCGTATGTATCGTGCTCCGTGCCCGATCATTCCTCTTCAAAACGATTGTCGAACAGACTCTGAAGGGCCTCGACCGCCGCTTCTTCGTCGGGCCCGTCCGCCTGTATTACCAGTTCTGCCTCATAGCCGGCACCAAGGGTTATGATGCCCATTATACTCTTCGCATTGATGGTCTCGTGGTCTTTCTGCAGTAAGATCTTTGACGAGAACTTGCTCGCGGTCTGCACGATTAGCGCTGCGGGGCGAGCGTGAATGCCAGCCCTGTTCTTGATAGTCACCGGTCGTTCAATCATTCATCATCCTCATATGACGCCTCCTGCCTGAACGCGCGGCGCCGCCGCAAGTATATGTTTCGTGCATTTTCGCTTTCAAGCCATTTAATGACGCTTTCGTTAAACTCTTTCGCGCTGAAATACCCCATTTTCTTCAGGCGCTCGTTCATGGCCGCCGTTTCAATGATAATGGGAATGTTGCGCCCCGGCTTGACCGGAATCAGAAGCGCAGGCACATGAACCCCAAGCAGTTCCACCGTTCGTTCATCCGCTCCGAAACGGTCGTACTCCTTCTCCGGATCCCACTCTTCGAGATCAACGACCAGCTGAACCTGTTTCGTATCGCGTATGGCTCCGACACCAAAGAGATGCGTTATGTTGATGATGCCGAGTCCTCGGATCTCCATGTGATGGCCGAGCGCTCGGTTCGCAGCCTCGCCGTTCACGAAATTTCCCGAAGCACAATGCAACTGCACCGTATCGTCGGCAACGAGCCTGTGACCACGCTCAACCAGCTCCAGGGCTGTCTCACTCTTACCGACGCCACTGTCGCCGCGAAGGAGCACCCCGATACCGAACACTTCGGTGAGAACGCCGTGTACGATCTCGCGCTGGGCAAAGATATTCGACAGTGCACGAATCAGACGTGAGGAAAACTCGCTCGAAGGGAGCGACGTCTGCAGAATCGGACACCCCGACTCTTCGGCAAAATGATACACGTCGTCGGTGGGTGTCAGACTATGCGAAAACATGACGCAGGGAACATCCTGCTTGAAGAGTTCCCTGAGGGTTTCGGTCTTCCCCTCCGCAGCGAGTTTCCGCAGATAGGCGGTTTCCCCCCGACCGAAAAGTTGCACGCGCTGAAAGGCAAAATTCTCGTAGAAGCCGTTCAGTGCAAGGCCCGGTCGGTTAATGTCGGGGACCCTGATCGGACGGTTTAGACCGGATTTACCACCGATACACCTGAGGTGAAGATCGTTATGTTCTTTCAGGTCCAGACCAAGGAGGTCAAGAACCGTGAACTTCCGGGTCGACTTTGTGGCCATTCGCCTTGTGCTCTTTTATGCGGTCTTTCTCCTTGCGAACTTTCTCGGCAAGCTTGTCGATCAGCTGCTCGAGTCCCTCGTGGAGCCCATACGCTCGAACTTTAATGTGCGCACTTTTATGCCAGCGGAAATTGACGGTTACTTCAATCACGTAGTCGCTTTTTTCCTTGGTCATGGTAATCATAAGATCGACGATGTAGTCCTGCGCAAACTCGATTTTTTCAAGCTTTGCGTCGATAAACTCTTTCGTGTCATCCGAGAGATCGAAATGGACCGCTTTCAGTTCAAGGTTTCCGCTAGGATCAAAACTCATGTCAGGCTCTCCTTATCTGTCATAGGACGAATCGATCGCCAGCTCTTTGCGGTATTTGGCGACCGTCCTACGGGCTACTTTGATGCCTCTCTTTTCCAGTATATCCGATATCTTCTGATCCGAAAGGTGCTTCCCTGATCCTTCGTCGGCGAGAATCTCTTTTATGATGGCTTTCACGCCTTCCTTGCTGTATCGGGATGGACCGACGGATGTGGAGGCGACGGAATTGGAGAAGAAATACTTCAGCTCGAAAATCCCCCATTCGGTCTGCATGTACTTGCTCGTGGTAATACGACTTACCGTCGCCTCGTGCACGCCAACCTCCGCAGCGATATCTTTCAGCGTCAGTGGAGCCAGGTGTTTTGGTCCGCGAAGGAAAAAGTCCCGCTGGAACTCGACAATGGCACGCGAGACCCGAACCATGGTTCTATTTCTCTGCTCGATGCTGCCGATAAACCATTTCGCGTCGCGAACCCTGTTCGTCACGAACTGTCTGACCTCTTTGTCCCCGGACTGCATCTCGTCGAAAAAAGGGTCGACCCCGAGAACCGGAATTACCGTGTCGTTCAGCACTATGACGAACTGCCCGTCCTGCAGGCGAACCTGGAGGTCCGGAACCACGTAGGTCGGTTCGTCGGTGGAGTACCGTGCACCCGGGTACGGGTCAAGCCGGCGTATGTACTGCAGCGCCACGTCGAGTTCCTCGCGGTCGACCTTCAGACTTCGTGCGAGATCGGCGGGCCGGACCTTCTGCAGACGATCGGGGTTGCTGCGGAGCAGTTCCAGAACGAGCGCGGGGGCGTCCGGGTCGGCCTGTGCCTGTACAAGCAGGCTCTCCCAGTGATCCCGTACACAAGTCCCTACCGGCTCAAAAGAGCGGACAAGCTCCATCATGGGTTCGAGTTCGGGCATCTGGGAATCGGACAGCAGCGTGTGCGGCTCGACAACGTGAAATCCGTGCTCGTCAAGGTTCTGAATCAGTAGTTCCGCCACCTCAAAGGCATGCCGTTTCAACGGCTGAAGCCGTAGCTGCCACAGAAGATGTTCCTGAAGGCTCTCAGGGCGGCTCAGAGCACCTTCGATGAATGCATGCCTGTCGTCGGCAGCCTGCTCGTCCACGCGTCCGGAGGTGGTGCGAGCACCGGCCTCGGTGTACGCCGAATAATAGTCGTATTCTTCGCGATCGGCGTTCTCGCCGGACGGGTTGGAGACCTCGTCGAGACTTATTGTCGCGGAATCGGTAACGACCTGCAGGGCGGGATTCACCTCGAGCTCCTGCTGAATGCGGAGCTTCAGATCCTGCACGGGCAGTGCCATGAGCTGTATGCTCTGGTACAGCCGCGGGCTCAGTTTTAGCTTCTGTTCCTGCGTAAGGGCAGGGCGTTGAAACTGCACGGTGCCTCCTCCTGACTATTTCATATTGAGTCAGCCCCTATGCTTTGTCAACGTTCGCCCAGCAGCTATCGCCCCAGTCGAGGTAACGACATCCGTCAGAAACTGACATGTACCAATTTAGCCCGGCCCGCGGCCTGATGTCTTCTTGCCCGAAACCCTTCGCATCGTTCACACTGAACTATGGCCCGACCGTTCTCGCTGCTGGTAAAGCCGGCAGGCCCCGACTGCAATCTTGCATGCACGTATTGTTTCTACCTGTCGAAAACATCGGTCTTCGGCAGACGAGTACATCGGATGTCGACCCCGGTACTGGAAAAAATGACCGCAGCCTACATGGCTACCGAACAACCGGTGTACACATTCGGGTGGCAGGGCGGTGAGCCAACGCTCATGGGGCTCGAGTTCTTCCGGAAGGCTGTCGCGTTTCAGCAACAGTACGGCCGCCCGGGTGCGCAGGTAGCGAACGGGCTGCAGACAAACGGTACGCGCATAAGCGACGATCTGGCAGCATTCTTCGCCGAGTACCAGTTCCTGATCGGTGTCAGTATCGATGGACCACCGGAGATGCATGACCACTACCGCCCCTACGAGTCCGGTCGGACCTCACACGCTGAAGTTCTAAAGGGAGTGAAGCGGCTGCGTGCCCACGGGGTCGAACATAACGTACTCACGGTTGTCAACGCACACACGGTTGAGCATCCGCGCTCGCTGTACCGCTACCTGAAGGATCTCGGGTTCGAGTACCATCAGTATATTCCCTGCGTGGAATACGAAGCAGACGGATCACTGAGACCATATTCGATCGACGGACCACGATGGGGACGGTTTCTCCTTGAGCTCTACGACGAATGGAAGAACGACGGTGATCAGGTTTCAGTGCGCCACTTCGACGCACTCATGCAACACGCTCTCGGTGGCCCGCCTGCGATGTGCAGCCTTGCTTCGAGTTGTCGCCAGTACTTTGTGGTCGAACACAACGGGGACGTGTTTCCCTGTGACTTTTTTGTCAACGAAACCATGAAGCTCGGGAACGTGCAGACGCACCGGTTCGGCGAAATGTGGCAGAGCCCCGTCTTCAAGCAGTTCGGGCGAATGAAGCGAATGCTGCCGGTCGCCTGCCAGGAATGCGAGTATCTGTCGTGGTGCCGGGGAGATTGTCCCAAGCATCGCGTCGGCGGAGCGGACAATCCAGTGGCTGCGCTACAGACTGCCGATGAGCCACCGGTGAGTACCCTCTGCGAGGGTTGGAAAGCGTTCTTTTCAGAGACCATTCCGGACATCGAACGGCAGGCGAAGGAACGAACGGGAGCAGGCTGACTTTCAACCCAACCCGTAGCGACGGATGCGGTTCTACGTGTATCATGAAGACATGGCTGATCGTCGCGTTGTAATTACAGGTATGGGCACCGTCAATCCGCTGGGCAACTCCGTCCAGGAGTCCTGGCAGACCGTAATGAACCGGGAATCCGGCATTGGACCCATAACGCATTTTGATCCCTCGTCACTTTCAGTGCAGATCGCCGGCGAAGTACGCGATTTTGATGTTACCTTATGCGTCGACGGCGAAACGGCAAAAAAAACACGCCGGATGGACCGCTTCTGTCACTATGTGCTCGGGGCAACCCGGGAGGCATGGGATCAGGCAGGACTGTCGGCAGTCGACGACCCGCGCCGCATAGGTGTCGGCCTTGGCAGCGGTATCGGCGGACTCAACGTCCAGCACGACAACTCCGTACAGCTCGCTACGAAGGGACCGCGGCGGGTGAGCCCCTTTTACATCCCCATGTCTATAGGAAACATGGCCGCAGGCGTTGTCAGCATGATTTTCGGCGTCAAGGGACCGAACATCAGTCTGCAGACCGCGTGCGCTACCGCCAACCATTCCGTGGGGATTGCGACGCTCATGATACGGGCCGGTATGGCCGACGTCATGATAAGCGGTGCGAGTGAAGGTTCGGTAAACGAGCTCGCGATCGCCGGTTTTGCAAATATGCATGCCCTGTCGACGCGCAACGACGATCCGACAACTGCGTCTCGCCCCTACGACGCCAATCGGGACGGCTTCGTGTTGAGCGAAGGCGCCGCCGTACTGGTACTCGAGGAATACGAACATGCGCTCAAACGCGGCGCGACAATACTCGCGGAGGTGCTCTCCTGCGGTATGTCAGGCGACGCCCACGACTTCGTCGCTCCCGATCCAAGCGGCTCAGGAGCCAGGTACGCCATGGAAATGGCGCTTTCCCAGGCAGGTATCGGACCCGAGGCGATCGACTACGTAAACACCCACGGAACATCGACGCCCGCGGGCGACCTTGCCGAACTGCGCGGCATTTACGCCGTACTCGGTCCGCAGGCGAAGAAGGCGTATATCAGCTCCACGAAAGGGTATCACGGGCACCTGCTCGGAGCGACCGCCGGACTGGAAGCCATCCTTACAGTCATGGCCATGCAACACGATACGGTGCCGGCGAATCTGAATCTCAATACGCCCGATCCTGATCTGCCCGCGGTACAGCTCCCCACCGAGCATGTTACAACGCCTGTCACCACCGCTTTGTCGAACTCGTTCGGTTTCGGAGGACACAATTCGAGTCTGCTCCTTCGAAGAGTGCAGGCATAAACAAATCAGGAGCGATTATGGCATCCGGATGTTGCACGCCAGGCCACAACCCCGGCGACGCAAAGCGAAACAGCACAACAGCGAATATTCATACGTACAGTGCCGCGACGGTCGGTAACGGTCATGAGGAGTCACTGGTCACCGTACCGGCGGGGACCTTTTTCATGGGAGCCGACGACGAGGTTGGATTCCCCGACGACGCCGAGGGCCCTGTCCGGGAAGTCAAACTGTCAGCGTTCCGCATAGACCGGTACACCGTCACCAACAGGCAGTACCAGGCATTTATCGAGGCAACCGGCTACCGGACCGACGCGGAGCGCTTCGGGTGGTCCTATGTGTTTCGTGGATTCGTTTCCAAGGCAACGCTCCGTCGGGGTCATGCGCAGGAAGTTCCCGGCCTTCCCTGGTGGTACGGGGTCAGAGGCGCGTACTGGGCACGGCCGGAGGGCAAAGGCTCGGGCATAGCGGACAGGCTCGATCACCCTGTGGTACACGTGTCCCACACCGACGCTCTCGCGTACTGTGCCTGGGCGGGCGTCAGATTGCCGACGGAGGCAGAGTGGGAGTGTGCCGCGCGCGGGGGCCTCGTCGGCAAGCGCTTTGTCTGGGGCGACGAACTGACCCCGGACGGAACGCACATGTGCAACATCTGGCAGGGGACCTTTCCGACACACAACACTGCCGAAGACCGTTTTGAGGGCACCGCACCGGTGGACAGTTTCAAGCCGAACGGCTTCGGGCTGTACAATATTGCCGGGAACGTGTGGGAGTGGTGTGCCGACTGGTGGACAACGAAGCACCCGGGCGAACGCCCGATTATCGATCCTGTGGGGCCGCAGCACGGAACCGCACGCGTAATGCGCGGGGGGTCGTATCTCTGTCACCACTCGTACTGCAACCGCTACCGCGTCGCTGCACGGTCGTCTAATACACCGGACAGCTCGACAGGCAACTGCGGCTTTCGTGTCGCCGCAGATGCCTGATCCGGGGAAGGTCTATCGTTCGACCGTAATGGACACCGGAGACGGCGCTCCGAGCTCCTCGCTGCGTACGCCGGGCGAGCTGCCGCCGACGTGGATGCGCCACTCGCCGCTTTGAGGGCGGGACACGCCATTCTCGTCCACGAGCTCGAACGCCTCCGACGATAGCGTAACTGGCAGACTAACCGTTTCGCCCGCACCGACCCAGACACGATTCACGTGTACCAGCCTTGAAATCGGATGCGTCCCGTCGTTGTGCGCATACGACACGTAGGTCTGCACGACCTCCGCCACACCCGTTGCGGACGCGTTCCGCAGGGTCACAACCAGATCTACTCCATGGGCGACGTCGCTGTCGTATCCACCGGCTGCCGCGGCCATATCCCACTCCATTCCGGAAGCCGCGTCGACCTGTCGGATCGACTCGTACCGAATGTCGCCGTAGGTGAGTCCAAAGCCAAACGGGTACTGCGGCTTCTCGGTCATGTACCGATAGGTTCTTCCCTTCATTGCGTAGTCTTCGAAGGGAGGTAGCTGATCGAGCGATTCCGGAAAGGTCATAGGCAGACGTCCGGAGGGACTTGTATCGCCGAACAGCAGCGAGGCAAGCGCGTTTCCGCCTTCCTCACCAGGGTACCAGGCAAACACAAGCGCGTCCGCCAGATCGTGCAGCTCGGCAAGATCCACAGGCGATCCCCCTGTCACCACGACGACCAGCGGTGCCCCCGCTTTCTTGATCTTACGACAGTAGTCAATCTGATCCTCTGAAAGCGCAAGCGTCCGTTTGTCGCCCTTGAAATCCGAGGCGAACGCATCGCCCTCCTCCCCTTCGAGGTAGCTCGAAATGCCGAGACAGGCGATAACGATGTCGTGATCCTTGGCCTCGTTAAACGAATAGTTCAGCTTGTTGCGAACCGGAGTATCGAACCCGCACCCCTGCCGATAGACCACCCAGCGGTCGTCGCCGGCGCGTGAGGTAATACCATCGAGGAACGAGACAAGACGGGTCGAGGTGCCGTGGTAGTTTCCCAGCAGCACCGTGTGGTCGGTCGCCGCGGGTCCGGTTACGAAGAGTTTCCGGACATCGGATTTCAGCGGAAGCACGCCGTTGTTCTTCAGCAGCACACAGGACTGTTCGGCTACCTCTCGAGCAAGGGAGCGATGCGTATCGCATCCGACAACGGACATCGGGAGCGAGCTCCAGGGAACCAGCTCCGGCGGATCAAACATGCCGAGCCGGAATCGTGCTGAGAGCAGGCGCCTGAGCGACCGGTCTATATCCGCCTCTTCGAGGAGCCCCTGTTCCACGGCTGCCAGAAGCGATTCGTACACGCAGCCACAGTTCAGATCGCAGCCCATGCGCACGCCGAGGGCAGCCGACTCCTCTACGGTCGCCGTCACCTTGTGATGCGTGTGAAAGTCACCGATAGCCCAGCAGTCGGACACGTAGTGGCCCCCGAAGTTCCATTCACCGCGAAGGATCCTGTTCATGAGCGTGTCGCTCGCGCAGCACGGCTCCCCGTTGGTGCGGTTGTACGCGCCCATGACCGCCTCGACACCCGCCTCGACCAGTGCTTTGAAGGCCGGGAGGTAGGTTTCCCGCAGATCTTTCTCGCTGACGCGGGCATCAAACTCGTGCCGCAGTCCCTCTGGACCGCTATGGACGGCGAAATGCTTCGCGCACGCAGCGGCTTTCATGTACCGGGGATGGTCACCCTGAATGCCCTTGACGAAGGCAGCTCCTATGCGTGAGGTCAGATACGGGTCTTCGCCGTAGGTTTCCTGTCCCCGGCCCCAGCGAGGATCACGGAAGATGTTGACGTTGGGGGTCCAGAATGTCAGACCCTGGTATCGCCCGCGCTGGTTATTCCTGATCGCTTCGTTGAACTTGGCCCTGCCTTCGGTGGAAATCGCTTCCGCGACCTCGAAAGCGAGGTCGGGATTGAACGTCGCACCGAGCGCGATTGCCTGCGGAAACACGGTTGCCCTGCCCGCGCGGGCGACTCCGTGCAGACACTCGTTCCACCAGTTGTATTCGGGGACGCCGAGGCGTTCAATTGCCGGGCTTTCGTGAAGCAGCTGCGACGCTTTTTCCTCGAGCGTCATATGCGAGAGCAGGTCTTCGATACGATCTTGCAGGGGTAGATTCGGGTTTCGATATTTCATGAGAACTCCTTGGTTATACTCACGTGTTACACGACGAAGGTATCGCCAAGGTATACCTTACGCGCGAGCTCGTTGGCTGTTATCTCCTCCCGGTTACCCGAGACGACGATTTCTCCGTCCTTGATTATATATGAGCGATGCGTTATTTCCATGGTGTCACGGACGTTGTGGTCGGTAATAAGTACGCCAATACCTTTCGCGGCAAGCGTCCGCACGATCGTTTTGATCTCGTACACGGCGATCGGGTCTATCCCTGCAAAGGGCTCATCAAGAAGCAGGAATCTGGGTTCAATAGCCAGACTGCGCGCGATTTCGGTGCGGCGACGCTCGCCTCCACTGAGGGTATACGCGGGCTGCTTGCGGTTGCCCGCGATTCCGAGCTCTTCGAGCAACTCGTCAAGAACGACAGTACGCTCTTTTCGACTCAAGTCCTTGCGCAGCTCCAGAATTGCCAGAATGTTGTCCTCTACGGTCAGTTTTCGGAATACGCTCGGTTCCTGAGGCAGGTATGCGATACCAAGCCGGGCACGGAGATACATGGCTTTGCGAGTAACATCCAGACCGTCGAGCAAAACCTGGCCTGCCGTCGGACGTATAAAGCCGACAACCATGTAGAAGGTGGTCGTTTTTCCGGCGCCGTTGGGACCGAGAAACCCGACAATTTCGCCGTCGGTCATAGAGAAACTGATTCCCCGAACGACTTCTTTCCTGCCGAACGACTTGTGAAGATTTCGTGCTTCAAGCAGGGCCATACTCAGTCCTCTCGCTCCCTGACCGTCGCGCGGACTTCGCCGCGAAGCGTAATCTCATCCGACTCGAGGTCAATGACAATGCGCCCGGCTCGAAAATCGTCCCCGTTTCGGGTGACCTGCGGCAATCCCGACAGCTCAAGCGTAGAACCGGCACGCAGGTATCGGGCAAACTCGGCCCGCGCTATCAGATCATCGCGCAGGATACGAACACCAACCTGTATCAAGGTCAACTCCTGTTCACCGAAGTACTCAATGAAGCCGCCGCGGACGATCATTTCATTCTCGCGGTCTTCCATCTCCGCGTTTCCTTCGACCCGGATTATGTCGAGCTCCCGGTCGACAAAAAGCTCGTTCCCGGTAAGCCGAAGGTTGCGCTCGAGATCGATCACCTCCATGTCACCGGTCGCACGAACGAATCTGAACGCTTCGCCGGAAAGCTCAATCTCGTCTGCCCGCACCTGTATGCGGTCGGAGCTCACGCGGGCGTTTCCGGTTAACAGGGTGCGTTCATCATCCTCGGCAAAGACACTCTCCCAGCGGTCGCTTTGAATGGAGAGGTCCGCCCACAGAGTGCCGGGAAGCAGGATCAATAGCGCTGCTACGAGAAGAACACGCTTCATTCGCCAGCCCCATCATCCTCGACGAACACGCCCTCGACCGGGCCGGTGAAGTCGATGATGCGGCGGCGAAGATCCACCTCGAACCCCCGCCCCTCAAGTCGCGTCCCGTCGCCGCGGGTTACGCGTACCATCTCGTTCGGGTCACCGTACAGCATGTCACCTTCCCGGTCCCAGTACAGGTAATCGGCCGTGACGACCGCATTCTCGACGTCGGTCGAAAACTCAATCGCACCGATCAGCTCGACATTCTCGGTCTCGGAAAAAAACCGGGCAAAGGCAGCGGACCCCGACGATATAACCTCGCTTTCCGCGTTGAACTCCTGAAAGCGCACGTTCTCAAGCTGTTGCTCGTTCTGCCGGTCGAAGCGCAAAGCCGCATCGGCTTCAATGGCGAAGACGCGTCGCCCCCGTCGAACGACGGTGTGGGAAAAGTCTGCGAGTCGGGCGGTCGGCATCGTATCCGGGATGGAATCAGCGAGCCTGGCAGCGTCATAGTCGAGGCTGCACGACACCAGGAAAACGCTTACGAGAACGACGACGATCGCACGGACTGATTGCTGCATTAGCCTTCCGATGCGGTTGCCACCTCGGCGACGCGCTGCGTACGGTCCAGTGCACGATGCCGGGAGACGGCGGCGCGCACAAAGTCCCGAAACAAGGGCTGCGCCTGCGACGGCCGGGAGCCGAATTCGGGATGAAACTGCACGCCCACAGCCCACGGATGTTCCTGCCACTCCACCGATTCTACCAGCTCCTGGTCGGGTGTGGTACCGGAAATAACGAGCCCCGATTCGCCGAGCTGAGCCCGATATCGGTTGGACACCTCGTAGCGGTGCCTGTGGCGCTCGCTGATCCTTTCGGCACCGTAGGCGGCGTGTATGTTGGTCCCCTCGACCAGGCGCGATTCGCTCGCACCGAGTCGCATGGTTCCACCGTAATTATGAACATCGATCTGTTCTTCCAGCAGACTTACCACCGGATTGGGTGTGTCGGGTGAAAACTCGGTGCTGTCGGCGTCCGAGAGTTCCAGAACGTGACGCGCCCATTCAATTACCATAATCTGCATGCCCAGGCAGATACCGAAGTAGGGAATATCGTGCTCGCGTGCGTAACGGGCGGTGGCGATCATACCCTCGATCCCACGCCCCCCGAACCCTCCGGGAACCAGGATGCCGTCGAGCCCGCCGAGCGATTCGTCGAGCTTACCGGTTCGCTCGAGGCGCTCAGAGTCGATTTTCACGAGCTCGACCCGGACCGAGTTTGCAATCCCCCCGTGGTGCAACGCTTCATCGATGGATTTATATGAATCTGCGAGATCTATGTACTTGCCGACCACGCCGATGCGAACCCGGGTATCGGCATTCTTGAAGATATGAACCACGTGCTCCCAGTTCGACAGGTCCGCATCGGCGCATTGCAGATTAAGCCGCGCACAGACGATGTGGTCCAGCTTCTGCTCGTGATACACGAGGGGTATTTCGTAAATGGTCGACTCCACGTCGTGTGCCGAGACGACCGCCTCGTAGTCGACGTTCGTGAAGTTCGCGATCTTACGGCGCATGTCTTCTTCCATGGGGCGCGGACACCGGCACAGAAGCACGTCAGGTTGTATACCGATCTCGCGCATTTCTTTCACGGAATGCTGGGTGGGTTTCGTCTTCAGTTCGTTCCCACCGACCTCCGGGATAAGCGTCAGGTGAACGCTGACCACATGCTCATGACCAATCTCGTGTATCATCTGCCGCGACGCTTCGAGAAAGGGGATGCTTTCGATATCGCCGACGGTTCCCCCCACCTCGACAATCGTTACGTCGACACCCTCCTGCTCGCCCACCGACATGATACGCTGCTTGATCCGGTCGGTAATGTGCGGAATGACCTGCACGGTGCGACCGAGGTAGCGACCCTCGCGTTCACGCTGTATAACCTCCTGATAGACCTGCCCCGTCGTAATGGAGTTTGCTCTGCTCAGCGGCGAGTTGGTAAAACGCGAATAGTTTCCCAGGTCCAGATCGGTCTCCGCACCGTCGTCGGTGACGAACACCTCACCGTGCTGGTACGGACTCATGGTGCCCGCATCCACGTTTATGTAGGGGTCTATTTTGACCATGCGGACCGAGAGGCCGCGGCTTTCCAGAAGGCTCCCGAGACTCGCGGCGGCGATGCCCTTTCCGAGACTCGAACACACACCGCCGGTTACAATTACGTATTTCTTCATCGGGATTTCATTATCCCGGTAGACTGCAGACCGGTCAACGAATCAGGCTGCAGATCACTCCATTCCTGCGATAAGATCGCGGAAAAAGTAGAAACTGTCTTTGGGTACGCGCCTGCCGTCGAGATAATCGCAGTAGACAATGCCGAAACGCTTCGTGTACCCGTACGCCCACTCGAAGTTATCAATAAAACTCCACAGGAAGTAGCCCTGCAGGTTCACGCCCTCCTGTATGGCGTCCGCACACGCACTCAGATAGTCTTTCAGGAATGCGATCCGGTCGTGATCGTGCACACGGGTTCCGTCCGCACTCAACACATCCGGCATGGCGCAGCCGTTTTCCGTCACGTAGATCTTCATCCCCGCCGTGTGCTCATGCAGCCAGGTCAAATGCCGATGTATGCCGTTCGGCGTAATCGGCCAGCCCATGTCGGTTGTCGCATGATATTGGGGAACAAGGCGATAGCCCTCAGGGTGATTCGGATCGTGCGCAACGCACTCCTCGTGGTAGTAGTTCAGCCCCAGAAAGTCGATATCACTCGATATGATGTCCAAATCCCCGTCTTCGAGTGGAACGTGGGCTTCGTCGTACGCGTCGAGAAGACGCTGAGGATAGCCTTTGCCGAGCAGCGGGTCGAGAAACATGCGGGTGGGAAAGTCGGCGGCTCTATCGGCGGCCTCGATATCTTCCGGCCGGGAGGTCGCCGGGCGTGGGGTCTGCGTATTGAGGGTTGTACCGATGTTTCCCTCGTAGCCGCCGTCGCGAAACGCGCGAACGGCAAGTCCATGACCCAGATTGAGGTGATGAACTGCGGCGGTCGTACGTGCCATGCTGCGCTCTCCCGGAGCATGCCGTCCGTCCAGGTATCCGAGCACCGCGCTACAGAACGGCTCGTTCAGTGTGATCCACATGTCGACCCGGTCGCCGAGAGCCTTGAAGCACGCTTCGGCATAGTCGGCGTATGCGTATGCGGTATCGCGAGCGGGCCAGCCTCCCGCGTCCTGAAGCGCTTGCGGAAGGTCCCAGTGGTAGGTTGTCGGGACGGGTTTTATCCCTGCGGCCAGAAGCGCGTCGACGAGCGCGTTGTAGTAATCAAAACCCTTCGGATTCTGAGCCCCTCTGCCCTCCGGAAAGATGCGAGGCCACGCGATTGAGAAGCGGTACGCGTCGGTGCCGAGGGCCTTCATAAGTTCTATATCTTCTTTATAGCGATGGTACTGGTCGCAGGCGATGTCGCCTGTATGGCCGTGTACAACCTTGCCGGGCGTACGCGAAAACGTATCCCATATGCTCACACCCCTGCCGTCTTCGTGTGCGGCACCTTCGACCTGATAGCTTGCAGTAGCGGTCCCCCACAAAAAGTTCTCGGGGAATCGGCTTCGTAAATTCATTGTATCTTCCTCCGTCCCCAGTGTAGTGGCTCACAGCGCTGATTGACAGCCCCGATCAGGCTCCATAGACTTGACTGCAAGCAAAAAATGGCAGCAATACTGAGCGATAGCGACTTTACCCGGTTTCGTAACCTCATATATGACGAGAGCGGTATACACTTTTCCGAGACGAACAGGTCCATACTTGAGAGCAGACTGCGAGAGCGGCTCCGTATAACCTCGCGCGATAACGTAGGGGACTATTACGATCACCTGCGCCGAGACGGTGAGGAGCTGAAAGAGTTTCTCGATTCGGTTACTACCAATCTGACCAGGTTTTTTCGCAACACCGCACATTTTGAGACCTTCGAGAAGTTTGTCATTCCCGATTTGATCGAGCGAAAGAAAACAACGACCGACAAGCAGATCGCCATCTGGAGCGCAGGATGCTCAACGGGCGAAGAACCGTATACCATCGCGATGGTACTCATGGAGATTCTCCCTCCGGGCTACACCATCAAAGTCATCGCAAGCGACATCAGTCTGAAATCGCTTATGACAGCGAAAGCAGGGTTCTACCCGACCCATCGTGTCACCGGTGTACCGGAAAAATACCTGAAAAAGTACTTTCTCGAGAAAGACGCCGGGTATCAGATACATCCCGAGGTCATGAAACGGGTCACGTTTGACTACCACAATCTCAAGCACTCGAACGGAGTAAGGGGCCTCGACATAATTTTCTGTCGGAACGTGCTCATCTATTTCGACGACGTGGCGCAGAAAATTACTGTCGATCACTTCTGGAACGCCATGAGTGCGTACAGCTATCTGTTCATTGGACACTCCGAATCACTGTTTGGAATGAAGACACAATTCGAGTTCGTTCGAACGGACTGGGCGTGTGTGTATCGTAAGGCAAGCGGCAGATCCACGATCGCCCCATAGGCCCATTCATGGACACCATTTCAGTACTGGTCGTAGATGACTCGGCGCTCATGCGCAACCTTATCTCCAGAATCATCGATCAAAGCCCTGACCTGAGCGTGGTTGGCCGTGCCATGAACGGGCGATTTGCTATGGAGAAGATCCCTCGCCTGAACCCCGACATCATTATCCTTGATCTCGAAATGCCTGAAATGAACGGGATCGAGTTCCTGAATGAACGAAAGCGGCAGGGCATGGAGATCCCTGTCCTGATCCTGTCGTCGCATGCGCAGAAAGGCGCGAAAGTCACCATGGAAGCGCTGTCGCTCGGCGCTTCCGAGTTCATTATGAAACCGACCGGCGAAGAAGGTCAGGATATCGCCGCGGTCTCCGCACAGCTTACTGAGCTCGTGCGGGCCTACGGAGGTTCGTACCGGCAACGCACCCGAGGGGCCGCCGTTGGCGCTCCACCATCCGCCCCGCAGACGTCCACCACCTACGAGCCTGCCGCGCGAAGCGGCCACGCCCCGGCTGCAGCACCTGCACGATCGCTGTATGACCTGCCGAAACGAACCCCCTCCCGGAAGCCGGGACCGGTGCGTCTTGTTGCGATCGGCATATCAACCGGTGGCCCGAACGCCCTGCGTAAGGTCCTGCCGCTCATAGACGCCGACATGAACCTGCCCATTCTGATCGTTCAGCACATGCCCGCAGGGTTCACCGCAGAGTTCGCCGTGAGTCTTGGGCGCATCTGCGCTCTCGAAGTCAAGGAGGCAAAGGACGGCGATCTCGTCAAGCCCCGACGTGTGCTCATAGCACCTGGTGACAAGCACATGAGGGTAGAACGTCGTTCACTCGCCACCGTTGTTCGTATCTCCGACGACGAGGCGGTCAGCGGGCACAGGCCAAGCGCGGACGTGCTCTTTGCCTCAGTTGCCGCCACCTACGGGAACGAGGCGATGGGCGTCATAATGACGGGAATGGGCAGGGACGGAGCCCGGGAGATCGGCACCATGTACGAAGCCGGGGCGCTTACAATAGGACAGGATGAGGCTTCATCGGTCGTCTATGGCATGCCCCGAGCAGCTCACGCCGCCGGATACCTTTACCGTCAGTTCAGCCTTGAGGACCTGGGCGGGATTCTGAACGATACAGCACGCGAGTATGGGGCATCGGAATGAAACGACTGGCCGTACGGGACCTCGGACACATGGCCTACGGGGATGCGCTGGCAGTTCAGGATCGGGCGAACCGCGACCGCTACGACGAGGAGATCCCGGACACCCTGTTCTTTGTCGAACACCCGCCTGTCATTACCCTTGGCCGGGCAACGACTGAAGCCGACATCCTGCTGTCGAAAGACGAGCGCACACGGCTCGGAGTCGAGGTGCACCGCATAAGCCGCGGCGGGCTTGCGACATATCACGGACCCGGGCAGCTTGTAGGATACCCGATCATACACCTCTACGAACGCGCGGTACACATAAAACGCTTCATTACCTCGTTAGAACAGATGTTCGTCGACATGCTCGGCGAGCTGTACAATATCGATGCGCACCTTGACCCGCATAACCGCGGGGTCTGGGTCGGCGCGAACAAGATTACGGCCGTGGGTATCGCCATACGCAACCGTGTAACCATGCACGGATTCGCGTTCAACGTGAGTACGGATCTGAGCCACTTCGACTGGATTATCCCCTGCGGTATACACGACCGCGGCGTGACGTCGCTAGAAGCATGCACTGGCCGGTCTGTGGAAATGGATACGGTCCGTCGGGAAACCGAGCGCTACTTCAGAACGACATTCGGATACGCAGCTCCCTAGTACGCCCTCACTTACTCGGGTTCCTCCGTCGGCACCTCCGGTGGCTCCACCGGTTCGCGAATATACTCCACCGATGCAGTGTGCCCGGATTCGTTGATATCAAGCAGGACGCCCTGCAGCTCAAGATTATCCCACGCGTCCCGACTGCGCTGCGGAATGCCGGTGAGAAACTTCTCGATCTCCACCTCTGCGGCAAGCCCCGCGACGCTGTTCAGACTTCCGGTTCGCCCGGTATCGGTGATCGTGGCAGTTCCGCGTTCGCTCAACCCGAGATCTGCGGTGAGCACCCGCTGCCCCGTTCCCATTACCGCCGACACCATGCCATCGGCATAGAGACTCATGATGCGCTTCTCCGCCGTCGTCGTCGCATGATAATCGAGGATAATGATGTTCGCGTCCTTTTTGAGACGTTCAACGAGCCCAGGCAGATACGAATACGGATTCGAGAGATGAACCCGCAGAAATCCGCTCAGGCCGAGTAAGTTCAGCACCGCTATGGAGACGTTGTCGACGGAATATATCCGGTACCCGCGGCCAGGATTCTTCGGCGGAAAATTTGCAGCACGCACCATGTGTCCTGCATGATCAATGAACTCCGCAATATCCTTTTTGTAGTAAATCTGGTCGCCTCCGGTAATGCAGTCGACCCCGAGTTTGCGCAGATACACGGCATGGCTCTTCCCGATACCGAACCCACCGGTAGCTCCGTCCCCGTTCGCGATCACGAACTGCGCGCCCGTTCGCGTCTTCACATCCTGCAAGGCCGTCTTCACACAGTAGATTCCCGACTTGCTGACAATCTCACCGACGAAAAGTACTTTCATTGTGCCTACCATACGCGGAAACAGCCGTTTCCGAAAGCCAACGTTCAGTTTCGGACTCGGCGAAGCCACGCTGGACGTGTATATTATAGGGGTATGCGCTGCCGTTGGCAGGCATACCCTGTGTCGCGGTCAAACCGGGCACATAAACGGTTGCCGTAACCCCGGAACCGGATCTCAACAGAAGGAGGCTTTCCTATGAAAAGCCACGATTATTTCGATATCGGCAAGATCATCGACGAGATCTTTGACGCTGCCGAAGAGTTTTCCAGCGCCTTGAAGGATTCTATGTCCTACCCTGGCGCGAAAGTGTATTCCTGGCGCTTCGGAGACGAACGCGATTATTACCCCGCCTACTCGTACCCGCCGTCAAACGTGTACGTGAAGGACGACAAGACCATGGTCTTCGAGTTTGCACTCGCGGGATTTCACGAAGACGATATTACAATCGAGTTTCGAGGAGATCACCTGATCTTCTCAGCAACCGTATCCGAGAAACAGGAACCCGAAGAATCGGTCAAGTATTTCAAGCGCCGTCTCAAGCTGAAGGATGTTCCGGAACAGAAATACTTCGTACCGGCAGATAAATACGACCAGAAGGCTACCGAAGCCGTCTTCCGAAATGGTATCCTTGTTGTCAGCGTTCCTCCGCGCGATGTCGTGCAGGCAGCAGAAGGCGTGAAGGTAAACATAAAAACCGAGGAGCCCGAACGCAGCAAAAGCACCGGCGGCGGCGCTGCGAGCAACAGCAAGAAGGGCAAGGAAGGAAACGGATGATCTGGGGATTGATAATCGGAATCGCTGTTGGTGTGTTGTTTAAACCGCAAATCGAAACGGCGGTCGTACGCGTCATAAAGGCAATCAAGGACAACACATCCGGCCCCGACGACAAGATCCCTGAATAGCACAATACCGGGGCGGCCCGTCCGCGCCCGGTGCACACATGCCGGGGCCTTCAGCCCCGGCATTCTTCCATTGACGAAAACACCTGCGACACGATATAAAGCTATTTCAGCACTCAAGCCCGAGTGGCGGAATTGGTAGACGCGCTAGGTTCAGGGTCTAGTGTCCTTACGGATGTGGGAGTTCGAGTCTCCCCTCGGGCATTGATAAGTCTTTATATTGCAATGAAAAAAACCTTTTCCTCTATGGAAAAGGTTTTTTTATGTGCACTCAACAGTACAGCGTCAACAAAACGTGAACTGTTTTTTCAACCCCTTTTATTCTCCAACCAACTATCCAACCGGCTGCTCCAGGCGGCCAAGGAGAAGAAACACATGAAACAAGCGTATTCGATTTCCAAAGCCGCAAAAGAGCAAACGTGTTCTCGCTACAAGGTACCCGGGATGTCGTGCTACCGCTCCACGGGTAAAACGACTAAACGAGAAGCTACCGAGTTGGTTCTGAACCTACTTTCCAACAAGACCTCGGTTGTAATCATCCCTTACTCCGATACAAGTACGATACGGTAACGCGCCTTGTTTTCCGCGACTAGATCCATCGCCTCGTTCAACTGAGCCAGGGGCATTGTTTCCGTCTGTGGCCTAATGCCGTGAACTGCAGCAAACTCCAGCATTTCTTTCATGAAATGCCGCCCACCGACAATGCTCCCTGCGATGGTCTTTTGCCCGAAGACCAGAGGGATAAACGGGATATTCATCGACGAAACAGGAATGCCAACCAGTACGAGTTTGCCGTTGTTTGCGAGCAGTCCGAACGCGGCGTCCCAATCGGTGTCGGCGCTGACGGTGCAGAGTACCAGGTCCATCGTGCCTGCGTGGTCGGCGAGTGCCTGTGCGTTTCCCCACTGGCAGAAATGATGAGCCCCGAAACTCTTAGCCTCCTCTGCCTTCGAAGGTGAAGACGAGATTGCCACTACCTCGGCACCCATGGCGCGAGCAAATTGCAGTGCCAGGTGTCCGAGTCCTCCGATACCCATCACGCCGACCCGCATACCGGGGCGGGTAATATGCGTTCGAAGCGGCGAGTAGACCGTAATCCCGGCGCAGAGCAACGGCGCAGCGCTGACCGAATCGAGACCATCAGGAATACGAAAGGCGAAGTCCGATGGAACGCGCAATCGGTCGGCAAACCCTCCGTGGTTACCCACAATCAACCCAGTGTAACCGACGCGGCAGATGTTCTCCTGTCCTTGGAGACAGTGATCGCAGGTTCCGCACGAGTCTCGGATCCAGCCGACTCCGACCCGGTCACCCACCACGAAACCGTTTACCTTCTCCCCGACCGCTACCACCTCGCCAACCACCTCGTGCCCCGCAACGAGGGGATAGCTCGAAATTCCCCAGTCGTTGTCCCGCATATGCAGGTCCGTATGGCAGAGGCCATTGTGAGTGACCTTCACTTCAATATCCCCTTGCTCGAGAGGGTGAGGCTCGTATCCCCAGGGGACGAACCGATCCTTTTCCTTAAGCGCTGCAAACGCCTGAAAAACCGCCGTTTGGCTATTACTCATCAAACAACTCCTTCCCTGTTAGTAAGGGTAGAAACATATCGATATAATTTTATCCTATAAGCGGGTCAGGTGCAACCCCGTCTGCCGTTGCGGCAATGCGTAATCGGAACACTAAAGCATAACGTTACGGTAAACGCCGGCGATTCGCAGTATTCCGCCGGAGAAACTTCTTCGCGACCCGCACATCCACAGCTGAAAAGCTGAACCGCAGCAAGACGAAAATCCA
>JBKHAN010000039.1:0-26380 GCA_046542845.1 Spirochaetaceae bacterium
ACAATGATGCTGTAAGGGTCTGCGCGGCTATCCATTATCATGGTATTGTATACGTCTCCCGTACATCGAAAAAGGAGTATTTGACATGAGCACTTCGGAACTGACGCTCGGCATAGAGTTCGGGTCTACACGAATCAAGTCGACGCTGATCGACACTACGTGGAAACCTGTCGCATCCGGGTCGTATACCTGGCAGGATACGCAGGTCGACGGTTACTGGTCGTATTCCCTCGATGCCGCGTGGAGCGGTCTCCGCGAAGCCATGAGCACGCTCGTTGAGGACTACCGCGCCTCAACAGGCACATCGCCACAGATCGCCGCCGCCGGTCTCAGCGGTATGATGCACGGCTATCTCGTCTTCGACGAGGACGATAATGTGCTCGTACCCTTTCGCACCTGGCGAAATAACCGTACACACCGTGCGTCTGCCGAGCTCAGCGAGCTCTTTCAGTTTCCGGTTCCGCAGCGGTGGAGCGTCGCACACCTGTACGAGGCTATACTCAACGGCGAAGACCATGTCCCTCGTATCCGACGACTGACCTCACTCGCCGGTCACGTTCATTATACGCTCACCGGACGACACGTGCTCGGTTTGAACGAAGCCTCCGGCATGTTTCCTGTTGATCCCGAGACCCTTACCTACGATGCAACATACGTCGCAATGTTCGATGAGATTCTGAAGAAGCACGGAATGCCCTACCGCTTCCTCGACATTATGCCCGAGGTGGTGGAGCACGGAACCGAAGCCGGAACGCTCAACGAGCAGGCGGTCGGGCGTTTTGATCCGACGGGGACCGTGAAGACAGGTCTTCCGTTCTGTCCTCCGGAGGGCGACGCGGGAACCGGTATGATTGCCACCAACAGTATACGACCCCGGACGGCGAACATGTCTGCAGGAACATCCGCCTTCGCGATGGTTGTTCTTGAAAAACCACTTGAAGGATTTCACGAAGAGATCGATGTGTTCCTGACACCGGACGGTAAGACCGTGGCTATGGCTCACTCCAACAACTGCACCTCAGACCTGAACGACTGGGTTTCCATGCTGAAAGACGCGTTTTCTGCCCTTGGAAACGAGGTTTCCCTGAGCGAGAGCTTCTCCGCGCTTCTACCACTCGCGCTTGAAGCCGATGCCGACGCCGGAGGTCTCACGGTTATTCCCTACCGATCGGGCGAACATCTGACCGGTTTCGCCGACGGTGTGCCGCTTTTCCTGCGCGCTTCGGGAGCACGCTTTACGCCCGCCAACCTGATGCGGGCGCACATGTTCTCCGCCCTCGCTGCTATGCGCATCGGACTCGATGTCCTGCGTGAGCGGGAAGGAGCGCACATTGAGCGCATAACCGGCCACGGCGGTTTCTTTACGACTCCCGTCGTCGGTCAAAGAATCGCTGCGGCGGTGACCGGATGTGAATGTTCGGTCATGGACACTGCCGGCGAAGGCGGTGCCTGGGGTATGGCGCTTCTCGCTTCCTTCCTGAAAGACGGCGGCGGGTCGCTGCCGGACTATCTCGACCGGGTTTTTGCAGACGCAGCGGTCAGCACGGTCGTGCCAACTGCGAACGACGTTGCAGGCTTCAACGCCTATTTCGCCCGCTACAAAACCGCTCTCGGGGCGGAACGAGCCGCCGTCGATGCGGGTATGAGCGAAGGCTGATCGCCCGGATCCTGCTACTGTCCCGGGAGGCTGAACTCCAGGGTCACCGCGGTCCCCGCATCGGTTTTGATTGCTATGGTAGCGCCAAGCTGTTCCGCCAACGCACGGATTATGCGCAGCCCGAACCCGTCGCGCGTACCGCCTTCGTTCTCAGGCAGAATGCCGGGGCCGGTGTCGGCAACGGTAATACGGACCGTGGTACCGGAGACCTGCGAGGCTACCGTAAGGATCGCCTTATCAGTGGTGGAGAGAGGCTCATTAGCGAACGCGTACTTCATGGCGTTGGTTACGAGTTCGGTTACAATCATGCCGACGGGAGACAGAACCGAGGTGGGAAGTACACGATCCTCGAGCTGTTCCGATACGCGTATGCGAGACCCTGCCGGGAACAGAGCGACAACGGTATTGACGATTTCGCTCAGATACTGTTTCAGGGAGCCGCTGTTGTGCACATCCGACCGGTATAACTGATCGTAGAGCACTTCCATGCTGCGGAACCGGCTTCGGGCGTCGGTGAGTGCCGCATTCGCCGCCGGACTGTCCTGAAGCGCGTCCGCGTGAAGCGACAGCATTGCCCCCATCGTATGCATGGTATTCTTGATGCGGTGCTGCACCTCGCGGATAAGGTTCTCTTTTTCGGCGAGCAGTCGCTGCGCCTCGAACTCCGCATGACGACGTGCTGTAATATCGCGGACGATGCCAAGTACGCGCCCGTCCTCGAGCCGGACAAGCCGATCCTCGAAGTGCCGACGGCCGGCGGGCACGTCAAGCTCGTAGTTTATGACCTGAAGCTGTCCCGTATCGTAGGCTCGCTCGATCGCATCGCCGACAAGCGCTCCAATCTCAGCGGGCAGCTGTTCCCGGACGGTGCGTCCGGTGATCTCAGTTCCTGCGAGCAGGTCTGTGGCCTGCGTGTGATATTCGAGGATCAAGCCCTCCCGGTCGGTCACGAATACGATATCGGGGTGCGCCGCGAGGATCGCGTCTGTGCGTGCGCGATTGCGTTCCAGTTCGCGGATCGCGGTATGTTCGGCGGTAATGTCTACCCCGAATCCAACAAGGCCAATGACGTCACCAGACTCATTCGTTATCGGGAAGCGGTCGGTCCGGCTCCATCCCTCATGTCCCGCGAGCGTTCTATGCGACGTGACGTGCCCCCGTATTGCGGTCCCTGTGCGAACAATCTCCTGTTCTTCGCGTGCGAGCTGCTGCGCCATTTCAGGATTAAACACCTCGGCCGCCGTCTTTCCGATCGCGTCGTCCCGCGCGACGCCGACAGACTCGGACCACGCTCGGTTTACACGAGTATAGCAGCCGTCACGATCGGTGAACCATATAGCGGCGGGTACCGAGTCCAGAATAAGATCGAGGCTCTTCTCGGCGGTTCGCGCCGCCTGCTCTATGACTGTTCGCTCGGTTATATCCTGAATGACCACCGCGACAGCAGATTCGGGCCCGCTGAAATCAGGAAGTGGATAATAGCGAACCCGCATATTCCTGCGTCCAAGTCGGGGAAACTCGAATGTATCCTCGAACTCCGTCGGATACCCTGCAAGACCGCGGTCTATATGAGGTCGAATCTTCTCCTCAAACACCCGCGTGCCGACCAGATCGGCTATGGTACCACCAACGATCTCCGATTCGCGTCGTTCGAAACTCTCGGCAAACTGCCGGCTGACGACCTGATAGCGGTACCTGCTGTCGACCACCGCGATCTTGTGATCGTTCATTCCGTCCACTGTCGTTCGATACAGGCTCAGGTAGCGATTCTGCTCCCGTAACCGCTCCTCTGCGCGCTTCTGACGCTGCCGCGACTCGAAAAGCCGAAACGCCATGCGAATGGATGCGAGCAGAACCGTGTCGCCTGCATACTTGACCACGTATCCGTACGAGGTGATGCCCTCGGTTTTCTCGACAATTTCGGGTTCGGTATGCGACGAGAGGAAAACGACCGGTATATCGTACCGCTCAACGATCTTTTCGGCGGCCTCGGTTCCATCCATACCCGAGCCCAGGTCAATATCCATGAGAATCAACGCAGGCCGCAACCCGCCGGCAAGCATCGACAGGGCCTGTTCACCACTGGGGGCAATAGAAACGGCGTAGCCTGCCGACTCCAGCACCGATTTTTCGCCAAGAGCGACTATACGCTCGTCTTCGCAGATCAGAATGCTCGCCCGCCGCGCGCCTCTACCCATAGACAGAGTATATGCCGTTTTCCCCGTGTCGGTGAATGTCGCCTTACCGCAGCTTCACACTCTTTTGCAGCCGACGCATGAGGGGTAGATTCGCTGCAAAGCCCAAAACCGCGGCAAGGACGGCGCTTACCCGAAAACTGTAGCCGAGATTTCCGATGTAGACCGACTCAAGCATGCACCACAACCAGAAATTCGGAAACGGCCATAGAAAGGGCCGGTAGGCTTCAGGAATTACAAGACTTAAAAGCGGCACGAGCAGAAACAGCGGGATCAGGAGTTTGCCTACTCCCATTGCCGCCACCTGGCTGTCGGCAAGCGTCCCGAGCAGCGTCCCCACCAGCGCACCGCAGAGGCCACCGATCAGCACGGTCAGAAGAAGCGAGGAAAGTGTCACGGACCAGCCGAGCATGATGTACGCTGCCGCAACCATGCCAAGCGCGCTTTGGGCAAGAATGTAGACGTAGCGTGCGGCCAGATAGTCGCGGAGGCGCAGCGGCGACACAGCCAGAGCCCGTATAGCCCCGGAACTCCGGTCCTCGACCAGCAGGAATCCGGCCTGCATGCCGCCAAGGAGGACCGTCGTCATGAGCACTACGATGGCCAGGTAGCTCAGCAGCATCGAGTCGCCGCTTCCCGACGAGTCGGTAGCATTCGCATTTCCGAGCACATCGCCACCCGAGAGCACGTCGAGCAGCACCATGCGATAGTATTGTTCGGCAGACTCAAGCTCATCGCCCTGCAGGAGCATTTGCAGACCTTCAGGGGCGGGCACAAAACCCGGCACATCGTCGGGTCGCTTTACCCTGGCTTCCAGACGGGTCTGGTCCTCGAACACCGCGATCTGGCCGTGTCGTGCGAGAAGGTCCTGCGTCGAAACGGGTAACGATTCGAGTACAGCAAAGGTCGGCGGCTGTTCCCCGAGTCCTGGAACAAAGGCGCGAATAAGCACCGCAAAAATGACCGGCGCGAGAAGGATATAGAGGGAAATCGGATCGCGACGCGCCATGGCCCAGTCGGCTTCAAGCCGGGCCAGTATGCGTGAAATCGAGCTCATATTCGAGCCTCCTTCATGAGAACCCGCGCGGCGGCGGCACGGACTGCGATCGTGGCCACGCCCGCGAGCGCTACCAGATACAGCAGAGCACCACCTATCGCTTCTCCTGGTCCCATGAGCCCGGACGGTCCGATCGTGAGGATATCGCGAACCGCGTACAGAAGCCGGTAGGTCGGAAACCAGGTAAGCCAGCGCGGCGAAAAGGCGGGAAACAGGTACGACACGATGGGAAGCTGGCTGACAAGTAGAATTGAAATGCCGGGCAGAAACCACGCACTGATACTCGAGAAGAACAGCGCAAAAAGGAGTCCGAAGGCGCTGATAAAAAGTCCGGCAACGGTAAACAGCATGATCATGGACGCCCATGCAAAAAGCGACAGGTTCAAACCGACGGTGAGCAGCAGCAGCGCAACGCCATACAGTATGGTCAGAACCGTCCAGAGGAGCATCTTCGCCGCTACATACGTGCCGGTTCCACCGGGCGTCACCCGGTACGCGCGAATGGTCCCGTCCTGTTTCTCCTGGAACAGGTTCACCCCGATAAATACAAAGGGCAGAATAAGCACTTCGAACACAATCAGATTGATGATCAGATTGGTGCGATTGCCGACCGGTTCGCGACGCTCGCCGAGGTATCGCACGGGAAGGTCCTCTGTCATGGCCGCTGCAGCAATCGCATCGTTTCCCGCACGCCCCGCCGCTATGGTCCTTTGGTCTCCGTCGGGCACCAGATAGAAGCCCGCCACAGTGAGCACCAGTGTCAGGACCATGACAATGGAGAACAGGTTCCGCCTCATGGTCACGAACTCGGCACCTGCGAGTGTCAGTATCGCACGCATCAGGATAACCCTCTTCCGGTCAATCTCATAAAGATCTGTTCGAGCGTCGCCTCCTGGCTGTGGACCGTTTCGACCCGTCCCGCTTCGGTCAGCTCCATGAAGCGTCTGCGGTCGTCCTCCCGGTCAAGAAAGAGCGTCTGAGACTGGAACCCACTTCCGGTCTCCGAGGCGTACTCCAGCTTCACCGATTTCTCGCCGTAGGCAAGCTTGAGATTTCGCGGCGTGTCGGTTGCTATAATGCGCCCCTCGTTTAGAAACGCGACCTGATCGCAGAGTTCGTCCGCGGTAAACATGTTGTGGGTCGTCATGAATATCGTGACGCCAGCCGCCCGCTTCTCGGCAATAATGGTCTTGATGCGTGCAGCAGTCGTCGGATCGAGCCCTGACATGGGTTCGTCGAGAAACAGCAGGTCGGGCTTGTTGATAATGGACCGTGCGAAACTCAGACGTTGTTTCATCCCTTTCGAGTACTGTCCCGTCTTCCGGTGCGCAGCGTCGGCGAGCCCGACCATCTCAAGGACGCGTCGGGGATCTTCGGTCGGGACCGAAAACAGCCCGGCGTGTAGCCTGAGGTTTTCGAGCCCCGTGAGCTTCGTGTAGAGATTCGGCAACTCAAAAGAGTACCCGACACGATTAAAGAAATCGGGGCGAATCTGCCGGATGGGCACTCCCTCGTAGGTCACCTCGCCCCGCTGAAGGCTCAACAGTTTTGTCAGAATGTTCTGCACAGTGCTCTTACCCGAGCCGCTTGGTCCGAGAAAGCCGTAGATCGACCCTGCGGGTACATCAAAGCTTACATTCTCGACTGCAAAACTGCCCTTACCCTCGTAATCGTGAAACAGATTGCGCACACTGATCATCTCATTCATCCTTCTTCTGATATATCGCGCGACGTAACACGCGCATGGCCCGTCGCATACGGGACGTAATCTCGTCGACCGTCTGTTCAAGCGTTGTTTCGGCACTGGCACGCGCGCTCATGTACTCAAGCTTGATGCCCGTGAACATCCACTGAACCACCTCGTAGATCACCTCGGGCTCATCCGCAAACCCGGTCGTGTCGACACCGTCGAACCACCCTGAGAGCGAAAGGTCCGCCTGACCATCGACGTACTCGGCCATGAAGCGCTGCAGAAGCTGCGACTGCCCGCTGTCGAGAAAACCTTCGAACAGCCGGTAGTCTTCGGGGTGCTGCTTCAATACCTCGCCTCCGGCTGTGAGAATCACTTCCAGACGTCTGATCAGATCGTCCGGCCATTCGACAATAGCGGTACGCAACTCTGAGGCAATCGCACGCTGAGCCCGAGACAGCACAGTCAGATACAGATCTTCTTTCCCGTCAAAATAGTAGAACAGGCTTCCCTTGGAGATGCCGATGTCAGCTACGATGCGGTTCGTCGAAGCGCCGACGTATCCCTGAGCTATGAAATGGCGGCGGGCGCAGGAGAGAATCTGATCCTGCTTCTGCTGTGTCAGCTTCGCAAAGGCCTCCGACGGCACGACTTACTCGTCGCTCTCGTACGATTCGCCGGCCTTCGCCTCCATCTTCCGTTTTATGGCGGCCCACGCCTTGAGCTTGAGGTAGCCAATAAGGACCACTCCTGCGCCAATCAGAATCCAACCCCATACCGGTATCTGCATATCACGCCTCCTTGACCACATGGTCAATATTTACGGCTGCATCGTACTATAGGTTGACCACGTGGTCAATGCTTTGTACGCGCTTGCCCATACAATAAGAGCGCTCTATGCTGTGGGGACCATGAACTATGATCCGATATTCCATCCCCGAGTAAACACGATTCTCCACGGAGCCGACTACAACCCCGATCAGTGGCTGCATATGCCTGAGGTGATCGACGAAGATTTCAGGCTTATGAAGCTGGCGAAGTGCTCCATCATGAACATCGGCATATTCGCATGGGCTGCACTTGAGCCGCAGGAAGGAACGTTCTGCTTCGAATGGCTCGACAACATCATGGACCGACTCTCAGCAGCAGGCATGTACGCCTGCCTCGCGACACCAAGCGGAGCACGTCCGCGCTGGCTCGCCACACGGTACCCGGAGACAAACCGCGTTCGTGAAGACAGAACCCTGGAGCTTCCGGGCACACGGCACAATCATAACTACTCGTCTCCCGTCATGCGTGAAAAGGTCGGCATTATCAACACGAAGCTCGCAGAACGCTACGCGCAGCATCCGGCACTCCTGATCTGGCACATCTCAAACGAGTATGGCGGCGAAGATCACTCCGATTTCTCGCAACAGGCGTTCCGGGAGTGGCTGAAAGTTCGATACGACCACGACCTGGATGCGCTGAACCGTGCCTGGTGGACATCGTTCTGGAGTAGAACGTATCAGGACTGGGAGCAGATCCTCTCCCCCGCGCCTCACGGCGAACGCGCGGTCCACGGCCTTGTGCTCGACTGGAAGCGTTTCGTGACGCACCAGACCGTCGACTTCATGCGCCACGAGATTGAACCGTTGAAACGGATTACCCCTGAGATACCCGTTACCACAAACTTCATGGAGAACTATCCCGGTCTTGACTATTTCCGTTTCGCGGACTTCATAGACGTTGCGTCCTGGGACAGTTACCCGCGCTGGCACACACCGGCTGAACGCCCGGGACAGGCACCCGGCGACGGGATTGCCGGCGATTCGCCGGGACACACCGCGGCCGGCGGCAGCGACGGAGGCTCAGGTGCTGCAGCCGACCTTCGCGACTACGAACGGGCAGCCGACGTCGCGTTCATGCACGCTCTGATCCGCTCGGTGAAGGGGGGAAAGCCATTCATGCTCATGGAAAGCACACCGAGCATGACCAACTGGCAGCAGGTCGGGAAACGCAAGGAACCGGGTATGCACACCCTCTCGAGCATGCACGCCGTCGCACACGGCGCCGACACGATCGAGTATTTTCAGTGGCGAAAAAGTCGCGGGGCATGGGAGAAGTTTCACGGAGCAGTCGTGGATCACGTGGGACACGAGCACACCCGGGTCTTCGGCGAAGTCGCAGAACTTGGCAATCTCCTCGAGTCGGTATCCGAAGTCGCAGGAAGCCGGGTTCCCGCGCGGGTCGCGGTCGTGTACGACTGGGAGAACCGCTGGGCGATCGAGACCGCTAGAGGTCCACGCAACGACGGACGGACCGCGTATCTGGAGACCGTCATTACGCATTACAGGCAACTCTGGAAGATGAACATTCCGACCGATGTCATAGACCAGACCGTGTCTGTAAATGACTACCGCGTCGTGATTGCACCAATGGCCTATATGCTCAAGCCCGGTTTCGCCGAGCGAATCGACGCTTTCGTGCGCGACGGCGGGACATTCGTCGCGACCTACTGGTCGGGCATCGTCGACGAAACAGACCTCTGTTTTCTCGGCGGCTTCCCCGGACCGCTTCGCACGACCCTCGGGATCTGGAGCGAGGAGATCGATGCGCTGCCGTCTGGAGAAACCCGATCATGCGCGTTCGAGACGGGAAACACCCTGAGCCTCGAGGGCGGCTTTACCGTATGCGAGCTCTGCGACCGGGTTCATACCGAAGGCGCGGAGGTCCAGGCGCGCTACCGCAACGGGATGTATCGCAACTTTCCCGCGATTACGCGAAACCGTCACGGCGAGGGCGAGGCCTGGTACCTCGCTGCGCGACACGCAGAAAGGGATCTCGCGGCGTTTTACAATGCCCTCGCGGTTCACACGGGCATACCTCGAACCCTCGGGACAGCGGTCCCCGCGGGGGTTGCCGTTGGCCTGCGGGAGAACGCCGAAAACCGATACTTTTTTCTGCAGAACTTCACCCGGGACGCTCAAACGATTGTGCTGCCCGAGGCACGGCGCTTTGTCGAACTGTCCAGGGGAGAGCCCTGCGATTCCACGCAGACACTCCAGGCCTACGCGACACTGGTATTGAAAGAAAAGCGGTTCTGATCTGCCCGGCTTCGCACGCGAGGCCGCGCCGGCGTGTTACCTGCGCGGGCTCTTACTGTACTGTCGCGACACCGAATCACCGTAGGCGCGCTGGTCGGCGTACATTTTCGGGCCAAACACGTACGCCCGCCTCGGGAACGCGGTGCCCTGATACACGATCCCGAGGACGAGTATGACCACAGCCACGCCGATAAAGGTCGCGTAGTACGCGGTCTGGGACATGACAACAAGCTGAAATGCGAGCGTTGCAATCGCTGCACCGGCGTGTACGGCTCCAAGGATTGCACTGGCGGCGATGACCATGACCCGATCGAGTGCGATAGTCACGACACCTCCGACAACTGCGCCGACTATCGCGGCAACGACAATCGCGATCTCACCGGCGCCGACAAATGAGCTCACAACGGTAATCATGACTGCTGCGCCTATGGGTACACCAACCAGAAACAGCGCTACGACGTAAAGCCGAACCGCAACAAGCCCGCCGAGGAGGCCGCCTATGGTTCCAAAAACGACGAACGCCTGTGGAAACTCAAAGAACGAAGCAAGGACCGTCCCGACAAGCGGTGCCGTCAGGTAAAACCCGACAACAAAGAAGAACAAGAGCCGGAGTCGGTACCCGGTTAACGCCACCACGAGGCCGGCGATGGCGACAATCGTAAGGCCAACCCAGTTCAGCTGTAACAGAAATTGTTCTAGTTGTGCGATGCTATCTGGCATAACCGGTTCTCCACTACTGTTGTATCACAGGCTCGCGGATTCGGGAACGGCATCGAGACAATATCAATGTCGGTCGCAGGTCTCAACACTGTACAATACGCGGTCGATCTCGAAGAGGAACGTTTCGCATCGATACAGGAACCGACAACACAATGAAGTGTACTCGGCGGGGCTGTCCGCCGAGTTACGCGGCGGGGCTGCCCGCCGAGTTACACGGCGGCTCTGCCTCCAGGCGGGCGGACTATACCAGAGGACGGGGGTCAGGCTGCCGGCAGGTGGTGTCGGTCATGTAATAACTGCCCGAAGCCGACGCATCGTGTATCCCGTGCATAATCTCAAGCACATGTGCCGCGACGTGCGCGTTCGCCCGGTGTTCGGTACCTGCTTTGATAGCGTCAGCCATATCCGCCACCCCAAGGCCGCGGCTGTTCCCGGCGTAGTCGTGCGTCAGCGGAATTACAGACCATTCGTTCGAATCCTTTCGGCGGATACTTACCGGTCCACCAAAGGTGTTCGGATCGGGCACAACCATGGACCCCTCGGTACCGTAGATCTCAATTCTCGGGAGCGTACTGCTCCATACGTCGAAGCTTGTAATGACCGTAGCGACGGCACCCGAGGAAAACTCGATATTTGCGCTGACGTGCGTTGGTACGTCGACACCGATCAATTCGCCGTATTTCGCCTCGCTGGTAATGACGCGGGTATCGAAGGTCTTTCGCGCCGAACCCGATATACGCGAAGCAGGTCCCATAAGCTGGACCAGCGTCGAAAGATAGTACGGTCCCATGTCAAACATGGGTCCTCCGCCGGTCTTGTAATAGAATGCGGGGTCTGGATGCCAGCTCTCGTGGCCGTGGTTCATCATAAACGCGGTGGCGCCTATCGGTTCTCCTATCCATCCGTCGTGTACCAGCTTGCGGCAGGTCTGTATGCCCGCGCCGAGTACGGTATCCGGAGCGCATCCCACCCGCACGCCTTTTTCACCGGCAAGCGATAGAAGTTCTGCTGCCTCTTCACGCGTTACGCACAGGGGTTTTTCCCCATACACGTGCTTTCCGGCGGAAACCGCCTTGCGGGCAATTTCGAAGTGCACCTGCGGGGTGGTGAGGTTCAGGACGATGTCTACATCATCACTCTCGATAAGACTGTCGGTCGATAGCACCTGCGGGATTCCATATTCCTCGGCCGCGGTTTCAGCACGCCCGGGAACCAGATCCGAAAGCGCTGTGACCGTAACAGACCCCGAAAAAACCGTAGTCAGATTCTTAAGATATATACCGCTGATCGCACCAATACCGATAATACCGACATTCATTGGTTTCTGCATGCTCATGCTCTGTTCCTCCGTTCCGTTTAAAACATCTTCTGCTCATTCCGGAAATCGTCGGCCGTCGCTCCGGCCTCGCGGGCACGCTGCCGTCCCTCAAGAGCCCAGAACAGACCTCTACGCATGAGTTCGCGTGCTTCCGGAATGTCAAATATATCCGCGTGGTGTCCGAGTGAATTGTAGTACACACGCCCGTGCCCCCAGCGCTTGGTCCACACCACGGGCATATCCACCGGGGGATTGCTCGAGTGAAACCAGCGAACCGTCGGGAAACGGGTTGTCGCGAGCACTTCAACCGCTGGGTCCACGTGCAGGTAATACTGCTCGGATGTCACCGAAAAATTCGGAATGCCGTCAACAAGAGGGTTCGAAGGTGAGGCGATTTCAACCGTGTACTCGACACCGTCACCGCCCGGGTGAGACACCCAGTTACCTCCGGTCATGAACTGCCACTGCACCGAGTCACGGAAGGCATCGCACATGCCACCGTGGCATCCGGCAAGTCCGACCCCGCCACCGACAGCTTCGGCGACAGCACGGCACTGCTCCGTGGTGATCGTGCCCATAGTCCAGAGTGGCACAATCAGGTCGAGGCTCGTGAGCTTGTCGACATCCAGAAAAACGTCGAGCGTGTCGGATACTTCGACGTCGACGCCACCCTCGTTCAAGAGACCGGCGAAAATTCCCGCAACCTGCTCCGGTTCGTGTCCATGCCAGCCGCCCCAGACGATCAATGCTTTTTTACTCATTGCATGCTCCATTCAGGCATCCTATCACTGAAAACAAGAGCATAGTGCCCAGTTATTGCGCTGTTATTGCCGAATCGTGCTTATTACCTGCGATAAGAACGGGGAGTTCGGCCCGTGTACTTGAGAAACAGGCGGTTAAAGGTGCTGCTCGCGCCTAAACCACTTCGAAGGGCTATTTCCTGTATCGTAAGATCCGTCCGGCACAACATCTGCTCGGCACGACTGACGCGCAGCCGCGCGAGATACTGCTGGAAGGTTCGCCCGGTCTCGCGGTGGAAGAATCTGCTGAAATGTGAGCGCGACATTGATGCTGCCGAGGCCGCATCGTCGAGGCTGATAGCTTCCCCGGCGTGCTCCTGTACGTAGGACAGGACTCTCTCCAACGTCTCGTGCCGCACAGTGTCGACGGCAGTACTGCGCGTTTCGTGCGTCAGTTCGGCGTCACTCCGGGCGCGGAGAAGCGTCACGGTCAGGTCCAGAAGCCGCGCCCGCACCGCCGCCCTGTACCCGGGCTGCCGTTCGGTAAACTCCCGCAGAATGTCGCGTACACAGGAAACGATGCGGTGAGCCGCGGTCGCGGTCCCGTCCGGTGAAGGGCGAAGAAATCGGAGGCCGGAGTAGATCGCCAGTAGCGAGGGGTCATCCGAGATGTGGCCGGCCGGAAGAGACACCTCGTCGAGACTGAACTGCAGTATGATCATAGCGCAGACGGCTCCCTGTCCTTCGTAGCCGTGTATGCTCTGCGGCCCTATAACCACCGCCTCGCCGGCTGAAAGCACCACGCGCCGACCGTCGACGAAAACTGCAAGTGATCCCGATTCCACGAGGCAGACTTCGACAAGCTCGTGCCAATGCAGCGGGAACCCGTGCATATCTCCCCGCCAGCAGCGGACGTGAAAGCGCTCATCGATAGCGGGGCGTTCGTGCCAGGGGGGGCGTTCCCCGGGCTGTGAAGCCCCCTTTGCTGCGGCACTACTCAATCGCCGCGTTTTCCGGTGACCTTAATGAGATGGTAGCCGAACTGTGTCCGCACCGGGTCGCTGATCGATCCGACCCCGAGACGCTTGCATGCTGTCTCGAACTCACCGACCATTTTCCCCGGACCGAACCAGCCGAGATCACCTCCGCTTGATTTGCTCGGGCAGGTCGAATGCTTGCGTGCGAGTTCTTCAAAGCGTGCGCCCTGCCGGAGTTCCTGCTTCAGACGCCGAGCCAGATCCTGGCTTGAGACGAGAATATGACTTGCTTTCCATTCCATAGCGGTATAGTACGCGGGTGCGCTCGGCCTCGACAAGACCGCGAGCGTCCCGGCTGGCATAAGCAGCGTGTCGAGTGTACGATGGTGCAATGAATGAATCCGGCTCCGACCGCAACGTTGCCATACTCTGGGATGTCGAAAACGTGAATCCCAATGCCACCTCAGAGATGGTCTCTACCATCACAGACTTTGCGTCGCGTTACGGGAGAGTCTCGGTTTCGTTTGCCTTTGCCGACTGGAGCAGACGCAACTGGAAAGACAGCGACGCCAGGCTCGCACAGGAGAGCTTTCAGCTGATACACGTTCCCAGGGCGAGGAAAAACAGTTCAGACATATCCATGGTCACCCATGCCATGGAGCTTCTATTTCTGTATCCGCACATCTCGAGCTATATACTCGTTACCGGGGACAGCGATTTCAGGCCGCTTATTGTTTCCATACGCCGACGCGGCGCGCAGAGCATTGTCCTCTGCGACTCGAAAAACGCGAGCGAGGATCTGCTCGCGCTTGCCGACACGTTTCAGGACTATCGCGACCTCCTCGCCGATGAAGAAGCGGATCTTGAGGACGAGCGGGACGACGTCAAGAATGGACGGACGAACGGCAAGGATGACACGAAACTGACCAAACAGCGAGCCTTCGAATTGCTGTCCGAGACGGTATCCATGATGCGAGAAAGCCGAAAGGTCCCGACGCTTGGCCCGGTGAAAATACGCCTTCGCCTGCTGAACGAAGACTTCGACGAGTCAAAGCTCGGCTACCGCAGCTGGAAGTCCTTCGTTCTCGCGGCCCGTGACGCAGGTCACGTCGCTATTACTCCGACCGGCAACGACCTTGTGCTCGATATTCCTGAGTCGTCGAAGTCCCAGCATTTCAGCTTCTCCGAGCCCTTTGCCACCCTGCGCGAGGTGGTTGTCGAACACACAAAAAAATATGGTGGTAAGCCGGTTCCCTTTGCGCTTGTCAGCAAAGAAATGAAGAACCGCAACGTTGACTTTCACGCCTTCGGCTACAACCGCTTCAAGAAACTTGCAGAGGCGGCTGAGAAACGTGGTGTAATTGAGGTCGTGCGGGACGGGTTGGATCTGTTCGCTAGAGTGGCCGAGAGCTGAGCGCGTCGGAGCTGTGAACCCCGAGTGACTCGTATATACGCCTCGTCGCGGTTGACCTGTTCAGCGTGTAAAAGTGGACCCCGTCCACGCCGTTCTCGATCAGGTCCATGACTTGCGCGGTGGCCCAGTGGACCCCGACACTTTCCACCCCCAGGTCATCCTCGGCACGGTATATTGCCTTCAGAAGCCGGGCGGGAAAGCGGGACCCCGAAGCAAGCTCCGCCATGCGGGAAAGACCTTTTCGCGAGGTAATGGGCATAAGTCCGGCAACGAGCGGCACGTCTATGCCCGCAAGGCGACACCGTTCCCTCCAGTCGTAGAAATCGTGATTGTCGAAGAACAGCTGCGTGCACACATAGTCGGCTCCGGCATCAACCTTGGCCTTGAGATGATCGATTTCCAGGAGCCTGTTCGGAGTTGCCGGATGCCCTTCAGGAAAACCCGCAACGCCCACGCCCATGGTCGGGTGCCGCTTCTTGATGAACGCGACGAGCTCCGCGGCGTACCGAAAACCGCCTGGCACCGGTTCAAAGCTGGCGCCGCCGGGTGGGTCGCCGCGTAAGGCCATGATGTTCTCTATGCCACTTTCCTCGTAGCGATCGAGGATGGCTGCGATCTGGTCCCTCGTTGATCCAACGCAGGTCAGGTGTGATACGACCGTCAGGTGGTTCTCCTGCTGTATTTCCACGACCAGGTCGTGCGTCCGTTCCCGTGTCGTTCCGCCGGCTCCGTAGGTCACGCTGACCGCAGCCGGCTTGAGCGGCACGAGGTCGCGTATCGTTTCCTTGAGTCGCTCGGCTTGCGCTTCGGTTTTCGGGGGAAAGAACTCGAAGCTGAAAGAGGTGCCTCCGCGGCCGTACACGTCTGCTATGTGCATATGTCAAAGATACTCCAGTTCCGTTAGGATTGTCACAGTCTGTTGACACAGGTTCAATGCTCGAAACACTATCAGGTTATTCATGAAAAACGATATCCAGATCACTTTAGAACGCGTCATGGCAGAGAGGATACTGATCCTCGACGGTGCCATGGGTACCATGATTCAGAGCTACCGACTGAAGGAAGAGAACTACCGGGGTGCTGAACGAACCGCGAGTCCCATGGAGCAGACCATACTCGGAAAACCTGCGGCCTCCGATGTCCCCGAACACACACCTCAGGTCCTGACGGGTGTCGAACACTCAGGGTGGGACGAGAGCGGCGGTTGGTACATGTCACAGCACGCGCGCGAGGCGATAGACACCGCGTGCGCAGCTGGAAATGATCAGCAGGGGAACAATGATCTCCTCACCATTACGCGGCCCGATATAATTCACGGCATTCATTCTGCGTTTCTCGATGCCGGAGCCGATATTATCGAAACCAACACCTTCAACTCCACGAGCATCAGCCAGGGCGATTACGCGCTTGAGCCGCTCGTATACGAGCTGAACTACTGTGCCGCGCGCCTCGCCCGAAAAGCGGCCGACGAAGCGACTGCGCGCACGCCCGACAAGCCGCGCTTCGTCGCCGGTGTTCTCGGCCCGACCAACAAGACCCTCTCAATCTCACCCGACGTGAACAACCCCGGATTCCGTGCCGTGAGTTTCGAGTACGTGCGGGACGCATACCTTGAGGCGACGCGCGCACTCATGGACGGCGGTGTCGATATCCTGCTTATCGAGACGATCTTTGACACCCTGAACGCAAAGGCCTGTATCTACGCCGTGCGCACGGTATTCGAGGAGCGGGGGACGGAGCTGCCGGTCATGATCTCAGGTACCATTACCGACCGCAGCGGCCGCACGCTCACCGGGCAGACGACAACGGCATTTCTGAACTCCGTCCGTCACGCCCGGCCCTTCAGCGTGGGCCTCAACTGTGCGCTTGGCGCCGACCTGCTGCACGAGTACGTGCAGGAACTCGCGTCGAATGCGGAGTTCCCCGTAAGCGTGCACCCCAATGCCGGACTGCCCAACGACATGGGAGGCTATGATCACACACCCGAGTTTATGGCGCAGATCCTCGGGAGTTTCGCTTCCGAAGGCATCGTGAATATTGTTGGCGGATGCTGCGGCACGACGCCCGAGCACATACGGCAGATTGCAGAAGCGGTGGCGGTGCACAGTCCGCGCGTGGTGCCGGAAAACCCCAGGACCACGAGACTCTCGGGCCTCGAGCCGCTGACGATCAAGGACGACTCGCTGTTCGTGAACGTAGGCGAGCGCACCAACGTCACCGGAAGCCGCAAGTTTCTTCGCCTGATCCGCGAGCGGAAGTACGAAGAGGCACTCGAAGTCGCGCGCGATCAGGTTGAAAACGGCGCGCAGATGATAGACGTGAACATGGACGAAGCCATGCTCGACGGCGCCGCGGAAATGGAAACCTTCCTGAAACTCATGGCGAGCGAACCCGATATTTCGCGCATTCCCGTCATGATCGACAGCTCCAAGTGGGAGGTCATTGAAGCCGGACTCAAGTGCGTACAGGGCAAGGGCGTCGTGAACTCCATCAGCATAAAAGAGAGTGAGGAGCTCTTTCGTGAGCACGCCCGCGAGATCATGAAGTACGGGGCAGCAACCATCGTCATGGCCTTCGACGAAGAAGGCCAGGCGGGGACGGAGGACCGCAAGTTCGAGATAGCCGAGCGGGCGTACCGGATTCTGACCGAAGAGGTCGGATTCCCGCCGGAAGACATCATTTTTGACCTTAACATCTTTGCGATCGGGACCGGTATCGAGGAACACCGCAACTACGCGAACGACTTTATTCGCGCCTGCACACGGGTCAAGGAACACCTGCCGCACGCGAAACTGTCAGGCGGTGTCAGTAACGTGTCCTTCAGCTTCCGCGGCAACAACACGGTACGCGAAGCGATACACGCGGTGTTCCTGTATCACGCGATCAAGGCCGGGCTCACCATGGGCATCGTCAACGCGGGGCAGCTCGCGGTGTACGACGACATAGAGCCGGAGCTCCTCGAACTCTGCGAAGACCTCGTCCTCAACCGCCGCGAGGACGCAACCGAGCGGCTGCTCGATTATGCGGACAAGATCGCCGACAAAGGCGGATCAACCGTGGCCAGGGACCTCGCCTGGCGGGACGCCCCGGTGGAGAAGCGCCTCGAACACGCGCTCGTGAAAGGGATCACGAGCTTCATAGAGGAGGACACCGAGGAAGCTCGTGAAAAGGCGGCACAGTCGCTTGACGTGATCGAAGGCCCGCTTATGGACGGCATGAATGTGGTCGGGGATCTCTTCGGCAGCGGGAAAATGTTCCTCCCGCAGGTTGTAAAAAGCGCACGCGTCATGAAAATGGCCGTCGCCTACCTTCTGCCGTTTCTCGAGGCGGAACAGAAAGCCTCCGGGAAAGCGGCCGAGAAAAAGGGTACCGTCATAATGGCCACGGTAAAGGGTGACGTGCACGATATAGGCAAAAATATTGTTGGTGTAGTCCTGCAGTGCAACAACTACGAGGTTATTGACCTCGACGTCATGGTCCCCTGCCCCGACATCCTCGAAGCCGCACGCGAACACGATGCAGACATCATCGGCCTGTCCGGTCTGATTACGCCGAGCCTCGACGAGATGGTCCACGTGGCACAGGAAATGGAGCGCGAAGGATTCGAGCTTCCGCTTCTGATCGGCGGGGCGACGACCAATCAGATCCACACCGCGGTCAAGATCGCTCCCCAGTATCATGGGCCCGTTATCCACGTGAAGGATGCGAGCGTTGCCGTCGGAGTTGTGAGCAAGCTGCTGAACAGGACTGCGCGGGACGAATACATAGCAGAGGTCAATGCGAACCACCAGCGCATCCGTGAGAAACGGGCGGCGCAGTCCACCGAAAAAGAGTACCTGAGCATCGCAGAGATCCGTGCGAAGCGCTTTCTTCCCGACTGGAGCGGTGACTTCGAGAGCGGCCGATACCGCCCCCGGAAACCCGCGAAACTCGGCACGACCGTCTTTCGCGACTACGACCTGGCCGAAATCGCCCGCTACATAGACTGGGCGTACTTCTTTGTCGCCTGGGACATGAAGGGAAAGTTCCCCGATATGCTCACCGACCCCGAAATGGGCGAGGCGGCGAGTCGACTGTACGAAGACGCCCAGGTCATGCTCGCCGACATTATCGAGCACAAGAAGCTCAAGGCGCACGCGGTGGTCGGCTTCTGGCCCGCCAATACCAACGACCAGGACGAAATAGAGATCTATACCGACGATACCCGCAGCGAGGTCCGGGCGACGCTACCGACTCTCAGGCAGCAGAAACGAAAGACGGAAACTCCCTTCTATCTGAGCCTCTGCGACTACATAGCTCCGAAGGACACGGGTATACCCGACTACATCTGCGCATTTACCGATACCGCCGGCGACGGACTGAACGAGATCGTCGCCGAATACAAAGCGCAGAATGACGATTATTCGGAGATTCTCGCCAAGGTTCTCGCTGACCGACTCGCCGAAGCCTTTGCCGAGCGCCTGCATGAAAAGGTCCGGAAAGAGATGTGGGGCTACGCCCCCGACGAAGACCTCGATATCGAAGGGCTCCTGCACATCAACTACCAGGGGATACGGCCGGCACCGGGCTACCCGCCCTGCCCCGACCACACCGAGAAGGAACTCATGTGGGAACTCCTGAAACCGGACCAGGAGATCGGCATGACGCTTACCGAGAGCCGTATGATGCAACCCGGTGCGTCGGTCTGCGCCTTCTGCTATGCACACCCCGAGTCGAAGTATTTCTCCGTAGGCCGCGTCATGAAAGACCAGGTCGAGGATTACGCGAGACGGAAGGGAATGGAAGTCCGCGAAGCCGAACGCTGGCTGCAGAGTGTGCTCGCCTACTGATTTCGTGCCGATGTGGACGGAAGATCGAACGCAGGCCTCGCCGCACACCTCATATCTCCGGTATCCTGAGAGACATGAAAACTGAAGGATCGTTTACCGGCGAAACATATACCCTTCGCATTGCCGGGCTGACCCGGCAGCTGCCGAGGGTGCGAATCAAGCCCAATCTGGAGATCGCGAGTTTCGTGATGCTCGGTGACACCGAACTCGTGGAAAGCATCGCACTGGCGCTGTACGAGCATCCCCGCTATCCGCGCTACAAGATCGACGTGCTTGTGTGCCCCGAGGCAAAGGCCATCGCACTGACGCATGTACTCGCCGCGCTGACCGAGGTGAACTACGTTGTCGTAAGAAAGTCCGTGAAGTCCTACATGCACAAACCGATCGTCGAGACGGTACAGACTATAACAACCGAAGGCGAACAGACCCTCGTTATCGACGGCCCGGACGCGGAGATTCTGCGGGGTCGTAACGTCTGCGTCGTCGACGATGTCGTATCGACCGGTGGTTCTATGAAAGCGCTCACGTCCATGCTCGAGCAGGCGGGATGCAGAGTCATCTCCATGGTAACCGCGTTGCTCGAAGATGGCGGCTATGAAGACGAAGAGCTCGTGTATCTCGAAAGACTTCCGGTCTTCCCGGTTACCGGGTAGAAATGGTATGCGGGCATACGGCCCGAGGTCCGAGCGATAGTCGGTTCCTACAGTAGAACGGCCCATGCAACGGTGACTACGAGAATCGCCGTGTAGACGTACGCGTCGATGGCATTCGACCGCCGCTCGTACGCGGCCCTCAGATCGCGAAAGGCCTCAGTAGTCCTCCGGATCATACGAGCCGCCTTCCACTCTTTCGGGTTAAACCAGTCGGGAACCTTCAGGTGAAACAGTCCGTAGCGGACGCCGGTGCCGAAGAGAACGGCTCCGAGCAGATATACGACGATGGTATTCCATACGTCCTCGATGTTGAATATGCGCATCTCCGCGAGGTAGCTGTCGATAAAGGCCGGATCATAGTTAAAGGTCCGTGCGGCGGGGATAATGAGCGTGTGAAGCACGAATCCCGGGAATACACCAATGAGAATAATGAGCGAAGCGAGTATTCCCATCGCGATCTGCATGGTACCGCTTCCGACACGTCCTACATACAGTTCACCCTCGCCCCGCCACTTTCGAAGAAACACGTAATAGTAGAGTTTGATGAATGACCCGACGGTGCCGGCGCTGACGAGCGTAAAGATAAACTCCGCGGTACGGAACGAATAGTGTCCGTACTGCCACGCCTCGTCTATAGCGTGGTGCAGGATGGTTTTGCTCGCAAATCCGTTGAACCCCGGCATGCCGGTAATGCCGAGGGCAGCGACAAGGCAGACAATCGAGGTAACCGGCATCCGACGCCACAACCCACCGACCTTGTACATATCGGTCTGACCGGTGCTCAGATAGACGACGCCGACGACCATGAACAACAGACTCTTGAACAGCGCGTGGTTGATCGTATGGAACACACTGCCCGCGAAGCCCATAGCCCCGATATAGCCAAGATAGGAGGCAACGCCGACGCCCATTATGATGTAGCCCATCTGACTGATGCTGTGGTACGCGAGCATTTTCTTCATGTCGGACTGCTGGAGCGCCAGAAATACGCCCACTGCCATAGTCGCGATCCCCAGCCATATCAGTATACTGCCTTCATTGTGTGAGAGAGCCCACAAAGCACTGTCTCGGCCCACATCCGTCCCGAAGGCGGGCATGAAAAAGCTGGTTGCAACACGAAGAATCCCGTACGTCCCGGTCTTGACGAGCAGACCCGACAGGAGCGCACTCGCGGGGGTCGGGGCAACGGGATGTGCCCGCGGCAACCAGATATGAAGCGGCAGCATCCCGGCCTTCAACCCGAAACCCAGAATAAGCAGCGCAGCGATTACATACTCGACCGAACCCGCCTGTTGCAGATCCTGCGCAAGAAGCGAAAACTCCAGGTGTTCGGTGTGGAACTGCATAAGCACGATGCCGAGCAGTACCGCCAGCCCCCCTGCGAGCCCCATGTATATGTAGCGGGACCCGGCGACAATCGAATCCGTCGTCTCCTTGTGCGCCACCAGCAGGTAGGAAGCGAAGGTCATAAGCTCGAAGAACAGGAACATCGTAAGAATATCCGATGCCATAACGGTTCCGAGCACACCCGTGTAGGTGAACATCAGAAACATGTAGAAACGGTCCCGGTGGTGCTCAACCGGCATGTAGTCACGCGCGTAGATTCCGACGACAAGCCAGAGAACTCCGGATATCGCGAGCATAATCCATGACAGCATGTCGACCCGAAAATGAAGCCCGTAGCCAAGGACTCCGGGAATCGTTGTCCGAGCCAGGCCACCGCTGCGTGTCAGCGGAAACATGGCTGCGATAATCAGCAGGCTCAGGATGTAGACCGTCAGGAGTGCGACATCGCGCGCGTGTTCCGACCGTCGCTTGCCGATCCGGGCAACCAGAGGCCCCGAGACAAAGGTCAGAATCACGAGGACAATCGGGTAGTACCGGAATCCTGCGAGTGTGTTGAGCATCGAAGCACCGGGTTCGATAACGCGGGACAACCACCCCGCACCCGAGACGACGGCGTATCCGGCAACCGCGACAAGCAGCGAAAGCGCGACGAGAACGGCTTTCAGATAGCGCTTCCCGTCGCGGTACACGTACTCCTTGCTGCTTACCGGACCGCGAATTGCCGTGTCGGAACTGCTCACGGTGAACCTCCGGTGAGGAGGATCCCCGCGGCCTGACGTACGGTCGGCATGATCAGCTCCGGATACAGTCCGGTCGCGACCACGAACACCGCAATCGTCACAAGAGGAAGCGAGGTCGATAGCGGAAGATTGTCCCGGCGCATTATGTGATCCTCGGACCGCGACCGTTGGATGAAGGCACGGGTGACGATCGGAATGAAGTAGAGCGAGTTCAGGAAACTGCTTAAGAGCACAACCGGCAGCACGATCGGTCGATCCGCCCCGGCGGCGGCCAGAATCAGATACCACTTCGACATGAACCCGTTGGTTCCGGGAATACCGACCATACCGAGGGCACAGATCGTGAACACCGTCATGGCCAGCGGCATGTTATACCCGGCTCCGGCAAACTCCTGTACGTACTGTTTTCCGGTCCGATGTATAACCGCTCCTACACTCAGAAACAACCCGGCCTTCAGAACCGCGTGGGAAATCATATGAAAAAGTGCGACCGAAACAGCCTCCTCGGTGGCAATCCCGACAGCAAGAACAATATAGCCGATGTTGACAACCGTCGAGTACGCCAGAATCCGCTTTACTTTCTGCTGACCGAGCGCGAGCGTACTCCCGCCGACCATTGCGATCATTCCGATCCAGGTCAGCACAAGGAAGATATTGGTTCGAGACAGTACCTCGACACCTGCGACGACGAAGAGAATCTTCATTGCTCCGACAAGATAGATCTTCACGACAAGTGACGACAGGAGCGCGCTCGACGGCGCCGGGGCTACCGAATGTGCATCCGGAAGCCAGGTGTGCACGGGAAACACCGCCGCCTTGATTGCAAATCCCACGAGGATGAGAGCCAGAGACAGGCGCATCGCAACGGGGTGTTCGGCCCACACCGCTGCCATGAGCCCGCCGTGTATCGACATGTTCAGGTGCCCGGTCAGCATATACAGAATCGCCATCCCGAAGAGAATCGTAATTGCTCCGACGGTCCCTATGATCAGGTACTTCAACCCGGCGTAGAGGTTGTCGCGCTTTCCATTAATGGTGACGATCGCGCAGGAGGCAATACTGAGCATCTCCATGAATACGTACAGGTTAAATAGGTCGTTCGTGTATGCTATTCCAAGCATTGCTGCAGTATTCACGAGGACGAGCATGTAGAAGGATCCAGTCACTCCGGGCTGTACGTCCGGGCCACGGTCGCGCAATGAGTACACAAGCACAAGCAGCGTTACCACCGTGACCAGAACCGCCAGAACAGCAGAGAAATGTGTCACGGCAAACTCGACACCGATAGCCGCAGTCCAGTTCCCGAAGGTGTATCGGAACTCGCCGCCACCGATAACGCCGAAGAGCGAGAATAACGCCGCGACGGACGCGAACGTCAGTACCGCCACGCTCACGGCACCGGCCACCACCGCCGTGACGCGCCGGGGAACCAGCGGAATGAACAGGGCGGTCGCAAGCGGGAGCACGGTAATAACAACGGGAAGGTGTACGCTAGTCATGGTGCTCCAGCCGTCGTTTTTCCAGAATGACGTCCAGTTCCACCGAGCCGTACGCTTCGTAGAGACGCACGATCAGACTCAACGCGTAGACGGTAATACTGACGGCAACGACAATACCGGTCAGTATGAGCGCAGACGGGAGCGGATTCACGTAGATCGACTCTGCGACGCCTTCGCGAACGATCGGTGCACGCCCGCTACGCACGAATCCTGTCGTGACGAACACCAGAAACACCGAGGTCTCCATGATATTAATGCCGATGATTTTCCTGATCAGGTTGGTGTGTACCAGCACCATGTACAGCCCGATGCAGAAAAGTGCGGCGGCTCCTATGTAGTTAATCTGGTCTGCAATACGTTCGATGATCACGGCTCCTGTGACTCCTCGTCGACCATGGAACGAAAGAACCGGAGAACGGTGTTGGCGACCTTCGCCCCGATCGCGACGCCTATGACGGGAATAAACCCCGCCGACAGCAGGGTACCCATGCGCCCCGCGGGCACGCCCGTCGAGAGATTGGACAGAAACGAGTCTGCCAGGAGAATACCCACGAAGCCGATGCTTATGTATGCGAGCAGCGCTCCGCTCTCGATTCGCTCGGAAACCGCGTGCGAATAGTTCTCGGCGCTCCGGTCGAGCGCCAGGGTATAGAGAATAACCGCGGCCGCGAGCAGCGCGCCACCGGGAAACCCGCCACCGGGACTCAGGTGTCCGTACACTGTCACGTAACTCCCGTACACGATCGCAAACGGTATCACAATGCGGGAAACGACCCGGAGCACTGAATCATTCATCGGACTCTCTCTTTCGGTTCGATATGAGAATACTTGCCACAGAGGTAACGCCGACGAACAGGACAGCCGCCTCGCCTAAGGTATCGAATGCGCGATAGTCGGTAACGATACTGTTGACAACGTTCGGCGCATTCGTATCGGTCTGAGTGGACGAAAGGTACCGTCGTCTGACCTCGTTTTGCGCAGGATTGGTCCCGACACCTGCTACCGGCATCTGCAGGAACGTGTACGAGAGTAACCCGAACAGAATAACGGCGACCGCGATGACTGCAGCGTGTTGAGCACCGTTCAGTTTCATGCCGAGACCTTTCGAATGCGGCTGAGAACTGCCACGAAAACAACCGAGTTCACGCCGACACCAATCGCCGCCTCGGTCATTGCCACGTCCGGAGCAAAGAGGAGGAGCCAGAGGAGCGACATGACGGCGCTGTATGCAGCAAACAGTATGATTGTCGACATAATCGTGCGACTCACCGCAACCGCGAGTGCGCACCCCACGAGGAACAGGACAAGCAGAACGTTGATCATCTGTATCACGGTATCTCATCCTCCATCCGCTGATCGGCGGTGCGAGCAACAAGGTGCGCCGCCACGGGTGTCGACAGGATAACGAACGCAGCAATAATGAGCACTTTGAAGGTCGCCGGGTCGATTCCGAAGTACACCGCGCACGCTGCAAGCATCAATCCTGCGCCGAGCGTGTCTGACTTGGCGGTCGCGTGAAGCCGTGACAACGCGTCGGGCAGCCGCAGGAGTCCGAAGGTCCCGACGGCGAAAAAAAACAACCCTCCGAGGAGCAGTATCAGACTTATGATCTCTCGCACGGCCGGCATCAGCTCAACCTTCGGTACTGTATATACTTCGTGATCGCCGTCGTCGATATGAAGCCGATCAGCGCATAGACAATCGCGATATCGAGGAACGACCGCTGATCAAGCACAACCGATATAAGCGCGATAATGACAATGACCTTGGTCGCGAGTACGTTAACCGCCGCCATCCGGTCTGCCGCTGTCGGCCCGGCCACCGCCCTGAACAGAACCGGGAAAAGGAGTGCGGCAAGGCACAGCGCTGCGACCGCAAAAGGCGTTACACTCATAGGCTGTTCACTTCTTCGATCCGACGGAGAATGCCCAGAGCGAAGTGATCCTGAAGATCCGCTGCCGCAGCATCCGTCAGTGCATGAACCCGGATATAGTCGGGTTCAACGGTTACGCTCAGGGTTCCCGGTGTCAGGGTAATGCAGTTCGCAAGCACGACACGATTAAACTCGGACAGATCATGAACATCCACGGTTGCAAACTGCGGTTGAATCGACAGCTTCGGCTGGAGGACCGTCCAGGCTATCGAGACGTTCGACTTGAAAATCTCCACGCCGAGAATCGCAAGCAGCAAAGCATACAGATGAAGGGCGCGCAGACTGTACAATGGAAATTCTGAACGACGAAACAGAATGCGCCGGCAGAACACAACGGTTCCCGCGCATACCACCGCACCGACGACCACGCCCCCCGTGGTTCTGTCAGGCATCAGGACGAGCCAGAACACAAACAGCGCAGAAAAAGGAACCGCAAATTCTCGTATTGAGGGAGCACCTGGACGATTGAACATAAAATGTTGAGTCGCTTGAATATAGACAAAGCAAAGGCCGGACGCAAGGGGT
>JBKHAN010000040.1:0-26367 GCA_046542845.1 Spirochaetaceae bacterium
AGCACGGGGTGGTCGCCGGTACAACAATGAGCGGTGGTGATCTGGAGTTTCCCGGCGTTCTCGGAACCTCGATCATGAAAGTCGGCGGTCTGGAGGTCGCGCGAACCGGAGCGTCGGAACGCGAAGCCATCGAGGCCGGAATCAGGTGCCGGACTACCACAATCAAGAGCCGGACCCGGGCAGGATACTATCCGGGAAGCGAGCGTATCCACGTCAAGCTGGTGGCGACCGAGCAGGAAGGAACGATTCTTGGCGCCCAGATTGTCGGTGGTCCAGGTGCCGGAAAGCGCATCGATACCGTCGCGGCCGCCATTACCGGTAACCTCAGTGCCCGCGACCTCGTCGACATGGACCTTTCCTACGCGCCGCCGTTCTCCCCGGTATGGGATCCCGTGCAGACAGCCGCCCGACAGCTCGTATGAAGATCCTGCTAATCTCCGATATTCACAGCAATGTACAAGCGCTCGAAGCCGTCCTTCAGGCCGAGTCGGACGCCGATGCGATCTACTGCGCTGGAGATCTTGTCGATTACGGGCCATATCCTAAAGAGGTTCTTGATCTGGTGCGCGAACGGAATATACCCTGCGTGAGCGGGAATCACGACGAACGGGTCGTCGAGTTCGCGAAAGACCGCGAAGCGATAGCGAAGCTGCCGCGAGAGAAGCGGCACTGGGTTCACCAGAACGTGGAAGCACTCGGTACGGACGACATTGCCTTTCTGGCAGGGCTTCCGGTATCTCTTGAGTTCACTGCGGACGGGCACGCGTACCATATGCGCCACCGAGGCGCGGAGGGCTACGAGCTGATTCAGCTGTTACCGGAGTTCGATGCTCACTGGAGCGGCGGGCGTTCGCCCGACCTCGAGTCCGGTCAGACCGCGCGCGTCATCGTCGGACACACGCACATACAGGCTGTCCACTATCTCAGGGGTGACCGGCTCTGGCTGAACCCCGGCAGCGTTTCCTACCGTCCGACCCGACAGGATATGGACCTGTCCCGCGACGCTGAATACATGACCATTGTCGATGGACAGATATCATTTCACCGGCATGCCTTCGACCGACGGAAGACCTTCCTGTTCACCGAATCGCTCGCGCTTTCGAACAGCGAGACGCGTGTGGGATACCGCATTTTCGGGATGGGCTGACCACCCTGTCTATCCTCGATACAATGCGTCCAGTCCGATTGTTCCGATCAGGCTGTTTCGGTACGCCTCGGACCGGACCTTGTCGAGTTCGATCCGGCAGAACTCAAGTGCCTCCGCGATGTCACCGTTGACCTCACTTCCATTGTTCATAACGCGCTGTATGTACTCGATCTCGCGCTCAAGGTAGGCGGCTTCGCGGGTCTGGTACGCGTCGATACGAGCCTGGTACCAGTCAGATGCAAGCACCGTGTCCCGGTCGAACATCGCGCGGAAGCTCGGGTCATCGGCCTCCATCCCCTGATACGATCCTTCCGCCATGATGTGAAGAAGCGCCTGCAGCGGAGGAATCGCGCCGTTCACGCTTCCGTCATCAAGATAGGCCTTCGCGACACGCTGCTGTGTTTCTACGATGTTGTTGATTCCGTCCACGTAGTCGTCAAGTCCCTGCAGCTCCGGCTTGAGCATCTCATCATTGAACACGTTGTCAGGGGAGTCGAATATGCGGCCAAAGTAGTCGGCAGTAAACGCAGCAGTCATCCGGTATCCGAGGCGCGACCCGAAGACTTTTTTCCCCTTGTGTTCAAAGTCATGCACTTTCTCGAAATAGCCGTTGGAAATGAGAAACTCAGGGTCGCGTTCGCGTGGTTCGAGGCGCGACCAGATTTCGGGAATCAGCAGGCTCACATCGTGGTCGACCCGGTAGTCCGGCCCTATGTACCCTGCAGCCGAGGAAAATCCTTCGTAGCCGGTCAGAATGTAGGACAGCAGGGCATTGTTCAGGTCGGTCGTCGGTACAAGCGCATTGAACGGCCCCTTGGTCAGGGCTCCTTCGGATCCTGCCCCCGTTGTCGACGGAGACTTTCCGGTGAGGCTCGACACAAAGTCCATAAACAATTCAGGGAGCTCCTGATAATGTATAGGCCCGTACACCGCGAGCGGTCTGATTCCTGCCTTGTGATCGGGCGGGTTATTGCGGCGTCCGGGGAGCACGGCGTTGATCGGGTGCAATACCGGTTCATTCGCCGGCACCTGCCGGTGCAACCTGACGCCGACGTCGGCGAGATAGCGTTCCATGGGGAACAGCTGCGCGGGGTCGGTCTGCAGGTACCGTGGGTTTTTGGATGGTGCGCCGTCGAAGATTCTCGGGTGGGAGGACACCATGAAGTAGGTGCAGTTTTCATCATCTCTGACCGAAAGCAGGAGCTCCTGTACCGGTTTGGTATACTCGGAGAATGGAATGGTCTGCTCTACAAAATCGGCAATTGAGCCCTTTTTGAAGGGTTCGAAATTCGATGCAAATACGGGAGGTGTTGAAAGATCGTACTCCGCCTGCTTGTCGTAGCCGCGGTGAATTGCCTCGTCCGGGCGCTGAAAGAAGCGGAACTCGCAATTCTCCACGAACTTGACGCTGAACCCTTTATAGTCGGCGTTCAGGCCTGTAAGGACCGACGTCGGAAGGACGATCGAGGCGGAAATATCGTCCTCCCATTGAACTTTGCGCGAAGGCATGAAGTCCTGCCGCAGCTTGTGGGTCCAGCCGGTTCCATCCGACCGCAGACCGACGCGGAGGTAGCTTCCGAGGATTGGTCGCCCCAGAAACTTCAGGATGTTTCCCGGCGATCCATTCACCACGTCGACGCTGAACTTGCTTCTCCAGTCTTCACCCCATTCCTGTTTATAAAAGCGCTTGACCAGAAAAACCAGGGCACGGATCCGATGCGGAATGCCCCTGAGCCAGGTGTTGTATTCGTCGGTAAAGCGCGGGCTGGGTGTCAGCAGTTTAATGACCGAACCCAGGCTTCTGTCGGGCGAGAGGATGGTGCGGCTGCGCCCCGGTTCGTTCGGCTTGTGCTTGTGCCGATCGCTGTAGTCGCGGGTAATGATCTTCTCGACCAGATCCATGTCGTTCCTGTAGTCGGCGATAATCAGCGGCGTGAAGTGCATCGCGTCGACTATGGACTTCGAAATCTCTGATTTTCCGCCGCCGGAGACGGTGCAGGGCTTGTGGCAGAGCGTACCTTCGGCGGTCGTCCCAACAAGCCGCCACATTCCGGAGCCGGGATGCTGCTCCATGTGAACTTTGTATCCGGTCGGGTGTATGTAAAATTTCCCCGGGAGGACGTGCAGTGTTTGCGATGTACCGTCCGGATTTGTCCAGGAAGCCTTCTGCGTCTCCAGGTCGATCTCGGCATCTTCGGGCAGGTACACGATCTGCGGGTAATTCGTGTCGGTCGCGTATCCGTCGTGCATCTCGACCCGGTCGCCAAGATACTTGGAAATATCCGCAAGCGTCTGTCCCTTCGTATTCAGGTACGCGGCTTCCGGTACAAACTTCATTCCAAGACTGTAGGCTGGAAACGCCAGCGCACCACCGGCATGCTCCTCTTCCGCAAGGCCCATGAGGTTTGCTGAGTAACTGATCTGCGTCTTTACCTCTTTCTTGGAGTATCCGAAGTAGTTGTCCGCTACGAGGGTGACGATAATGCCGCGTTCATCACGGCAGGTAATCTTGAAGGGTGTGCCGTCGTTGTAGAGTTCGTCCGCGTCTTCCCAGCACATGCCGTCGTGTTTCTGCCGTGGCGTTGCATCCTTGACGTTCGGCAGCCCGAGGTCTTTTTTCCTGAGCCCAAGAAGATGTGTTGCGAGGATTATGCACCCGGTGTGGCCGGTCCAGTGAGCCGGGTCCAACGCGCTGTCGTTTTCCGGCAGGTACGGGTCCCCGGCGTTTCCGAAGATCGACTCAACGAAATCAAGATTCGATACGAGCGTCCCCGGAGCGAGGAAACGGATCTCGGTATAGCGGGCGCGTACCGTCCCTGCGACCTCCGGCTGTACCATTGGTTTCAAAAGCAGGCTGATGAACCCGCTCGCAGGCGGTGTAAAGTTCGATGTGAATGGAAATCGTGCGAGCTCGTCGGGAGGGTTCAACGCCGCCTTGAGCAGACGCAGAAACGCGATCTTCGGCACTTCTTTCTTGTCGTGCGGTACCGGCAGACCGCCTTCGGCGACGTGAAAGACTCCCTTTGTGGTGCGCCGATCGTGCTTCGGATTGTGCAGCACGCCCTGCTTTGTGCGGTAACTGTGGACTATGTCGGTGTGGAAATCGTCGGCGTCGGCCGGTAGCGAAAGCTCCCGGGCGAGACCGTACTGGTCGAGCACGAAGGTATTGCCCGGCAGCCGTGGAATCTCGTTTTCGCTGTCGACACCGGAGAGCGTGGTGTCGAGATACTGCTGTATGCGCTGGTCTGCGGGTGGCAGGTAGTCGTAAAGCAGGCGGTTCTTCTGGCGAAAGTTGGCGACAAGACCCGCGTTGACGAATGCACTCGCGGCTCCCTCCGCCGGCACAGTGGTGTGTCCGTGGGTGGCGAGCTTTACGTTCAGGTAACTGATTACCTCTTTTCGGTGCGCAGGGTCGGTATGCGGAAAATCAATTCCGAATTCACGTTTGGGAGCAGTTGACATGGAGCCTCCTTGTGACCGTCGGTCACGTGGTCAGGGCGTATGCGCGACTCCGGCTCGGAAATCGCTACACGTTCACTGGAACTTCAGCGGCCACAGCAGCTGGGAAATGAGAACGAAGACCACAATCGACAGGACGAGCAGGACGATGCCCGCCTTCATCATGTCGCCAGTGCTGAAGTGACCCGAAGCGTATGCAATAGCGTTGGGGGGCGTGTTTGCCGGCAGCAGATACGCGAACGACGACGCGATTCCCGCAGCAGCCGCGACAATCAGCGGATTGGCGTTCAGTTCTATCGCGAGGGTAATCGCGAGCGGGACGAAGGCCGTCGACGTCGCAGTGATACTGCAGAAAAACATGATGCTCAGGCTCGTAACGCCTGCGACGATAATGATCAGAACCGGTGTCGAGACATCGCCGAGTTGAAGAAGATAGGTGTTCACGAGCCAGTCGATTACGCCGCTCTCCTTGAGACCTGTTCCCATTGCCAGTCCGCCACCGATCAGGATCAGGACGCCCCAGTTGACCTCGCGACTGAGTTCTTTCCAGGAAAGGACGCCGATTATCGGCAAGCACATGGCGATAGACCCACCGATTGCAACGAGGTAGAGCCAGTTCGCCGGAACGGGCAGGAAGGACTCGGCGACCCAGAGGACCACGATCGACGCAAATATGATTCCGAAGCGGCGAATGTCCGACTTCTTGTGCTGTGTCTCTTCGAGTACGAGCGCTTCGTCCGGTATGTCAATCTCTTTGACCTCTGGGGGGTACATGAGGATCAGTGTCAGCCAGGCGAGTGGAAGAAGGATGATCGTGAAGGGCATGCCGATAATGATCCAGTCAAGAAAGCTTACGCTGATGTCGGCCATCTCGTTGAGGAACCCGATCGTAATGGGGTTCGGGGGTGTACCGACCGGCGTGGCTATACCACCGATTGTCCCTGCGTAGGCTATGCCTATGAGGAAGGCCCGCTTCATGTTCGGGTTGTCGCCTTTGCTGACCGCGAGCATGCTCAGCACTATGGGGACCACGAGCGCCACGGTCGAGGTGTTTGACATCCACATGGAAAGCACCGCGACTATGGCCATCATGGCAAACAGCAGCTTCCGAACGTTACGCCCCGCGATTTTTATAATGCTGACGCTGATCCGTCGGTCGAGGCCGAACTTCTCGAGCCCCGCGGAGAGCACAAAGCCCACAAAAATGAGCGAGTTAACCGGGTGTGCGATGGAGCCGAGGGAGGTATTAAGCGGGAGAACACCAAGGGTACTCTGGAGGAATATGATAATGAGCGCGGTAACCGGAATAGGCACAACTTCCGTCGACCAGAACAGCGCCGCGATCAGCGCTATACCGATCATGCGCATGCCCACCGGCGGAAGGCCTTCCGGTACCGGCAGGACGTGCACTGCGATCAGAATCGCGATCGCGATCCCGGCCATAACGTAGGTCTTTACATGTTGCCTGCGCCGTTTGTCAGTTCCCATACAACGATTCTCGTGAATGTGCCCGGAAACGCCAAGTACAGACACCCCCATCGAGGCACATTTTTATGTGAAATGTGCCACGTATCCGGGGCAATTCGGGCTTACTGTCCGTCGTTGACGGACTCCCCTCTCGACTCACGGAACTTCTTGAGTTCCCGCTTCGTGAGGTTAATGAGTTTGGTGATCTTGATATCTCGCGGACATACCTTGGTGCATTCGAACTGATTCGTGCACGCCCACAGCCCGTTCGGATCATCGAGCGCTTCAAGCCGTTCCGAGAGGCCCTTGTCGCGGCTGTCGCGCACGAAACGCGCCGCGTGTACGAGTGCGGACGGACCGATAAAGTCAGGGTTCTCGTCGAGCACCGGGCAGGCGGAATAGCAGGCGGCGCAGTTAATGCACTTTGTTGCTTCGTCAAAGAGCACGTGCTCTTCTTCGCTCTGCACATACTCCTTCTCGCCGGGTTCTTCCTTCGGGACGATCCACGGTTTGACCGCGCGAAAGTTCTCGAAGAACTTCCCCTGGTTGACCATGAGGTCTCGCTGCACGGGAAGATGCATCAAGGGTTCTATGGCGATTACGATGTCGTCGCCAGTCGTTTCTTCATCGATCTGTACTGCTTTTTTCCCGCTTTCTCTGGTCCAGCGCTTTTCATTCACCACGTCCTGAAACAGCACCTTGCACGCCAGACGTTCGCGTCCGTTTATGCGCATGGCGTCCGATCCGCACACCCCGTGTGCGCAGCTTCGTCTGTACCCGAGCGTCCCGTCGACGTTCCAGGTTATGTACTGCAGCGCGTCGAGGATGCGGTCTGTAGGTTCCACGTCGACCGGATACTCCCTGTATTCCGGCTGGTGGTTTGTGTGTTCGTTATTCCTGAGTATTCGTAATGTTACGTTCATTTAGTAGACCCTTGGTTTTGGTTCCCAGATGCTGACGTCGACCGGCTTGTAGTCTATCGTCACATTTCCGTTCTCGTCCATGGAGGCCATGGTGTGCTTCAGCCACTCGTCGTCGTTCCGTTCCGGGTAGTCGCGGCGACTGTGGGCGCCCCGGCTCTCGGTCCGGTTGAGCGCGCTCGCCGCGGTCATGACACCGAGGTCAATAAGGTTTTCCAGCTCGAGCAGGCTCAGAATCTCGGCGTTGAAGTCCGCCGTTTCGTCCTGTCCGGATACTGTAGCAAACTCTTCGCGCATCGCCTGCATATCGGAGAGGGCAATGTTCATGTTCTCTTCGTCGCGGTAAACCCCGACGTTTTTCATCATGGTTTCCTGCATGCGGGTGTAGATACTGCCCGCATCCGCTCCACCTTTGCCACGATTTTCGTGTATGCGCGCGATGCGCTCGCGTGCGGCTTCGGCCGCGTCGTCGGGCACGACCGGTGCAGAGGCCGACTTCACGTATTCGGCGATGTGGCTTCCTGCGCGTCGCCCGTAGACGATCAGGTCTACGAGGCTGTTGGTGCCGAGGCGGTTTGCTCCGTGCACACTGACGCACGCGCATTCGCCCGCAGCGTACAGTCCGTTGTAGGCCTCTTTCGTGTTTACCACGCGGCCGTCTGTATCGGTCGGGATCCCGCCCATCGCGTAGTGCGCGGTCGGCTGCACCGGCATCGCGTTCTCGACCGGGTCAATGGCCAGGTAGGTTTTACAGAAGTCCTGTATATCGGGAATCTTTTTCTCGACCGTCTCGCGACCGAGGTGCGTCGCGTCAAGCCAGATATAATCGTCGATTTTCCCGTCTCCGCGGGCACCGCGCCCTGCGAGCACTTCGGTTACAATGGCGCGGCTGATCAGGTCGCGCGGGGCGAGGTCGAGCAGGGTCGGGGCGTACTCTTCCATGAAGCGCTCGCCTTTGCCGTTCTTGAGTATGCCGCCTTCGCCGCGGACCCCTTCGGTGATAAGGATGCCCATGCCGCGTATCCCCGTGGGGTGGAACTGGAAGAACTCGAGGTCTTCCATGGGCACCCCCGCGCGGGCGAGGATCGCCGGCCCGTCGCCGGTATAGGCGTGCGCGTTACTCGTAATGCGGAACATGCGGCCGAAACCGCCGGTCGCAAACATGACCGCCTTCGCCTTGAAAATGTGGAGCTCACCGGTTGCCAGCTCGAACGCGATGACGCCTGTACAGGTCGTGCCGTTCATGATCACGTCGACCACCTGAAACTCATTGTAGAACTCAACATTGTTCTTGATACATTGCTGGTACAGCGTCTGGAGAATCATGTGGCCGGTCCGGTCCGCCGCGTGGCACGCACGCCTGACCGCCGATTTTCCAAACTCGCTCGTATGCCCGCCGAAACGGCGCTGCGAAATCAGTCCCTTATCCGTGCGCGAAAAGGGAAGGCCCCGGTGTTCGAGGTCGTATACCGCTTTCACCGCCTCGTCGGCGAGTATCTTCGCCGCATTCTGGTCAACGAGGTAGTCGCCGCCCTTCACGGTATCGAAGGCATGCCACTCCGGCTTGTCTTCGTCTATATTGCCAAGCGCTGCCCCGATTCCGCCTTGCGCGGCTCCCGTATGACTGCGCATAGGGTAGAGCTTGCTGACGACCGCGGTCTTCGCGCTTCCGGAAGCTTCAAGCGCTGCATACAGGCCGGCGCCGCCGCCGCCTACTATCACTGCATCAAATTCGTATATCATCTCAATAAAAGTGGTACCATCTCCTGGGCGCGTTGACAAGGCACGAGACGGCAGGGGGACGATGGTTATTTTCGGAGGTGTAATGACATACGGCCATGACGCGTTGAGCGAACGTGAGGCAAAAGAACTCTGGGAACGCGCTGCGCGTCTGCAGTATGAGGCGCAGAAACAGGCGGAGGAACAGGTTCGACATGCACTACCGGATTCCGATGATTCGGAAACTGTTACCTACGACGTTGCGCTGCAGGCGGCGCTTGACTCGGGAATAGACGAGACGCACGTCCGACAGGCGGCGCTTGAGCTACGCCTGCAGGATCAGCTCGACCGGCACGCTGTAGCGCAGTGGCACATCAAAGCGCTCGGTTTCGCAGAGAAGACCGTAAGCGAGCGCGTGAGAGTTCCTGCGTCCGCGGCAGCGGTGCGTTCGGTGATCGGTCAGCTCGTCTCGGGTCCGGCTTTCGAATCCGAGCCGGTGGATATCGTAGAGTTTGATGAGCGTACCACTGCGCTGGTGTACGAGGTTCCCAAGGTGCCGTCGCAGTACAAGGCGTCGGTAATGCAGGCCTTTGATACCGAGTCGTTCCACTATAACGTCCGGCATGTGGCCGAGATCAAACGCTACGCCATCATTATTGCGGAGCAGCATAACGCGGGTACGGAGATCACGGTACACACCTCCCTCGACCGGAGCGTTCGGATAAACGCGATTGCCCTGCGTATTATACAGGCAATAACAGTACCGGTCGCGGCGGGGCTGGGAGCACTCGGTGCGGGTATACTCGTTTCTTCTTTTGCTCCTGCTCTTGTTGCTGGTCCGGTGCTCGTCGGCCTCGCCGGCGCTGCCGCTGCAATCGGAGCGGGCTTCGGCATTACCGCGTTGTACCGGCGGGCGTACAACAAGGCCTTCAAGCGGGTTAAAGAGTCGTTCCATAAAATGCTCACGACGCTTCGCATGCAGGTGGGATAAGCGGCTGGGCGCACTCGCTCCCGGTCAGGTGTGCTGCGGTCTGACATCATCGGTCAGCAGCGGGAGCTCATCAAAATCACCGATGCCTACACGATAGATGTTCGAGTACGCGGTCAGATCGGATGTGTAGATTATGTGCCTGCCGTCCGGCGTAAAACGTGGATGCGGATGCGCGTGCTGGTCGTTAAAGGTGCTGCGGTGATACGCGAGGATGCGGGGTCCCTCGTATTCGCCGCCGTTCCAGCGGAAGAGCTGTATAAAGGGCTGCGATACTCCGTGGTGCGTAAAGAGAGCGACCGGACTTCCGTCTCCCACGATAAGCTGCTCGTCGAGGCTGTGAAAATGGGTCGAGTGAAAGGGAAACCACCGTTCGACGCATTCGCTTCCGTCCCAGCGAATATGCCCGTAGATATGCTGTCCCTGACTCTGTGCCGAGCCGCTGCGTGACCGACCGTGGTACCCGATGCGTTCGCCGTCTGCAAACCAGTACTCGTGGCCTATTGCAAGGTCGCCGTCGCTCTGGTCCCGGATTTTCCAGGTGTCGCCGGTCGTGATGTTGAGGCCCCAGATCCGCTGATCCACAAGGTTCCATGGTCCTTCGTGACAGAAGGTCATGACATGGGGCAGGGCAGGTGAGGGATTCAGATGTGAAATAAAGCACCGGTCCTCGTGGATAATCTCAGCCGCCCCGGTTTCCCGGTGGACCCGGACGATCCGGGTCAACGGTTTTCGGTGAAAGTCCTTGTGAAAATTCGCGTAGGCGAACGACACCCGATCCGCGGCGGTCGGGTCCGGCTCTGAGAGGCCGATAATGATGTGTGACCCGTCGGAGGTTGCGCACGGGCGTCCCGAGATCTTCATGCCTGGCTTAGCCGTTGCCGGGTCGGGACGGTAGGTTTCCCGCGCTTCAAGCGTGTCTATCGAGAGTTCGATAAGCGCACCGTCGCTTATGTAATAGTGGCACCGGGTCGCCGACGAGTACGAACTGTGTGGACGCTCCCCACTCTTGAGGTCTGTCAGCTGGGTGAGCACGCGGTCTTCCAGTTCGAGGCGAAACAGATTGCTCCGGTTGTTTCGATCTGATGTTACGACCATGGAACGGTTATCTTCGATCCAGCACGGATCGGTGAAATACAGGTGATTGGTATGACCGAGATAATCGGTCAGTCGCTCGATGGTCCGGCCGCTGTATTGGTCTGTATACTGAAAAGCCGGGTCGTGGTATACGAAGCCTTTTCGGGTGGTCTGATTCTGATCACTCATAGGGTCTCAGCATACGGTATCTCGCGCTCGAGCGCCAGTTTATGGAATGCGCGTTTTACGACCGCACAGCCGCAAGCAACACGCTGTACGCGCGGAAGCACCTACGCATCTAACGGAAAAAAGGTTTTCAAATCGGGGAAGCGAAGGAAGTCACGGTCGGTGGTGTGCACAACCCCTTTGCAGTTTACGGCGATCGCGGCGATCTGGGCGTCGATAACCAGATTTCCGCCGGACGAGCCTGCTGCAATCAGGAGTTTTCCGGCCTCTTCGAGATAACCCTGGTGAGGTTCGAGAACTGTAGTGTTACTGCGTTTTTTCCAGACCGACGTGTGTTCCCGGGCTTCAGTGACGGACATGGGATTCCGGTAGACTTTACCGCTTGTCGCGATTCTGAGAAACGCAAAAAGTACCGGATACGTAAATCCGACCAGCTCCGTCCCCGAAAGGACCGTTTCAAGCCACTCTTTTGCCGACGAATGATACAGGCAGTCACGATCGTACGCATACAGTAGAAGGTTGGCGTCAGGAATGATCATGAGAATCCTTCTGCAGGGTCTCGGCGGTTTCCAGGAAAGCGTCCGTTTCCAGATCATCCGACAGTGAGTTTAATCTGGCAGGATCAATCCCGGTCCGCAAGCCCATGCTACGTGCTGATACCCGAAACGGCTCAGGGGGCTCTTCGTGGGTATCAGTGAGGCCCTTGCGAACCGCCTGGTTGAGCGTTTCTTTAAAAGAGCCGTGGGTGCGATGCATATGGTCCTTCAGAAGCTGTTCCACATCCGGATCGAGTGTTACCGTGGTTCTCATGAAAGCATCTTGACAGCAACAAACTTTGCTGTCAAGATGCTTGCTTATTACCGCACAGCCTCGAGCAGCACGCTGTACGCGCGGTTGATTTCCTTGGCTTTGTTGAGCCCGCGCGGGTTTACGTCCGGGTGGTAGCGCAGCATGAGGCGCTTGTACGCGCGCTTGATCATCGATATATCTGAATGCTCGGGGTCGATCTCCAGTATGGTATACGCCCACAACACCGTGCTGCCCGCGGTCGAATCGTCGTCATCCTCCTGCCCGCTGGCGGTGGTCTCTTCCTCGTAGCGCCGTGCGTAACCGGCCGCCACGGCGATCTCGAATAACGCTGCCCCTATCGACCACAGCACAGTCTCGAGTTCGAGAATACGCCTGCTGAACAGGCTCTCGAGTACATCGGTCGCGGTCTGAAGAGCGAGGCCAGGAAACCTGAAGCCACGATCCTGCACAAAACGCTCAGAGGCCGAGCGAACAAGCTGTTCCCTGGAGAGGTACTCTGCAAAGTATGTGTCGCGAGCGGACTCGTAGGACCGGAAGGTCCGAAGCATCGCCTCGAACGCGTCCGTGTCGACGAGGTGTCCGGCGGCTTCGATGCGGGCGGTTTCCAGAAGGATGGAGGTAAGCTCGACTCGCAGGGCGTGCGGAATAAACAGGCCGAAGCTCGTGAACGCTTCTTCTGCCTTCGGGCCACAAAAAAGCTCGAGCACACCAAGGAGTTCGCCTACGCTGTCCTGGTCGAAGGTCTGCGTGAGGGTGGAGTATTCAACGGTGCCCCCGGGGCTGTTCACCGCGGTGTACACGCGACGGTAAAACTCGGTGTGATCGATGTCGAGGAGGCCCGGAATCCGGTCGACAGGCACGCGCCAGGACCGGCCGTTTTTCATTTGTCCCTGTATGTGCTGCAGTACCGGTTCAGGTGAGTGTATAGGGTCTCGCATTACTCTTATTGTACGCGACCTGTCCCGTTTGTGTGTGTGTCCGAGGCTCCGGGATCCAGCCCGGGCCTGTCCGGCAAGGACGGCGCCAGCGAGGAACGTGCGAGGAGTTGCTGCTTCGCTTCTACTGTATTTTGCGCACGAGGTGATATTGGCGGTCCGCGATGTATATATTGATACCGTCCGTCGTAATGCCGATCGGTGCTCCAAAGGACGCGATTGACCCGATACCCCAGTTGGTGCCTGCAGTTCCTTTCTGTCCGGCAAGGTCCGTGATTGAATCAAACTCGCGGTTCTCGTCCAGACGTATCTCCCGAATGCGGTTGTTGCCTGTATCGGACACGTAAAGACGTTCGCCGTCGGTGGTTATTCCCGTCGGGTTGGACAGGTAGGCCTGTGTATCTGTCCGGATGATCGTTGTAACTTCCGCGGTAATCGGGTCGACCCGTCTCACCGCGTTGTCATTGGCATCCGCCACGTATAAGTACGTGCCGTCTGAGACGATTCCCCACGGGTTCACGAATATTGCGTCGCTTCCGGTGCCATCCCCTCCGGATGCACCCCCAATTCCGCCGGTCCCGGAGTTTGATACTCGTCCGGCGAAAAGCACGGCGGTCCCGGTCATGGGATCGTAGCGGTACACCGAGTTACCGTAGAAATCCGTGATATAAAGGTTGCCTGCCGCAGCCGCGATTCCTACCGGTTCAATTATGGCGGAACCGACATCAATGAGGGTTCCAGTAGCACCTGAATCCGGATCTACCGTCCGCACCCGTGTTCCCGGGCCTTCGTCCCGGAGTCCGTCGGTAACGTAAAGCACACCGTCATGGTATGTGATACCACGCGGATACTCAAAGCGGGCTTCCGTTCCAGTTTCGTCATCAATAAAAAACGCCTGGCCCGCGGATCCGGCGAGCGTGACGACTTGACCTGTAGCGATTTCCATGCGGCGGATCGTGTGATTTTCGTAGTCGGCAATGAAGATGTGCATGCCGTCGGTCGTGATGCCATAAGGTTTGTTAAACCTCGTACCGTCCTGAAACGTTCCGTCTGTGAAGCCGCTTGAGCCCCCTGTGCCGGCGATGGCATTTGCGTAGCCAGTGAGATCCAATGTCCGGCCCTGAACCGAGCCTGAGTACATCGTGACTGCGGTCAGATCCGCTTCCTCGATTGCGAACTCGTGCATCACGGGGTCCTCAATGTCCAAGACCTCGTATCCGGCGTACCCAACCGCAGAAAGCTCGCCTTCTTCACCAAACGCATGAACGTGAAACCGCGTGTCCCCCGATGATATCAGCTCGAGTGTTCCCGACCATTGGCCACTGTCTATCGTGAGTTCGCTCCACCCCTTCCAGACCCCGTCGGCACTGGCAGGCTCCCAGGCAACCACCCGTGCCGTAGGTGCGGGATCGGCTTCCTGGTCAGGGGACGCTCCATCGGGTGTCTCCGAGTCTGTCGCGTCGCTCGTGTTTGGTGATGCTGGGCTTTCACAGCTTGCAAGAACAAGAATCATACACACGACGCTTATGCGCAACAACGTCGCTGTGCGCAGCGATACGGAGTGGTACCGGCAGACGGGCATTTTCCTCATGTCTTGACTCCTCGGTGCTTGAGAGGCTACGCCCGAGGTGAGAGAAATGCCATACTACTTTGGTATGAAATGCGCGTCGTCCGGGTCCTGGTGAAGGGATTTCAGATACAGCATCGTGAGCTCGTGCCGGTTCTTGACGCTTGTCTTACGCATCAGGTTGTAGAGGTGTTTCTTAACGGTCGGTACGCTCACAAATAGTCGCGTGGCTATGTCTGCATTCGCCATCCCCTGAGCCACCAGCCCGGCGATCTCAAACTCGCGAGAGGTGACACGGTACCGGCGAGCCAGGAGCTTTGCGGCTCTCTCCACGGCTTCACGTGATTCCAGCGGACTCACAGGTAATGATGGCACCTCGGGATGCGTAACGTGCGACAGGAGGGTTCGTGAGGTCCGTAGCACAACCACCGCGGCGGTAACGAAGACAACCACGAGGCTGCCGCCAATCGAGATCGCCTGCACCGTCTGCTCGTGAAACACATTGCCGAATGTCAATCGAACCAGGAAGGAGAGCGGAATCATCTCTCGGGATGCAAAGAGTGGCGATACCTGCAGAGCCTCACCGACTGCCGACAGCACGGCCAATAGTGCCCCGACGAAATACGCGAGCGCGTCCGGCTCGCGATGTAATGCGGCGCCAGCCATGACCATTGCTACTGCAAGAAAGGCCGCGTTCATTGATATTGCATAAATTGGTACCCAGCGCGAGTACAGGAGCAGCGGAATTGTAAGGACTACAACCAGGTTTGCCCCGGCATAGAGTGAAACCGGAAGCACAAACCATCGTGGGATCCTATGTGGGAACGCAGCATGGAACAGCCACACGAAACTGGCCAGCGCCACGTGCGCGCATGTGTATTCGAGGCGCAGCTGTGTGGCCCAGGATAGCTCCGAAAACACTCTCGTAGCTATCATCTGACCGGTCACCAGAAGCCGCACTGAGAGCGCAAGGAAGAATAACGCGGCAAAAAGTGGTGTGGTCGCGGTCAGGTCCTTGGGGCCGATAGCGTAGAGTGCGGTAAGGTAGAGAACCATTAGCAGGAGGCCACCGGCCAGAAGAAGGTCGTATAGCACCTCTAGCGACGTCCAGACCTCCATGGCTTCAGGAGTGCCAATAATGATTGGTCGCCATAGCCCGCCGCGCCTGTGGTGGAAGTTGGAGACGTGAGCAACAATCAGCATCTGCCGACGCTGCGGTCTGAGGCGTACCGTTCGAATCCGGTACAGCGGCTGACTCTGCTCCGCGTTGACTCCGGGCGATCCACTCTGCGCCACCAGCTCGCCGTCTACATACAACCGGTACGCAGTTGACGCCGGCGGAACAAAAAGCGCTATCTCGACTGTACTCGGAGGAAGCGTGACGGATTGAGCATAGCTCGCAAAGCCCTGTCCACCGACGCGGCTCCCGTTGTAAGTCCAGTCGTTCCAGACATCGGGTACGCTGATGAGTCCGTCAGGCTCAGGCAGACGTTCTGATGTCGGATCCACGAACTGGCCCCACCAGAACTCCCACTCTCCGGTTAGCGGATAGATTTCATCGGCAAACGAAGGATACGTTACCATCAAAGGAAGTAGCGTTGCCGTTGCGAGACAGAAGATGAACCGAGCGGCTGAGGTAGTTCGAACGTCAGGGTCATAAACGTTGAACGGCCGTGCCAAGAACCAAGACCTCCTGGAAGTCGGTAGTTGCGCCCGCAAGTGTCGCTTCCCACGATATTAAAAGTAAAGCAGAAGACCGTTCAAGTCATCTCACTACGGCTTGAGAGCGCATCGCCTGAAGCACGGGCTCGGGTGGTCTTGTCGGTTCGTCCATTATTGTTCGTCACGAAAATACATGCGGATAGATAAATCTTCTACTACGATTGACGGCTTGAATCGCGCGGCAGTAGCTTATAGCTACACTAAGAGGAGGACCGTGAACTATGACAGTCACAAAGGAAAAGACAAAGGTCGAAGTTGGTCTTGAGCCGTCCCGGGCGGAGGAAATTGCCGACCATCTGAACATGTACCTTTCAAGTCTTCAGGTTCTGAATACGAAGCTGCATAACTATCACTGGAATGTTGAAGGCGAGGCCTTCTTCACGCTCCACGAAGTGCTTGAAGATTTGTATACCGCCGGTTTTGAGGAAATCGACGATGTTGCGGAGCGCATTCTGAAAATAGGGTTCCGTCCGCTTGCGAAACTGGAAGATTATGTCGCGCGCAGCGTTATTTCGGAAGTCGAAAGTGTCGGGGTTCAGGGGCCCGTTCTCGTCGCTTCGCTGATAGAGGACTACCACAAGCTTGTCGATATGCTCCGCGACCTGATCGAGATTGCGGAAAAGCACGGTGACGAGGGTACAGCCGACGATGCCATTGCTTTTCTCAAGGACAAAGAGAAACGAATCTGGATGCTGACCGCGTATAACACCCGCACCTCGTAATCCGCTCCTGAGACGCACGTCGTGGTACACCGCTCTCCCGCGCAGCTGTTCGTCGTCCATAAGCACGAGGCACGAACCCTTCACTATGATTTTCGCCTGCGAATCGGCGACGTGCTCGCCTCGTGGGCGGTACCGAAGGGTCTCTCCACGGCGGCGAACGAAAAGCGGCTGGCGATCCGAGTCGAGGACCACCCGCTTGATTACGCCGACTTTGAGGGGGTTATCCCTGAGGGCGAGTACGGGGCCGGCACCGTTATGGTGTGGGATACCGGCACATATGAGCCGATAGTCGATGCTGAGGAAGACGAGAAGAGCATGGGGGAAGCTCGCGACGGAGGTGCGCTGAAGTTCAAGCTCAATGGACAGAAGCTGAAGGGCGGCTACGCCATGGCGCGGACCGGGAAACGAGCCGGGAAAGAGCAATGGGTCATCTTCAAGCTGGACGACAGTGAAGCCGACGCCCGGCGGAATCCGACAAGCTCGGAACCCGACTCCGTGCAGTCGGGACGTTCGCTTCGTGAAATCAGAGCAGAGGAAGGCGAGGATGCATGACGCTCCCGAGTGAGCCACTGGCCGCCGCGTCCCGGAGCTGAACGCAGGCTTGCCGCCGGGCCTTGCCACCCGAATCAAAGCACCGTGGGGCGACGGTAGACCACAGGAAAAACGGGAGACCGGGGCATGAAGGTCAACGGCATCGAGATTTCGCATCCGGATAAAGTGCTCTTCCCCGACTCCGGCCTGACGAAGGAGCGACTCGCGAAGTATTACGCGAGGATCGCTGACCGCATGCTCCCCTTCCTGAAAAAGCGGCCGTTAACACTGCGTTGCTTTCCCGAAGGAATCGATTCCGACGGCTTTTTCAATAAGAACACGCCGGACCACTTTCCGGATTTTATCGCGCGCGTTGCGGTTCCGTCCCGCGAGTCGGGGCGGAGCACCGTTGTTATGTCCAGCGCTGGTTCTGCCCGTGACCTCGCCTATTTCGCCGGGCAGAACGCGATCGAGTTGCATGCGACACTTTCGTCCCGGGATGACCTGGAGAAACCAGACCAGGTGATCTTTGACTTCGATCCCCAGGACGGGGACTTCGCGCGTGTCCGACGGCTTGCACTCGGGTTCTCCCGCCTGCTGCATGATCTGGATCTCCCCGTGTTCTGGAAGACCACCGGTTCTCGCGGGCTCCATGCCCATATTCCCATACGTCGGACGCATGGATTTGCGGAGGTCAAGGAACGGGCGCGAGCCCTGGCGGAGCGGCTCCACGAAGCTTTCCCCGGGGAATCGACCCTTGAGCTGCGCACGGAGAAGCGAGGTGGCAAGGTGTTCATTGATACGCTGCGGAACGAGTACGGCCAGACGGCGATCCTGCCCTACAGCGTCCGCGCCCGCCCGGGTGCTCCGGTAGCGGCGCCTATCCGGCTTCATGAACTCGAGAGCGCTGAGCTGACTCCCGACCGCTTTACGATCGGGAATATTTTCCGTCGGCTGGGTCGGATCGAGGATCCGTGGAAGCACTTCACCCGTTCGCGGGTGGATCTGCCGTAAGAACGAACTGGAGTGAACTGTACGCCCACGATACAAGCCTGTCGGCTTCAGGTTCGGGGGCGTCCTCCCCATAGCGGTGTTCGTAACCGGTCTGTACGGCTCTTTCATACCTGCTTGTCTTCAAGATGCATACGGTTGGACACAGTTTCCACGAGCCGCGCCAAGCTGCCGGTTATTAACGGACACTTCTTTGCGAAACCCTGACGGTACTCATGCAAAGCCTGAATACTCGGAGGCTACCCTTAAGAGTGTCGGGTGACAGATTCAAGACTACACACCACGACAAGGAGACGCGTTATGAAGAAAGTTATTCAGGTGTTCGTTCTGATTGCAACTGTCGCAATCATCGCCATAGCCTGTGAGCCGGTTGAAATTGACGAGGAAGATATGGAACTCGATGAACCGGCGACGGAACAGGAACTCTAAGTAGATGGCGTACCCCCTCCTATCCTGAGAGGCCCCGGACCGGGGCCTCTTTTTTTCAGAAATCCGGTGCAACAAGCACAGATGTCAGGCCGTGTTGCTGTTCAGCTCTTTCAGGGAATTACTTATCAGACTCCGTAAGGCCCTTCACAAACTGTTTCTGCATGCTCAGCACCAGAATTACGGTCGGAAGCATGGATAACACGGTCGTCGCCATTACGATGTGCCAGTCCGCCTGGGCGTCACCGGCATTCAACATGCGGCTGATTCCTAGCATTAACGTGAAGAAGCGACGTTCCGTCGTGATCAGCAGCGGCCATAAGTACTGGTTCCATCCGTACACGAACTGGATCACCACGAGCGCTGCTATCGGTGTCCGCGACATAGGGACGAGAATGTAGGCGAAGAATCGCATAGGCCCTGCGCCGTCGATCTTCGCCGCTTCCACGAGCTGATCGGGAATGGTCATGAAGTATTGTTTAAAGAGGAACGTAGCAGTCGCGGAAACGGCGAGTGGCAGGATAAGCCCGACATAGCTGTTACGCATGCCGAGCGCGGAAATCAATGAATAGGTCGGCACAATGCGCACTTCGACCGGGAGCATAAGCGTAAGGAAGATCGTCCAAAAGAACAGATTCCGCCCGGGAAACCGGAAAAAAACGATGGCAAAGGTCGAGTGCAGCGAGATGAGAATTTTCATGACCGTAATCCCGACCGCCAGGATCATGCTGTTCTTTAACATGGTCGCCGCACCGATCGGATTCGCACCGCCGAGACCGCGCCCCCCTTCGAAAATGGCGGTTCGGTAGTTCTCGAGTAAGGCGCCACCAGGAATCATCGGCATAGGGCGCTGGAATATCGCAGGGAGTGGAATGCTCGATGCGACGAATACGAAGTAAATCGGCACGACGACGATCAGGCACGCGACAACGAGAAAAACGTGCCGTGCAACGCGAATCAGCTTCGGATCTGAAATCATCGCTTGCCTCCCTTTAGTAGTTGACTCGCCGCTCGACAAAGCGGAACTGAATGATCACGAACGTCATGACGAACGCCATGAGTATCACAGATTGTGCCGATGATCCGCCGAAATCGAGCGACCGGAATCCGTCGCGGTAGATGCGATAGACCATGGTCGCAGTCGCATTGTTCGGCCCACCTTCGGTCAGCTGTTCAATGATGGGGAAGGTTTCGAAGAAAACGTAAATGAAATTAACGATCAGGAGAAAGAAGGTCGTCGGCGAGAGCAGGGGGAAGGTGATCAGCCAGAATCGCCGAATCGGCCCCGCTCCATCCATCGACGCGCTCTCAAGCAACGAATTGGGAATGATCTGCATGCCGGCAAGATAGAAGAGGAAATTGTACGCAATCCGTTGCCAGGAGGCCGCCGTCACCACGAGCAGAAACGCATGACCCGGCACGATATCGTGGTTCCAGTTGATGCCGAACTCCCGGAGCGCGAGGGCGACTACTCCCACCGCCGGACTGAAGAGGAAAAACCAGATTACCCCGGCTACCAGCGGCGCTACCGCGTACGGCGATATGATAACAGTCTGATAGCCGATGGCCTTCTTCCCGACATTGTCCGCAAGCGTAGCGAAAAAGAGCGCAAGCAGCATCGTGGAGCCGGCAACCGCGATCGAAAACTCGAGTGTCGTCCAGATCGACTGCACGTATTGCACGTCACTCAAAACCCGCTCGAAGTTCCCGAAGCCCACAAACACGCGTCTGAGCCCAAACGCGTCTTCCCGGTACAGGGACATCAACAGCGCCTGAACGGCCGGCCAGATGAAGAAAACTAGGGTAAGCCCTACCTCCGGAAGAAGAAGGAAGTAGGGTAGCCCCTTGCTTTCGAAAACTATTCGCTTGCCGCTGACCATGGGAAGCAACCTCCGAACGCCGAGCGACCAGAAGCGCGCCGGGCCGCCCAGCTTCGCGGTCCCGGCGCGTTCACCGGCTGCGGCGCAAAGACGCCGCAACCGTGTGGCCGCTCGACGGTAGAATAGTACGTGTCGTACGCGATGGCTACTCTGCGACGGTCCGCTCGAATTCTCGAAGCAGATTGTTGCCGCGTTCGACCGCCTGATCGAGACCTTCCTGCGCCGACAGGTCGCCGGCAAAAATGGCCTCCATCGCTGTCAGAATCTCGTCGCGCACCTGCACGAAGTTGCCGAAGCGCAAACCGCGCGAGTTGTCGGTCGGCTCGTTCAAGGTAATCTGCTCGATCGCCGTGTTATGGATCGGCACCTCGTCATAGAAGCCTTGTTCGCGGGTCAGCTCCCATGCGGAGTTGGTGATGGGGAGATAGCCGCTGAACTGATGCCACTCGGCTTGTACTTCCGGCGACGAGAGATACTCGAAGAACGCGGATACCCCTTCGTACTCGGCGTCGGAGTGACCGTCCATGACCCACAGCGAACCACCGCCGATTATGGAGTTCTGCGGCTCGTCTGCGATTTCGGGCCAGTACGGTAGGAAACTTGCCGAGAACTCGAAGTCGGTGTTTGCCGCAATTCCCGCGTAGGCTGCCGAAGAAGCGATGTACATGGGAACATCGCCGGAATTGAAGAGCGGTCCCGCTTCGCCACCGCGTCCTCCGTACTCGAAGAGACCGCGATCGGCCCAGTCAGCCAGCGCTTCCATATGAGCCACGTGGTGTTCGCTGTTGATCAGCAACTCCGAATCCCAGCCTTCAAATCCATTCGCCCGCGTTCCGATTGGAATATCGTGCCACGCGGAGAAGGTCTCGATGTTGGTCCATGATGGCCACTGGAAGGTGAGTCCGGAGCGGTACCCTGCGTCAACGAGCTGCTGTGCGTACTCTTCTACCTCAGGCCACGTCTCGGGAGGATCGTCGGGATCGAGTCCGGCATCCTCGAACGCTTCCCGATTGTAGTAGAAAATCGGGGTCGAGCTGTTGAACGGCATCGACAGCATATTGCCGTCAGGATCCGAATAGTAAGCGGTTACCTGCTCAAGAAAGTCATCGGTATCGAACGCACGACCATAATCCTCCATGAGCTGGTAGACCGGATAGATGACCTCCGAGTTACCCATCATAGTCCCGGTACCGACTTCGTAAACCTGCAAAATGTGCGGCTGATCTCCGGCGCGATACGCTGCGATAGCCGATGTCATCGCCTCCGCGTAATCGCCCTGCTGTACGACATCGACCTCATATTCGTCGTACATCTCGTTGAACTCTGCGGCGATATTCTCGATTTCCTCGCCGAGCTCCCCGCCAAGCCCGATCCACATTTCGATTTCTATCGGGGAATCCGGATCCGCAGCCTGACCTTCCCCTCCCTGTTCGCCCTCGCCTGCGGCAAAGGTAAACACCGGCAATAATAACACGAGCATGACGATAAGCGCTGTCTTACGCATACGCTACACCTCCAAAAAATTGTTGATCTTTTGCGGACACAAGCGGCTATCCGCCGAACCGCAAACTGACGTCGCGACATCGCGGGGCGAACGACAAACACGACGCCCTGCAATATCAATTTGTATTAAGCATGGACGGCGGTTGTTTAAATTTTGTTAAGACTCCAAAGATACCTGGAATTTCATTCAGAAATTTTTCCGTGCCGACGGAGAGGCGAGAGTCGCTCCGTCTCAAGCGGGGGGCTGAGGTGCCGTCCCGGGCTCGCCTGTACTGTCCGCGACTCTGGTGGTGACACCGGTTTAAGCCGCGACATAACAGGAAGTCAGGCGGAGGTTTCCTGCTTCCCGTTTTCACGGCATGTATGTCGAGTCAGCACGTCGACTACATGTAGATACACAGAGCGTGCACCTCGATTGCCCTCCAGAGCAAGCACAACACCACGGTCGCGGACAGTAAAAAAGGTTCGAGCCTGGGGTTTTCCGATATGCAGTGGTACAGCTATTCGGCCTGCGTGCAGTCCTATGCCTCGCACGCGGTTCCGCAGAGCTTGCTTTGGCTGAACTTCTGGGCGGCGTTGGTCGAGTGCTGGTAGTATAGCGTCTTGATCTGGGTCTTCCAGGCGGTGATATACAGATTGTTGATCTCTTTTGCCGGCATCGCCGGATTGATCATGAGATTAAGCGATTGGCTCTGATCGAGGTAGATCTGACGCGTCGACGCCTGGTCAATGATCTCCATCGGGTCAATCTCACTGAAGGTCTTGAAAACCTCTTTCTCCTCCGAGCTGAGAAACTGAAGGTGCTGCACCGATCCATCGTGGTCCCGAATATCGTTCCAGACATCTCGGGTGTCCCGGTTCTTCTCCTGGAGCAGCCGCTTCAAGGCAGGGTTGAATATCGTGATTTTCATTTTGTCGATGTCTTTGACGTAACAATTTGACCAGATCGGTTCGATGCTCTGCGAAACCTGCCCTAAAATGAATGCAGAAGAGGTCGTGGGGGCGACGGCGTTGAGCGTTGTATTCCGACGCCCGTAGCCTTCAAGCATCGGGGGCTCGCCGTACGCTTTGGCCAGATCTGCCGAGGCGCGGTATGACCTGTCTTTCAGGAATCGGAAGATCTGAAGATTGAGTTTCTTCGCGTCCATGCTCTCGAAGGGAATCATTCGGGACTGCAGGTATGAGTGCCAACCGAGAACTCCCAGTCCCAGCGCGCGGTTGTCCACCGCGAAGTTATACGCCCGCTCCATATAATGAAAGGACTCCTGATCCGCCGGGTCCGGAGAGTCGCGGAGGCTGGCAAGTTTCGCGATGAATTCAGTCATTACCGCATCGAGAAACCAGACCATCGTTTCCACCGCATCGGTTTCTTTCCACTCATCAAAGTAGAGTACGTTCATCGAGGAGAGATCGCACACAAACGACCAGTTTTCGTTATCCGGCAGAGCGATCTCCGAACACAGGTTACTGTGGGTGATTCTGAGATTCTTGTCCTTGTACACGTCGACCGTGTTTCGATTGACCGTATCCACGAAGACGATATACGGATATCCGATTTCTACCCGGCGCTGAATGACCTTGGCCCATATCCGTCGTTTCTCCGGGTCTCCGTCGATCATGGATTGCATCCACGAATCGGTAACTGTCACTCCATGGGTGAGGTCCTGAATGGGATTGCCCTCGGTGCCGATCTCCAGAAACTCCTCGATATCCGGGTGATCGACAGGAAGGTAGGGCGAGTAGTGACCCCTGCGGGTTGAGCCCTGGCTGACCACGTTGATCAGCGTCTCGAACAGTTGCATGAAGTGGACCGAGCCGGAGGACGCACCGTTGTACCGGATCGGCGCACCACGAGGGCGCAGATCTCCGAAGTATCCCGAGGTCCCGCCGCCGTACTTGCTCATCATCCCTGCCTCGGCTTGAGCGTAGAGTATGCTGCTCATGGTGTCGGAGATATGTCCGCCGAAACAGCTTATCGGCAGCCCCTTTGCGGTGCCGAAGTTGGCCCAGATGGGCGAAGAAAGGGAGTAGTACCCCCTCGCCATGTAACCGAGAAACGTGTTGGCGAACCCGGGGCGCTCGAGGATCTGCTCGGCTCTCGTCGCGATCTCAGAAAGCCGCTGTTCGGGGTCTGTCCCTTCGGCGAGGTATCCCTTCGATAGAAACGATCGACTGTGTTCATTGAGCCATTTCACTGTGTGTCCCCTCAAAACAGGTCGGCGCTGGTAATGCTCTTAGCGCGCTTGTTGTAATTGACGGACCGCTTCACGAAGAAGTCGCCGTGCTTGGTCGCGACAACCTCGTCGTCAAACCAGTCGGTCTGACGGACGAGAGACGAGTCAACCTCAAAGAGAGGCTGTTCGCCCACCTTTTCGAGCGATGTGTTGAGTCGGTTTTTCACGAATTCTTTGACCAGCTGCCTGGGGAGAAAATCAAGCTCACCGTCTTCGAAAAACCAGTCGATGATTGCCTCCTCAGCGCTGTAGGCTTCCCGGGCGAGGTTCGCAATCGTGTTGCTCATGGTGGGTGTAAACCATTCGGGGTGTTCCTGACGGATGATGTTGACCAGGTCAATTCCAAAGAGCCCGTGAATCTGTTCTTCTTTGGAGGTCGCCTCTATCGCATTGGAAATACCCTTCAACCGGTTCCGGTACTTGTTGAACGACATAATTATCAGGAACTGAGAAAACAACGAGCCGTGCTCAATAAAAAGCGAGAACAGCAGGATGGCCAGCGTGTACTCTTCTGCTCCGTCCCCCTGGGCAAGGGCATTTGTCTTGTCCAGGTAACGAATCCGCTGAATTATGCAGGGAATGTCCCGGATACCCTCAAACTCACGGTTGAGACCGAGGATCTCCAACAAGTGGGAATAGGCGTCGTGGTGCCGCACCTCACTTTCGGCAAAGGTGTAGCCAACTGATCCAATCTCAGGTTTCGGCAGTCTCTTGAAAATGTCTCCCCAGAAGGTCTTGACCGATACCTCGATCTGGGCGATCGCAAGCATGACTTTCCGGACTGACGACCGTTCGGCCTCATTGAGGTGTACCTTGAAGTCCTGGATGTCCGAGGTGTAGTTGAACTCCGTATGAATCCAGTAGGAGTGTCGGACCGAATCGACGTACTCTGCGAGCTCAGGGTACTCAAAGGGCTTCAGATTGAGGCGGCGCTTGAAAATATCCCGTCTTCGCTGCTGGGCGTGTTTTTCCCTATACAGAATGTATGCCTTGGCGGTCGCCTTGAAGCGGGACTCCAACAGCACCTCTTCGACCATATCCTGCACCTGCTCGACTGACAGCTCCGACGTATCGCGCCCGTGAATTTTCTCCAGGGTTCTCTCGGTGAGAATGCCCGCCTCGGTGAGGTCAAACTCCCCTGTGCCGGCACCAGCTTTGGCAAGGGCGTTGGTAATTTTTACCGGTTGGAAGTCGACGGCCGCACCGTCGCGCTTGATGATCGTAGAAACCTGGCTGAACGTAACCATGCCTACTCTCCTTGAAAAAACGCAAAGATAGGCTCCAGCCAGAACTAGCTTGTATGTACTGATCCTGCTTGACGCGAGCCTGCGGTCCAAAGGACATGTGACCAGGGATCGGACTTTAACCGTTGCGCGACAGTGTTGGATTTTCACCAAACTTCACCGGGTCACCGCGGCCCCAATATATCAGTAGCTCCCGTTCGTGTCACTACCGAAAAGCCGAAAAAACAGTGAATACGCTATATGAAGTGTCTTTCCTGTTCCAAAAGGCTGATGAGACACTACCGCTGCTGTCTCCGACCCATTATTCCCCGCCGTCGCCAAAGAACCGATCCATGATCAATAACAGTGTCTTTGCGTCCACCATGTGATCCTGTTTCGGAACCTCCTCAAATCGGGCACGTGCCGCGGACCCGGCTATTGCCCGAGCGACGTTTCCGATGCTCTCCGGGCTCTTCTGCCCCGCACCCATGCGCTTCGGAGGCACAGGTTCGCTGTCGTACGAAACCGCCGGACGACGCGACACGCCGGGTCTTGAAACAGGGGAGTTCATGACCGCTGCCGAGGCGGACGTTCCAAAAAAGTATCAACCATTCATGCGCGACTTCACGCGCATCCCGGAATGCCTTGTTCTTCATCCCGATCAGCGCAGCTTCTTCGTTGGTCAGGCCCGGAAGGCCGTTTTTCAGTTGCGCTCCGAGCCCGGTGTTCCTATGATTACAGGTACAGATTATCGCAAAATTCGAAACATCCTGTCCGTCTCGGTACGCTATCTTCGTCGTATCGGTAGGAGGAACGAATGAAGTACATGGTTCTGATCTA
>JBKHAN010000041.1:0-26222 GCA_046542845.1 Spirochaetaceae bacterium
GTTGACAGGGGCTTTCGCGAAATCGTGCTCACGGGAGTGAATATAAGTCGCTACGACGACAAAGGCGTCGGTTTCAGTTCCCTTGTCGAGAAGATGCTTCAGGTAGACGGCGATTTTCGTCTGCGAATATCAAGTCTTGAGCCCGATCGCATAGACGAGCACTTTCTCGATCTGTTCAGCCACCCCAGGATGGCACCTCATCTCCACCTCTGTATGCAAAGCGGAAGTGAACGAATCCTGCTGCAGATGCGCCGGCAGTATACCGCTTCAGAGTATCGCCGGATAACCGAGCGACTTTTAACACGTTATCCTGATTTCAATCTCACGACGGACTGCATTGTGGGTTTTCCAGGCGAGACAGACGATGATTTTCAAGCTACGTGCAACATGATTGAATCGGTCGGGTTCAGTCATGTCCATACGTTTCCATATTCGCGACGCGCGGGTACCCGAGCTGAGCGGATGCCTGATCAGGTACCCGAGTCGGTAAAGAAAGAGCGAGGAAGACTGGTTCGTGACCTTGGATACGAGGGGAAACTTCGTTATCGAGAACGAATGGCGGGCAAGACCGAACGGCTGCTCGTCGAGCAGATACAGGATGGATATGCACTTGGGTACACCGAACACTACGTACCGGTAGAGGTCAAGGCCCCCGATCCGGAGCACAGTGGGAATCTCCGCAACCAGTTCCTTGAGGTACGGCTCGATCCATTCTGTCCTCCAAAGCAGCGTAACCCGGAAAGCGATCTTCGAATGTCCGCCACCCTTGTGGGCGGTTTTCATCCGGTGCGCTGAAGATGCACGATTCAACCGGATCAATCATAGTTCAGTGTGCGCACGGATACAGTCGCCTTGTCGCGAGGACCTTTGGTCTCAAACTAACCTACAATCATGACGGGCATCAGCATTACACAAACCAGGATTCGATCATGATTGCGCCTCCTGCACTGCCGTCTGAAATAATGATACGCACGGGTTTCGCCATGGGCATGCTGTTCGAGCAACCCGGACCAGGTTCGTTCGGGCACAGAGAAGCGATTTTAATTCTCGAGCAGCGATCGCTGATGTCGGTGTCTCTGGCGAATGCAGTGATGCGCGACAAACACCGCAGACCCTATTATCCGGACATTCTGCTGCGACACGATTTGCCTGAGTGCACCGTACACGATACGTTGGCCGAGGCGTTTATTCAGACGGTCGAAGCCTACGTACCTCCCCATGGAGTGTCGGTTCTCGCTGTACCGGCCCTGTCCGACAGCGAAGGAGCAGAGGTTTCGGATCTCGATCGCAAACGCACTCTCGCGGATCTGCAGAAATTCAGGAACTACAGGCAGCGCGTTCGGGATACCTATCCACCCGAAGTATACCTGACAAGCGAAGAGATTGAACGTATTTCGAGCATATGCGGGTCGGCGAGGCTGCACCGGAATCAAACGGTGCTGATACGGAAGGCGGCGCTCGCACGGCGTGTTCGAGCCGGTTCGGTCCCGCTCGACGACATGCAAAAGATCGCCGACAAATCGCAGAATCAAACATCACAGCGCAACATCTGCGTTAAACGAATCATAGAACTTCTGGAGCACGACCTTGCACGCTGGTGAACCGAGACACTTTGCCGCGTTGAGTTCGGTAGGACGAGTGTACGTCGAAAAGGGCGCGCGGGACTATCCGGATACGACGGACATACTCGACCGGCTATCCGGCGTCCCGGTTCAGGATATCACGCATTACAAGGACGTTTTTAACCGTCCGGGACAGCACTTTCAGGTGCAGAAACGCGCTCCCGCGCTGATCCTTGCTGTCGAACGGGAGAATCTTCTCTACGACGGTAAAGCCCGAGTCGCAAGCTGGGGCGCTGAACTGCCCCTGTACTACAACGCTCCGGTAAGAAACTGTGCCTTTAATTGCGATTACTGTTTTCTTCAGGGCATGCATAACTCGGGAAACCTGGTAGTGTTCGTGAACAGCGGCGATTTTATGTCCGCCGCCGCAGAACGTTCGACCCTGGGACCAATCTTCCTGAGTATCAGCTACTTGACCGATCTGCTCGCCTTTGAGCCGCTGATCCCGATTTGTGAGCGATGGATACGCTTCGCCGAAACGAACAACAACCTTACGATCGAGATACGAACCAAGAGCGATCTGTTCAGGGTGCTGCGCCATATCCCTGCCCCCCGGAATACGGTCTTGAGCTTCAGTCTCTCACCCGACAAGATCGCACGAAAGTACGAACGTGGATGTGCACCGCTTCACGGCCGTTTGCTCGCTGCCCGTGAAGCGATCCGAGCCGGCTGGAGGGTACGATTGTGCATCGACCCTGTTATCAGAACAGAGGACTGGCGGGCTCTCTATACAGCCTTCATTCACGAGATATTCTCCAGATTACCTGCCGCACAGGTCGAGGAAGTCAGTTTCGGCGTTGTTCGTCTCGCTCCCGATTTCCTGAAACGAATACAGATTATGCGACACGACTCCGACATGCTCTACTATCCCTTCGTACACGAATCGGGAGGCGATTTCGGGGACGTTGCAACGTATCCAAACGAGGTCCGAACCGGGATGAAAGGCCATGTCGAAGAAGAGCTTCTCCGATACCTGCCACGCGAAAAGATACACTTTGTCCACGGATAATGCCATCCCGCGTATCCGGCCGTTGACAATTATTTGCCGCTGCGGATACCATTCAGTCAATCAAACATATAGACGCAGAAAGGAAACGAGCCGTGACAACAACTCAGATTATCGTAACGGAAAAAGCTCAGCAGGAGCTCATAGGGCTTGAAGTGAATCATGAGCAGTTTCTGCGCTTATGGGTCGAACCGGGTGGCTGTTCAGGTATGAGCTACGGCGCCGCCATAGACGAAGAAATGGGCGAAGGTGATCAGATCATTTTCGAGAACGAAGCCATACGCGTCGTCGCCGATCCGGAAAGCGTGCGGTATTTCGACGGTCTGACGATCGATTATACCGACGACCTTGTTCAAAGTGGATTCCGTTTTATAAACCCGAACGCGGTGCAGTCCTGCGGTTGCGGGTCAAGTTTTTCCTGCGACAGCTGCGGTTAATCCTGATTTTTCATGGCGAAAGAACTCAAGACACAGCTGACCGGCGGCGAGAGTATATTCTGCATCAACGAAGCTCAGCTCGTGAAGGCGTATTCACTCTGGGAGTCGGAAGGTGCCGAAGGCGACCGTATTCGAGCAATGGTCTCCAGGCTTGAAAGCGAATACAGCCGAAACGAACGTGCCTCCGTCGCGTTTGTTCTCATTGATCGCCTGCTCAAAGGCAAAGATACAGACGTCGCGCAGGTTCACGACTGATCCGACGCACGCATAATCCGGTCGCGAAGTCCACGGCTTCCTGCAGAGTCTGCGGGAAGCTCAACAAATAATCGTTCAACCTTACAGCGCTCTGCCCAGAAGAACCACTCATATAAATTGTGCTCGTACGCTTCTGTGCCGTCCGCGCGACGGATAAGTTCGGTCCTTCCTCCGGACTCCAGAAATGTGTTCGCGATTTCACTTGAAACGCATAACAGCCCGTCACCGGCTTCGTGTATGCGTCTTAAGCGAAGATCCGCCGGATCCCCGACTGCGATTACCTGCAGGTCGGGGTGGTAGTGGCGATGTTTCGTACCCGGTGACCGTGGGGCATTGTCAACGGAAGCACCGCGTTCAGCGGTGTCATCGCAAATCCGCGGGAGTGCACCTGGTGCCTCGAGTCCGAGACACTCGTAAAGCTGCTCCTCAGTTATTCGTCCCGGCCGTAGCACCTGTATGCCGTTTTCGCCCGCAACGGCGACGGTAGATTCTATTCCCACCTTGGCCTGACCGCCATCCACGATAGCCGGTACGCGGCCGTTCATTTCTTCGAAGGCAGAGGCAGCGGAGGTCGGGCTTGGTCGTCCACTTCTATTTGCGCTCGGGGCAGCAAGACCGACGTCCGCGGCTTCAATAATACGCCGCGTGAGGGCGTGAGCAGGGATCCGCAGCGCGACGGTGTCAAGACCCGCGCGGACCTTCCTCGCCACCGTATCGAGCGCTGGTAATACCAGCGTCAAGGGTCCCGGTGAAAAGCAACGAAACAACTGCTCGGCCGTACGATCCACCCCGGCGTAGCGTCGCGCCATTTCGACGGACGATACATGTACGATAAGAGGATTATCCTGGGGACGACCCTTCACCCGAAATACTTCTTCGACCGCGTTGTCGTCATCGCAGCGAACGCCAAGCCCGTATACGGTTTCGGTCGGAAGCACGACCAGCTCTCCCTCGATGAGATATCCGACAATACGTTCCAAGTCTGCTTCATGAAGAATATTCGTGTTCATACGATGGCCGTGTCTTGATTTTTGAGGTCATAGGTGTAAGAGTCAAGCGCTCATGATACGGCGATTTTTCCGAAACACCCCGTTACAGGACATATCCCGGACTCCTCTCCCCTTCGAGCAGGAAGACAGACTGTTCTGGGCAGAACGATATATTTCGCGGCATGTTCTGCAGGCGCATCTCGACGAAGAAAGTGAAGCGGCGAGTCGCAAACCGGACCGGATTTGTGCGGAGTGCGACTGGCTCGTCGGGGAGTTCCATGCCCGAAACACGATCAGCACCGCGGAGCAGCGCGCTCAACACCGAGCGCTTGATATCGGCTGTGGTCCCGGGCTCTACAGTCTCAGACTGCAGGAGCACGGCTTTTGCGTTGCAGGTCTTGACATTTCGCCCTCCTCGATTCGGTACGCCCGCAGGCACGCAGTTCTAACCCCGGGTTCGGCGAAGTATCACCACGTGGATTACACGAAAATCGATTTTGAACCGAACGCATTCTCTCTTGTGTTGTGCGTATACGGCGGATTCGGTACCGTGTCCGACGACACTCAGACGAGCCTGCTCAGGAATATATACCGTAGTCTGCTACCCGGAGGAATACTGGTCTTCGACATCTTTACGAAGGAGTACGCCGACAGTGAGCAACTGGATACCGACTGGCACTATATCAGCAGAAACGGGTTCTGGTCTCCAAAGCCGCACATACTGCTCGAAAGGAGTTACCGTTACGAGCAGTATTCAGCCTTCGCAAACGCGTATACCACGATTACGAAGCGCGGCAATGCATCACGGTATCTCGTTTGGCACAGGTACTACGAGCCATCGGAGATTCATTCGCGCCTCAAATCGAGCGGGTACGTGGACATTGCTCACTACGCCGACCTTTCCGGTACACCCTGGTACGGAGGGAGTGCGTGGATCGGGATTGTCGCGCGCAAACCCGCCGAGGACGATCGTGATTATGCCTTTACCCAGACAAACCCGTCTTCCACTTTGACTTCGTAGGTTTTAACCGGACGCGTCGCAGGAAAATCCTTTACAGCGCCGGTCCGTATGTCGAAGCGCGAACCGTGTTTCGGGCAGTACACGTCCCCGTCAACGACCATGCCGTCGCACAAGGGCGAATACTCATGCGAACAGGAATTATCCGTGGCATATATTCCGTCGTCGAGACGGAATATAGCCACTTCTTTCCGGCGATGAGTAAAGCGAAACGTCTTCTTGAAACCGTCCTCTGCTACCGCTTTATGCCATTTCGCCATTCGGTGATTCCTTTCAGGCGTCCTCGTCGTGAGCCTCGTATACGCGTCGACTGACAAGCGCACGAAGCTCGCCTTGCAGACGTTCCGGTGCCTTGTCGATTATGTCTTCAAAGAAACCCATCAGAAGCGTTTCTTCGGCCTCTATTGGCGAGTATCCCCGGGACTTGAGGTAGTGCAGCTGCAGGGGATCGAGCTTTCCCGTGCTTGATCCGTGACTGCAGCGAACATCGTCCGTGTTGATCTGCAGCGTCGGAATACTGTCGGACCGAGCCCCGTCGTTCATGACGAGATTCTTGTTCGTCAGATACGCATCGGTTTTGGTGGCGTTCGGTGCGACCTCTATGAGACCCTGGTATATTGCGTGTGCCTCGTCGCGGACTGCTCCCTTATAATAGGTACGGCTCTCCGCGTGGGGAGCCCGGTGATGCTGAACGGTGCGCATATCCATCTGTTGATCCTGAAACGGAAAATACAGGCCATTTAAGCGGACAAGCGACCCGGGGCCGTCGAGAGTGCAGTCGAAGCGTGACTTGGACAGCATACCACCGAAATTGCACAGGTAATGCTGCAGGTCCCCGTCTTTGCGTATACTCCCATTCCCGAAACAGAAATAGCTCGAATCAATGTTGAGATTCTGAACCGCCATAAAACGGACATGTGATTGCTCGCCTACGCTGACTCCGATGCCTTCGTTGAGAAGCACTTCGCCCTCTTCCGAACCCGATATCGTCTGTACGATCATCGCATCAACAAGGTGCTCGGCGACAATCACGTGATATGGAGCGAGAACGGATGAATCGTCGTCGACATGCGTTTCGATATAAATCGGATCCTTGAGGCTCAGGTTTTCGGGCAGGTACACAAACGCCCCATGAGTAAGGGCGGCAAAGTTCCAGAGCTGCACCTTGTTGTCGGCGTTGTCAAGGTTACCGCGGATCAGAGGTTCCGCCTTTGCCTGGACCAGCGCTGCGCGTTCAGCACCATAGGCTCCATTCGCAGCGTCGCGGAGACTCGTTACCACCAGTCCGGCCTTCTCTGCCTCATCCGACATGGCGTACCCGACACACAACCCGTTTTCGAAACGCAGGATGGCACTTGCATCAGGTGGAAGTTCCAGTTCCCGCACCGTTGCAGACGGCGCTTTTATCGAGTACTGATCAAAGTCGTACGACGATATGTCGGTTCGTCGCCACTCTTCGAGTTCAGTCGTCGGCCACTGCTCCGCCGCGAAACGCAGGTTGGCGGCCGCTCGTATCTCGGACAACCAGTCTGCGTCGTCCTGTTGCTGAATGTATTGAGAGAGAGCACCCGTACCTTCGTACAGGTGCTCTTTTTGTGATGTACTCACGATGTAATCCCCTTTCTGTGTTAACCGACCGAGCCTTCCATCTCGAGTTCGATAAGCCTGTTCAGTTCGACCGCGTACTCCATGGGCAACTGCTTCACAAGAGGATCGAGAAATCCATTAACAATCATGGTACTTGCTTCTTCCTCGTCAAGGCCTCGGCTCGTAAGATAAAAAAGCTGCTCTTCAGAGATTTTCGATACCCGCGCCTCGTGTTCTATCGAAACATCGTCGCTCATGATGTCCATGTAGGGATAGGTATTGCTCTTGCTCTCCGGATCCAGTATCAGCGCGTCACACTCAACATGGCTGCGAATATTGGTCAGCCCGGGCTCGACTTTGATCTGGCCGCGATAACTCGCTATGCCACCGTCCTTGCTGATCGACTTCGACGTTATGACGCTTGAGGTATTCGAAGCACAATGTACGCATTTCCCCCCGGTGTCCTGCTCCTGGTTTTTGCCCCCGAACGCTATCGAGAGAATCTCCCCGTGCGCGCCTTCGCCCATGAGCCAGACCGATGGGTATTTCATTGTACGCTTGCTACCAAGGTTGCCGTCGACCCATTCAACGGTCGCGTCCTTGTACGCCACGCCGCGCTTGGTAACGAGATTGTATACGTCGCTTGACCAGTTCTGTATGGTCGAATACCGGACGCGTGCACCCTCAAGCGCCACAATCTCGACCACGGCCGAATGGAGACTGTCGGTTGCAAATACCGGTGCGGTACAACCTTCGACATAGTGTACGAAACTACCCTTGTCGGCGATGATCAGCGTTCGCTCGAACTGCCCGAAATTCTGTGAATTAATCCGGAAGTATGCCTGCAAGGGCACATCAACATGAACGCCGGGCGGAATATACACAAAGCTGCCCCCGCTCCATACCGCGCTGTTGAGCGCTGCAAACTTGTTGTCTGAGTATGGGATCACCGTTCCAAAAAACTTGCGGACAAGGTCAGGGTGTTCGCGCACAGCAGTCTCAGGATCGGTAAAGATTACTCCCTTATCCTTCAGTTCCTGCTGTATGTTATGGTAGACCATTTCAGAGTCATACTGGGCACCAACACCAGCAAGGTATTTTCGTTCGGCTTCAGGTATACCGAGCCTGTCGTACGTTTCCTTGATCGCTGCCGGTACGTCGTCCCACGAATCATACTGCTTTTCGGAAGGTTTCGCGTAATAATAGATATCGTCAAAGTCGATATCAGAGAGATCGCCGCCCCAGTTCGGCATGGGCTTCGCCCGGAAGGTCCTGAGACTCTCGAGGCGAAACTCGCGCATCCAGTCCGGCTCTCCCTTGTGATCACTGATCGCGTGTACAACCTGTTCGTTCAGACCCTTCTCGGTCTTGAAAACACTCTCGTCCGGGTAGTGAAAACCATACTTGTAGTCTTCTACCTTAACTTGTTCCTGCTCAGTGCTCATGAACGGCCTCCTCTTCTTCTTCGATACCATGCTGTTTGCGCACCCAGTCGTATCCACGCTCTTCGAGCGTTTCTACGAGCTCGCGTCCGCCACTCGTAACGATTGTGCCTTTATACATAATGTGAACATAGTCGGGCTTTATATAGTCGAGTATCCGCTGGTAATGGGTAATGACCATAGCTCCGAACTCGGGACCACGCAGCTCGTTCAGGCCGTTGGCTACAATACGAAGTGCGTCGATATCGAGCCCGCTGTCGGTCTCGTCCATGACGGCAAAGCCGGGCTTCAGCATCAACATCTGCAGAACTTCCATACGCTTTTTTTCACCACCCGAGAAGCCTTCATTCAGGTAGCGGTTTATGAAGTTCTGATCCATGTCCATAAAGTCGAGCCAACTGCGAAGCTCCTTGATAAACGCTGCTGCTTTGAAATCCTCTTCGCCGAAACGAATCTCGGCCGCACGCTTCAGGAATCGACCAACGGTTACCCCGGGTATCTCGACGGGATACTGAAATGCCATGAACAGTCCCAGGCGCGCCCGTTCGTGCGTCTCCATTTCAAGAATGTTCTCCCCGTCGACGAGGATTTCACCGCCCGTTACCTCGTAGGATGGATGTCCAAAAATAACGTTACTGAGCGTACTTTTCCCGCTCCCGTTCGGTCCCATGAGCGCGTGAATCTCCCCGCTTTCCATAGTCAGATCAATGCCGTTGAGAATGGGGGTATCTTCAATCTTGGCTCGCAAGCCTCGAATCTCAAGTTTCATATATGTTCTGCTCCTAAATCAGTTAATCGCTTACACGTCCGAAAAATTCTGTTTATATCGGGTATCCGAGTTCGAGTCGTGCTTCCTCGCTCATAAAATCCAGGCTCCATGGCGGATTCCATACGAGATTGCATTCGATGCGGTTAATTCCCGTCAGTCGTCGCAACGTTTCAGTCATGTCATTTTCGATGACATCCGCCAGCGGACACCCCGGAGAGGTAAGCGTATAGTCAATTTCGATTCGATCCTCGTGCGGTTCTACCCTGTATACGAGACCAACGTCGACTATATTCATGCCGATTTCCGGGTCAATGACGTTTTTCAGTGCGTCTAGCACTTCTCCTTTAGAATGCACACTATCCTCCGTTACAAACGCTAAACTTACGTTAAAGATAACATTTTTCCTTTGAAAGAACCCTATCATGGTCTTTCATGATAGAAAAGGGTATATATCGTTTTTTTTTAACTTTCGCATGTAAGGTACACATATACGATGCCCTTAGCCAGCAGGGCGAGGCGAAAAGTTCCGGAAATAACCGTCGCGGGGAGAGCAATTCAATCGCTCTGTACGACACTCAACGCCGGATTGACAGACCCGGTCCGATGCGATTGCATACACGCGTGAACATTCTCCTCCTGGTGTGCAACCCGAAGCCGGATAGCCTTAACCACTCGCTCGCCGGAGCGATACACAACGAGCTCGCCTCGTTGAATCACTGTGTCAATCTGGTTGATCTGTACAGTGAGACCTTCGACCCTCGCCTCGAGCTTGACGAGTTTCAGAGAAAGTTCAGTTTCGACGATGACATACGCCGCTACACGCAACTCCTCGAAAACTGTTCCGTCCTGATTGTGGTGCATCCGGACTGGTGGGGTGGAATGCCGGCGCTTCTTCACGGATTTCTTGATCGCGTATTCAGACCCGGAGTCGCGTACGAGTTCAGCGGTCCGGAATTCGGGAGGAAAAAGCCTGTGCCGCTCCTCGTAGGGAAACACGGCATTACGTTTGTAACGAGCGATATGGAAGCGGGTAAAGGTTCACAGCATCCGCTTGAAAAGGTGTGGTGCAACCACATCCACGAGTATTGCGGCATGACAAGTCACGGCTGCCACATTCTTTATTCGGTACACGATTCGCGATACCGAACCCGCGTTCACTGGATCCGGGAATGCGTGGCGATGTGCACGGCTATCACAGAGAATAACATATGACCTTGATTCTAATGAGACATGCCGAGGCGGTACACGAAGCCCCGGATGTTTCACGACGACTGAGCACTCATGGACGTTCGGAAGCCCGCAAGGCTGCGCGTCGCATGAAGTCTCACGGAATAGTGCCGGACCTGATTCTCGTGACGACCGCCGAACGTACGCGGGAAACCGGATACATTATCCGAGACACCATATCACCCGAAGCACCAGTGCACTCCGACGCCTCGCTGTATGCGGGTGGAGAGATGGACTACCTCTTGTGCGTTTCCCGGATACCTGAGTCCTATGAAACGGTCCTACTGGTCGGTCACAATCCGTCCATTTCTTCAGTTGCGACCATGTTCGCGGGGTACGCAATCACTTTCGATCCCGCTGAGGCGGTGTACTGTCGTCCGGTCATAGAAACATGGGCAGAACTTGCCTTGTCCGGAACGGACCGAATGGAAGTCCTCCGGCTGTGACCGGCGTCGGTACCGGAAGCACAAAGCTGTTATCGCTTCAGGACAGCGACCGCCGGCACCGGTCTTTTATCCGAGCAAACCAAGATCGAGGACGTACACGGCTTCATTGTTGGTCGTTTCGTCGGTTCGTTCCCAGCCGAGCCGCGGAAACAGCTGTTTTGCACGATCGTTGTCGTCCGAGAAGCTCAGATACAGCGCCGGACAGCTGAACTGCGTCCGGAGTCTGTCTATGAGCAACTGAAGAGCCTCTGTGGCGTATCCTTTGCCCTGATGGTACTTGTCAATCATGAGCCTGAGCAGCCAGTATCGACCATCTTCGTCGTCTACTCCGTACATCAGAAACCCTACCATGGTACCGTCTGCATATATTGCGAGTGGAGTTACTTCGCTGTCGACGTGCGCCTGGGCAAGAGAGAACAGATTCGACTTCACGAAGCCGGACTGTTCGTCGGAAACTGTCAGGTTAATGCACTCCTCAAAATTCTCGTGCGTGAGTTTACGAAGCTCTACAGCCATTAGTTTTCCTTTCGCTATGATCAGAATTCGAACGCTTACTTAAAGATACCATGCAGTATACTATATGCACGTGCTATTCAAAAGACGACGTGGTTTACAGCGCTCATTCCGTTATTCCCGACGTCTGCAGGACGTCGTCGGAATTATGGGGCGATACGGTCTCGCGGATCTCCTGAAGCTTATCCGACTCGATCGGAGCTTCAGACGCGTACGACGACTCCTGCAAAAGATTCACATCGATGTGGCACCCGCCGTACCGCGGTGGGAGCGGCTGCGACTGGCGCTTGAGGAACTGGGTCCCACGTTTATCAAGTTCGGACAGCTGTTGAGTAACAGAAACGACATCCTGCCACCGGATCTCCTGTCGGAGCTCGAGTCACTGCAGGACAGGGTCCCCCCGTTTCCCGTTGAAGACGTGCACCGGACGATACAACGGGACCTCGGTCGGCCTGTCCACGAGGTATTTGCGTCCTTCGACGATGTGGCCGTCGCGAGCGCGTCCATTGCTCAAGTACACAGGGCGACACTTCACGATGGAACGGCAGTGGCCGTTAAAGTCCAGCGTCCCGGGCTCCAGGATCTCGTTGACACGGATCTCGATATCCTCATGGGACTCGCACGACTCGCGGAGACCTACGTGCGATCAAGCCGCATTCTGAATCCTACGGGATTTGTTCAGGAATTTCGCGAGCGACTCTTTGAGGAACTTGACTTCGACCTTGAAGCACAGAATATCCGGCGGTTCCAGGCGATGTTCCGAGACTCTCGTGAGGTGCGAGTTCCCGAAGTATACAGGGACCTGTGCAGTCCCCGAATCGTAACCATGGAGTACATTGAAGGCGTACGCATGACCCGGGTCCTGCGCTCATCGGATTCCCGGTTCGATAAGAAGGAACTGGCCGAGCGCGGTGCGAATGTTATGCTCGAGCAGATATACCTTCATGGTTTTTTCCATGGAGATCCTCACCCCGGAAATCTCATGGTGCTGCCCGGAAACGTTATCTGTTTTCTGGACTTCGGAATGATGGGCAGGCTGAGACCACGCGAGCGACAGGCTCTGAATGAAACCGTTCTAGGCCTTGTGGACATGGATACGACGCGGGTGACCGATGCGCTTCTGACTATCACGCACGGTGAACCGACGCGCAGCCGGGCCGCGCTCGAGGACGCCGTTTACGACCTGATCGACGAATACTCGAATGCGAGCCTTGAAGACCTGGATCTGGGATCGCTGTTCCAGGAACTCGTGGAACTTGCGGTATCGTTCGGGTTGCAGGTTCCCACACGTTTTCTCGTCATGATAAAAGCCACTATTACGATAGAAGGCGTCGGCCGAAATCTTGACCCGGAGTTTCAGCCCATTGACCTTCTGAAAAAGTTCGCCCGACGCATCGTGCTTGACCGGGTCCGGCCGGCACGCCTGGCAAAAGACACTGCGACGACAGGTCTTGACCTTCTTGAGCTCATGCGCACGCTTCCCCGTGATACGCAGGACATAATCGGAAAGGTCAGAAATGGCAAACTGTCACTGGGCTTTAAGGTCGAAGGGCTCGATCCGCTTGTCCACACGCTCGACGCGATAAGCTTTCGGCTCGTCTTTGGGGTGGTGCTCGCTGCTCTTATGATAGCCAGTGCCCTGATTACTCAGGCCGGTCTGCCTCCTACGTGGAATGACTTACCAGTCATTGGCCTCAGCGGATTCGTCATCAGTGGCGTCCTCGGAATGGGTTTTCTGCTTTCGCTCCTGAGCCGGGTATTCAGACGCCACTGAACGGTTTCAGAACGTCCCTCACCGAACTCCGGTACGAAACGCCAAAAAGATTCAAATGATTCAACAAGTGGTACAGGTTATACACGCCGACACGTTCGTCGGAGCCTGGGAGGAGCGGCCATTCCTCTTCATACGCGCTATAAAATGCTGGGGGAAAGCCACCAAAGAGTCTTGTCATCGCGAGATCCGCTTCGCGGTGGCCGAAGTAGACAGCAGGATCTATAAAAAAGGCACGACCATCGGAACCGGTCAGGAGATTGCCTCCCCATAGATCGCCATGCAGAAGCGACATTGGCTCCTGAGCGGGAAGAATGTCATTGAGTTTTCTGCAGAGATTCCCTGCGCTCGATACATCGGTACCGGACAGAAGCCCGCGCCTGCGCGCGCGCTCAACCTGAGGTACGATGCGTCTCTCGGCAAAAAAATCCGGCCACTGGTCCATCCAACCGTTCTTCTGTTCGCCCGCTCCGATATAGTTATCGTGGTAGAAGCCCGCCGATTCGTGTGTAGCGGTTTTGTGCATGCGGGCAAGCATGCGCCCCGCTTCCTCGTACACCTCTGCCGAACCCCTCCCGACGCGGATACGTTCCATGACGAGACAGATCCCGCCATTCCTCCGCGCAAGGCCATACAATGTCGGGACGCGAAGCATGCCGGCGTCAGACAACGCGGTCAATCCCGCGAGTTCACATCTGAGCATGCGTTCCCCCTCGCGTCCGTGCACAGCCTTGACATGGAGCGATCCGGGATCGAGGCGGTGTCTCTGAATCAGATCGTCGAAATCGGGTGGATAAATCGGGTCCTCAATGTCGGGAATATTCATGTTCCCCTCCCCCGTTGTTCAGTTCCTGTCAGATTGGGCGTAGCGATCGAGAATAGCCCCTACAGTCCGATTGATGGTGGTATAGACCTCGGCAAAGCCTTCGGTGCCGCCATACCAGGGATCCGGTACCTCCGCCAGTTCAGAGCCTTCGGGGTCAAAGCTCCGAAACATCCGTACCCGTGGCGCGGCCTGGTCGTCGAGCATTCGAACGAGCGCCCTGTAATTACTCTGGTCCATCGCGAGAATCAGATCAAATGCTGCCGCGTCTCGTGCCCGGAACCCTTTCGCGTGATTCTCGAACCGGATTCCGTGACGACTCAGTTCAGACGCGGCACGGCGGTCCATGGGTTCACCAACGTGGTACGCTGTGGTCCCGGAGCTTTCCACGTCAAACAGGTGCTCCATGCCCCGTTCCCGGGACCGATGGAGAAACACCCCGTGGGCCATGGGACTGCGGCATATGTTGCCCGTGCATACAAACATAATTCGAGTCATGGTGTAGTGGTATCAGAAAACGTCGATTACGAACAACAGATCGTGCTCAGGGAGCGCCATGAATATCTGATTGTTGATGCGACTCGCAACAATCGGTCCGCTGAGATCTTCAAACGGAAGTCGATCCCCTGTCTCGAATTCCATCACGATGGATTGCTCCATGTCTGCCGAGCGATATCGAGAAAGGATCTCCGTCATATCAACGAGCACCGGTTCGTCGGGTATCGCTTCGACCAGGTGAAGCTCCGTACGCGATCGGCTCTGCTCAGTTCGAAACACGACGTCTGAATTGGAGGTACCGACGAGGCCGTCTTCGTTTCGCTGGATCTCGATCGTAGACACCGGGACATACGACTCGAGTATTCTCGCTTCGGCACTCTGGAGCCCGGGTAAAAGAACTTCGGACAAAACAAGAAAAACGAAAACGGCTGATTGACCCATCGGTTTTACCTCAACACCGCTTACCCAATGAGTTTCTTGACGACGCCAAGCAGTTTTTCGGAGTCGAACGGCTTGACGATCCAGCCGGTGGCTCCGGCTGACTTGCCTTCGTCCATTTTCGACCCCTGACTCTCAGTAGTAAGTACTACGACCGGTGTAAACTTATAGTCCGCCCTGGTCCTGATCTCGCGTACAAGTGAGATACCGTCCATGTTCGGCATATTGACGTCAGTGAGAATCAGGTCAAAAGGACCGTCCCCGAGTTTTCCGAGACCATCTTTGCCGTCTTCGGCTGTGACGGTTTCATACCCGGCCTGCTCGAGCGTATACGTGACGCTCTGACGTATTGCTGCTGAGTCATCTACGACCAGTATCTTTTTTGCCATATGCTTCCCTTATCGAATGTGTGCTCATCCTGAATCTGCATTCACAAAGATTCGCGTGTCAAACGAGCTATTCGGTCTTCGACGCGAGGACCTCGCGCAGAAGCCGATACACCTTACCAACGGAGCCAATGTGTAAACGTTCGTCCGGCGAATGCGGCCCCTGTATGGTCGGCCCGAGACTGAGCATATCCATTGCATCATACTTCGCCCCGATTACGCCACACTCAAGACCCGCGTGTATCGCTTCTACAACAGGCTCTACGCCAAATGTTCTCGTGTATACATGTCGGCAGCGGTCGAGCAATCGACTCTGCATATCCGGCTTCCAGCCTGGATACGAGTTACGATCGGTAACCTGGGCGCCAGCAAGAGCAGCAATGGAATGGATGCGGCGCGAGAGCATTTCCATTTCTCCTTGCACGCTGCTGCGCTGACTCATGCCGATTTTCAGACTGCCCTGTTCAATCCGGACCGTTGCCAGATTCACACTGGTTTCCACGAGTCCGGATATGTCGCCGCTCATTCCCTGAATTCCGTGCGGCAGCGAGCAGAGAAGGTGTGCAATCTGTCGGGTGTGTTCGGCCGACACCCCTGTTTCTGCCGACTCCGTGGCCGCAACGGTCACTTTCAGTGCAGGCTCCCACCGTCCGTACAGACGCTCAAGTGCTGATTGAAACTCCCCCACCGCGCGTTCGAGCGTAGCACCGGCAGACATGCTTGCAATAACAGCATGCGCGTCACGAGGTATGGCATTGTGAGCGCTACCCCCGGATACCTCCAGCAGCAAAACAGACTCGATGTCGGTAATACGACGAAGCGCGTGCGCGAGTATGACGTTCGCGTTTGCCCGTTTCAGGTGAATATCGACGCCGGAATGCCCACCCTTCAGACCCGACACAGACAGTCGGTACGTGGACCAGGGTGAGCCAACCGGCGAACGCGTGAGGTTCATTGCAATCTCGGTGTCGGTTCCGCCGGCGCAACCGACCGTCAGCACACCTTCGTCTTCGCTGTCGAGGTTCAGCAGAACGCGCCCCTGCAGAAGCGATGGATCGAGCCGGTTTGCGCCGGTAAGTCCGGTCTCTTCGTCGACGGTGAACAGCAATTCCAACGGTGGACGGCTGACGTCGGGGTCCGTCGAAAGTGCGAGCGCGATGGCAATCGCGATACCATTATCCGCACCGAGCGTTGTGTCGCGGGCGGTCAGCCATTCCCCGTCAACACGAAGCACAATAGGGTCCCGGTCAAAGTCGTGGGCCGATTCCGGTGTCTTTTCGCACACCATGTCCTGGTGACCCTGAAGAACCATTATGGGTTCCTGCTCGCGGCCGGGGCTCGAAGGCACAACGAGGACAATATTGCCTTCATTGTCGGTCCTGTGCGCCCAGCCATGTTTAGCTGCAACCGACTCGAGCCATGTCCTCACCTTGCCTTCCTTTTTTGAAGGTCTCGGTATCTCGGAGAGTTGCCCGAAATACTCGAATACACGCTCAGTAGCCGGATCTACCATGTTTCTAATCGCGGATCGTACGCTTTCAGTCATACGGCCATCCTATACCAGATCATCGGACTTCGTCGTGGGCAGATCGACGCAACAGGATGCGAAATCCGAGCGGTTCAAGGAAAACATCCTCGTCGGTACGCACGAATTCGCTTGACCATGCGTCATACGACTCCGTGACCACGCCTGCGGTCGGGGGAATTGTTACGGAGCGAGCGGTTTCGGATACATTAAATACGCCGAAAGCGGTCTCTTTCCCGTCCGTGCGCGATATCCCGAGTGTGTGGCTGTCCGCCAGATCGACAAAGTCCGTGTCGACGCCTTCGGGGAAGCGCTCGTCGGCACGGATGCGAATGAGTGACCTTATACCCTGTGATAGCTCGACACGCCATGCATCGCCTTCGTCGCGTAGCGCGGCGGACGCGAGCGTCCAGTCAAAATAGGGGCGATGCACCCAGCGCGAATCATCCTGGATATCAGCAGTCGCAGAAAAAGAATAATCGTTCAGCTGTCCATACTCATCTCCCAGATACAAAAGAGGAATTCCCCCCGCAGTAAACATGAGCGCGTGGAGAAGCAGGGCGCGTTTCACCCCGAGCGCCAGTTCGTCGGCCGTCCGGGACCGCAGACCTTTCGCGATCCCCGTCAATGAAGCCGTTGTACCGCAGACCCTGCAATCTCCAGTTACAGGATTCAACTGAAATGGAAGCCCCTCGGCGTACGAACCGGGAAACCGATCGGTAAAAAAGCGGTTGAGAAACAGGCGGTGATCCTGTGGTTGTATGGCGAGCTCTGCTGCATCTTCATCTGCGAACGTCCACCCTATATCGTCGTGACTCCTGACGTAATTGACCCAGACGCAGTCCGTCGGCAGCCGATATCGCTTCCTGAGGCTCTTCGACAGGAGGGCGTGTGTGCGTGTCGCGACTGATTCCCAGGAGAGCGCCATAAAAAGGGGATTATACGACAGAGCACACTCGCGAACATCTGCGTATTTTACTACCTCGTCGGGGTGCACAATCGCCTCGCTTTTGAATACCAGTGAGGGCGCTGCGATTCGTGCCGCCGCGCGGAACGCGCGTATGAGAGTGTGTACGCGGGGCAGATTCTCGCAGGACGTTCCCGGTTCCTTCCATGTGAACGCAAGCGCATCGAGTCTCAGAACGTCGACACCCAGATTGGACAAAAACAGCATCTCCCCGACCATATCCCGGAACACGACGGGGTTCCGATAATCGAGATCCCACTGATAGGGATTAAACGTACTCCATACCCATTGCCGCGATTGCCGGTGGTAGACAAAACTTCCGCGCTTTCCCTCGGGAAAAATCTCACGAAGATTCGCGTCGTATCGATCCGGAAGCCTTCGATCCGGGAAAAAAAAGTAATGTCCGGTGTACCGAGGATCGCCTGAAAGCGCTTTCCGTGCCCACTCGTGCTCGTCGGACGTGTGATTAAACACGAAGTCAAGCACCAGCTTCATACCACGGGCGTGCATTTCGCGAGCGAGCTCGCGCAGATCGGCTATCCCGCCGAGGTCGGGCCTGATCTCGCGGTAGCTTGATACCGCGTACCCGCCGTCGTTTCGCTTCGCCGGACACAGAAACGGAGGCATCAGATGCAGATAGCGTATGCCAAGCTCCTCAAGGTAGTCGAGACGGTCGGTCACGCCGGAAACGGTGCCCGCAAAGCGCTCGATGTAGCACATGGCACCAATGACATTCTTGTCGAGATACCAGTGCGAATCGTTGTCTGCATCGCCCTCGCCCCCGCCGTCACCGTGCCGCTCACAGACGGATTCGAACAGGACGATAATAAGCTCCTCGAGCTCCCACGCAGCGTCCGGGCGCTGACCGTAGAGGGTAAGAAAAACCGTCAACAGCTCCGAGAAACTGCTTTTCAGGCGAGTGAGGAATGATTCCCACGCAGGATGCTCAGTATCCGCCCTGCGAACCAGTCGCGTGTACAGTTGCTGCCAGAAAAAATCGGGTTGTGCATACATGATGTGCCCGAATTATACAGATCCATTTTTTAAACCGCAATCAACAGCGGGAGCAGTCAGGTATAGAAGGATATGGAAGACAATTTACTGTACGAAGCACGCCAGCGATTCGGTACAAAAGCCCTATACCCCTACCAGCGCCTGGTAGCAGGAACTATACTCGAGGCATGCCGGGGTGACAGTGAGCACGCTCGCAACCTTGTGGCAGTGCTCCCGACCGGTGGTGGAAAAAGTCTCTGTTTTCAGCTTCCAGCAGCGATTCTCGAACCACCAACCCTGATGGTTTATCCACTGCTCTCGCTCATCGCCGACCAGCAACGTCGCATGAAGGAATCGGGCCTCGCAGTCGCTGTCTTTCGAGGCGGGCAGACACGCGAAGAACGCCGAACCATTATCGACCAGTGCAGGAATCGAAGGCTCGATGCAGTGCTGGCAAGCCCCGAAGTGCTCGATACCCCATTTGGCCGTGAAGCGGTTTCTGCCTGCGAGTTCGGCCTCGCCGTTGTGGATGAGGCACACTGTGTGACCGAGTGGGGTCAAACCTTTCGTTCTTCGTACCTTACGCTTGGCACACTGCTCAAGCCTGTCCCGGTCGTGGTCGCTTTTACCGCCACCGCGTCGGCTGCAACGCTCGATGGTCTCAACGAGACCTTGTTTCTCGGTGAAAATGTTCACCGTATAATCGCTCACCCCGACCGCGCCGAGTTACGGTACACCGTTGTACCAGTATCAAGCATTCTCAGAAGCCTCGAGTCGGGATTTCGGCAGGCACGTTACTGCGCCGAGCCGGACCCCTTCATGGTGTTCGCTTCCGGTGATCCGTTCCTGCTGCCCGCGATCGTATTCTGTCGTACCCGCGGAGAAACCGAACGTATAGCCCGGTATATACATGCCCATACCGGCGTTAAGAACGTTCGCTATTACCACGCGGGACTCCCGAGCGTAGAACGAACGGCAATCGAAGAATGGTTCTTCCACGCGAATGAAGCCGTACTCTGTGCGACCTGCGCATACGGTATGGGCGTCGATAAAAGCAATGTACGCACCGTCATTCACACACAACCGCCAGCGACAATCGAAGCCTACGTGCAGGAAGCCGGCCGCGGCGGTCGCGACAAAAAGGCGTCGTGTGCGGTACTCATGCTCCCGCACGCCGTTGACGGCGTCCCGACGCGAATTGAAGATCCCCGGCTCGAAGCGCTCGCATCAGGCGACAGATGCCGACGCACATGTATACTCGAAGCCTTTGGAGCAATGTCTGAGGGGTGCGCAGGTTGTGACTACTGCGCCGGTCGTGTAGTCTCCCGGCCGGAGCGCCTGGAGACTATTTCACGGCTGCGAATGACATACACGCCATCCCTGGCCGCGAAAATCGCTCGCGGAGATCGACTTCGATACCCCAATCTCGTTCCGATGCCGGGGTTCGGCAGTCTTTCGGACTGGTCGGAAATGCAGATAAAGGATGCGTGTCGCTGAAAATGCGGTACTCAGTAATAATTTTCCCGGTTAATATTTATGCAATTAAATTGTACACCTTGACCATCGGAAAAACTCGCTGTACTCTACAAAGTAACATAAGATTATTGAAAAAAGGCAGACCTCAACCACCTCTAAAGGAGTTTCAGTAATGTTCAGTGTATCAGCAAAAGGTGTATACGGCCTGACAGCTATGGTAGAACTCGCGAATCGCTGGCAACAGGGGTCGACGCAGATCAAGGCAATTGCAAAGCCTCATGCCATTCCTCAGCACTATCTCGAGCAGATTCTCGTCACGCTCAAGAAAGCAGGGCTTGTGGAAAGTTTCCGCGGTGCGCACGGCGGTTACTCGCTCGCTAAAAATCCTTCGAGTATTACCGTCATGGAGATACTTCAGCATCTCGAAGGACAGCTCGAAGTAACCCCGGACAATACCTGTGCGAACACACTATCCTTCTTCTGGAACGATGTATCGGAAGTGCTTCACAACAAGCTGAAACTCACGCTTGATCAACTGGCTCTTGAGCAGGTTAAACAGAGCCAGCAGCTCAGCTACAGCATCTGAGTCAGACGGGCAGCGTTTCAGACCGTCAGAACGAGAGAGCGAACGAGCAGTTCGGCGATCTCGCGAGTGCGCGACATGTCCTGCTCCGCTCTATGCTTGTACAGGTACGAAAACCTCGTAACAAACTGCTCGGGAAGCGACGGGAGTCCTTTCAACGTGTCCCATAGAAATCGTGGTGGCGGCTCAAATTCCTTATTTTCGGCAAACACGCAACTCATCGCGTCCTTGAGTAGTGAACCAAGCGTCAGAAAAAAGAACAATTCGTCGCCACGTAGCTGTGCTGCTGAAAGATCCGACAGGTCGTGTTCTGTTCGTGAAACGTAGCCAGCGCGAAGCGCGGCCCAGAACGCATCAGGTAGTGACGCAAGTCTGTGCCGGACGGTATCGAGCCAGGCATCCTTGTCAAACAGGACCCGTCCGTTCATGACGCGATAAAAGAGATAGGTTCCATTGTCGCGCGACGCTACGAAGGTCGCGTCGGCGCCCGACTGGAGCAATGCCTCGATCCGGGTTCGTTTCTTGTACTCAAGGCGGACCGGAAGGTTGTCGTAAAGGAATCGATCCTTGGTCCCGAGTTTCGTCGCTTCGAATGCAGCGCATTCGCTGAAAGCCTGTTCGCGTACGGCATAGTCCGGAACTTCGCTGTCAAGAAAGATGTCAAGACTCAGATAAAAATACGGATCGTCTATTCCCGCTTCGTTTTCAAGCACGGTCAAAGCACGCGCGCTTTCCCACTTGGATACGACGTCTGCTACGTACTGTATTGCTGCATCACTTCTCGGTTTCATCTGGTACAGTGCTCCTGATTTGTCTCCACTATCCGGCAACGACACGGTTGCGGCCGGATTCCTTCGCTCGATACAGGGCTTTGTCGGCAGTATCGCTTATGAGTTTTCCGTCGGCAATGTCGGGATACGAGGCAAGGCCGCAGCTGAAGGTAACCTGAAAGTCACCGTTCAGAGAATGATGGATCACGCGCGAAAAGGCCTCCCGGAGGTCATCCATGATTCTATGAGCTTCGGCAATAGAAGCGTTAAACAGGATAACACCAAACTCCTCGCCTCCGTAGCGGCCGATCGTGTCCGTCTTGCGCAGGCGATCCTGGAGCATGCGGCTGAGCGTCTTGAGCACGCGGTCGCCCGTTAGATGTCCGTATGTGTCGTTTACCGACTTGAAGTGATCGATGTCTATCATTGCGAGAGTCAGTTCGCTGCCGACGCGCGCAGCGCGCTGAATCTCATCTTCCAGTCGCTGTTTGAGATTCGAGTGATTCAGGAGGCCGGTCAGAGAATCGTGTTCCATGAAGAAACGCATGTCGCGCGCACGCTGTGCCCTCATACGAACCTTGGCGGTGAGATACTCGGGGAGGACTGGTTTCACGAGAAAATCGTCACCGCCCTCGCTCATAGCGTCGATATGCCGTGCGCCGTCCGCCTCGACCGAGAGAAATATTATTGGTATCCCGACAAACGACTCCTGTTGCCGAATAAGACGCGAAAGTTCAATGCCGTTACAATCCGGCATATACATGTCCATAATCACGAGTTCCGGCTTTGACTCGACCATAATCGAAAACACCTGACGCGGATCGGAGGCGACCGACGTAATCATTCCCGCCTGTTGAAGCGTATACGCAGTCGCCGACACCTGATCGACGTCGTCGTCTACAATAAGGACGTGTATTGGATCGGGTTGCGTTGCAAGCGCGAGATCGCGAACCTTGTCGAGCAGCTGGGCGACGTCGACGGGACGAGTGACGAACTCCCGGGCACCACGACGAACCGCTTCAAGGCGGAGGTTAAAATCATCTACCTTCGAAAGAGCAACCCACGCGAAACGGTCTTTCGCCGTTTCGGCCAGCTCAGAGAGCAATGAGTTAGCATCCTCGTTTTTCACCCGCTCAATGTCGGCGCAAAGCACGAGGGGACCAGGATGATCGAGGTGCGTCCGCACGTCTTCGAGGACAGGCAGATACGCCGCCTGCAGTCCGAAATCATTGCAAAGCGTCACAAGGTTGTCTGAATCGTCTTCGCATTGCCCGAGTACAAGGATTCGTTCCTCGGGTACCGCTGAAACAGCAGGGGCCGGAGGCGCGTCATTCTCGGGGAGCTCTTCCAGCGCGTCGACGAGCTCAGTCACGTTTCCGGAGTCGAGAAAACCGTCTGTCATGTCTCTGAGCATAGCCATGGCCTGCGAAAAACCGTCCGGTATCTGATCCTGGTCGAGCATTACTTCGAGAGAAACGCACAGTCGACCGAGTTTCTCGAGCCCGAAGGTTCCCGCGCCGCCGGCAATCTTGTGAGCAGCCATCCGGGCTTCGAAACGGAGATCATCGTTTTCAGGGTCTTCGAGCACGCGATCGAGCAGCCCCTGAAGCGTGTACAGGCGCTCCGGCAGTTGAGCGTTGAACTTTTCTGTAAGCGCGCTCATTCGATTTCTCATTCGCTCGGTGCGGTCGTCAGACGTCAAATCTTAATTATCCTTAATTGATATATACTGCTGAGTATAGGCGGTGTTATTTACAGTCGCAAGCGGTTCGGAATACGATTCCCGGACAGGAATCCGTTGTATCTATGGAACACTTCTCTACCCGCGTTATAAGCAACCACGTTATCTGTAACGGCTATTACTCGATGCGGCTTTCATGGCCGTCGTCGGTACCGGGACCTCTACCGGGCCAGTTTCTTACGATACGTCCGCCTGTAGGAACAGGTGCACTTCTGCGCCGACCATTTGCATTCAGCGCGGTCGACGATAAGGAGTCCACTGTCGAGATAGTCTATGAACGCCGCGGAGACGTTACCCGCTTCCTCGCTACGTGCCGCAACGAGGAAATGCTTGACCTCCTGGCTCCGCTCGGCACACCGTTTCCCGACCCACAGACCGGAACGCGCCCCGTGCTTCTCGCGGGAGGAATCGGGATGGGTCCCGTGTTTTTTCTTGCCTCCGCATTACGAAAATCCGGATTACAACCATTGCTCGTTCTCGGGGCGAGAAATGCATCGCTCATTCCTGATCGTCCCCTCTTTCGTGAGGTCGAAACCATTATCGCCACGGACGACGGAAGTGCCGGGTTCCACGGGACGTCGGTCGACGCGCTTCTGTCATACGAGCGTTCCCATAAACTGGCTGACGTGGAGTACTTCGCATGTGGCCCTATGCCCATGCTTCGTTCGCTTGCTGCGCATGCAGAGTCGCACAAGCGGCAGTGCTGGGTCAGTATTGAGCAGACCATGGGTTGTGCCGTGGGAGCGTGTATGGGATGCGTCATTCCTGTCCATGGTGAAGGCCGGTATGCGCGAGTTTGCACCGAGGGGCCCGTTTTCGACGCGAGGGCGATCGTATGGACCTGAGTGTCAAGATCGGTTCGGTGACTGTCGCAACTCCCGTCGGGGTTGCCTCGGGCACATTCGGATACGGAAAGGAATACGAGGACCTGATCGATATCAACAGCATAGGTGCCGTATACACGAAGGCCGTCACGTGGGAGCCGAGACCGGGAAACAGGATTCCCCGCATTATCGAAACCACCTCCGGTCTGCTCAACTCGATCGGCCTGGCGAATGTCGGGCGTGAGCGCTTCGCTCGCGAAAAGTTCCCGTATCTCTCTCAACTGAAATGCAGCACGTTCATAAACGTTGCCGGTAATACCGAAGACGACTATGCCCGGACGGTTGAGTGGCTCGACAACAACGCACCTCTGAGCGGCTACGAGTTAAACGTCTCGTGCCCGAACGTGAAAAAAGGCGGCCTTGCAATAGGCGGTAACGCCGACATGGTCGCCACGGTGACAAGAAGGGTCCGTTCCATAACGGATCGACCGGTCATCGTAAAACTGACACCGAACGTAACGGACATAACCGAGATAGCTCGAGCGGCTGAGGACTCCGGTGCAGACGCTGTGAGCACCATGAATACGCTCGTTGGTATGGTAATTGATACCGAAAAATGCGCGAGCGTGCTCCCCGGTAAGACAGGAGGGCTGTCCGGCCCGGCGGTCCTGCCGGTAGGCGTCGCCATTGTCTACCGGGTATCCCGTGCCGTTTCGGTACCGGTGATCGGTATCGGAGGCATCGACGGACCCGAGAGCGCCCTGCAATACCTGCTCGCCGGAGCCGGTGCGCTACAGATTGGAACAGCCAACTTCGTTGACCCCACCGTAACCTCTCGAACGCTCCATGGTATCGAAACCTTCATGAAGAAACACTCGTTGAGCTCCGTGAGCGAAATTGCAGATCTGCTCGATCGGTGAGGGCACCCCAGGACGGGGCTCAGGAGCTCGAACTCGGACAGATATCACGAAGTGGACACGTTTCACACTTCGGTTTGCGCGCAGTGCAGTACACTCTCCCGTGTCGATTTAACCGCATGCTCATTGAATGGGATATGTCCGGGGGTATAATCCGTTCGAGGTCGCGTTCTATTTTCAGGGGTTCTGTTTCAGTGGTAAGTCCCAGACGTCTGGTGACACGGCTGAAGTGAGTATCCACAATAATCGACGGCAGTCCGAACAGCGTCCCGCGGATAACGTGTGCCGTTTTTCTGCCAACCCCCGGCAGTTGAGTAAGCTCATTCATATCCCGGGGAACGACACTGTCGTGGCGTTCGACAAGCAGGCGCGCGGTCCGGCAGATGTTCCGCGCTTTTGAACGGTAGAAACCGGTTCTGTGAATTATGTCCTCGACGTCCGAGACGTTCGCTTCAGCAAGTTCTGCGGGGGTGGCATATCGATCAAACAGTTCTGGTGTCACCTGATTAACCGACTGATCGGTAGTCCGTGCCGACAGGATCACGGATATCAGCAGCTGAAACTCATTCGTGTAAGTCAAAAAAGACCCGGCGTCGGGATATTCCTGAAGCAGGCGTTCGTGTACAGTCCGAATGTAGCCGGCGCTCCGTGTGTTCGTGCTTGTCATATGGTTCTATGTCGTTTCTCGAGAACATATCGTTTTCACCGCCCGGTCGTCTACGTCGACAAGCGCCGGTCCAAGAATCCGATATCATTGACCCGACGAGCCCTGATAGCTATACTCCCCGAATCAACTTTTTCCGGGATGTAGCCTAGTGGCTAAGGCGCCTGCTTTGGGAGCAGGAGATCGGAGGTTCGAATCCTCTCATCCCGACTTCACGTATGATACATGCGTGTGCTCCAGTGCGCGGTCACCCGTTGCCTGACACCGAGCACAAAGTGCTTCAGACCATCGGGCAATGGCGGGGTTCGACTCCCCAACTGAGACAGCGGGACGGCGGCTACGGTAGTAGGAGGTACCGCCGGTTTTTTGGTGGTGGAATCCCTGTACACGATACGAGGATGTACCATTACCGTGATCCCGACCTGCAGACGGTGTTTCCACCGTCTGCAGGATCCATTTTTTGCGCCCATAGCTCAGGGGATAGAGCAACTGCCTTCTAAGCAGTAGGTCGAAGGTTCGAATCCTTCTGGGCGCG
>JBKHAN010000042.1:0-25673 GCA_046542845.1 Spirochaetaceae bacterium
CCGACTACGGGATTCTCCGCGGCGACACTCTCGGCGATTGCCTGTGTGAGCGCAAAAATCTCAACGTCCGGTGCATCGGCGTCGTCCTGCGAAATACGAACATCGACATCCGTCTCAGCGACAATTCCCACCTCGTCCGTTACGCGAAGGACAAAGGTATAGTCGCCGTCGCTAAAACCGCTGATATCCAGGACATTACCGCTCACCGCCAAGGGTGTGGTGAGATCGGTCGACTGGAAGAGCTCCCAGGTCGGCGTGCCGTTTCCCCCGGTAACGGTCGGATCAATGTAGATCCTGCCCCGCGCGTTGAATCTGGAAGCGTACGTGAACTGTTCGTCTGCCGTCACGCTGTCGTTGTAGTCAAGATCGCTACCGACGGTAACGGATCCAATAACCGGTGGGTTGTTCCGCACGAATCCGTTCTCTACGTGGTGCGTACGATTGCCGGCGCGGTCTGTAATGAGATAATGCACGCCCACGGGACCATCGGGAAACACGTTCGTATCGACGAGCGTGCTCCAAGTAAAGTCGGACCCGTCAGGTGCGATTTCTCTCCCGTCTTCTAAAAACAGATCGGAACGGCGTATTCTAATGCGGTGGCTATCCCCGGAGATAGTCGGGCGAAGGCCCTGGCCATTTCCGAGATCAACCGCATCCGCTCCTATCGCGGCCGAGCCGTCGATACCGAGGAACTGCTCGTAGGTCGGCGAGTCGGAGCGCAAATCCTGTATGTACACGTCGATGTACTCAAGGCCTCGCACCGGAAAGCCACTTGGAGAATCTACACGGTCGCGGTCCCATGCGTTGCCACTGAGCTGAAAATCGCTTCCGGCCATCTGCATGGGGTCCGAGCTGGACGTAACGAGTTCGCCGTCCGGCCACCAGTTATCGATGTTCAGTGTGATGGTATTGATCGTCGTGTAATTCGCGTTGTCCCGCACGCGAATGCGCATGTTCCGGACGGCGCTCACCAGATCCAGGTCTCCGGCGCCTGTGTCTATAGGAAAAGCCAGGTCGTAGCTCGTCTCGCTTTCGTCTCCGGAGGCGGGCGCATACACGACATCAAAAGTCTGTCCCCCGTCGGTACTGACGGCGACATTTTCAATGCGGTCGTCGTCGGAAATCTCGGCTTCGAGCGTGAACTGGCCGCGTACGTACGATCCGGAAGCAGGGACGACGTTCACAATGCTCGGGATGGTTTCGTCGAGCCGAATACCGAACTCCTGGATGTTTCCTTCCTTGCCACCGGAATCAACGGCTCGAATGCGTATTCTCAGGCGCCCGTTATGGACGAAACCGCTGCCTTCAAACGGTCGCCCTGAAGCTGTGACGTTATACAGCGCGCCGTTGCCGTTGATCTCCTGGCTCCACTGAGTGGTCCCGGTCACCTCGTGCCATTCGGTGGCTGGTTCGAGAATTGTACCGTCGGGACGCAGCAGACCAATCTCGTCACCGGCATCTTCTATTGCCACAATCTGCATCTCGACTCGCGCGACTCCCGGGTCGGCGTCGGACGCAGTACCGGTTATGAGAACGGGGCCGGCAAGGTTACTTCCCGCGACAGGTGCGAGTACGTTAACCGTCGGTTTATCGAGGTCCTGATCCACGTAGATCTGGTGGATCTCTTCGTACTCGTTCCCGGCGGGGTCACGGACCCGCACATACACATTAAGGCGCCAGATATCGGTCGAGGAATCGCCGACGTCGATCGGATCGCCGTTGCTGTCGACCTCTACGGCGTTTGACTCGTTTCCGAACGCAAGAGAATCGAAGCTTGCCTGCCAGTTATACGTCCCGGTCGCGGGCTCAAATATAGCAGTCTCCGCGTCCCCGATCTGTATTTCGACCGTCTCGACAGCCTCGTTGTCAGAAGCAGTACCGGATATCGTAACATCGCCGTACACCGTTGAGAAAGCCGTGGGGGCGTTCACCTGCACCGTCGGCTCCGTATTATCAACCTGGAACGCGCGGGTATCGAAGCCTGTGGTATCGTTAATGCTTGCGTAGACCCGGGCCACAATGGTGCCGTCGGGGCGTGCGTTATTGTCCGGGTCGAACTCCGAATCGTACTCGTAGCTCCACGTATACCCGCCCGATCCGTCGGGATTAATATCGAGATCGGCATCGGTTGATTCCACTACAACGAGCGCCTCCGGATCGTCAGCAGTTTCAAGTTCATCCCGCTCGAAAAGCTCGAGCGTGAGGGCCGGTTCATTACCCGTCTCGTGGCTCATGGTTCCGGACACGGTAACCAGATCGCTCTGGTAGGATGCCTGACCAGGGCTGTTGATTGCGACCTGCGGCGCACCGCTGATGACGACAATACGGTAGTTTTCGGTCTCAGAAATCTGACCTCCGACGTCTTCGGCTCGAATCCTGAACTGGAAGTCGCCCACTTCATTCACCGGCAGGTCGTGACTGAAATCATACAGGTTGGGGGTGTCTGATGCCGAGCGCATGGATGTCCATTCGTCCGGCTCGCTGTCACCGAGTTTCCACACCTTAATTTCGGGTGAACCGACAGCAATGCCCTCACGGACGGACACGGTGCCGAATATCGCGCCGTTGCGTCCAACCGTTGGCGGTTCCGCCTCGTCGTAGGTTTCCGGATTTATGGCCGGGAAGGTAAAAATCACGCGGGGTGCTTCATTGTCTATGGTGAACAGCAGGGTCTCGGTCATGGTTGTCTTACCGGTGTTGTCGCTCGCTCGCACGAGTACGGTAAGGCTCCCGTTTGCCATGGTAGTCGTATCGAGGCTGTATCGCCACTGCTCGGTTTCGGCGTTATAGCTGTCTACGTCGCGCCACGTCACGCCGTTGTCAAACGACAGCTGCACGCCCGCTACACGAACATCGTCGGTAGCGGTGCCGGTGATATCGACGGTACCGCGGAGAAAAGCCCCCGTAGACGGGGTTGAAAGCGATACAACGGGTCTGTCTATGTCGACGTTCTCACCGAGTCCGACGTCGAATGGATTCTGGCAGCTCAAGACCGAAAGAAGAAGAGCTACTACCACTGCGGTGTGTCGCAGAGTCTGTCGCTTCATATATCTACCCTACTTTTTTACTAAAGTTCTTCTCGTGGAATGTCGGCATTTTCTTCGAGAAAACGAAGAGAAAAAAACCTATCGCAGTGAAATGTAAACAACCATTCATGTGATGCGTGCATGCGTAATGTGATGCAATTATCAAGCCAAGTACGTGTAACGAGTGGTTTTCAGCGATTTATCGGGGTGGGGTGCGCCTTCTCATGCATATCGCATATTCAATATGCATTGATCATGCGATCTGAGCGTAAAGGTCCCCTTAGCCGAACATCGCGAGCAGGATACCCGCGGCTACCGCAGACCCGATAACCCCGGCTACGTTCGGGCCCATTGCGTGCATAAGCAGAAAGTTCCGGGGATTACTCTCAAGGCCTACTTTATTGACGACACGCGCCGCCATAGGCACAGCCGAGACACCGGCTGCCCCGATCAGGGGATTTATCGGATTTCTCGAGAATCGATTCATAACCTGCGCGAGCAGTATTCCAGCCGCAGTTCCTATAGAGAAGGCGATGAGACCCAGGACGACGATTCCGAGGGTCTCAACGCGCAGGAAGTAGGTGGCCTGCAGCTTACTTCCAACCACAAGTCCGAGCAGAATGGTTACCGTATCGATAAACGAACTCTGCAGGGTCTTGAACAGGCGATCGGCGACGCCGGACTCACGAATAATGTTCCCGAACATGAGCGACCCCACAAGCGGTGTCGCTGTCGGCAGGAATGCGATACATAAGCCCAGCACGACCAGCGGAAAAAGGATGCGTTCGAGCTTCGCGACCGGTCGAAGCTGCTTCATGACCATTGTTCGTTGCTCAGGACTCGTAAGCGCGCGCATGATGGGCGGCTGTATAATGGGTACGAGCGCCATGTAGCTGTAGGCGGCAACGGCGATCGCTCCCACCAGATCGGGGCTCAACTGAGACGACAGAAAGATCGCTGTCGGGCCGTCGGCTCCACCGATGATTCCAATCGAAGCCGCATCCTGCATCGAGAAGTCAAACCCGGCGTAGACGCTTAAGAGGATCGCTCCCATGAAGGTCGCGAAGATACCGAACTGTGCAGCGGCACCGAGCAGAGCCGTCCTGGGGTTGGCGATCAGAGGACCGAAGTCGGTCATAGCTCCGACCCCCATAAATATCAGCAGCGGAAAAATGCCTGTGCTCAAACCGACCATGTCTATCATCCCCAGGAAGCCCTCGGGACCGGCTATGTCGGCAATGGGAATGTTGGCGAGGATCCCACCGAAGCCTATCGGAAGGAGTAAAAGCGGTTCGAAGCCCTTACCTATTGCCAGATAGATCAGTAATAGACTGATGGCGATCATGACCAGCTCGCCACCGCTTATGGTGGTGATCCCGGTTGATTCCCAGAGCACGACCAGCGACTGCACAACGCTCATGCGATTGTCACCAGCACCTGATCCGCCTCTACGTTCTGACCGTCAGTAACCTTGACTTCGCCAACCCTACCGTCGGTTTCGGCTTCGACGTTCATTTCCATCTTCATGCACTCCATGACAACCACGGCCTGGCCGGCTTTCACCGACTCACCCTGCTTCACAAGCACCTTCATGACGACACCCGGCATGGGCGCTGTAACTGCTGTTGACTCTGAAGATGTACCGGCGTGAGAGGCTGTGCGGTCCCCGGAGTCGCCGTTGACCTCCGCTTTTCCGTCAGAAACCTTGACCTCAAATGTCTCACCACCAACGGTAACGGTGTACCACGCCGGCGCTCCCCCACCGGAGCCTCCGGCAGCAGGATGTGATGATCCTGTCTCGCGCTGTGCAGCAGGCCCCGCAGAGGGGGCCGGTGTATCGGCGCCGACCTTTCTGACCTGTACAGTCCCTTCGCCCTTCAGAAAGGCGATGCCCCGGTCCTTGCAGGTCGCTGCAATGAAGACATTCTCATCAGTACGGTCAAGTCCGTTGTCCTTGAGTGCCTGCTCGGCAGGTTTCCTCCCCTTGGAGGGGTCCTTGTCGTTGAGTTCTCGAGGGCTTTCGGTGGTTGGCTCAAGGCCAAGCTGTTCGGCTGCGATCTCGACCAGCTCCGGATCCGGCGCGGTGGGAGTCTTGCCGAAATATCCGAGAAGCATTTTCCCGTAACCGTCGGCAATTTTTTTCCACGGACCAAGCACGACGTTGTTGAACGCCTGCTGAAAATAAAACTGTGAAACCGGTGTTACCGACGTTCCGAACCCACCGCGTTCGACGACCTCGCGCATCGCGGCAATGACTTCAGGAAAGCGGTGCAGCACCTTGTGATCGCGCATCATCTGGGTATTCGCGGTTAGCGCTCCTCCGGGCATCGGGGAAAAGGGAATCAGGGGCTCGACCTTCATGGCTTCCGGCGGAAAGAAGTAGTCCTTCATCGCGTCCTTGAACACCTCTTCGGCTTCCATGACCTTCTTTATGTCGATGTCGAGCTCGTAGTCGGTACCTCGCAGCGCGTGCCACATCGTAATTATGTCCGGTTGCGATGTGCCTCCCGAAACGGGGGCCATCGAAAGGTCTATGCCGTCTATCCCGGCGTCTATCGCCGCGCGGTACGCGGCAACGCCGGTCCCGGCGGTGTCGTGGGTATGAAAGTGTATGGGTATATCGGAAGGAAGCATCTTCTTCGCCTGCTTCACCGTGTCGTAGACGACCTGTGGAACGGCAGTACCCGAGGCGTCCTTCAGCACCAGAGAGTGCATGGGAATCCCGGCATCGAGGATTTGCTGTATGCGCTCAGTATAGAACTCTGCGGTGTGAGCTCCCGAAAGTCCGGGTGGGAGTCCCATGAGCGTTACCGCGATCTCGTGCTTCAGACCGGCGTCGACAATACACCGGCCCGAAAAATCGAGATTATCGATATCGTTCAGCGCATCGAAATTCCGGATAGTCGTAATGCCATGTTTCTTGAACAGTTCTGCGTGCATCCTGATTATGTCTGAAGACTGGCTTTCAAGTCCGACGACGTTAATACCCCGCGCGAGCGTCTGCAGGTTCGCGTCCGGCCCCGCGACGGTCCGGCACGCATCCATCATTTCAAAGGCATCTTCATTACAGTAGAAATAGAGGCTCTGAAATCTCGCACCTCCCCCGACCTCGAAGTGAGTAAGCCCAGCTTCGACGGCTGCTTCGAGTGCCGGCAGAAAGTCTTTCGTCTGAACACGTGCGCCAAAGACGGATTGAAAGCCGTCGCGGAAGGCCGAGACCATGATATTAATCTTTTTCATTTTTATCTCCTGTTGTGATGGACGCTGACCGCAGCGATAGCTGCGCGAAGCTTTGCGCGCGAAGACCCGTCAGGTGCACCGGCACCCTCGTTTGCCTTTACCTGACCGGGGAGTACCCGGACGATTGCCGCAGTCAGGTTCATGCAGACAACCAGAAGCGTAAGAAACGTGAACACAACGCTCATGCCAATGAACATGAGCTGCACAGCTTGGGCGATCATTCAGACAAACTCCTGTAGCCATTCCGGTAGCGGTATTGTATCCGAAAAAGATGCAGAATGAAGTGCCCGATTCGCCGGTTGCAGCACTTTTCCAGAGCTGAGACACGCAATTCGAACTCGCTGTCTCGCGCGCTATACCGTCACCCCGTCATTCGGTACACTGCTTCGGGAAGGTAACGAGCTTTATGGCAAAGGTAGATGCACACGCGTTTCTCCGCGAACATGCAGAACGGGTAACACAACCGCGCGTTATTTCGATGGAGATGTTCCGGAAGTACGGAGTAAAACGGGGCCTGCGAAACGACGACGGTACGGGGGTTCTGGCTGGACTCACCGAGATCGGGGACGTTCACGGGTATGTTGTCGACGAAAACGAGAAGACCCCTGTGGAAGGTCGTCTGCGGTATCGTGGCGTGGACGTGCGCGATATCGTCAATGGTTTTACCTCCGAGGGTAGACTGGGATTCGCGGAGGTCGTGTATCTGCTCCTGTTTGGCGACCTCCCGGACGCCACGACGCTTGAACAGTTCCTGCAGGTTCTCTCAGACCGTCGTGAGCCACCGGAAGGATTCTGGCAGGACATTGTCATGCGCTCTCCGAGCCCCGATATCATGAACAAGCTCGGTCGGGTCGTGCTCAGTGCTTACTCCTACGACGAGAACCCCGAGGACAACGGGATCGCCAATGTTCTTCGTCAATCCATTGACCTGATCGCCCGGTTTCCCGTCATGGTCGCATACGCATTTCAGGCGAAACGTCATTATTTCGACAACGAGAGCCTCTATATCCACGCCCCGCAGCCCGGTTTGTCGACCGCGGAAAATCTGCTTCAGATGATCAGACCGGACCAGAGATTTACCCGCCTCGAGGCGGAGATCCTCGACCTCGCGCTCGTGCTTCATGCGGAACACGGAGGCGGAAACAACTCAGCGTTTACGGTACACGTCGTCTCAAGTTCCGCTACCGACACCTACGCGGCCATCTCTGCCGCAGTGGGCTCGCTGAAAGGCTCGCGTCACGGAGGCGCGAATATACAGGTTGCCGGCATGATGGACGACATCAAAGAAAACGTTTCGGACTGGTCAAGCGACAGCCACGTCGGAGCCTACCTCGAGCGCATTCTCAAAAAAGAAGTCGGCGACCGTTCAGGACTCGTGTACGGCATGGGCCACGCGGTCTACACACTCAGCGATCCGCGGGCGGTACTCCTGAAGGCGAAGGCCCGGGAGCTCGCGGCACAGAACAACGAGTATGCCGAAGAGTTTGCGCTGTACGAAAAAATTGAAGTGTTGACCCCGGAGATTTTTGCCCGTGTGCGAAAGAACGACAAGGCCATTTGCGCAAATGTCGACTTCTACTCGGGGCTCGTGTACCGGATGCTTGGCATCCCGAACGAACTGTTCACGCCGATTTTCGCGATATCACGTGTGGCGGGCTGGTGCGCGCACCGGCTCGAAGAAATAGCAATCGGGAAGCGAATCATTCGACCTGCGTACAAGAACGTCCTCGATGGGAGACCCTACGTTCCCATGAACCGGCGATAGCAGACCTTCGAGGAGTTCGTATGGCGACTGAAGTGTACACGTATTTTCCCTCTATTGAGAACCGGAAGTCGTGGGCCACCATTTCCGAAGCCGACCAGACGTCGATTATTAACGAGGCAGATTCGCTGCTCGGGGTCGACTGGCCGGTGCTGCCGGCAGCTCGCTATACCGATTTTCGCAAAAACGGGAACCGGTCACGCTATGAACGCGCGTACTTCGACAGGCGACGTCGGGTCCTGCTGAACCTCGTCGCCGAGGCGCTCGAGAACAGGGGGCGTTTTCTCGAAGAACTCCTGAACGGGTGCTGGGCGCTCTGCGAAGAAACGGGATGGGTAGTCCCGGCACACAACGGGCCGTACCGGGGGGACCGGTACCCGGAACTTCCAGACCGGAGCGAGCCCATTGTCGATCTGTTCGCCGCGGAGACCGGTTCTGTTCTTTCAGCGGTTCTGCAGATAGCAGGTGCTCCGCTCGCCGGGATCTCAGGGATGGCAGTCGAACGCATGCAGCGTGAGATCACGCAACGCCTGATTATCCCCTTCCTCGAGCGCAACGACTTCTGGTGGATGGGCTATGGAGCCAAAGAGCCCAATAACTGGAACCCGTGGATCGTAAGCAATATTCTCCTGTCCACGTGTGGATTGCCGAAGGATACGGTCGACGTGCAGGCAGTCGTGGATAAGTCGCTGAGTTGCCTCGATAATTTTCTGGCAGTATACGAAGATGATGGCGCCTGCGACGAAGGGCCCGCATACTGGGGACACGCGGCAGGGTCATTATTCGACGCAGCGGATGTGCTCAGGCGCTTGACCGAGAACCGAGTCGACCTGCTCACCGCCCCCAAGATCGCAGAAATGGGTCGCTACCTTTACCGGGTCCATATAGATGCAGGCTGGTTCGTAAACTATGCCGATGGTCCAGCCTGGAACAGCGGCGCGAGTCCGCAACTTATCTACCGCTACGGGAAGGCAATTTCGGACAATCGGCTTACAGACCTCGGAGTTCTCCTGCACGGAGTCTTGAAGAGCGACAATCAGCACAGCAATATCACGGCCTTCCCGTTCAGAACGATCTGGGCGCTCCTGTTCGAGCGCGAACTCACCACCGCACCCTCGGTGTACACCCCGCTTACTGATGCCTGGCTTCCGGGCATACAGGTACTCACCGCGCGTTCTGCGGCAGGATCGGGTCGCACGCAGCTTTTCTTTTCGGCGAAAGGCGGTGACAATCATGAAAGTCACAACCACAATGACGTGGGTAGTTTCGTACTCTTCGCCAACGGTACGCCCGTCATTGTCGATCCGGGTGTCGAGCAGTATACGAGCAAGACCTTTTCGGATCGCCGCTACGAGATATGGACCATGAAGTCCTCGTACCACAACCTGCCTGTCATTAACGGACGCGATCAGCTTCCCGACTCGAAAGAAGACCCTCGGCCGCCGAAACGCGTCGAAGCGACCGTCGAAGGCGAGCGGGTGAGCTTGGCTCTCGATATAGCACCGACCTATCCCGCAGAAGCGGGAGTTGTCTCATGGGTACGAGACTATCGCTTTCTCCGGCCGTCGGATGAGCAGGCAAGCCTTGAGGTCACCGATTTTGCCCGCTTCCGCGACGACGACAACTCCGCGCAGCTGGTATTCATGACATCAAAGCGGCCCGAGATTCAGACGAGTGCGGTTCTGATGCCCGCCGGAGCTGCGACTGTCCTGCTAACCTTCGGGGAACAGCAGGGATGCCGTGTCGACGAAATCCGCGTGGACGAAGTGCCGATTGACGACCCGAAAATGAGCCCGGTCTGGGGAAGCATGATCTACCGTATCCTGGTTCCGGTGGTGTTTCTCTCGCGCGAAGCACAGCTGTTCTACCGGTTTTCCATTCACACGGCGTGATCGGGTGTTTCGTCTGCGGACTGATCGAACAGTCTGACGCTCGTCCATGGCTCATCGGCACCCTGCCAGAACGGGTCGTCAACAGGAAGCCCCAAGGGCAGGAGCGCGGCGGAGCAGAGATACAGGCTGCCGGTCGTGATGTACCGTTCACCGAGCGACGGTTGTTTCCCGTTGAGCCCAATAGCAAGAAATCCGTCGTCGCGCCAGTTTCCCGGATCGTCGAGCGTTCGGGACATGACGGCGGTAAGCGCCGCGCGGACCGAGGCAGGCTTCAGGTTTCCCGGGAGCAGGCCGTGGAGCGCCGCGTAGGCCAGCGCGTGAAACGCGCCCGCCCGGTAGGTGATAGACCTGCCGACAGCCGGAAAACTACCGTCGGGCGCGATCGAGCGTTCCTGTATGCCCGCGTAGCGACTCAGCCGTTGTTCAACCGCGGGCAGCGTCGCCGTCCAGAACTCATCATCAGCCTCTACTGTCTTGAGTATCGTATGCAGCAGGGGGTGAATAACGTAGCTGTTGTACCAGTCTGCGTGAAACTGCGGGCCGTCGCCGTAGACGCCGTCGCCAAGGTACCACTGCTCGTGCTGTCGTATGCTGTAGTCGACGCGCATGCGATCCCATGGAAATCCGAACCGCGCCAGCGCAGCTTCGGTAACACCAGCGAACAGGAGCCAGTTGTTGAAATGGGGCTTGCGGTTCCGCAGACCTTCAAGACCTGAGGCGATGCTGCTGCGGGTTTCAACCGAAAGCGGCGACCACAAGGCCTCGCGTCCGTGAATGAGCGCGCTCGAGACGAACGCAGCGTCCACGATTGGCTGTCGCCCAAGGTCGAGCGAAAACCAGTCGACGTGATCGGGGTTAAAGCCGTTGCACAGCGCCGTGCGGGCGTACCCTGACAGACGTTCGCGCAGCGCCTGCTCGCCCGCGTCGCCGCCGCCTGCAGCAAGCCACGGCGCTATACCGAGCAGCAACCTGCCGACCGCTTCGAGGTGGCTGGAAGCGAGCCGTTCCGGTGCAGCTTCAGGATGATAGTCAGGATTAAGCGCCTCCCGGAGGCGCCCCTCGCCGGCAGCCTCGAGCACCGGCGTTGCAATGCGTTCGAGCCAGGCGATCCAGCGTGCGCGTGTTTCACTCAACGGTCAGTTCTTCACCGGGTTCGAGTACGGCTACGGTGATCTCCACGGGCTCAAAACCGTCCGCGGTCTGCGCGAGCGGGGGGAAGGTCCGGTAGTGCATGGGGATGGTGACCGGCGCACCCACGAGCTCTGCCGCTCGCGACCCGAGGGCGGCATCCATGGTGAATCGCCCGCCTATGGGTATCGCGGTCACGTCAGGGTGGTAGAGATCACCGTAGAGCTTCAGGTCACCGAAAAGGCCCGTGTCACCGAGATGGTAAAAGGTCTTCCCGCCGAGCCGCACAATCAGACCACATGGCATACCCATGTAACGCCCCTCGTAGGAGCTCGAGTGAAAAGCGTGAGTGAAGGTGATTTGTGCCGGCCCCACCTGTATCGTCCCCCCGGGGTTGCCCGGCTCGAGTCGCTCAAGCCCCTGCTCGCCGAGGAAATTGCAGATCTCGAAGGCGGCGACCACAGGAGCACCGGTCCGTTCGGCAATGGTCCGGGTATCGCCTATATGGTCGGAGTGTCCGTGCGTCAACGCGATGACATCCGGCTCGAGTTCGTCCGCGGCGACGGCCGCGAGCGGATTACCGGTCAGAAAAGGATCCATCAATACCGAATACCCTTCCGCCGAAACGAGAAAGGCGCTATGTCCCAAAAATCGAATAGTCATGTGCGTAGTATGCCATGGTTTTCAGAAACTCGCATCTCACGGTTGGAACAGGTATACTTATGCCAGTATGAACCGCATTGATACTGTCGTTATTCTTGCCGGTGGCGCGGGGACCCGGCTCTGGCCTGCATCCACGCAATCGTACCCGAAGCAGTTCCTCGATCCGGGTACAGGGACCGTGCTGATCGAGGACACCATACTTCGTGCGCACGCACTCGATCCGAAATACGGGATTACAATTGTCACGCATACCGATCACGTCGCCCCCCTCGAAGCCGCGATCGCCGGTTTACCGGAACCCGTACGCCGGCAGCTGTCCATAATCGCTGAACCCTGTGCCCGCAATACCGCTCCGGCCATAGCCTGCGCGGTCGGCCACCTGGGACAGCATGAAGACCTGCAGACCTTTCTCGTCATGCCGGCGGACCATATCGTAACACCGGTTTCCTCGTTCATACATGACGTCGGTCGCGCTGTCGGAATTGCGCACGAAGGCTATATTGTCACATTCGGCATACAGCCGCACGCGCCCGCGACGGGGTACGGCTATATCGAACGTGGGCGGGAAATCCGGGACGGCTACACAATCGCGTCGTTCAGGGAAAAGCCCGCCGAAGCGACCGCGAGAGAATACCTGGAGGCCGGCACGTTTCTGTGGAACTCCGGGATGTTCGTGTTCTCGCGTATGGCTTTTACCGACGAGCTTGCAACGCACGCACCCGACATACATACCGCGTTGTGCAGCGACCCTGGTTCGGCGCACGCTCGTATATCGCTCACGGAACAGACAACTGGAACCGTCCCCGTGTATACCCCGGAACCGGCAGACGCGTACGGCGCTCTCACATCGATCTCGATTGACTACGCGGTCATGGAGCGGGCGCGAAACGCGGCAGTCGTACCCGCGAGTTTCTCGTGGAACGACGTCGGCAGCTGGGACGAAGTGGCCACGCTTTTTGACGCGCGGTCGGCTCCCGGACCACAAGACCGCGAGGGGACGCCGCGGACCGTGACGGTAGAGTCCGAGCGAAGCTTTGTACTCTCCGATATCCCGGTGGCAATCTGCGGAATAGACGATGTTATTGTGATCGTAAAAAACGGTGCCGCGCTCGTATGCCAACGCGGGAAATCCCAGCTCGTAAAACAGGCCGCTGTCGACATGAACCTGGAAGACGACAGGACGTAGAAGATGAGCGAATCAAACGCCCAGCTGGCTGCAATTGTGTTTACCGACATCGCAGGATATTCGCGGCTCATGGAAGAAAACGAGAGCAGAACGATCCGCCTGCTGAAGGAACACAACGGTATCGTTCTGCCGCTGATCGAGGAGTTCGGGGGTGAGGTCGTCGACGCGATCGGCGACGGGCTGTTCGTGCTCTTCCCGACGCTACGTAACGCGCTTCTCTGTTCGGTCGCGATACAGAACGCGATTGGTACCCGCAACACTCAGGCGACGGAGGACGAACGGTTTCAGCTGCGGATCGGTATACACCTCGGCGAGATTCTGCGTGAAGACGGGAGGGCCTTCGGAAACGGGGTCAACATAGCAGCCCGGATACAACCCTTCGCCCGCCCCGGCGGTATCTGCGTAACCGAGGACGTGTATCGGCATGCGGCGAACGCGGTTGCCTTGGAGTTCCGGTCTATCGGGACGCAACGGCTCCGGAATATTAGCCGGGAAATGACCCTGTACGAAGTTCCTACCGGCCATGAAACGAGCGCAGACACGCGAACGGAAAGCGGCGAGTTCGACGCGATCAAACAGCGCATTCTCAAGGAGCGTGAAGCGCTGCTTCGTGCACGACGAAATCGCAACAGCGACGGGGACCTTTCCGGCATGGGAGAACGGCTCGGCAGCCAGATAGAAAACTCCGTGTTCTCGCTCGTAGAGCGGGTCATGGACACCGCGGTGAAGAGCTGGGAAAAGCTTCCAGAGGAAACGAAGCAAGCCGCACAGGCAGAGTTTCGAGCCGAGACAGATACTGTCAGAGCCGGCGAGGCCAATGAATCGCGCGACACCTCCGCAACACACAGGGTTCGCATCGATCCTGAACCGGATTCGCTCCTCAAGGACCTCGCAGAAAGCGGCAGCTCGGATCTCGCCTTCGGACTCGTGGCAGGAGTAAGCTTCGGCATCGGGTACTTCGTGTTCGCTCACGGGTGGATGGTCTATCCCCTCGTTCTGCTCGGAGTACTACCCACAACATCGGGTCTGTTCAGGACGATGAAGCGTCTGCGCGTACGCATGAAACGCCGAAAGAACCGTCCTGTCGAGATCGAACGCGCACTGCTCGAGCTTGCGGGTGAGCTCGATGGAACGCTGACCGTGGTACAGGCAGGTTCACGGCTGCGGCTGCCACTCGACGAGGTGCAGGGTGTACTCGACTCCATGACGGCGAAGGGTTATGTCGTGCAGAATATGAGCGCAGACGGGATCATCGAATACCACTTTCCCTCGATCTGACGTCGGAGCGACGGCCTTCGGACTCCATGAGGAAACACCGTGGAACCGCGCTCGGTGTACTCGTCGCGGGTATCCCCAATCGCGTTATTCCTTTACCGCTCCGCTGAGAATACCGCTGATAAACTGGCGTTGCAGAAAGAGAAACAGAATAATGATCGGAAGCGTCGAAAGCGACGTCCCGGTGAGCACCGCCCCGTAATTGATCACCTGACCGTCGGCAATCATACCGGAGAGCGCTACCGGTATGGTTTTCATGGTATCACGACTCAGGATTATCAGCGGCCACATAAAGTTGTTCCACTGAAACATGAACATGTAGATCGTGAGCGCTGATACTGCCGGAACCATGGTCGGCATCACAATCCGGGCGAAAATGGAGAACTCCCCCGCACCATCAATACGGGCAGCCTCTAACAGTGAATCCGGAACACCAAGCATATTCTGGCGCATAAGAAAAATGCCAAAGACATTCGCAGCAGTCGGAAGAATTACCGCCTGATACGTGCTGAGCCACCCGAGCCAGACCATGAGGCGAAACAGCGGAATCAATGTCGCCTGATACGGTACCATGAGCGTCAGCATGATCATCGAAAAGAAAACTGTACGTCCCTTGAACCTGAATTTGGCAAAGGTATATCCGGCTAAGGAACACAGAAATACCGTCACCACACAAAACACAATCGCGATAAAGAACGAATTCCAGATAACCCGCAGGAACGCCACGCGATCGACAAGTGCGTTAAAATTACTGACCAGGTGCACACTCGGCAGCAGCGACGGAGGTGTGGAGAAAATCTGGCTGGTCGTTTTGGATGCTGATATGAACATCCAGTAAAACGGGAAAAGAGAAATCATTGCCCCAATGGCAAGCAGCACATGCAGCAACACAGTGCCGGACAGCTTTCTGACCTGCAGCGATGTCATTCGTTATCTCCCGCGACCCGGAACTGTATGTATGAAAGAACCGCAATAAACGCGACCATTACATAACTGATCGCTGAAGCGTAGCCGAATCGAGCCCGTTGAAACCCCTGTTGATACAGATAATGAGTAATGGTCCGTGTCGCGTTGTTGGGGCCACCACTTGTAAGAATAAACGACTCATCGAAAAGCTGAAGAGTACCAACGGTGGATAATACCGCACAGAACAGAATAATCGGTTTCAGCATGGGAATCGTTATTGACCTGAATTTTCTCAGGGGGGATGCGCCGTCGATCGACGCCGATTCGTAAAGATCATTCGAAATCGACTGCAGTCCGGCCAGCATGATAACCATGTTATAACCGGTCCACCGCCAGGTGACCGCACTCATGAGCGATCCGCGCGCCCAGTTCCTGCTCGACAGCCACGGTATCGGTTCGAGGCCAAATGCCTGCACCACTTGATTCAAGACCCCGTGGTTTTCATTCAGTATCACCTGGAACACAATCGCGTATGCGACAAGTGCTGTCAGAGCGGGCAGAAAGTAACTCACACGAAAAAACCCGCGGAGCCTGAGACTGGGGGAGTTCATGAGATTTGCGATAATCAGAGCAAGCGTAAGCTGAACAGGGACCTGCACGAAAAGAAGCAGGAACGTATTGAACATCGTCAAACGAAATAACGGATCGTTCATAAGTGAGACGTAATTGTCAAAGCCGACAAAACTGAAACTACCCTGACGAAACGCCTGAAAACTGTACAAAAAAGCCTGAACGATGGGATACAGCATAAAACTGACAAACAGGATCATGACCGGTGCCAGGAATATGTACGGGGCCGTGTTTTTCGTTAGCATTCTCGCGTTTGTCAATGAAGCTTCTCCTCTCCGTGCAGGTACAGCGGTTCTGCGTAGAAACCACGAAACCCGTTCACCGATATCGGTGAACGGGTCGTGAGCTGTCTATCGTGTATGGCCGCTGATACACACTACTCGTCGGCCAGGGTACGACCGGTCTGACGAGCGATTTCTTCGGCGGCATCCTGGAGTGCCGTTCGCGGATCGGCTCCGTCCAGAAGAACTGAAGCCTGAGCATCTGTTACGATCTGCTCGGCCGCTGAGAAGTCGGACGAATAGTTGATTGGCGGGATGTTCGGCACCTGTTCAACGAAGACCTGCCAGACTTCCTGGTCGCCAAAATACGGGTCGGGCTCTGCAAAGAAGTCGCTCTCAAGAGCCGGCAGGTAGGACGGGAAGATACCGTACTCTTCCATGATCGCCATTTGTCCTTCGACCGTCAGAACGCTGAACTCTGCAAAACGCCAGGCCGCTGTCGGATTAGACGTTGTAGCCGGTATTACGAGGTTTGAGCCACCGAGATTCGCCGCTCTGTTCCCACCGGGTTCGGGTGCGGGAAGCGGAAAGACACCCCATTCACCGGACAGTTCAGGAGCGACATCCTTGATCGACCCCGAATACCAGACGCCAAACGGGATCGTCGCCAGGTCGCCATTGGATGTACCGGTAAGGATTGCGTCCCAGGACGGGGTATTGAGCACAAGCCCGCGCTCGTTGGCTTCAGCAAGAAACTCCATGGCACGAACTGCGGGTTCATGGTGTACAATTATCTCGCCTGCATCATTGAAGTAGAAATTGGCCACCTGATTCAGCAGGATCCGAAAGGTTCCATCATCATTTGCCATATCAACCTGGAACAGGTGTGCTCCGGTTTCGTCCATGATCGTCTCACCAGCGGCGAGATAGTCGTCCCATGTCTCAATGTCGTCCGGATCCACACCAGCCTCTTCGAACAGGTCCCGCCGGTAAAACACGCCGACCGGACCTGAGTCCCACGGTGCTGCGATTATCGAGTCTTCGTGAGATATCACGGGTACTTTGCTTGGGTCAATCTGATCCATGTATGGTTCCATCAGATCGGTCAGATCCATGAATCCACCGGGAAAGTTGTAGCTGAATGACGGCAGCCGTTCGTCCAGCTGGATTACATCCGGAAGCCCTTCACCTCCGGCCGTGAGACCAACGGTCACACGATCATATACGTCGGTTCGACCGATATCGGATACTATTACCTCAACGTCCGGGTACTGTTCCATGAACAGGTCCGCCGTTACCTGCAACGAACTTGCTGCCACGTTCCATCCCCATACTTCTATGGTTCCCTCCGGTTCGGCATCGAGGTCTACACCGGCAGGCGCTGCTGCTTCCTGGTCGCCACCAGCGAAAGCCATACCCACCAGCAGAAACGAAAACACGGCTAACATGAGTAAGCGGGAAAAACACTTTGTTGTCATCGCACAACCTCCTTCTGTATTACGCGGGGCGTACATGTGTTCAAACCCTGGACACACATGCTCGCTCTCCACCTAATGACTATGAAGCCAAACAACTTTGACCGCAATCACAACTTGTTCGCCGTGTTCGTGTTTTCTGAAACCGTGAGTGAATATTTTTACGGATTTTATTTGTTCCCTGACGATATTGCGCTTTAAAATGGCTGAAAGTATGCAATACTATCTTAACATATGAAACTGATACTCACATTTTTACTGTTACCCGAGCCATGAAATACATACCGGAAACACATTTTTCCTACGCAACGCTCACTGAACGAACCAAGCTGTTGCCGTTCTATCTCATCGGGGTCGGATGCGACTGGGAACAGGAGCCGATACACAGGCCGTTCGGGTATCCGTCGTACGTATGGCTGCAGTGCATCTCCGGTTCGGGGGACCTCGATATTGAAGGTCAGTCCTTCGACGTCCGGCCGGGGAATGGATTCCTTATTTATCCAGGCGTTACGCATCACTACCGTGCAACCGGAGACGAACCCTGGCGGGTTGACTGGATAGCGTTCGAAGGCAACAGTGTCGCCGGGGTCCTCGACAGTATCGGGCGCTCAACACCCGGAATTTATTCAGTCGTGCATCAGGAACGGATTTCCGTCGAGCTTCACCGTGCGCTCGGGCTGCTTCTGAGCAAAAGCGATCCCCGGGGAGAGGAATGTTCTGCGATTGTATACACGGTGCTTATGCTGCTCGCGCGACTGACCCATTCTCGCGATGAGGAGCCTTATGTCGCATATCATTACAGGCTTGTTCCCGTGTTCAGGTATATCGATGAACATTACTCACAACCGCTTCAGATCGCGGATCTGGCCGAACACATTGCGGTTTCACCTCAGTATCTGTGCCGGCTGTTTCGGACCTACCTCAACTCACGACCATTCGAGTACGTCGCGAGCGTGAGAATCACAAAGAGCAAGCAGTTGCTCATCGAGTCTCCGGAAATGCGCATTCGCGATGTGGCACATGCGGTCGGGTACGATAATGAAAGCTACTTCGGAACGGTCTTTCGACGCTCCGAGGGGGTAACACCGACCCGGTTTCGCGCAATACACGGTCTCGAATGAGTGCAAAGCGAAGAATTACGGAACGCGGACGGCGGACATCCGATATACCGGGAAAACGACCGTGAAAAGTGATACACATCGGCAAACCCGTAGCGCTCGGCGACCGATGCGATCGTTTCGGAGGTCTGCTGCAATCGACGACTGGCGGCCTGAATCCTGAGTGCCATGAAATACTGTTTCGGGGATACATCGGTAACCGCATGAAATCGTCGGTACAGCTGTCTCCGGGAAAGTCCGGATACCGACACAAAGTCTGATATGACGTACCTGCCTTCGACGTGTTGTTCCATCCATGCCAGCAGATGTCCAATCGTCTGATCGGTTTCTGCCGCGGGCAACCGTTCGGGAATAAGGGGCCCGAGAGGTTTCAGGCGCTTTTGCATACGGGCCAGATACACCAGCAGACGGGTAAACTCACACGCGGCCGCAACGTCTGCTTCCGGGCTGTGTTCTCTGAGTTCTCGAATCATGTCCCGGCAGTTCCGCAGGACCGGACCCGGTTCCGGTAGATCATAGGGTAGTGAGTAGGTCAAACCGAGAGCGGGCAGGGTTTCAACTGTGTCAAACTCGAGAAAAAAGAACTTCCAGGTAACTCCGCCCTGTGTCCAGTAGCTGCAGGGGACCCCATGCGGCACAAACATGAATTGTGGTGCGTCGATCGAGTACAGGCGTTGCGTACCCGGATGCCCGATCCGGACTACTCCGGTTCCCTGAAACGACACAAACAGACCGTCGGTCGGAAACCCTGTTTCGTGTAATCCGTGATAGGTATCGCCGGCCTCGACCTCCCAGACTTTTCTTACCGAGACAATTGATGCGTTCTGCATGTGCGGTGCATACGCCCGATTCAGGTGTGGCACGTTTCTTCATCTCCGGTATAAACAGCCATTTCCGAAAAACCCGTTCCCCGATTATTCTGCCACAACATGCGCATACAGACAAACGATTGCGGGCTGTCCTATTCGGTTGTTCCACTGATACCGATCGCGGAGGAGGGATCTGCGCCTCCCGTTATCAATCTGTGCGGGTCGTGGACCGCATCGATAAACGGTCACCATGACACAACAACGACCATCGATGTCCCGGGAGAGTGTTTTCTCCAGGGCATGCAGATTGATGAAAACTCGTCCGTAACGCTCCGGACTCGCTTTAACCTGCCGGCAGACTGGTATGGGTATAGCGTGGTATTGCGACTCGACTGTGTCCACGGCGCTTCGACCGTCTGGTTGAACGGAACATGTATGGGAGAAGATGAGGGAGCCTTTCTGCCATCTGCCTACAATCTCACGAGAGCCTGCATCTGGAATGCGGAAAACGAACTGGTCATAGCGACGAGCGCGGCGAGTTCTGCCGACGAGATCGCCAGTGCCTCTCGGTATGCGGATCACCCGTTGACTGGAATACTCCGCCGGGTACGACTGCTCAGACTGCCTGCTGTGTTTCCCGCGGGGCTGATCGCACGTACTCACCTGTCGCACGAAGGAACAGCATCACTGCGCATAGAAGGAGTACTCGCGGGAGGCGGGCATACGAGGACACATGAACCCCGATACCACATTCAGGCGACGCTTCTCGACGGCGAACAGAACGGTGTGTGCGACGCCTCGATTACAATAGACGCGGACGAACCTGACCGCTACACGCTTTCATTCGACGTACATGAGCCGGTTCTCTGGAGCCCTGATCGCCCGTACTGCTACACGCTGCTCCTTCGAGTAGGAGACGGCACACGCGCAGCGCGCTTCACTCGACAGATTGGCCTTCGCGCGATCGAGATTGTCGGCACGACGGTTCGGGTGAACGGCGAGCCGATCAAACTACGCGGTGTATGCAGACACGACTCCCACCCGACCGCCGGCCGCGCATACGTACCTGGGCTGTGCGAAACCGATGTGCAACTTTTTCGGGAAGCAAACGTAAACTTTATTCGTACGTCGCACTATCCGCCCGACGAAACGCTGATTGCCTCCGCGGACACGGCCGGCCTGTTTGTTGAAGTGGAGGCGCCGGTCTGCTGGGCCTTCGGTATTACGCCCTACGACGGGTCGGAACGCAGGTCCATACCGTGGAGTGAACTCAGTGCAGAAGAACAGGCATTGAAACGCGAGTGCATCGTCTCGTCGTGTCTCAGGATGGCGCGCCTGTATGGAGATCATCCGTCGGTTCTTATCTGGTCGCTCGGAAACGAGTCGCTGTGGGCACCACCCTTTGAGGACGCCGCGAGAGCGCTCATGACTGTCGATGCCGATCGTTTGCGCACCTTCAACTGGGCCGACTACAGCGATGATGATGCTGCATTCTGTCAGATTGGCGTCCATCACTATCCCGGCCCCGAAGGTCTGAGCGCGCTTTCAAAGGCGACACGCCCGATTCTTTTCGACGAGTACTGTCATCTGAACTGCTACAATCGCAGTGAACTGGAAACGGATCCCGGCGTGCGTGATGTGTGGTGGCATGCAATTTCGACCGCATGGGAAACCATCCGACGCACCCCATCATGTCTTGGCGGTTCAGTCTGGTCGGGTGTCGACGAATACTTCATGACGCCGGACGGTGCGCGGATCGGATACGGATACTGGGGGATTCTCACTGGAGATCGACAAACACGGCCTGAGCACTACCACCTCCGCAAGGCATATTCCCCTGTCCGGCTCCTGATTAGCCAGGGGAAGGTCGACTCGGCGCAGCAACAGCTTGTCATACCTGTCTCCACGGATCTCTCTTCAGACGAGCTGTCCAGGGTCGTAGTTCACTGGCAGTGCGATACGGAGTCCGGTGTCGCGTATGTGCACGAGTTTCCGGACACCGATCAGGCAGCGGTATCCATATCGCTCCCGACATCGTTGAAGAGCAGTGACGTGCCGGTCCGATTTGACGTTCGCACACCGTCAGGATCGATCATTGACGAAGAAATCTTTCCTCGGGCTCGAACGCCGAACCCGAAACAGGGCACTGGTGTTCCTCCCGCGCCGGCTGCGTTCCCGGTCGAGTCCTGCGAGCCTTTTGCGATTCCACGACACCTTCTGAAGGAACCGTTGAAGTTGACCGGCTATACACCCCGTTTGCTCGAAAATCAGGCTGATCGACTGTGCGCCGAAGGTTCATTCTCCTGGAGCCATCTGGATGATCACACAAACGAAAGGCACCTCACGTACAAGTGGACGGTAACCGAGAGCTTTGTACCCTGGCAGGCCGGCGTCATTATGCACCTCAAAAGCGAACTGCTTCGCTACGAGTGGTTACGGGATGGCGATCACAGCTGCTATCCGGACCGTCACGTCGGACGGAGCCAGGGCGTCGTTGATCTGTCTGACACTGAACCGTCCGATGCGTATGCAACAAAAAGAAACCTGACCGCATTCCGCCTGGCGACCGCGGATGGGACGTCTATATACGGGCGAACGGCCGGTAACGCACACCTGCGGGTTCTCCCGAACCGGACAGACATCCTTTTTCTTGCAGTCGCGGCACCGGGCAGTGAAGGTTTTGTCGAATCCTATTACGACATTCGAACGCTTTCTGCGGGAGAAACGGTAAGCGGTAGGTGCAGTATGCTCGTTAGGTCTGCTCCGGGTTCTGCCGGCTGACCGCGCCGTGGTCGGGCTCAATGCGTATCCGGCTGTACTGATTACCTGTTCTGAGTCATCCACGTCACTGCCCAGTCGACAAGCGGCCGCTGGCGCATAAGCCGGGATGGGGCCAGACCGACTGACCCGCTTCTAAAGTCGTTGCTTGCAGTCACAGAACCGCTACCGGTCAACGTCTTTTCGAAAGCCGCGCCAACCGCTGCGAAATCGCCTGCATCAAGATCTATGTCGTCGTAGGTGGTCCAGACTCGTCTGAAGCGAGGTGTTGTGATCGTGTCCGACCCCGAGCAGGAGAACCCAGCCGTCACGGTCGTAGATTCGAGCAAGCGGGCTGCGCTCGCCAAGGGACCACGCGAGGCTGTGGTCGCCGGTGATCTCGGCCGCGAGCGGACCCTCTGCGGCGAATGACCCAGCGGGGTGATTGCTTCGGATTGCCTCCCGGCCGCTTCGAAACACCTCGGCTGTCGCACCCATGCCGCGTGTCTGCGTACGATCTGCTTCATACGCCGGCATCGTGTCGCGTATGGTCTGCCACCGCGTGCGGGCCACCGCTCGTCCACCCGAGCGAGGACAGCGATGTGTGAACGAGCACGAGCATCTCCGGCCTCAGACCGAGGCGTTGCAGGTCTGCTGTGAGTGTATCTACGGTGTTGGGTCCTGCCTTCTGTGCGGCTATCGCTTCGCGTTTGGTCATGTGGTAAACCGCCGCACCTGTGTATCGAAGGTCAGTATCCGTACACCATTGATCCGATGTAACGCGATCAGCCAGCAGTCGATAATGTCCAATGCGCTGCGCCCGTACAGAGCCAGGGCTTCAAGAAGACACGCTTTGTCTTCCGACTTCCATTGCTCGGGTGTAAAGAGCTCGTGTAAGGTGTCTGCGATTTCAGATCTCGGTACCTCGTATACTCGTGACAGGACGTACACGAGCTCGGCAACGATTTCGATACCGGTGATCCACGGCCGCCCGTGTTCGGCCGAAAGCAGACGAGACGCTTTCTCTGAAAGCGTCTCGTCATCAGCCAGGAGAAATCGAAGAATGACGTTCGTGTCTACATACGTTCCTTCCGGCACAGCTATTACCGCTTCTCCGCATGATCGACATGGTCAGCCCACGCGTCCTGTTCATGCTTCCTTTTTTCTCGACTGGAGTAGTGCGACAAAGCTCCGTGCAGGGAGACGGTCGACTGATCTGGCGGGAAGACACCCTCCAGATCAGTCGTCTTCCGCACCGCCTCGACAACGAGCTCACTGATAGTCGTGCCCCGAAGCGCAGCAAGAACTGCTATCTTGTGCTTTAACTCTGCATCTATATCGACGCTCAATCGTACCCTGGCCATACATAGAACCATAATGCTAAGGGTTTGATGTGTCAATGTATTTGTCTCTGTGTCATGTCACACACAAACCGCTCACCTTGCGCCTGCCATAGAATACAGACCGTGTTACAATGTACTCGAAGGAAGGAGCGAGACATGGAAAAACGTACATACGGAAAACACGCGGACACGCTTTCAGTGGTCGGGTTTGGTGGCATACTTGTCATGAACGAGACCGCCGAAGAGTCAGCCCGGCGAGTTTCCCTGGCGATCGATCGCGGGGTGAACTACTTCGACGTAGCTCCGACCTACGGAAACGCCGAGGACATGCTGGGACCCGCGCTCGAACCGTACCGCAAAGACGTCTTTCTCGCGTGTAAAACCAATATCCGTACCGCGGAGGCTGCCGAGACCGAGTTCAACGAGTCTCTCGCGAAGCTGCGCACCGATCACTTTGACCTGTACCAGCTGCACGGCGTTCAGACACAGGAAGAGGTTGACGTACTCCTGTCGGATGAAGGCACGCTCGAGTTCGTGCAGAGGATGCAGCGGGAAGGCAGGGTCAGGTACATCGGCTTTTCGGCTCACAACGAGGACGCGGCGATCCGACTACTCGACGCCTTCCCCTTCGACTCGGTACTCTTTCCGATCAACTGGGGAACCTGGTACGGCGGTGAGTTCGGCCCGCGACTCGTGGAGGCCGCACAGAAGCGCGAAGCAGCCATTCTTGCGCTCAAAGCCCTCGCCTGGCGCCGCTGGGAAGAGGACGAAGAACGTCACTGGAACAAGACCTGGTACCGCCCGGTCGATACAGCCGAGCAGGCAGAGCGATTTCTGCGTTTTACGCTTTCGCGACCGGTGACATCGGCCGTGAGTCCGGGGCACATAGAGCACTTCCAGTGGGCCTGCGACGCTGCGGACCGCTTTACCCCGCTGTCCGACGACGAGGAAGCAGCGCTCGAAGCAGAAGCACGCACGCTGAAGGCTCCGGTGTTCAGCAAAACGGTAACGTCCATTTAAGGCGACGCGCGCCCTAACGCCAGAGCGCCTGAAAGCCGAGGCCCGTGCTTGCGTTCAAGCCCGCACACGGGTCTGAGGCGGTAGGAGACGCTGCTGTCTATGGTCAGCGAGCGGCGCACAACCGGGCATCCCTCAGGATGCCCCGTTATGGGGCACGGATTACCTTGAGGTGTACCACAGCAGTAAGCGCATCAGAAGTGATACTCGGCGAGCCACTCGAGTGACGTTCCTCTCCCGACGGTCTGCTCGAGATACGGCTCAAAGGAGAATGTGTTCGGGTTTCCCCAGACGAGAATGTGTGCGGCTGCGAAGCTGTAGCGCGCCGCGACGAGCCCCCGTACCGGGTGGTGCTGAAGGACGGTCAGAGGCCCCGCGCCATTGCATCGCACCGATACTGCCTGAAGCGCCGAAATATCACTGCAGCGCAGGTACCCGTCACCGCCGACGGAATACGTGGAATCGGGGGCTACCGTGACCGGGGCCGGCAGGCTGCAGAGCGCTTCGCCCGGGGGCAGCGGGTAGAAAGGATGCGGAAACCAGGATACCGGCACCGGCGCCTCGCCGAGATTCTCTATGCGGGTATGCGAGAACACCACCCGCCCCGAGAGACTGACCCTGCGTTCCAGGCTGAAGGACCAGTCGTCCCACGCCTGCGTCGTTCGAAACTCAAGCCGGTGTGCTTCTTCGTGCACCGTCCAGTCGCAGTACTCGAGAACCGTCCGGGCACTCGTGTCACAAAGCCCTACGCCGGGGATCAGCGCCTGAGACGACGGAGTCTTTTTCGAGCGCAATGTCGTATGAGAAAACGAGTCCGGGATACCCTGACCATCGAACCAGTTGAAGCTCTCGGGGTACGTAGGCCCGGAAAGCAGCGGACCCCGCTCCTCGCTGATCTGAAATATATAGCCGCCCGTGCAGTATCGGGGACCCATCCGGTCGCGGTCGGCGACAGGATCGAGTATCGAAACTTCAAGGGCATCGTTGGTAAGCGTGTACATAGGACCTCGGTTATTCAGGGGGATGATGGAGATCATACTACGCTGGAGTGTGCTGTCAATCTCGCACGCCTGCTTTCAGGTGATGCCGAGATGAATTGCCATTCCGGATACGGAGCATCTACTCACGGGACCGCTTCTACGTGAGGCTTGCCGATATTTTGTAAGTACTTTAGTATGTACATATGACCTTCGAGTGGGATGAAGAGAAGGACAGTATCAACCGA
>JBKHAN010000010.1:0-69815 GCA_046542845.1 Spirochaetaceae bacterium
CCGGTTACGACCGTACCACGTCCCTGAATCGAGAACACATCCTCGATCGGCATGAGAAAATCCTTGTCTACATCGCGCTCGGGGAGCGGGAAGTAGGTATCCATTGCCTCAAGCAGTTCGGCAATGCACTTGGTCTTTTCCTCGTCCTCCGGATTCTCCATGGCTTCAAATGCGCTACCGCGAACAACGGGCGTCTCGTCGCCGGGAAAATCATAGCTTGACAGCAGATCTCGAATCTCTTCTTCGACGAGATCGATGAGCTCTTCGTCGTCGACCTGGTCGGTCTTGTTAATAAAGACGATCAGGGCGGGAACACCGACCTGTCGTGCCAGCAGGACGTGCTCTTTGGTCTGCGCCATTGGCCCGTCCGTCGCGCTTACAACAAGAACCGCGCCGTCCATCTGAGCAGCACCCGTGATCATGTTCTTGACGTAGTCAGCGTGACCAGGACAGTCAACATGAGCGTAGTGACGATTAACCGATTCGTACTCGACGTGACGAGTATTGATTGTGATACCCCGCGCCTTTTCTTCAGGTGCGTTGTCGATGTCCTCATACTTCATGACCTTGCCGCTTCCACTGACCTTGCTGCTAAGCATGGTGATGGCAGCAGTAAGCGTCGTCTTCCCGTGGTCGACGTGACCAATGGTACCGACGTTGATATGAGGCTTACTCCTCTCGAACTTTGCTTTCGCCATGACGTTCCCTCCTTCTCGAAGTGTCTGAAACGTTCTTGATAAATTGGTGTTTCCAGATCAGGGATGACGCCACGGCGCTGCCCTGCATCCACACATATTCTTATTAGCGCATCGAACACGCACACCTCCGCAACAGAAACGTGTGTGGTCGAGTACACTCAAAGGATGGGTAGGCTAACAGATAGCCCGGAGATGTGTCAACAGATATGCACGACGGCATTCGACTTCCGTCGAAGCCCGTATAGCGGCATATCGGAAAGAGCAACGCCCTTTCAGCAACCGGCGCCGCACGACGCCGATCGGTATGACCACCTTACCATCCGCGGCAGAACACAATTGCTTCTGCCACGACCCCTGCGAGAACAACTGCGACTCCAGGTCGCACCGTCCCGCCGATCGGTTTGGCCACATCCGCCGTTTGAATCCGCGATTTTTGTTCGCCGACCACGTACGGATTTATGGTGTGTCGCGTCCGGGAAAAACCGGGAGCGGCTCCCGGAACACGACCCTGGGAAATGACTACCAGCGATAATGGGCAAAAGCTTTGTTCGCTTCCGCCATTCGATGGGTGTCTTCCTTCTTTTTAAACGCGGACCCTGTGGAATTAAACGCATCCAGGAGCTCAGCACCGAGTTTCTGCCCCATGGAGCGTCCGCTGCGATTCCGCGATGCGGCTATGAGCCACCTCATGGAAAGCGCTTCGCGGCGACTCTCCCGCACTTCGACGGGAACCTGATAGGTCGAACCACCGACACGCCGACTTTTTACTTCGGCGACGGGTTTCACGTTATCGATAGCTTTCAGGAAAACCTCAAGCTCGGTCTTGTCGGTCTTTCCGTTCAGGAAATCCATGGCTTCGTACACGACTCTCGTCGCCGTTGACTTTTTACCGTGGATCATGAGCCTCGAGATGAATCGAGACAGAGTAATATTTCCATACTTCGCGTCGGGACGGAGCTCGCGACGCCCCACAATCTGTCGTCTTGGCATTCTACAACCCCTTCCTTACGCCTTTGGCCGCTTGGTACCGTACTTGGAACGACCTTTCTTCCGGTCCTCGACCCCGAGGGTGTCCTTCGCTCCACGAACGATGTGATACCGAACACCAGGCAAGTCCTTTACGCGTCCACCGCGGACGAGAACCACTGAGTGCTCCTGAAGGTTATGGCCGATACCCGGGATGTAGGCGGTCACTTCTATGCCGTTACTGAGCCTGACGCGCGCAACTTTTCGGAGCGCAGAGTTCGGCTTCTTTGGCGTAACGGTCATTACCCTGGTGCAAACACCCCGCTTCTGAGGACACGTCTGCAGCGCAGGGGAGTTTGTCTTTTTATGGGATTTTTTCCGACCCTTTCGAATCAACTGATTAACTGTAGGCATTCTGTTCTCAACCTTTCAACGTACACGGTATCCGCGCACGGTCTTTCGGAGCGTCTGAATTGCGTTCCGGAATACACCGCATACAAGCGTGCAGCGGTGCGCCAAAATATCAGACGCTCATTTTTATGTCAACAGCCTCGACGAACGAGGCTCCCTACTGGTACACCTCGGCTTCGGCCGGCGCCTCTTTTTCTGCAAGTTCAGCTTCACGCGCCCGCTCCTCAAGTATCGTCTGCATTCGCGCGTCAAGATCCTCGCGGTTTTCATCGTACAGCTTGATCCGCTTGTACTGTCGCATTCCAGTTCCCGCCGGTATGAGATGGCCGATGATTACATTTTCTTTCAGCCCGCGAAGATTATCGCTCTTTCCGGCGATCGCCGCGTTGGTAAGTACCCGCGTTGTCTCCTGGAAGCTTGCAGCGCTGATGAAACTTTCGATGTTCAACGATGCCCTCGTTATACCGAGCATAATAGGACGCGCCACCGCGGGCTGCCCGCCTTCGCGCATGACTTTCCGGTTCTCTTCCTGGAAACGGGGTTTGTCGATCTGCTGTCCGAAAATGAAGTTTGTGTCGCCAACCTGCACGATTTCGACCTTACGCATCATCTGACGGATAATGACCCCGATGTGCTTGTCGTTAATCGCAACTCCCTGGAGGCGATACACTTCCTGCACCTCGTTCATGAGGTAGCGTTGCAGCGCGTTTTCCCCGAGAATCTGCAGTATATCGTGAGGGTCGGTGCGGCCGTCACACAGAGGCTCACCTGCGCGGACCTCATCTTTTTCGCGAACAAGAAGGTGCTTACCCATTGGCACAGCATGCTTGAACTCTCGACCGTAGATGTCCTGCACCACGATGATCCGCTTCCCTTTTACGATACCTTTCAGCGCGACCGTTCCGCTGACCTGAGCCAGAACAGCTGCGTTCTTCGGTCGTCGTGCCTCAAACAGCTCGCCTACCCGTGGAAGTCCACCGGTAATATCCGCCGTCCGGACACTGTCCTTGAGCATCTTCGCGATGGTCCGCCCCTGCTGTATCTTTTCCCCGTTCTGTACCTGCAGATAACTGGATCCAGGCAGTCGATAGGTATCGAGAACCTGTCCCGAATCATCTTCGAGCACGATGCGGGGCTCCATGGTTTCAAGCGAATGCTCGGTAATCTTGCGCTCCACGTTACCGGTGTCGTCGTTGACCTCTTCGTTCATGGTCGTGCCTTCGATAATGTCCTCGAACCGCACGGTTCCCTCGAACTCACTGATAATCGGCTCGCTGAACGGGTCGAAGGTCGCAAGCGAGGCTTCGGCCGGAACAACCTGCCCCTCTTCAACCTCGAGTTCGGCACCGTTCCTCACTTCGATACGCTGCTCGGCACCAATGAGGTAGAGCTTGTTACCCTGAATCGTCGCGTAGGCGTTGTCTTCTGCCAGAAGTTCTTCTTTTCCCCGTTTGACAACGACTTGTCCTTTGACGACCTTGTCGCCCTCTTCCACAAGCAATTTGTCGTTCTTCTGAATCTCGATATCGTTCAGAACTCGATTAACGAGCATATAGCCTTTTCGGGTAAAGAGCTTCGGTCCATTGCCCTGCTGCACCACGTGACCGTTTATTGAGGTAACATAAACCGGGTATTTCAGGTAGGTCCTGTTTTCCTCGCTGACACGGGTCGCCGCACCACCTATGTGGAAGGTACGCATGGTGAGCTGGGTCCCCGGCTGACCAATCGATTGTGCCGCAATTATACCGACAGCCTGCCCGATATTGACCGTTCTGTTGTCAGTGAGGTTTCGTCCGTAACACTTCTGGCATACGCCGTGTGCGGACTCACAGGTCAACTCGGTGCGAATTCTGACCTGCTCGATTCCCGCATCTTCAATCGCGAGTGCAACCTCGTCGGTTACCTCCTCGTTGACGTCGACGATAATTTCACCGGTGATCGGGTGCTTGACCCGCTCGAGGGTGAAACGCCCCGATATCCGGTCGGACAGGCTCTCTACGACTTCCTCGCCGTCCTTGAGTGCCCCGATATCGAGACCGTTGATCGTCCCGCAGTCTTCCTCGTTCACGACGACGTCCTGCGCGATGTCGACCAGTCGCCGTGTGAGATAGCCCGCGTCGGCGGTTTTGAGCGCGGTATCGGCAAGACCTTTCCGCGCGCCGTTGGTCGAAATAAAGAACTCGATAACCGACAGCCCTTCCTTGAAGTTGGAGCGTATCGGGAGCTCGATGATCTCGCCGCTCGGCTTCGCCATAAGCCCACGCATTCCGGCCAGCTGACGGATCTGACTGCGGCTACCGCGCGCGCCGGAATTCGCCATCATGTACACGGGATTGAACCCTCCGCGATCCGATTCAAGACGCTGCATCATGACGTTTGTAAGCTCTTCGTTGGTCTTACTCCACACTTCAATAACGCGGTTGTACCGCTCTTCGCTGGTGATATGCCCCTGCATATACTGGTTCTGTATTCCCAGCGCTTCGTTATTCGCCTTTTCGATCATCTCGACTTTCTGGTCGGGAATCATGATATCGCCGAGACCTATGGTCGCTCCGAACAGCGTCGCGTAGCGGAACCCGAGGTTCTTGACCGCGTCGAGCAGGAGAACGGTGGCATGAGGACCTTTGTCCCGGTAGACCTTGGCAATGAGTTCGCGCAGCTCCTTGTCGCCGAGGGCATAATTGACAAAGGGAATATCATCCGGAATCGCCTCGTTGAAGAGAATGCGCCCGACGGTTGTCTCAACAACTTCCCCGTCGACCGGAACCCGTATGCCTGCCTGGTAGTCGACCGCGCCGACTTCCCGTGCATAGATAGCCTCTTCCTGCGTGGAGTACCGCTTCCCCTCACCCTTCGCCCCGGGGCGTTGCCGGGTCAGGTAGTTTATCCCGAGTACCATGTCCTGGCTCGGAAAAACGATTGGCTTCCCGTTCGCGGGATTCAGGAGATTGCGACTCGAAAGCATGAGCGTCCAGCACTCGATCTGGGCTGCCTGTGTCAAAGGAACGTGCACCGCCATCTGATCCCCGTCAAAGTCGGCGTTATACGCGTGGCAGACGAGCGGGTGCAGACGAATCGCCTTCCCACCGACAAGCTTTGGTTCGAAGGCCTGTATTCCGAGGCGGTGGAGCGTCGGTGCACGGTTCAAGAGGACCGGGTGTTCCCGGACCACCTCGTCAAGGACAGCCCAGACTTCCGGTGTTTCCTGCTCGACAAGCGACTTCGCTTTCTTGATGTTATATACGACGTCTTTCTCGACAAGCTTCTTCATAATAAAGGGCTTGTACAGCTCAAGAGCCATCTTCGTCGGCAATCCACATTGATGAAGTTCCAGCTCGGGACCGACAACGATGACCGACCGCCCTGAGTAATCGACGCGCTTACCGAGAAGATTCTGTCGGAACCGTCCCTGCTTACCCTTGAGCATGTCCGACAGGCTCTTCAGGGGACGGTTACTCGCACCCTTGACGACGCGCTTCTTCTTGGAATTATCGAACAGCGCGTCGACCGCTTCCTGAAGCATGCGTTTCTCATTACGGATAATGATGTCCGGTGCGTTCAACGCCATGAGGCGCTTGAGGCGATTATTTCTGTTGATGACCCGACGATACAGATCGTTGAGGTCACTTGTTGCGAAACGGCCGCCGTCGAGCTGCACCATGGGACGCAACTCGGGCGGTATGACAGGGATTACATCAAGAATCATCCACTCCGGTCGATTCTCGCTGTCACGAAAGTTCTCGACGATCTCTATTCGTTTCAGGAGCCGCTTGTCGGACTTGGCCCCTTTTTCGACCATCTTTGCGCGAAGCTCTGCGGACAACGCATCGAGGTCAAGCTGTTCAAGAAGCGTGCGCACGGCTTCGGCACCGATGCCGGCGGAGAAGATATCTCCGTAGCGCTCCTTGGCCTCCATGAACTCGTCTTCCGTAAGCAGATCCATCTGCTTGAGATCGGTGTCTCCGGCGTCGATAACGATGTACTTCTCGTAGTACAGAATCGAGCGCAAGGCAGCAATCGTGAGATCAAGAAGGAGCCCCATTCTGCTCGGTACGGACCGATAGTACCAGATATGGCTGACGGGTGAGGCGAGCTCGATGTGCCCCATACGTTCGCGTCGAACCTTGAAGTGCGTTACCTCAACGCCGCAGCGATCGCAAATGACCCCTTTATAGCGGATGCTCTTGAACTTGCCGCAATAGCATTCCCATTCCTTGGTGGTCCCGAAAATTCGCTCACAGAACAGGCCGTCCTTCTCGGGGCGCAAGGTCCGGTAGTTAATGGTTTCGGGCTTCTTCACCTCGCCGTAACTCCACGCCCTGATCTGGTCGGGTGAAGCGAGGTTAATCATTATGCTGTCGAAATCCTGAATATCTCTCATTCGCGGTCTCCTAGAAATTCGTGCCCTGACGATTGATAAGCTCTTCGTCCCGCTCAGTCAGCGGAACCTGCTTACCCTTGCCGTCGTATATTGAGATATCAAGCGCAAGACCTCGAAGCTCCTGCACCAATACATTAAAACTTTCGGGCACGCCGGCTGCTGTCGACGGCTCGCCCTTGACGATACTTTCATAGATCTTCGCACGGCCGTTCATGTCGTCACTCTTGATCGTGAGGAGCTCCTGAAGCGTGTTCGCGGCGCCGTAGGCCTCGAGCGCCCAGACTTCCATCTCTCCAAGACGCTGCCCACCGAACTGCGCCTTTCCGCCGAGGGGCTGCTGCGTTACAAGCGAATACGGACCCGTTGATCTCGCGTGCATTTTATCATCTACAAGGTGATGAAGCTTGAGCACGTACATGATACCGACCATGACGGGGTTCTCGAACGGTTCGCCCGTCGCTCCGTCGCGGAGCACAACTTTGGACGACGCTTCAAGACCCGCGGCCTTCAGTTTCTCCGCAATCTGTTCATTCGTGGCACTCTCGAATACCGGCGTCGAATACCACTCGTCGAGCATGTGCGCCGCCATGCCAAGTTCCGTTTCGAGAATCTGCCCGAGGTTCATGCGGCTTGGAACGCCCAGCGGGTTCAGACAGAGATCCAGCGGAGTCCCGTCGTCCATATAAGGCATATCCTCTTCCGGGAGAACCCGGGCAATGACACCCTTGTTTCCGTGACGACCGGCCATCTTATCGCCTTCCTGCAGCTTGCGCTTCGTGGCGACCAGTACTTTCACGACTTCGTCCACGCCCGGCGGAAGATCATCGCCCTCGCTGCGGCGCAGTCGCTGCACGTCAATGACCGTTCCGTCGACGCCGTGGGGTATACGAAGACTCGTGTCCCTGACCTCTTTTGCTTTTTCACCGAAAATCGAGTTCAGCAACTTGAACTCAGGCGTCGTCTCGGTTTCGCTTTTGGGGGTAACCTTACCGACGAGAATATAACCGCTGCCGACCTTGGCGCCGACCCGCACGATGCCGTCTTCGTCTAACTGATCGAGCGCTTTCTCGCTTGTGTTCGGAATATCCCGCGTCAATTTCTCCGGCCCGAGCTTTGTCTCCCGGACGTCGGTCGAAAACTCCTTGATGTGGACACTGGTAAAAACGTCGTGCTTGACAACACGCTCGCTGATAAGTATCGCGTCCTCGAAGTTATATCCGTTCCAGGGTACAAACCCGACAAGTATATTACGCCCGAGAGCAAGCTCGCCCTTGAATGTTGCGGGCCCGTCGGCGATAACATCTCCTACCTTGAGTTTCTGCCCTTTACTCACAACCGGCTTCTGGTTGTAGCAGGTGTCCTGGTTCGTACGCTGGTACTTGATCATCCAGTACTCGTCGCGGTCATCCTTGTTCTTCGCATCGTCCGGCCGCACGATTACTTTCGTCGCCGACACGTATTCGACGGTACCCGCCCTCCGCGCTTTCTGAAGGACGCCCGAGTCGTAGGCAGTCTTGCCTTCCATACCGGTGCCTACTCGCGGGGGCTCGGGGAACACAAGCGGAACAGCCTGCCGCTGCATGTTGCTGCCCATGAGCGCACGGTTCGCATCATCATGCTCAAGGAAGGGGATCAGCGACGCGCTCACGGAAATGATCTGCTTCGGTGAGACGTCCATGTATTCGATGTCCTGAGGAGGCTTGGTTGTGTAATCGCCGTTTTTGCGAACGGAGATCATTTCCGCCTGGAATGCACCCTTCTCGTCGATGGGAGCATTCGCCTGCGCGATAAAGTACTTCTCCTCGTCCATCGCCGAGAGGTACTCGATATCGCGACTCGCAACGCCGTCCTTGACCCTGCGGTAGGGCGTCTCGAGAAAGCCGTAGTCGTTGACCCGCGTGTAGTTCGCGAGACTCACGATGAGCCCGATATTCGGGCCTTCCGGCGTCTCGATTGGGCACATGCGCCCGTAATGCGTGTAGTGGACGTCGCGGACCTCGAATCCCGCGCGGTCGCGGCTCAACCCACCCGGACCGAGCGCGTTGAGACGACGCTTGTGCGTCAGCTCGCTGAGCGGATTCACCTGATCCATGAACTGGCTAAGCTGGGAGGAGCCGAAAAACTCCTTAATGGCAGCCACCACCGGTTTTATCGATATGAGGTCCTGCGGTTTGATCGTATCCGTCTCTTTCAGACTCATACGCTCTTTTGCGATTCGCTCCATTCTGCTGAACGCGGTTTTCAGCGAATTCGCAAGCAGCTCACCGACGCTGCGGACGCGCCGGTTTCCGAGGTGGTCGATGTCGTCGACACTTGCCTCGCCGATATACACCTTGATGAGAAATCGCATCGTGTTGACGATGTCTTCTTTCGTCAGGATATGCTCTTCGAGGCCATTCTCGTAATCGAACTTCTTGTTGAGTTTGTACCGGCCCACGCGACCGAGATCATACCGGCGCGCGGTAAAGAACATGGAATTAAAGTCCTTTTCCGCACTCTCAAGCGTAATCGGCTCGCCCGGCATAATGACCGCGTACACCGCGGTCAGCGCATCCTCCTTGGTCGGTTCGTCAAGGCCTGCATCGTCGCGGGTGAACTTGCTTTCTTCCCGCTCGAAACAGTTCAGCAGTATCTGCGAGTGAAGACTCTCGACATTCGCAGAGTCGATAACTTCGACCTCGGCGACGCCGCTGTGTATCAGTTCGTCGACGTCGTGAGGATGGATCTTGTCACCTGCCCGATAGAGCTTGCGGTCCGCGCCGTCTTCGTCTTTCACCCATACCGCACGGGCAAAAACCTCCCCTACCAGCGCTTCTTTGTGCTCCTGACTTTCGCCGACAACACGGCTGACACGCTTGTAGAACAGGTCGATGATTTTTTCGCGACTGTCAAACCCGAGCGCCCGCAGAAAAAGCGTTCCGAGAATGCGCTTTTTGCGGTCCACCTTTGCGTAAATGAGCTCCTTCTTCTGATCAATTTCGAACTCGAGCCATGACCCGCGATAGGGAATAATCCTGGAGCTGTAGACACCCTTCTCGTGACTGAAAATGACACCGGGAGAACGGTGGATCTGGCTGACTACGACACGCTCAGCACCGTTGATAATGAAGGTGCCGCGTTCGGTCATGAGCGGAAGATCGCCCATATAAATATCTTTCTGCCGGATCTCACCCGTTTCGTTGAACAGCAGGTTGATGCGCGCCTTGATCGGGACCGCGTAGGTGTGCCCTTTCAGCTTGCACTCCTGCTCGGTGAGTTTGATGTTCTCCTCGTCGAGGGTGTAGTGATCGTACTCAAGGCGCATATCTCCTGCCTGGCTTTCGATCGGGAAAATGGTCTGAAAAACCTCTTCAAGACCCTGCTCCCGAATCGGCTCACCGGAGAGCATGCATTTTCTCTGCAGGAATCGTTCGTAACTGGCCAGTTGCACATCGACAAGATCCGGAAGCTCCATCACGATGTCTTTTGCGGTTCCGACCTGTGTACGGGTGATCGAATTTCGACGATCAAACATATAGTACCCTCCCGGGATTCAGTAACGTATTGAAAGAAAGAGATACCGTAACGCACAAAAACCCCAACCCGCGCATCGATAACTCGATGCGCGATGGGGAACCGTGACGATACGGTGAGAACAGGAAGCTGTAAACTGTCTCGAAACGAGTATTACTGGACCTCAACAACGCCGCCGGCCGCCTCAAGTTTCTCCTTGAGAGATGCAGCTTCTGCCTTGTCGACCCCTTCCTTAACAGCCTTTCCTCCGGCTTCAACGAGCTCTTTCGCCTCCTTGAGACCAAGACCGGTAATCGCGCGAACTTCCTTGATAACGGGAATCTTCTGCCCGTCAGCAATGCCCTTCAGGATTACGTTGAACTCGGTCTGCTCCTCAGCTTCGGCGCCGCCGGCATCTGCCGCGCCAGCTCCCGCTGCCGCAACCGCCACCGGAGCTGCTGCTGTTACACCAAACTTTTCCTCCATTGCTGAAACGAGCTCGCTTACTTCGAGCACGGTCATGTTTGCAATGGCCTCCAGAATGTCTTCTTTTGTCGGTGCTGCCATATTACCTTCTCCTTATATGTACCGGCGATAGCAGACAACCCACTGTGAAGACTAACGCCGGTGATGTGAATGTGTTACGCGAGCGCTGAAACGATCAACCCTCGGATTCTTTCTTTTCCTTTACCGCCTGAAGCGTACGCACCAGTTTCTGGGGAATGGCGTTCAGCACAAATACCAGATTCTGCGCTGTCCCGTTCATGGCGCTCATAAGCTTCGCAATCAGTTCATCCCGGGACGGAAGCTTGCTGTACGCTTCGATCTGCTCGAATGAGAAGACCGAACCACTGATAAGCCCGCCCTTGACCTCAACCGGCATGTCCTTGCCGAAATCGAGCAACTTCTTGACGACCGGCCCCGATTCACCACGCGCAAGCGCAACGGCAGTCGGTCCGGTAAGAAGCTCGGAAACGTCAGGATACTCCATATCGTTGAACGCTATGATCGCCGTACGATTCTTGAGAACACGAAAATCCGCATTCTGCTCGCGGAGCACCTGCCTGATCTGGGTAATCTGCTCTACGGTAAGGCCACGGTAATTCGTGAACACGTAGTCACTGACACCTTCAAATCGATCCTTCACCGCCTGCACAGCGGCTTGCTTCTCCGGATTCAGCTTTGTTGTATATCCTTCAGGCATTTCTATGCTCCTGCGTCCGTACTTGACGCGATCTTGACCCCGGGACCCATCGTGGAACTGATGGCAATCGTATTCACGAAATCACCTTTCGTGTCCGCGGGACGGCGTTTCACGACTTCGCCGATGACCGCCGAGATATTCTCTCTGATCTTCGCCGTTTCCATGCTGACTTTACCGACTGCCAGGTGTATGACGCCGGTCTTGTCGCTGCGAAACTCGACCCGACCCTTATTCAGTTCGCCGATGGCTTCCTTGATGTCAAAGGTCACCGTCTGCGTCTTGGGGTTCGGCATGAGCCCCCGGCGGCCGAGGATCGGTCCAAGACGACCAACGTCTTTCATCATGTCCGGCGTCGCCACAGCAACGTCAAAGTCCGTCCACCCTCCACGAATCTTTTCGATCAGGTCCGCGTCTCCGACGTGGGTGGCGCCGGCCGCGCGTGCCTCGTCCGCCTTCTCGCCCTTCGCGAATACGAGAATTTTCTTGTCCCCGCGAAACTGATGGGGAAGCACCAGCGTATCACGAACCGTTGAACTCTTCTTGAGGTTCAGATTCATTGAAAGCTCTATGGTCTCGTCGAATTTTGCCGTTGCGAGCTTCTTTACAAGCTCCACGGCGTCCGTCGCCGGGTAGGTCGCAGTCCGGTCGACCGTCTTTACCGCTTCAAGGTATCTCTTTCCACGCTTCATGATGCAGCCTCCACATTGACGCCCATGCTCCGCGCGGTTCCTGCGACGATTTTCATTGCCGCCTCAACATCGTTGGCATTGAGATCGGGAAGCTTCGTCTCGGCAATCTCACGCAACTTGTCACGTGAAAGCGTGCCGACCTTTTTCTTGTTCGGTTCACCCGAACCCTTGTCAAGACCCATTGCCCGCCTGATAAGGACGGCTGCCGGAGGCGTCTTCGTTATGAACGAGAAGCTGCGGTCCTGGTAGACGGTGATCACGACCGGAACGATCAATCCCGGCTCCAGATTCCCCGTTGCATCGTTGAACTGCTGCACAAACTGTGGAGCACTCACTCCATGCGGGCCTAACGCCGGTCCCACCGGCGGTGCCGGAGTCGCTTTCCCGGCGGGCACCTGCAGCTTGATCAACGCTGTGACCTTCTTTTTGGCCATACTCTATACTCCTTGCGTGGTGCATACGCACAGCCGACGATGGTACGCCGCCGTGCTCCCATGCGCTACAGACCAGACCCGTGCCTGATCGTCCAACCTTCTGTCGCGTCTCGTTACCACGTACAACGCAGCGTGGAGCGCTTTATACCTTTTCAACCTGGAGGAAATCCACCTCGACCGGCGTCGATCGACCAAAAATACCGACCGTCACCCGAAGTTTACCTTTCTCCAGATTCACCTCTTCGACCGTGCCCGCGAAAGAGTCGAACGGACCTTCGATAATCCGCACACTTTCACCGACCACAAAGGTGTCCTTGGGCTTCAAACCCTTGTCACCCTCGATCTCACCGCTTTTCTGCAGTATGCGTCGGGCTTCTTCCTGCGATATCGGGTGCGGCTTGCCGCTCGCCGAGGAACCGACAAACCCGGTTACTCCCTGCACCTTCTTGATTCGCGAACAAATCGCTTTCCAGCCGAGATCCGGGAGATCCATTTCCAGCAAAATATAGCCCGGCAGAAATTTCTTCGTACTGACTTTTCGTTTCCCGTCCTTGACCTCTACCACCTCTTCAGACGGGACCTTCACGTCGTGGAGGCTTTCACCAAGCTCACCATCGTCGTTGAGAATGCGAAGTGTCTTTTCGATTTTGTTTTCATACCCTGAATAGGTGTGAAGAACGTACCATGCTTTCGCCATTATTCGCTGCCTGTACTCGTCTGCGAGTGAGTCGGTCGAAGAACTATCCCATGCTTGGGCAATAGACTAAAACAGAAAGAGGATCGCCTGCGTGAAAATCAGATCCAGCCCGCCAAGCGCAATGCCGAACAGCACAAGACTTACAATCACGACCTGCGTAGAACTGACAACCTGTTCACGAGATGGCCACACCACCCGTTTGAGTTCCGCGTAACTGTCCTTGAAAAACTGGACAAACCTCTTCATGAAATATCCCCTTTCTGTAGGAACAGGCCAGGTAGGATTCGAACCTACAACATTCGGTTTTGGAGACCGACGCTCTACCAATTGGAGCTACTGGCCTTCGCGACGCAACTGCCCCATTCGCAGACCACTCCCACTATATAGTCGGGATGCAATGGGGTCAATACGAGCCTCCAATCGGACTTGAACCGATGACCCCCACCTTACCATGGTGGTGCTCTACCGACTGAGCTATAGAGGCGTCCAAAGTGTCCGAGGAAAATAGCAACAGATCCGTCCGCGTGTCAAGACACCGCGTTGACACGGACGAAACTCCCGTGGCACGTTCCGGCGGAAGGAACGCTGTCGCAGCGGAGGTGGTCAGATGGAACACGAGGCAGTCGCACTTACACCGGAACAACTGGCAGCACTCGAGACGGAGTTTCTCAGCCGTCCCGAGAACCGGGTGGCCATGAACGCAGTAACCTCAGCCGGTTTTCTCGCTGCGGCGACCGATCGACGGATCGCGAGCACGCGGAACCATACGTTCAGCCACCTTGTGCGTACTCCGGCGGTAACCAATCAGAAACAAAGCGGGAGATGCTGGCTGTTCGCGGGCCTGAACCTCCTGCGACTCGAGGCGCGCGACAGCCTTGGACTTGATCAGTTCGAGCTCTCCCAGAATTACCTTGCATTTTTCGACAAGATGGAAAAAGCCAACTTTTTCCTCGCAAACATCGTATCGACTGCCGGGGAACCGGTCGATGGACGTCTGGTGTCCTGGCTGCTCGCTGATCCAGTGCCGGACGCAGGCCAGTGGGACATGTTCACCGCGCTCGTGAAGAAGTACGGTGTCGTTCCGAAATCTGTCATGCCCGAGACCTGGCACTCGGGTCGTACCCGCAGCATGAACGAGCTGCTCGCAGAGCGGTTGCGCTTCGCCGCGTCACAGATACGCGAACGTGTCGCTCGTCAGGCGGCAAGCCGTGACGTCAATACCGTGATCGACCGGGCGCTGGCCGACGTCTACCGCATACTGGCCACTCACCTCGGTATCCCGCCACGGGATTTCGCGTGGGAGTGGCGTGATGCAAAGGGCGCTTTCTTTCGCGACGGAATCCTGACCCCCCGGCAATTCTATCAAAAGCACTGTCAACGCGATCTTGAGGAGTACCAGTGCCTGATACACGCACCCGGTCCCGGGCGGCCGTTCGATACCGCGTACACGGTTGAATACCTGGGCAACGTGGTCGGAGGACCTCCGGTCCTGTACATCAACCTGGAGGTCGACATCCTGAAAAAGGCGGCCATCGACAGCATTGTGTCGGGCGAGCCGGTCTGGTTCGGCTGCGACGTGGGAAAAGCCCTGCACCGGGAGCTCGGCATGCTTGATATCGAACTGTTCGAGCATGCGCTTCGTGCCACCGACACCAGCGTATTCACGAAAGCCGATCGGCTCACCTACGGGCACAGTAAAATGACACACGCCATGCTGTTGACCGGTGTCGATCTGGACGAACACGGAACCCCCGTGCAGTGGCGAGTAGAAAACAGCTGGGGTGACAAGGTCGGGGACAAAGGGTTCCTCGTCATGAGCGATCGCTGGTTCACCGAGCATGTCTACGAAGTCGTGGTGCACCGGCGACTCCTCGAGCCTGCGATCTGTGCGATTGCCGAAACACAGCCTGTCGCCCTGCCACCCTGGGACCCCATGGGCGCGCTCGCCTGAAAAGACCGCATAACGTGCGGCGAACTCCACGAGTCAGTTCGTGTCCCCACCGCTCGACGTGTGGATAAAGCGCACAAGGCGGTCGACCTTTTCAATGTACGCGGGCATATCGCACTTCCGTTTCAGACCCGCCGGAACCATAATGCGCACTTTTCCGAAGATCTCCCGCTCGGTCCACGGACGGTCGTGCAGACCGAAAATCCACGCACAGTTCGCGTAGCTCGACGGGTTTCGACCATCGAGAAAGTACTTGTTGTTCAGATGCAGAACTCGTGAAAACGCTTCCTGCGGCGTGGGCGACCAGAGAATAATCTGCTTGCCCCAGTACATGCGCATGTAGTTGTGCATATACCCGGTCTCACGCATCTCAGTATTTGCGGCATTCCAGTACTCGTCTTCGGTGCGAGAAGCTTCCAGTTCCTCAAGGCTGTACAGCGGCGCTCGCTCATCGTGCTCGTGAGCACGGAGCGTCTGTCGCGCCCAGTCCGGCAGCGCATCGTAGGTATCATACTCCGGCTCGTAAAAGCAGTAATTGTATGCCAGCTCCCGGCGCACCAGCAGTTCTTCGTAGAAATCCTCGTACTGGTCTCGAAGCTCAGAGCCGTAGCTTTTCAGATGCTTCCCGGCTTCCAGAAGCAGGCGAACAGGCGACACCTGCCCGAACTGCAGGTGCATGCTCATGCCACTCGAATCGTCGGTATGAGGCTGGTTGCGATTGTCGGAGTAGTAGACAAGCCGGTCGTCGAGAAACGCTTCAAAGCGTGAACGAGCGTGTTCGGGCCCGCCGGGATACAGACGGGTGACCGGGTGGACAGACGTATCGACGGACAGCGTCGCGACGAGGTCGTCGATGTTGTCGAGATCGGATTCCGTGTGCGAGGCGTTCGGGGGTGAATCTCGCCGGGCAAGGCCTTCATCGGCGTTCAGCCTGGTACTGGACGACCAGGGTACTCGCGGCGTGAGGTTCCCGGGGTCCTTGAGGAACTCATCGACCTGGCGGTGGAGCCGGGGCCGGATCGTTCGGGCTGCAAACTCCCGCTTATCGGAGGCTCGTCTGACGGGAACAATCAACTCCGAGTCGACCTCGTACACCGGACACCCCGCCTCGCGGGCGAACCGGGCACGCCAGGAACGCGTATGCCTGAGGTATGCCCCGTCGGTCACCGCAAGGGCCGCGTCTCCGGCATACGCCGAAGCGACCTCCGCGGGGTTGCCGCTCCGCAGGCGGAAGCCGAACCCCTGGGTACGAAGGTGCCTCGCCGTCTGCGCCAGCCCCTCGAGCATGAAGCGATAGTGGCGCAGGTTCGCGTCGGGATAGTCAGACATGAGGCCGAAACACACCAGCACGGGAAGCTTCAGATCGTTTGCACGCTCAACGGCAAAATCAAGCGCAGGATTGTCCCACGGCCGCTGTGCCGCCTGCATCCAGTACAGGACGTACTGCGCCCGTTCCCGCGGCTTCCCGTCGACGTGCGGTATGACCCGGTCCGGATGCACCGCCATATCAGATGACAAATCGGCCTTCGCGCATGACAGGAAACGACCCGCCGTCGAATGTCGTCGCGTCCACGTTCAGATCACTGCTTCCAATCATGAAGTCGGTGTGCAACGTGGACTGATTCGCCCCGACTTCCGCGTACTCTTCGTTCGACATACCCGTCCCGCCTTCCACACAGGTCGGGTAGCTCGATCCCAGCGCCAGGTGGCAGGCCGCGTTTTCATCGTACAGGATATTATAGAAGACCGTATTCGACTGAAATACGGGACTCCCGGAATCGACGAGTGCAATCTCACCGAGATAACGGGCATTCGGATCAATCTCGAAATACCTCTCAAGCGTATCGGATCCCGCTTCGGCCCCGAAAGCCTCGACACGGCCGTCGACAAACTCAAACCATGCACCTGTGACGATTCTTCCGAGAACCATAACGGGCCTGGTGACCACGGCTTTCCCACGGGTGCCGGTTTTTCTTGGCGTCGTAAACACCTCCTCCGTGGGAACATTCGGCAGGAACAGACGTCCCGAAGGCTTTCGTGCGCCGCCTCCAACCCACACGCTCGACTCCAGCAGTTCTACCCGCAGATCGGTCCCCGTACTCTGAAAATGGAGCTCCCGCACATGTCGCTGCGTAAGAAGCCGCGCTCGTTCCTGTAACCGTGAAGCGTGTTCCTTCCATGCGTCACCGGGGTTATCCTGATCGAGCCTCAGTATCGGCACAAGGACGTCCCAGAGCCGTTCTACACCCTCCGGGCCCGCGTCGCGTCCGAAGACCTTCCCTGCCCAGCCCTGCGTCGGCACCGCCGCGACACACCACGCGAAGCGGTCACTCTGGAGCGCCTCCCGGAACGGCTTCAGAGCTTCTGCCTGAGCCTTGCCGATAATCGCGTTCCTGCCGGCGTCGACACGTTCGAGCAGATCGGGGAACTCCGGGCCGACCAGTGAAAGCAGACACCAGCTGCCGTCGGTGAACGTCATGTACTCATCCCTGAGGAAGTCGGGGACATAGGAAAGAGAGTCCGGTTCGGCGTAGTCTACCCGTGCCTTATGAATGCGGGGATCGCCTGCCATGACATGGACATAGGCTGCACCGGCACGATACGCCCGCTCGGCGACCGACAGTACAAAGTCCCGGTGCGCCGGTTCGGAACGGATCGCAAGCTTGTTTCCTGGTTGGAGATCGAGTGCTGTCAGCAACAGATCGATATAACGACGTGTTCGTGTTTCCGCATCCATGGACCTTTCCACCTTGTATCGGGAAAATGTGACCTGCAGATACTACTACCGAGTGTACGAGCGGGCAACCGGATGAAGCAAAACAGCATGATGTGTCCACTGTGCGAGGGATACTGCGAGTCGCGATACCAGCCGCGTATGGATCGACGCTACCTCTGGTGCAGCGAATGCGACCTGATACACGTCCCGGCATCGGACCACGTGAATCTCGATACTGAACGTAAACGATATCTGAGCCACAACAACAGCCGTAATGAGCCGGGATACACACGAGTCCTCCACAGCGTCATTCTCGCAGCAGAAGCTGTCACCGACAAAAGCAGTTTCGACCTTCTGGACTTCGGCTGCGGATACGCGCCTGTGCTCGGAGAGCTGGCACAGGAGAAAGGACATCGTGTTACCAACTATGACCCGATTTTTTTCCCGCAACCGGATGCGCTGAAACAGGAATACGACGTCGTCACTGCCTGCGAGGTAGCCGAACACGCGCGGGACCCCGTTCTGTTCTGGGAGCGACTCGCTTCCGTGGTGGCACCCGGGGGGACCCTTGTCGTTCGAAGCAGTTTGCATCCATCGGCCTGGGACGAATTTCTGCGGTTCTGGTACACCTTCGACATGACACACGTAACGTTTTACAGCCGGGTCTGCGTAGAATACGCAGCACGTAGGTTCGGTTTTGAACCATGTTCGATCGACGATCCGATCTGGGTCATGAAGAAGCGCAGTTCTGCCTGTCGGGAACCGTATTAAAAGCGGTAGCGCACGCCGATACCGCCTTCCAGACTGAAACCGGTCTCCGGAAAAACAGTTAAAGCCGGTGCAACCTCAAAAAACAGATCCAGGGGTACATCGGTGGGCAGGAAGCTGACTCCAAGCGGCACCCGCACGGCAGCGCCGGCCCCGGGTTCTGAATCCTCGCTCCCCTGCCCGCCTGAGCGAACGCGAAAATGGCCTCCGACGCCCGCGTATAATGGCAGACGGTCCGGTGCTACATCGAACATCTCAAAGAAATGTGTGAGATAGTCGGCATTTACATAAAAGGCACCTTCGTCGGTAAACGACCACGCCAGCGCAATATCGACCGCGGAGATGTCGCCCAACCACAGCTTGACACTGATTCCGGTCGGCTCCCCGAGAATTATACCGGCGCTGACCGAATCAACATCCTCACGAGAAACCTGCGCCGAGGCGACCCGCGCCGATAGGGTCACCGCGCAGAAGAGAAGCACGATTGCACGTATTCGCTGCGTTGAGTTTGTCATAGCTACAATATACCCCGAATTTTTTCCTGACTCACCTCTTCGGTGAGTAAACGCATCACAAGCTCCTGCTTTGTCTGTTCGGCCAATTCGGACTCGACCTGACACGAACCCGAATCAGCAGTCCCTCCGCCACCGTATTGCAGCATCAAGGCACCAATGTTCAGCGAGCAGGTTCGGTTGAAAATGCTTTTCCCGGCGGTAAATACCGCGACTGAACGTTCAAAGCCCCACGAAAACTGCAAACTGGTGTTCACCTGCGGAAACAAGGCGTATTTTACGAAACGGTTACCAGCCGCCACCGAAGGCTCCTCCGACCAGTCGACAAACAGCACGCTGCCTATGATGGTGCTGCAACGCATGAGTTGTTCCTCGTATACCGTCTTGTGGCTGTTGTAGACGTCCACACGCTCCCGCACGTCCGGCAAATCCAGCAGTTCGTCGATGTCGGAGGTCTCGGTCATATGATCGATAAGGTCGAGCATGAGCCGTCGGTTGGAAATGCGAAACCCGCGATGCCGTCCGAGTCCGCTGCGCGGATCGAGAATAAACGCAAGCAGCGACCATCCCGCGGGATTCAGTACCTCTTCCATGGTGTAGGTCCGCGAAACAGCACGATCTGCCGCTTCGACCATGGGTGCAAGCGAATCGGCGTTTTCGAAGTGTTCGCGGAAATGGCGAAAAATCACCTCCGCGTTACTCGAGGCCGAGGGGTCGAGGACATGCTGGTCGTTTTCGCCCGATACCAGCCCTGCTACTCGCTCGTGATTGAAGACAAGGCGAACCGCGTCGCGGTAGGGAAACCCGGCGAGGATGTCGTGAGGGTTCAACTGCACGAGATCGTCGGCGACATCGCGGGGGTGGACAAACTGCGTTTCGGCGATCATGCCCAGTCTGCGTAAAAGTACGGCGCACACGAGTCCGTCAAAGTCTTCTTCGGTGACGAGCCGCTCGGTACCGGGGTTCGATGTGTCCGGGCTGTTGTTGGTCACGTGCTAACCGTACCCGAAGGCCGGGGCATACGCAACCTGTATGTACTGTCCGCGACCCTGGTGTTTCAATTCGCCTAACTCTCGGTACTCAGTTCGTTTACGCTGCCTCTGCCCGGATATCGCGTGTGTGAGCCGACAGAGCCGTTAAGGCACGCAAATAAAAGGGGTTACACGAGCATCAACACCAGGGTTGTAGACACTAAGCGAGGCCGATAGGATAGGCGACATGTCTCAACCAACCACTTCCTCATGGCTTGTGTGCGACGCCGGAGGAACCAACTGCACGTTCGCCCTCGTCGGTCATCGGGGCGGTTCGTTCACCATTCTCGCACGCTCCCGCTATGCTTCGCGCTCCATTACCGACTTCACCGCTGTAATGATCGAGGCAAGCGAGTCGTTGCTCACCCAGACGCGCGCCGACGCGATTTCGGGAGCCTGCATAAGCGCAGCGGGGCCCGTTCACGACGGGCGGGTGACCCTCACGAACACGAACTGGTCCATCGACGAGGCGAAGGTCAGCGAGGGGCTCGGAGTGCCGACACACCTTGTGAACGACCTCACCGCGATCGGCTACGGCCTGCCGCTGATTAACCGGACAAACCACGACGAGTGCGTGAGCGTCTGGAGACCCGAGTCATCGGGACAGTCGGTGTCCGCTGTCGGCCCCGACGTCTCGGTCCAGGCTGTCGCGGCGGCGGGAACCGGACTCGGCGTTGCGATCGTGTGCGAACAGAGCGATGGTGCTATGACGGTGCTGCCTTCCGAGGGAGGACACTCGGACCTGACCGGGTTCGACGACGAAACGAAGGCATTCCAGCGCTTCGTAGAGGCGTCGGTAAGCGAGCGCCCCGACGCCGAGCTGTATGCAAGTGGAAAGGGCCTGCGGTACGCTGCCTCGTTTCTGATTTCGGAAGGACGTTTCCGGGAGGGGGCCGTGCAGGAGATACTCAAAGTGGACGCAGCGGAGTACCCCGCTCTTGTGTCCCGTCACGCGTCCTCACACCCGGACGCAGCGCAGGCGATGCGGCTGTTCGCCAAAATGTACGGCCGCTTTGTCGCAGGACTGGCGCTTACGGTTCTTCCCTACGGGGGACTTTTTCTTGCCGGAGGAGTCACCGCGCGCAACCTGGATGCGATTATCGGAAGCGGATTTCTTGAGGGATACTTCAGTCACCCACATGAAAGCATGCAGTCTTCTCTCCGGCGCGTACCGGTGTACGCGCTTCGTGACTACGATATCTCGCTGCTCGGCGCGGCTCACGCGGCTTACGCAGCAAAGGAGAAACGATGGTGATACGCGATGAAATACGACGCGACATGGAATCTCGCGATATAGACGTGGAGTTGAGCCTGTCCTTACTGGAACGCATCAACTCGGGGCCTTCACAAGCGGAGCAGTCCGTGCAGGCAGATCGCATACCTGAGGTTGACGGTGAACGGGTCGTCGATACGACGTCCGAACTCAGTTTCACCGGAGATGCCCGTGAACTGGCGGCACGGCTCGCTGACCTCGATATCTCAGGCGAAGCCGTCGGTATGGAACTGCCCGCCTCCGGTTCGGTCACCCTGACACCGGATTTGTTGCACGCTCTCGGTATGAGCATGATTCCGCAGGTTGCATACGGCGTCCTCAATGGCGGGTCGGCTACCAGCTATGCCGACCGGACAAAAAATGAAAGCTTGAACAAGGCGCTCTTCAGGCTATACGAACCGCTGCTCGAGACAGTAGGCGAACAGGTGCGAGGAAAAGCGAAGGGTCTGACACCCGCTTTGTTCGACAAGGACGGAACGCCTGGTGCGAGTTTCCTCGAGCTGAAAATGCGGCATCTCCTGCTCCTGATCTCAGAGAGCATTCGACGGACCGGGAGGCGTCTGCCTGCCGATCACGCACCGATGTTTCAGATGACAAGCGTGCACAACGATGAAGAGGTAGCGCGCGCGTATCGTACCTACCGCACGTCCTCCCTGCTCCAGGGGCTGATTAACGACACAGGCGTCGATATCACGCAGGTTCGTACCGGCGTGCAGCCAATGATCTGCGCGTATACTCATTCGGATGAGGGGATGCCGCGAGGAGTGTTTTCCAGCGCGTTCGGCGAAACCGACCGCACGCTGCCACTCCCCGGAGGGCACGGCCAGAGTTTCGGCGTTCTTAAGTCTGTTTTTCGCGAGATGCGTTCAATCGGGTTTCGATTCGCATATATGGGAAACGTCGACAACCTGGGGTACACGGTCGATCCTGCATCTCTCGCCTATTTTGCCCTGAGCGGCCGTCCGGCAGCCTTTGAGTTCTCCTACAAGACACCGGTCGACGTGAAGGGCGGTGTACTCGTCGAAGACAGCTCACACCGGTTCAACTGTGGGGATATCGGACCGGCGGTTTCGAAAAGTTATATCGAGGAAACCGAGCGTGCGGGCACGCCTATCCTTTTTAACTGCGCGACTGGTCTGTTCGACCTGGAATGGCTGGTCAGCCGAATCGAACAGATCGAAGCGGACCTTCCGCTTCGAGTATCTGATCAGGACAAAGACGCGGGGCGCTACTCACAAGCCGAACAGGTAACCTGGGAGGTCATCGGCATGATAGACAGGCCTCTGATTTTCGCGGTCGACAAATACAAAAGGTTTCTCGCTGCGAAACTGCTGAGCGAGAGCTTCATGACGAATGGAATCGGGCTCGACGACCCTCGTTTCCCCGTGGACGACCGTCCCGAGTACGATCTGAAAGCGACAGCACAGAACCTGAACTCCGGTCTGCAGAGCCTTCTGCGCGACGTGTACCGCTGGCCGATCAGCGGCTCAGCGTGATTTCAACGCCGGCGCTGCTGCACTCGGGTATCCGACCAGTTTTGGAAAGGCGAATGGTGACGCCGGAAGCAGCGGGAAAGCCCTGAAGGACCGCTGACCCGAGTTCCCAGGCGAGTCGCTCGAGAAGACGGGCCCCGGTCGCACGCGCTGCCGCGCGAAGCGTCTTCGCAAGACTGCTGTAGTCAACGGTAGCCTCGATCGCGTCCTGCGACGGGTCGAAGTCATGCGAAAGGCTGACGCTGCACGTGCAGTGCAGCGTCTGGGGTTGATCCCGTTCCCGTTCGGTCACACCGACACATGCCCGGAGACGCAGCGAGTCAAGCGTCACCCGGGCGGGTGCGATATGCATCATGCCTGGCTGCGGTGCTCAATACCGAGTGCATCGAGATGCGCTCGGAAATGCTTCGCGATTGCCGCGAAGTATGCATCTTCGTTCCTGTGCAGCGTGTTCCTGATAGCGCCGGCAAGCTCATCGTCCAGCAGGATTCCGCCGTACGAGATGTGCATCAGCTGCCTCCAGTGCGGGTTGGCAAGCAGGTCTCGAAGCTGCCGATCGCGAACCGAATCGAGCGACGGAACTTCGTTGACGTCGGCGTCGATCGAGTACTTCTTCAATGCTTTCGGGAACTCTTCCATGGCTTTTTCGTGTATCCGCCGATACAGCGCCGGATCTGCGTCCGCGATGGTTTCGATCGCCACGAGCCAGCTGGTGCCGGATGTCTTCAGGTGGAACGCTCCTCCCGATGTTTTTCCGATCCACGGGTACAGGGAAAACTTGTCGCTGCCCGAATGAACGCCGACGCGGTGCGGCGATACTGAGCCAGCCACAGCGGTGAAAGCTTCGAAAGCAGAGCGAAACGCCCGGATGTCACCGCGGTAGTCTATGCCCTTCTGCATTGCACCCGGGAACCTGAACGCGAGGCTGTAAAAGGGAACCTCCATAGCTTCAAGTTCCGAGGCAATGAAATAGTGATCGACGAGCTGGGTCTCGACGGGGATTTCGTCGACGGTAAACTCTATCGTAGAGTCCTCGCCCCGGACCTTGCGAAGATACGACGAGGCTTTTTTCGCAAACTGCAGTCCGGCGAAATACATGACTGCGCAACGTTCTGCGTCACCGGGCCGGAAGCGGACCGACGTACCACCGAGATTGAACGACTTTCCGGAATAGCTTCGTCGTATTCTGGATTGCTCCTTTTTCGGCAGCTTGCGGAAGGCCTCCTGAAGCGAACGGTTATCCATTGTTTCAATGTCGTCGCGAACGAAATCGCTGATATCGAGCGTCATCATGGAAGGCTCGGCCCTGGCAAACGTCCGGACGTCCTTCATGGACCGAAGATGGTCGGCGTCGGCGCCATAGCCGTCCTGGTAGCCTTCCTGGAATACGGCGAACGCGGCGTCGGATACGGTGTCCTGAAAGCTGCGTCCGAGCGCCGAAAGCTCACGCCCGCTTTGCTGGGCGAATACCGGAAAGAGTTTATATTGCCTGGCAATCCTTATATGCGCAGGTGTGGTCATACCCAGACGATCACCAAACCCGAAGCCGGGCAAATTCGACTTTGTGGTAACCGGTTCTGTGAAGGGGAAGATCTGCCATAGCCGTTTCGCGTTCGGAAACGTCATTGGAACTTCGAGAGCCCAGACACCTTGCAATCGCTGCGGCTTTCCCGGGAAGGGGCTGCTGAACTGCGTTTTCGAAAGTGCAAGCATGGTACGAGTTGTTTCGTTCCGCCCGACAACGTACAGCACGCTGTCCCTGAAACGACACGAAGAGCGGTATATACCGGCCTTACCCGCGGTATACAACGCTTCGCGCGCACTCGCAGCAGCCTGATCGAGCGCTTCCTGCGACTGATCGAGTAACTTGTTTCGTACTGCTACCTGTATTATGTCTCTCATTGATCCTACCCCTTCATCGGAAGATCGAAATAGTTTTTCGCGTTCTCCCAGCATATCTCCTGAACCATGGTGCCGAGCACGGTAATATCGCCGGGAATCTCTCCTGATTGTACCCAATTTCCGAGCAAATTACAGAGAATTCTGCGAAAATACTCGTGCCGTGGGAAACTCAAAAAACTGCGGGAGTCGGTGAGCATGCCGACAAACCTTCGAAGCAGCCCCATGTTCGCGAGGGCTACCATCTGACGCTCCATACCGTCGCGCTGGTCGTTAAACCACCACCCCGAGCCGAACTGCATCTTGCCGGGGACTTCGCCGTCCTGAAAGTTGCCGATCATAGTCGCCATCATCTCGTTGAACATCGGGTTGTTCGTGTACAGAATTGTCCTGGGCAGACCGCTGTTCGCCTCAACGGCACTGAGCATGGCGGCGAGGGTACGAGCCATAGGTACGTCGTCCATGGAGTCAAATCCGGTATCGGGACCAAGTTTTTCGAACATGGGTCGGTTGTTGTTCCGCATCGCCCCGAAGTGGTACTGGGACGTCCATCCGCGTTCCGCGTAGCCGCGGTTCAGCTCGAGCATGATCGCCGTCTGGAGCTGCGCCCCCGAGGCCGGGTCGAGCGCCCCCCCTCCCCGCACCGCGGCAAAAAGACGTTCCGGGTCGGCCGGACTGAACTCTGCATAGACCGGGCCCGCGAGACCGTGGTCGGATATCCGGCAGCCGTGATCGTGAAAAAAGCTCATCCGCCTGTCGAGCGCTTCGCAAAGTTGTTGGTACGTTCCGATATCCATACCAGCCGCCTCGGCAAGGCGATCGACATACGCGTTAAATGCCTTCGCGTCGTGCGTCATGAAGAGCTTGTCCGGACGAAAGGCAGGGAAAACTTCGACCGGGCACGTTGGGTCAGCGGCAATACGTTTGTGCGCATCCAGGTTGTCAACCGGATCGTCGGTCGTGCATACAACCTTCACGTTCATCTGCCGGAGTATACCGCGGACAGAAAACTCCGGTTGTGCGAGCATGGCGTTGGTGCGACCCCACACAGTCTCAGCGCTCGAACCGTCGAGCAGCGTGTCGTCGATCCCGAAGGGGCGCTTGAGCTCAAGATGCGTCCATTGATAGAGCGGGTTTCCAATACAGTACGGGACGGTCTCGGCGAAGGCCTGAAACTTCTCCCGGTCACTGGCATCGCCAGTCACGAAACGCTCGGCAACACCATTGGTTCGCATGGCACGCCACTTGTAATGATCGCCTTCGAGCCATATCTCCGTAATGGTCCTGAATTGTCGGTCATTGGCTATGTCCTCGGGCGACAGATGACAGTGGTAGTCCAGGATGGGCTGTTGTTCAGCGTAATCAAAATACAGGGTGCGCGCGGTATCGGTCTCAAGCAGAAAATCGCGATCCAGAAATTTACTCATGCCGGTACTCCAATGCTTTCATCAGATGTTGTGTGTAAGATAGCCGCCGTCGACGGGAATGGTGACACCGGTTATAAAACCCGCTGCTCTCTGTGAAGCGAGAAACACCGTTGCACCTTCCATGTCGGGATAGTCACCGAAGCGGCCGAAGGGAGTATGATCAATAACCTGCTGTCCGCGCTCGGTCAACTCGCCGGTTTCATCGTCCTTGATCAGGAGCGCTTTGTTCTGATGCCCGATGAAGAATCCGGGAGCAATTGCGTTCACACGTATGCGATGTTCTGCGAGAGCTCGCGCCGTGCCGACAGTCAGATTCATAACAGCGGATTTGGCCGCATTGTAGGCCCAGACACCGCTCAGCGGCACGTAGCTGCTCATTGATGCCAGATTGATGATGGACCCCGCCATTTTCTCCTGCTGCCACTTGGCGGCGAAGATTTTCGTGGGAACAACGAGCCCGCCGATAAGATTCATGTCGATGACCTGACGGAACAGCTCGACGTCTAACTCGGTAAAATCGCTTTTTCCCTTGTTACCACCGACACCGTTTACGAGCAGATTCGGGATCGGAGCGTGTATGCAGGTTTCTTCGAAAGCTGCACTGACGGCGTCCTCGTCGGATGTATCGACGGTGACTCCGAAGACCCTGTCGGTCACGCCGGTTTCTTTCTGCAGGGCCTCAACCGCGTCTGCGACGGGGTGACTGGTTCCCCGACCCCAGAGCGTTACCGTCGCGCCCGCGCGTACAAGCGCACCCGCCATGACGCCGGGCAGAACGCCGGCTCCGCCGGTGACGACCGCCGATACGTCGGTAAGTGAAAACATCTGGTCTACGTACGACATGAATACTCTCCATCCTTTCCTGTTTACTCGAACAATAGCCTGTTCCCGCAGACCCTACGACGTGTCGGGGCTGCTGTCAAATCCGGAATTCGCTCACTTGACTGCGTACCCCCACGGTGCTATCAAGACTACCACACAGTCAGCAGAGGTCAAACTACATGACGTACATACGTGCCCATGTTCCACCGGAAGACGGTGGAATCTCGAAAACAGCGATATTCGAGCATCTCGGAGAGCTGCTCTCGTCTCTCCAATCCGACGGGTACGGACTCGAGACAGTGCTCGCAGTCCCACCCGACATCACCCGCCTGCACAGCGGCTCCGGCGAGGTTCTCGCGGAGGTGTACCGCCATCTCGGTAACCGCCTGACTGACGTGCTCCCTGCGGTGGGCACACACGTACCCATGTCTGCGGGAGAAATCGCCCGCATGTATCCGGACATTCCGGCATCCCTGTTCAGGCCCCACGATTTCAGGCGCGATGTGGTGAATCTCGGATCGATCGACGCCGCGTTTATCGAGGAGCAGAGCGAAGGCAAGCTGTCCTTCGAATGGCCTGCACAGATTTCGCGCATGGTTGCAGCTCGTGAGCACGATCTGGTTTTGAGTATCGGGCAGGTAGTACCGCATGAGGTCATTGGTATGGCCAACCACTCGAAAAACCTGTTCGTCGGAACCGGTGGAGCCGAAGCCATCGATAAGAGCCATTACCTCGGCGCGGTCTATGGCATGGAACGGATTATGGGGATTGCAGACACTCCGGTGCGGCGGGTCCTCGATCGTGCGGCCGATTCGTTCACCGGAGATTTGAACGTCGTGTATATATTGACCGTCGTTGCCCCGGGACCGGAGGGACATCCGGTTATCACCGGCCTCTTCGCCGGCAGCGGCACTGAATGTTTTTATGAGGCGTCCGAACTCGCGCGGAAATATAACGTTGTGCATTTGGACCGGGCACCGGAAACGGTGGTCGTATCCCTCGATCCGGAGACGTACCATTCAACCTGGGTCGGAAACAAGGCAATCTACAGGACCAGAAAGGCGATTGCCGACGCGGGCTCGCTGTACATTCACGCACCGGGTGTGAAGGTTTTCGGTGAAGATACCGAGATAGACCGTCTGATCCGGCGCTACGGATACTGCGGCACCGAGGCAGTTCTCGATGCCGTCGACCGGGAATCCGAGCTTTCGACACAGTTAAGTGCAGCCGCACATCTCATCCATGGTTCGAGCGAAGGCAGATTTTCGGTTACGTGGGCACCGGACGGACTTGCGAAAGAAGAGATCGAATCAGTAGGCTATCAGTATTCGGACCCCGACACCCTTGCAGAGCGGTTCCGGATCCCGGAACTGAAAGACGGGTGGAACACCGTAAACGGTGAAGAGGTGTTTTATATTTCCCAGCCAGGACTTGGCCTCTGGGAAGCTGACCGCGGCTGAGGCTGCACTGACACAGATGGAGAAGGTACACATGAACGCGAAAGCAGATATTGGCCTGATCGGGCTCGCAGTAATGGGACAGAATCTCGTTTTGAACATGAACGACAACGGATACACCGTCGCGGTGTATAACCGTACAACGGAAAAGATGAAGGATTTCATCTCCGGGCCTGCTGCAGGCCGGTCCGTGCATGGTGCACAGTCGCTCGAAGAACTGGTAGCGATGCTTGAGAGCCCGCGCCGCGTCATGCTTATGGTGAAGGCCGGTTCGGTCGTCGATCAGTACATCGAGAAGCTCCTGCCGCTCCTGGACAAGGGAGACATTATCATCGATGGAGGGAACAGCCACTATCCTGATACCGAACGACGCACAAAGCAGCTTGCCGAACACGGACTGCGATTCATCGGTACGGGTGTGTCCGGCGGCGAGGAGGGAGCTCGCACAGGGCCGAGTATAATGCCGGGTGGCGCCGCCGATGCATGGCCCGCCGTTAAACCCATCTTTCAGGCCATTGCGGCCAAGGCTTCAGACGGCAGCCCCTGCTGTGACTGGGTAGGCGACGGCGGCGCCGGGCACTACGTCAAGATGGTTCACAACGCGATCGAATACGGGGACATGCAACTGATTGCGGAGGCGTATCAGATCATGCACGAACTGCTCGGCATGACCCACGCAGAAATGGCCGATGTTTTCGGCGCGTGGAATCAAGGTCGCCTCGAAAGCTACCTCATCGAAATAAGTTCGGACATTCTCCGCGCGGTCGACGACGACGGATCTCCGCTTCTGGAAAAGATCCTCGACGCTGCGGGGCAGAAAGGTACCGGTAAGTGGACCGTCGTCGACGCCGCCAACCTCGGTATCCCCGTGACGCTTATCGGCGAGGCTGTATTCGCACGGTCCCTGAGCGCGCTGAAAGAAGAACGCGTCGACGCGGCACGCATACTCGGCGACCCAAGGAACACATCCTCAGTGCTCGGAAGCGGCGACCGAGACGCCATGCTTGCCGACCTCGAGGCTGCGGTATACGCGGCAAAAATTACGAGCTACGCGCAGGGTTTCATGCTGATTCGCGAGGCGTCCAGACAGAACGGGTGGTCAATAGACTTCGGTGCCGTCGCCGGCATGTGGCGCGGAGGCTGTATAATACGAAGCGCGTTTCTGGAGGACATAACCAGCGCGTACGAAAAGGACGAAGCGCTGCAGAACCTTCTGCTCGCGCCTGTGTTCGCAACCGCCACACGTGACTCGATACCGGCGTGGCGACGAGCCGTTACACGCGCTATCAGCACGGGAATCCCTGTCCCGGCTCTTGGCGCCGCGTTGAGTTTCTACGACGGATACCGAAGCGAGCGTCTTCCAGCCAACATGATTCAGGCTCAACGCGACTATTTCGGAGCCCACACCTACGAGCGAACCGACAAGCCGAGGGGAGAATACTTCCATACCAACTGGACAGGCAGCGGCGGGGCGGTCTCCGCTGGAACGTACAACGCATAACCTCCACGGTGGTACGCTGCTGTGCCCCGGGCAACCGGGGCACTACTCCTTTTCTTCGAACTCAACGTCCTGTGCTTCGGCATTTTCGCTGTCCGTGTCCGGCGCCTGTTCGCTCTCATGAGGGCTCTGCCGGTTAGAATCTCTTGGCTGCTGTGCTTGCTGATTCAGCGACTCAAAAAAGCGGCCGAACTGCTCAAGCCCGTCCTTTATGGTGCTTTCGGCTGTGGTCATGAAGGTCCGCACCGTCTCGGTGGGGTCACCGGAGCGCAGATTCTCCGCCGCCTCTTCAAAACCGACCCGAATATTCTCTGCGGTCTCTTCAAAACCTTCGGCTACAGACTTGCGGCCGCCGGCAACGTCGCTAATGTTGCGAAAGTTCCGGTACAGGTCGGTTGCAAAATCCCCCTCTCCGCGATGAGCAAGCCGAAGCTGCTCACGGTAGAGGGTACTGAGTCCGGGTATATCACGGAAAATCCACGACAGGAGCGTTCGCAGATACACCGCCTTCTCCCGGTCCTCACGTTTCGTACAGCGAGATAACTCGTCGACGATTCGGGTGACGAGTTTTCCGGACAGCTCCGTCTTCTCCACCTCGTCGAGGCGTGACTCCCTTATTGTGGTGTACGCGGCGACGTAATTGTTGTCGCGAATCATTTCGTGTATCCGTTCGATACGTTCTTCAGTGGTCATGTACACACAGTAGTGTTTCCGGCTTCAAGTCGGCAAGCACCGCCGGGTCAATTGGTCCGCTATTCAAGGTATGAATCACGAAAGCAGCCGGATTCGGGCGAAAATGTAGTCAAGCGAATCTTCCTTAATGACGACACGGTAATACCGGGTGCCGGTAAGTTGCTCTGCGTGAAAGCGCCTGTACCGCAGATAGGTCTGACTTCGGGTCGAATCGAACCAGTACACGAGTCGAATCGTCCTTCCTTCGATTTCGATTCCGGTAATTCCCCGCTCGCCGATCACTCCGCCGGAATTAAACATACACGGGACCACAAGGTTCGCGTTGTAGAGACTCTCATCGCTTTCTTCATAATGCGGGTCGCCGCGCAGCAGCTCAAGTTCAGATTTGAGGGCTGTGATCTGACCTGCAAGGCGTTCCCGTACCGACCCATCCGACTCGGTATAACGGCGGCACAACAGCTCAATCTGAAACTTGATCGTGTCTGCCTTGCTGAGACTTTCGAAAAGCGGTCGGTGCGTATGGCCAATTATCGAAAGGACTTTCCGGACGCTCGAGTAGTGATATACGCGCCGCTCGGTCTTGAAGCGTTTCGTACTGTCATGACTGACAGTCACATTGCCTATGCCCATAGGATTTGCAACGTAGCGGAGAAAAAAGTTGATCCAGCTCTGCTTTTTTACCGATACGTAGCGCGGGTGCACCTGGTGCCCGTGAAACATGAAAATGTGCTCCCCGTCGAGCTGATACCGCAGGCCGTCGTGGAGGGGGAACGGGAGATCCGGCACGTCGGCCAGCGGGTAGTCGTGATTGCCGACAATCCTGTCCATTCCCACGTCGTTTCGATACCGATCAAAGAGCGCGAATACGTCCTGCCACTGTCGCTGTATTGCATGAAGCGAGAAGCGAAGGAGTTCTTCCACGTCACCGTTGAGCACCAGACGATGGTGGCGAGGCAGATACCAGTGTTCCAGTACTGCCGCGAAGACATCTGCGTTGATCCGGAAATCGTCGTTCTTCCCACCGTTTCCCATGTGGAGATCGCTGAAAATAACAATTTTGCTCTCATCCGTGAGGGTTCGCGCTGGAGCTGCTTCGAAAACCGCATCGAGGTTCCGGAAACTGAAATCTACGTGTCGACTCATAATTCAGATACTGCTGTATACGTTCAACTCACCGATGTCCCAGATATGCACGCGACGGTCACCGCTGCCGATCAGGAGGTATCGACCGTCCGCGGAGAACGCGACCGAATACAGGGTCCTCGCCGGAAACGGTATTTCGGCAACCCTGTTCATGTCGTCTGTCGTGAACAGGAGTACGCTTCGGTGTCCACCGGCTGCGAGCAGTGACCCGTCAGGAGAAAATGAAACGGGATGCGTTGAACTGCGCGGAAGCGATCGCTCGAAAAGTATGGTCCAGTCGTCCACGGACGAGACAATAAGGCGTGAATCGAACCCGATTGTGACCAGGATCTCTCCATCGGGTGAGAAAGTCGGTGAGTATGCTGCGATCCGGTGATGGGGCAGTACGCGAAACGGCTCGAACGAGGGAACCGAAAGCAGCACCAGCTCGCCCCCGTAACCGGTGGTTACGACGTACTCGCCGTCCGGCGAGAAAGCAAGACTGACAACCGAACCCTGCTCTCCCCGGGCGCGGGCCAGTGCCCACCCCGTCTCCATACTCCAGAGAATAAGACGGCTGTCGTGTCCGGCGCTCGCGACGAGAAAGCCGTCCGGCGATACGGCAAGGTCGGATATTGCCTTCCGGTGCCCCTGCAACGTGTACAGCGGAACCATTTCCGGAAATGTCCACACGACAGCCGTTCGGTCCGCGCTGCCGCTCACCAGACGCGTCCCTGCCGGATTGAACGCAAGACTGGTGATCCTTCGCGTATGAGCGGTGAACACGCCGCGTGGGGCCCATCGACCTACTGAGTACAGATAGACTCCAGCGTCCTTCCCTCCCGCTGCGACGAGCCCGTTATCGGGGCTTGCTGCGCAGGCATAGAAGGCGTTTTTTGGTAAAGACAGTGTTCCACTTTCTCTCATGTGTGCGCCGTAGCTCAAGCATACGGCGAGTACCGGACGAAGGCAAGTATTTCGCATGACAGGCGTGCTATCATCTCAGGTCAGGATACAGCCGACATTATAGCGGGAGACCTTTGTGAGCAGCGAGATCGTAGAAATCCATCCTCCTGAATATATAAGTTTCAGCACCCGTGACCGGGATCAGTTTCTCAGTCAACTCGGATCCTTCACGAGCGAAGAACGGGCGATATTTCACCGCATGTGTTCGGCCTGGCAGGCAGTAATCCCCGTCGACAGATTTATCGCTCAATTGCCCGGAGACAACAGCGAAACACTCAGGACCACCCTGAGTCTTGTCGCCAAATTGTGGAAAGCACACGTTGCGGTGCTTCTGACGAAACCCGACGGCGAGGACAGGAAACCCGTTTCGATCGTTCTCACCGACGAACGCGATCGACGGTATTTTGAGCTGTCGCTCGAAGAGATGGTCGACCGGTTCCGGGCCGACCCGTCACTCCCGCTCCCGAGACAGGCAATGCTGGTAGAAGAGGGTCTCGACATCCCGGAAGAACATCTGACGAATCTCACAACAGCCGAACTGACAACCCTGATCGCAGGAGACGCTTCGGTTCAGCCCATCTATCGGATTACCACACCAGGCGGAACACGCATCATGGTTCCCGGTTCGCGTCTCAGAAATTTTCCGGGGTTTTCCATACAACGGCTGCGGTACGACCTTGCAAACAACAATCTGGCAGCTGCGGTTTCGCGCATCCTCCATTCGAGTCTGACCGAGCTGCGCCAGGGAATAACTACCAAGGACCCGCGATTCTGGTTCTCGCTGACGGGGACCATTCTATCCAATCGAGCCTCGCTGGAGGCACAGCGGTCCTTCCCGGTATCGCAGGATTTTTTCGTTGCGGCAGAATTTCTCAACGCGTATGTGGACGGGCAGCTGACAAATCTACGGCGCAAGAAGGAACTCGAAACGCGAATACGCGAGGACTGTAAGACTGTTCTTACGAGTATCTCGTCGCGGACGGACGGCTATATCTCGCGTGAAGACCTGGAGCAGCTGCTCGAAGGGTTTCGAGAGGAATACGACGATGATTACGCACAGTTTCGCAGCCGCTTTCTGGAAGAAGCACTGAAAGCACCGCCTCGAAAGGTGGTTGGCGAACTGGTCGAAGTGACCGACGGGTACTTCCACCGACAGTCTGTCTATCGGTTCTTCCTCGATCAACTGGAGCAGACCTCCGCCGTCTACAGCGGGTTGTACCGGTCCATGCTTTCGCTTCACATTCGAAGCGGTTCGCGGGAGCATCGCGAAGTATTCTTCAGCCGCGAGGGGCTCGTCGCCGATCTGCACGACCGTCTGCGTTCAGACAACCCGCGACTGCTCGAATTCCTTGACTCGCCCGAAGTGATAGCCGAAGCAATTGTGATATGGGCACGAGAACAGGGGCCAATACGGGATGTTGAAGAGCTCAAACGGATCATGCAGCGACATTTTGTGCCTGGTACAACCGAGTTCTACGATCTCGCGGTAATGCTCGACATGAACCTGCTTGAACTGTTTGACCGCGCATTCCGCAGTCTTTCCCCGATCAGGCAGATACTCTATCGACTGTTCGGTCGCCACGAGGCGCTGAGAGCCCGGTTCATAGAAGAGGCGTCCAAGGCAACGCTGCCACCCGCCGCGTCACGGAATGCAGTCGCGACTCCACGAGCATCCGGTCCGACGTTGAAGGCAGCGCCGGCCCGCGGCGTACGACCAGTGTCCGGGCAGCCGGGACCTGGCAGACAAGCCGCAGAATCGGGAAACACCACTCGGGCGGTACGCCCGCGGGCGCAGAAAAAACCGGGCACGACGCATTCAAGGCAATATACGCGACGCGATCAGGACAAAGCCTGGGACGAGTTCAGGAAGCGAATCGGCGAATGATCACCTCCTGCGTCGCAGATCCTTTTTCATGGTATGTGCACAGGCATAGCCGGGAGCCCCGAATATGCCGCCGCCGGGGTGCATACCTGCGTTCGCCATGAACAGGCCGGGTAGCGGCATCGCGTAGCGCGACAGCTCAGGAAGCGGGCGAAACATGAACATCTGATCGGTGGTCATTTCCACGTGCATGACGTTAGCGTTCGGCATATTGTGCTTCGCCTCGATGTCGATCGGGCTCTGTATGTACCAGTCTATAAGTTCTTCCGACGCGCCGGGTGCGAACCGGTCGACCACGTCCAGCAGCTTTTTCGCTTCCTTGTCCCGGATCTCAGGCCATTCCATGCTGTCTCGAAGCTTATAGGGGTAGTACTGCCCCCACACAAAGAGGGTGTGTTTTCCCGCCGGAGCAAGTGTCGGATCGATGCGACTGAAGGTCATGGCTATGGCTGCCGGCTTCTCGGAAGGAATGCCCTTCAGGTAGTCGGCGTATGAGTCAATCAGGTACTGCTCTGTCGGACACAGAAGCTGCATACCTTTGAGAATTTCGTCTTCATTGCCATTCGAAAGCGTGTACTTCGGGAGATTGTTTACCGCGCAGCGCAACACCATCCCAAAACCGTTTCCCACGCGTATCGTGTCCAGCCGTCGGTTCAGGTCCGGCGGGGTCCAGTCGGCAAGCAGCTGTTTGAACGTGACCCAGATATGCGCGTTGCTGACAACTCGTCTCGAGGTGTAGCGCTCCCCGTTTTCCAGTTGGATGCCGGCCGCACGCCCGTCTTCTACGAGTATCCGTGAAACCGGTGCCCCGGCGTGAACCTCCCCGCCATGGTCGCGGATATAGGCTGCCAGCGCCTGCGTGAGCATACCGCTTCCGCCACGCGGGCGCGCAGGGCCTTTCGTGTGAACAACCGAATGCCAGGCGACAAACTCGCTCGTAACGGTGTCGGTCGGCGGCGGCCCGCTTTGCGCACCCCACCACGACAGCGCTGCGCGCATTTTCTCCGACTCGAAGGTATCGCTCAGGAGCTTTCCGTAACTCTGAAAAATCTTGCGAAGCATGTCAATTCTGTCGGCACCCCGTTCATGTATGCGACGAAACATGAAGGTCTTTCCGATGTTACTGAACGTTGGCTCTTTCTGAAAAAACTCGAAGATCCCCTCGTTCAGAGGCTGCCATTGACGGATAAACGCCCGATACGCCTCGGCGTCGCGATCGCTGACGCGCGCAATGCTTTCGCAGGTCCGGTCAAGATCCTGATAGAAAGATATGGATGTACCGTCTTCAAAGGGTGCGGACATAAACGGGTCAAGGGGGATGTACTCGAGCCCGTATGCGTCGAGTTCAAGGTCAGACACGATCGGAGTGTGATGTATCATGAAATGCGCCGAACCACCGACGTCCATCTTGAATCCGCCAAACATGTCCTCGGTGCATACCGCGCCGCCTATGGTGTCGCGCCGCTCAAAAACGGCTACTTTGTACCCCCACTTCGCGAGATACGCGCCTGTTACCAGACCGTTATGCCCGCTCCCGACAATGATTACATCTGCATCCATAATGGCCACATCATGCCGCGAACGCTCGTTCCTGCACAAGCAGCCTGCGTTGCCCGTTCTGTGATCTTGTCGAGGCTCACACGGTTGTGCACACTGCTGTATATGACCGAGACCCGGATACTCATTATCGGCGGCGGCATACACGGGACATTTCTCGCTCGTTCACTTCTGCGGTACGCGGGTATTCCCCGGAGCGACCTGGTCGTACTCGACCCCACCGGAGAACCCGTTCACGCATGGAAGCACCGCTGCTGTATCGTCGGCATGACACACCTGCGCAGCACCTCGAGCCATAATATGGAACCCGACTTCAGGTCGCTGCGCAGATGGGCAACGGCGAACGGCTACTCCTATGAGTCACACTTTCTTGACCCGTATGCGCGACCGAGCCTCGAAGTCTTTCACGCACACATGGACAGCGTCGTGTCGACCGATCGTACAGCGGACCGCTTTGTAAAAGGGTACGCCCGTAGCCTGCGACGCATCCGGGAGGGGTGGAGCGTAACAACGGACGAGGGCGATTTGTCTGCTCGGGTAATCGTGCTCGCCACCGGTCCGGGGGAGGTCCGAATGCCGTCGTGGGCACACGGCTCGCGAGTTGCGCATGTATACGGTCCGCAGTATCGTGACCCTGAGCGATCGGGCATGCGCATCGCCGTAATCGGAGGCGGTATCAGCGCGTGGCAGTACGCCTGCAGACACGCCGAAGGACACGAGGTAACCGTCCTCAGCCCGCACGATATTCAGGTGTCCATGTTTGACTCTGACCCCGGCTACCTCGGTCCAAAGAAACTGGACGCGTATCGGATGAAGCCCGCTCGTGAACGGGAGGAAGAACTCCACCGTGCCCGTCGGCCGGGGACAGTCCCACCGGATCTTGAACCACGGATACGCGAGAGTATTTCGAATCACGGTCTGGAATTCCGTATCTGCATGATCGAGAAAATGTTGGAACATGAATCAGGCGTAATGCTTGTAGACACCGACGGCATACCACACGGTCCCTACGATAAGGTGGTGTGCGCAACCGGATTCACGGGACAACAGGCACCCGGCGGTCTCGTAACCCGGATAGCCACAGACCTGCAGCTACCCCGGTCGCCGGAGGGTTACCCGCGTCTCGGGCGCGACCTCAGCTGGACAGACGGGATCTTTGTAAGCGGTGGAGCGGCAGCGCTGGAACTCGGCCCCACTGGAGGCAATATCATCGGAGCCCACAAAGCCTATCGCATACTCCGGGAAACACTGTCCCGACCCTGATTGTCAGCGTGAACGAGGCGATTCTACGCACTACAGCGTCTGTTCAGCCTCTTCCCGCTGCTTCAGATGCACTTGAAGCAGCTGGTACGCAGCGTACATCTCTGCAAAACGCGCAGTGTCTCCGCCGGCATCGGGATGCAGTTCCTTGACCAGATGTCGGAAGCGTTCCTGAAGCCTCCGCGAAGTAGAATCCAGTGAGACTCCAAGCGTTTCAGCTGCGCGTCGTATTTCCTCATAGTTTTCGGCAGCCCGGAATACGCCGTCCATGAGTCGTTTCACGCCCGCCTCATCCATACGCGCGAGGTTGGATCGATCGAGATAATACGATCGTGCATCAGCCGCTCGCAGGCTTCCCGATTCCTGCGATACCGCGTGAAGCCGCGAGTGATGCTCGCAAAGCCCACCGGATGACGGCCGCCGGCAGAAGTCTTCGACCTCCTCGTCGAACCATCCACACTCCCCGGAAGCGGGCTCGCGACGAACGCAGACGTGAGCGAGGCCTATATGCACGTGTTTTCCCGGTAATCCCGCAGCCGACAGCAGATGCAGGGCGTGATACAGCTCGAAATGCCGCCGAAACAGGCTCAGTTCCGCGGAGTCACACTCATCCTGTAAGCGTACGTAGCGAAGCAGCTGCACTTCGTCTACGCGCCCCTCGGCTGTGTTGAGGTGATGCACCAGGCCGGAGATGTCGACGACCGCGGGATGTATCTCCACCGCCTACAGGCCGCTGATTCCAGCCATGCCTCCGTCGACACCGAGCACCTGGCCGGTAACCCAACCTGAACCGGGGGAAAGAAGATACAGCACGGCCTCGGCCATATCGTCCACGGTACCCACACGTTTCAGAGGGTGCCGTTCGGCGGACCGCTCACGCTTCTTGTCGTTGTCAAGAAGTTTCGACGCGAGCGGGGTATCGGTCAGTGAGGGTGCTATGACGTTTACTCTGACGTGTTTCGGGGCGAGCTCAGCCGCGAGTGAACGAGCGAGCCCCTCCACACCGGCTTTCGCGGTCGCAATGGAGGCGTGGAAGTTCATACCGACCGTGACCGCGACGGTTGAGACGAGGACCACCGATGCTCCACGGCCATCTGTAATCCGGGGCAGAACTGCCTGCAACACCCTGACGGCACCGAGGACATTCACGTTAAAATCTTCCTGGAATGCGTCGGGTTTCAGACCTCGAAACGGTGCGAGTTGTATACTCCCGGGTGCGTAGAACACCCCGTCAAGCTCCTCGGGGACGTCAAGGTCCTGCGGCAGATCCTCGGTCACATCGACCTGCACGTACTCCGGGTCTCCAGCTTCGTAGTCAGGCTTATCTCGTCGTGCCCACACGGTAACAGCGTGCCCCTGCGCGAGAAGTCGCTCTGTTACCGCCTTGCCGATACCGCTCGATCCACCAACAATCAAATACGTCATTGGCAGAAGATAGTAAGGAACAGATGATGCCGGCAAGGAAGGGGCTACGCGGTATCGACAGACGGGAGCTCTTTCGAGTGGTAGAAATATTCAAGAATTCCGGCCCTCAGGCTTTCAAATACCAGGGGGTATACGACGTTAAAAAAGTACGCCCGTTGTATCGCGATGCGCTTCGTATGCGCGTACTGCTGTTCTATGGCTTTACGGCACTGCTGAAGATACTGATCATAGTTGGAAAACGCCGCCTCGATTCTGACCTGCTGGTCGGGATCCTTCAGCGCGTCCTGGTATTCACCGAGTTTGTTGAAAATTGCAACGAGGCTGAACGCAGCGTTCAGTTCCCGGTCGAGTTCGTCAGCTGAATACCCGCGGCGGACGATCTTTGCGTAGGTAGAAGGGAAAATGGCACGGATCATAGGGGCTTTCCTGAGCCCCACTCCGAGGCGAACAAGCGCATTTTCGACCGCATCGACGACGTACTGATTCCCCCGGTAGTACTTGAGGAGCTCGAGAATCCTGTCGGCTCCCTGCTCGCCGTTGACAAGCAGCACAGACACCTGGTCTGCAACGCTCTCAGGAAGGTCCGGATGTACCTGCACGCTTATGGTCTTGAAGGCGACGTTCTTTTTCTCGCGTATCGTAACGTTCTGCTCGCGAAACAGCTCGTTTAACTGTATGTGCTTATAGGAACTACCGAGCTCCGCAGCTTCTTTCCTGAAGCGGTTCGTGTATTCTTCGACAATCCCGGTCTGCTCGAGCGTCTCGAACATGTCCGCAGACATGCGAAACCCTCCGATCGGAGCCGTCGTTTCCATTCGTTTTGCCTTGATAACGGGTTCTCCGACGACGTCCCACTGCCTCGCGCCGGCGGGGCCGAAGTTTCCTACGGTTACCGTACCTATATGCGCACCGATTCGGATCCGTATTTGAAAAAAAGCCTTCAGGCTCTCTGAAATACCCATGTCGCCGCGCATCCGTTCCATAATATCGAACGCCCGTCGGAGCATCTCAGCGTCCTGCTGATTGCGATGTTCCTCGAGGAACCGGTCGTCGGCCCGGTTAAACAGCAGGCATACACGCTGCATTTCCACGCAGGAGTAAAACAAACGCGCGGCGATTGAGTACACAGCCTCGTCCTCGCTCATGTTGCGGGTCGATGCGTCTACGAGGCCGCCATAATGGAACATGAGACTGTCGCCCTCGATCTTGTTCAGGTACCCGCCATAACGCCTGAGTACGGCGTTAAACGCCGCGTACAGCCCGTTCAGGAGCGCCTGATTTTCGTCAGGACTGAGGAACCGTGAAAGATACGAGTAGTCGGCGATGTCGATAAAACCGATCCCTACGGTCTGCACCACTGAGCGACTCGGAATTCCTCCGTTCTCATATATAGCTTCAACAAGCTGACGCGGAAGGTAGTACTCTTCTATCTGGCGACGAAGCTCCAGTTCTGAAACGCTCGCATTTTCTACCGGGTAACCGGTTTCGAATTCCATGTGGGTACCTTGACTTTTTACACTACCTGCGAAGGATATTTACCTTCTAAAAGGGTAGTATCTCGCACAGGCAAACGCAAGGTGAATTGCCGCCCTTTCGGCATTATTCACGAAAAAACTGCAACACACGCGCAGGTTGTATCTATATATTATTTATTATATATTGATGGGAGGAGACATACTATGAATACAACGGACACCCATGAACACGTCATTATCATTGGAAGCGGCCCTGCCGCGCATACAGCAGCCGTGTACACGGCACGAGCAGAACTTTCGCCGCTCCTGTTCGAAGGTTTTATGGCCGGCGGTGTCGCCGCGGGGGGGCAACTTACCACGACCACGGAAGTAGAGAACTACCCCGGCTTCCCGGAGGGTATACAGGGGCCGGAGCTCATGGAAAACATGAGGGCTCAGAGCCTTCGACACGGAACGCGGATCAAGACCGAAACGGTCGAACGCGTCGAACTTGGATCCCGTCCCTTTAAGGTTCACGCGCCAAGCGGGACGTACACTGCCGATACGCTTATTATCTCGACCGGCGCGACGGCAAAGCGCATGCACCTGCCGGGCGAAGAGCGCCTCTGGCAAAAAGGTATCTCGGCCTGCGCAGTATGCGACGGAGCCCTGCCGATCTTCCGCAACGCTCCGCTCGTGGTCATAGGTGGTGGTGACAGCGCCTGCGAGGAAGCGAGTTACCTGTCCAAGTTCGGCAGCTCGGTGACCATGCTTGTCCGGCGTGACGAACTTCGTGCGAGTAAGGCCATGCAGAAACGGGTGTTCGAGAACGAGAAGATCACCATTCTGTGGAACACCGAAGCAACCGCCGTGTCGGGCGACAACACGCTCCAGTACGTGCACGTGAAGAACAACAGGACCGACGAAGAAGCAAAACTGGAAGCTTCCGGACTTTTTTACGCGATCGGACACACCCCGAATACCGCATTTCTCGAGAATCAGCTCGCGACAGACGAGACTGGTTATCTGCTGACCAACCCGGACTCGACGGCGACAAAAATACCGGGTGTCTTCGCCGCCGGAGACGTAAAAGACAAGGTGTGGAGACAGGCGGTTACGGCGGCTGGAATGGGCTGCATGGCTGCCCTTGAAGCAGAACGGTTTCTCGCCGAACAGGAATAATGAACGTCGGTCACGGATCGATTCCTGGGCGATCCGTGACGCAGAAAAGCCGTTCTCCGGGTCTATTCTACCCTACAACGAAACGCCCTCGCCCTGAAGTGAGAACTGGTTCATATATAACGTGTAATAGCGTCCCCGACGCCCAATGAGCGTTTCGTGGTCTCCGTCCTCCACAATCTCGCCCTTGTCAATAACGAGGATTCGGTCCGCTTCCCGTATCGTTGAGAGTCTGTGCGCAATTACAAAACTCGTCCGTCCTTCGAGAATTTTCCGTATAGCTTCCTGAATGAGCCGTTCAGCCTCAGTATCAATTGAACTGGTTGCCTCGTCAAACACGAAGAAAACGGGATCGGCGAGTACCGCGCGTGCGAAGCTCACAAGCTGCTTCTCGCCAACGCTTAACAGACCGCCACCCTCGCCCACTTCCGAATCAAACCCATGTTCAAGTCTGCGGATGAAGGTTGTCGCGCCCACCGTTGCCGCTGCTTTTTCCACCTCCGCATCCGTCGCATCGAGCCGACCGTACCGTATGTTCTCGCGAACCGTTCCGCTGAACAGATGCGGTTGCTGCAGCACGTACCCGAGGCTCGAGTAATGCTGCAGAAGCCCGCGCGAGCGGTAGTCTCTCCCGTCGACAAGGATCTGCCCCGACGACGGCTCGTAAAAACGACACAGCAGGCTTACGATCGTGCTTTTTCCGCTCCCCGTTTCGCCGACGAGCGCGATGCTCTGCCCGGCCTCGACGTGAAGATTAAAACCCCGGAGAACCGTCTCGCCACCGGTATACGTAAAGGTGACGTCGCGAAACGTCACCGACCCCCTGGCACGCGTCCAGTTCTGCCGCTTCGGGTCAAAGACGTCTCCATAGCGTTCGATTACCTTCGGCGCGTCGACGATTTCCGGCTCGGTTTCAATCATGTCCATGACCCGCTCGGCAGCGGCCTGCGCGCTCTGGAACTCGGTAAGCACCCGCGCGAGCTCCCGCACAGGATCGAAGAACTGCACGGTATAACTGACAAATGCGACGAGAACACCAAAGCTGACGGCACCACGGGCGAGCCCCTGCCCGCCGTAGACAAGCGCGAGCCCCGTCCCGAGGCTGCCGAGAGTCAGAACGACCGGTACGTAGAGACTCTGCACAACGGCGGTACGAATCGAATAGCGACGCATATCGCCGGTTATCTCCTGGAATTCTCGTAAATTGGCCTCTTCGCGCACGAGGGTCTTCGTCGTCCTGGCTCCCATGATCCCCTCATTCAGTGCTCCGGTAATGCGTGAGTTCGTCCGGCGAACAACGCGCTGGTTCCTGAGAATCTTCTGCTGGAAGACGTAGCTCAGTACGGCAAGCGGCGGAACCACGGAGAGTACGATCAGTGCGAGCCGCCAATCCATAAAGAGCATGAACACGCCAAAGGCAGACATGGTCGTGAAGCCCCACATAATATCGACTATACCCCACGATATCGTCTCGCCGAGACGTTCGGAGTCGCTGGTCATCCGGGTCATGATCCAACCCGTGGGTGTGGTGTCGTAATAGTGAAGCGAAAGCTCCTGCAGTCTGCGAAATCCCCTTCGACGCAGGTCATAACAGATTCCGGTTTCAACGGTCCCCGCCAGCGAAATAAACAGCCATATCAGAAAAGCCTGAGTCACCACGAGTGCCACATATCCGGCGGAAAAGAGTCCCAGACCCGTCATGTTTCCGGCTACGATAAACTCGTCTACGGCGTAACGGGTCATGACCGGATACGTCGCGTCTATGACGGCGACGAGCGCCATGACCAGGCTGATCCACACGAGGTGACGCCGGTAGGCTTTCGCGTACCTGAGCAGTTTCCGCCACAGATTCAAGTCGATCTTTTTCGAGTATTCTTTTTCTTCAAACGCGTGCATTACCGACGTTCTCCCTGAGCAAGCAGTTCCTGCTCGAACTCATCGTGGCGTCTGCGTTGCATGTTCCACAGACGTGAATACATCCCCTCTTGTGCGAGCAGCTGCTGGTGTGTTCCGGACTGTACGATCCGGCCGTCGTCCAGGACCAGAATGCAATCGGCCTCTGAAAGAGTCGTAAGCCGATGACTGACAATAAAGGTCGTCGCGCCGTGCCGAGCCCGAGTCAGTGCACTTCGAATGCGGGCGTCGGTTTCCGTGTCAACAGCGCTGAGACTGTCGTCGAAGACGAGAATGGGGGGTTTCATGAGCAGCGCGCGCGCGATGGCAACGCGTTGCTTCTGTCCACCCGACAGGGTTACCCCGCGTTCACCGACCGGTGTCTCGTAGCCGCGATCGAAACTCTCGATCACGTCGTGAACAGCGGCGGTTTCCGCGGCACGATGGACGTCCGATTCCGACGAATGCGACCGGGCGAGACGTATGTTCTCACGGATAGATTTTGCGAACATGAACGGTTCCTGCAGTACAAAGCCCACGTTCTGCCGTATCCAGCGCTTGCGAATGCTGCGCAGCTCGACTCCATCAATGCGTATAGATCCCTGTTCATAGTCGTACAGTCGTGAAAGCAACTGTACGAGCGTGGACTTACCTGACCCCGTCGGCCCGAGAAGCGCCACAGTCGTACCCGGACGAGCTTCAAAACTGACGTCCTTGAGAACCTGCCGCCCGGCGTATGCGAACGATACGTGGTCGAATACGACGTGTCCCCGTATCTCCGGCTCAACCGCGTCTGCGCTGTCGTGTTCGATCTCTACGGCGAGAATCTCACCAATGCGCTTCAGCGCGACTGACATTCGTCCCATGTCGGCGAGAACACGGCCCATTTGACGGATCGGAAACAGAAGCATCGTGACCACCGTCACGAACAGAAGCACCGTGCCGATGGTAACCGCTCCAGACACGGCCAGGGCAGTCCCGTATACGACGATCACACCGATCTGTCCCAGACACAGCAGATCGCTGAGGCTCCAGTAGGCGGCCATCTGGCGGATGAGACGGTACACAAGGTCACGATACTCAGAACTGCGTTCGTCAAAACGGTCTGCCTCAAAGCGCTGCCGCCCGAACGCTCGTACGACGCGAACGCCGGTCAGACTCTCCTGCAACACCGTCGAAAGCCGGCCGTCGGCTTCGTCGACCTTCTGAAAGGTCCGCTGCACACGTCCGAAAAACACCAGCGAGAAGGCAAACACAACCGGTACGGCTGCGATACTCGCAAGCGCATAGCGGACATTGATCGTGAAGAGAACCGGCAGCGCAGCGACAACCATGAACAGGGCACGCCCGACTTCGACGAACTGTATTGCCATAAAACGTCGCACCGTCTCCACATCCGACGTGCAGCGTTGAAGCAGATCGCCCGTTGAGGAATGCACGTGGTAGTCATAGCTGAGATTCTGTATGTGGTCGTACAGCCGGTTTCTGAGCCTCTCGGCAAAGGACTCGCTTGCTCCAGCTGCGAGCCGTCCCTGCAGGAAACTGAAGACCCCGGACACGACCGTCACGGCTACAATCCCACCGAGGATCATCCAGAGATTCGCTCGAAGGACATCGACTCCGCCGAGGCGTTCTATCAGGCGGGCAAATACATCCGGTCCCGCTACCGGCTCGGTCCCGATTACGCTGTCGATAGCGAATCTGACCATGAGGGGTGGCGCATAACCGAAGAGGGCTGCAATGCCCACACACACAACTGCCGCGACATAGACGGCTCGACTACCTCGCAGAGTATCAAACAACACACGACTCGCACGCATAACATCAACTTCCTGAAACGTTAAGGCAAGGGTGAGACCGCAAAACAGACCCGCAGACGGTCTGCCGCATCAGAGCTGTAGTACCTGTGAAAAACAGAAGGTGAAACTGACGCGTTGTCAGCTATAGTCCAGGCAGGCCCCGATATGCGATACAACGAAAAACCGCTTCAAGCGGCAGGTGATATGTCACGTGGTTTCGTATGTTCATAGTACCGCCCCCATATCGGGTAAAATATTCTGCGAATACTAGCCTGCGTCCGTTCTCGCTGTCAAGTATCTTCCGATCAATATCGCCAGAATGCGGGAGAGAACAGAACCAGAACCGTATAAAGTTCCAGCCGCCCGGCCATCATAAGAAAGCTCAGGAACCATTTCATGGGTTCGGAGAAGAATGCATAATTTGCCGTAGGGCCGACAGCCTCGAACCCCGGGCCTATGTTCCCAAGCGTCGCAAGCGCCGCCGACAGTGCCGTCAGAATCGATACGTCCTCGAGCGATATGACGAGCGCTGAAAGCAGGATAATGACCAGATAGAGAAATACAAAGGACGTGATTGCAATAACCATTCGTCGCGCCATCGGTGCCCGGTTGTAGCTGATAGGAAACACGCCGCGCGGGTGCGACAGGTGCCGAAACTCGTTCATCGCCTGCTTGAACATGGTAACAATCCGCGCAACCTTGATTCCCCCGCCGGTAGAACCGGCCGAGCCTCCAACGAACATCAGACAGAGAAGAACAACCCGAGCGGCCTGCGGCCACAGATCATAGTCTGCCGTGACGAATCCTGTGGTCGTCAGTATCGAAGCTGCCTGGAAGGATGCAAATCGCAACCCGCTCCCTGCCCCATACGAGCCGTCAAGCATGAGAAACAGTGTCAGAAGCAGGACTGAACCAACGAAGATCGTGATATACGCCTTGAACTCGGTGTCGGATGACAGTTTGTCGAATCGTCGCGTGATAACCGCATAGTGAAGCAGGAAATTGGTACCGGCGAGAACCATGAACACCGTGATAACCGCGTCCACATACGCAGAATCATAATGAGCGACACTGGTATTCTTCGGCGAAAACCCGCCCGTTGCCATGGTCCCAAAGGTATGAGTAACCGCGTCAAAGAGGTCGAGCCCACCGAACAGCAGCAACACGATCTGTGCAATGGTCAGTCCAATATACACGAGCCACAGGATCTTGGCGGTCGAGGTGATTTTGGGCGTTATTTTGTCGACCGTCGGCCAGGGAGCTTCGGCTTTCACGAGCTGCCCGCCCTGTATTCCCAGAAGCGGTAACACGGCGACCGAGAGGACGATAATGCCCATTCCCCCGAGCCAGTGGGTTGTGGATCGCCACAGGAGCAGGGCAGGTGAAAGGGCCTCAATATCCTGAAGGATCGATGCCCCCGTGGTGGTAAATCCCGACATCGATTCAAAGTATGCATCAGCAAAGGACGGAATAGCGCCGGAAAGGAAGAAAGGAAATGCACCGACGAGAGCGGATCCGGCCCACGAAAGGCTGACCACAAGAAAGCCGCCTCGAACACCAAGTTCCCCCGCGTGTCCCCGTGAGACAGACAACACGACTGCCGCAAAGACCCAGGAGCCGAGCATCGTTGCGAGAAAGGCCAGCGCGACCGACCGGTGTCCGTCAAGTGCTGCCATTATGAGCCCGGGAATCAGAAAGAACGCAACGATTCCGATGACCGCGGCCAGCATTCGAGATACAACGCCTACCCGCATGTCATTTCTCCTGCTGCCCGGGAGAAATGAGCTGCACGACGCGGTCAAAATGCTCCTGACGAAGCATCACAACGACACCATCGTCCGCTTCAAGCCGTGTCTGCCCATCGGGGATGATCGCTGTGCCATTATGCGTCACCGACACGATCAGGGTTCCTGCGGGTAGCGCAATATCTCTGAGCACCCTCCCGACCAGCGGGCTGTCGGGCGCTATGGTGAGTTCGAGAATCTGAATCTGTCCATTAAAGAGTGACCGGACGTTACGAACACTTCCCCGCCGAATGATCTTCAAAATTGCGTCTACCATTGATTTCTTTAGACTGACCGGCACGTCGATTCCAAGGCGCGAAGCAATATCGGCATAGCCGGTATTATTGACGAGGCAGACCGTCCGCGGAATACCGACGCTTCGGGCGTACAGCGCGGTCACCATGTTCAGCTCCTGGTTGTCTGTGACGGCTACCACCAGGTCCGACTCCTCAAACTGCTCTTCTTCGAATAGCGTTTCGTCGGCAATATCAGCGTGTATAATCGTGGCTGAGGAAAAGCGGTTTGCCAGCTCCTTACATTTCTGGTAGTCCCGCTCGACTATCTTCAGATGGACCGACCGCTTTCGCCGCTGTAATATCGGCCGCGTATGCGAACGGCGGCGTCCCGCGTGCACACGCAGAAAGTACTCGGCGATTCTCGAGCCGATTTTGCCGCCTCCGCCGACGAGGACGACTTTGTTCAGCGTTCGTCTCGGTTTTCCGAAGCTCGCGAAAACTGCCTCGGTGTCTTTTGCCGTGGCAACAATGTAGATCTGGTCGCCTTCCTGGACCCGGTTCTCGCCCGACGGAATAATGTACAAGCCCGCCCGTACGATGAGGGCAATGAGAAACCGTTCGTGAATGGTTCCAAGATCCCGAAGGCGAACGCCGACCAGGGGTGCGTGCGGAGCAACGGTCAGACTCTGGATTTGCAGATCCGTCGCCTCGAACGAAATGACGTCGCTCAACGCCCCCTGCTCGATGCTCGTAATGATCTCAGTGGCCGTTTCGGTTTCCGGATTCACGACGTAGTCTATGCCCAGAACACCCGCCTCAGCGAGGCGACTCCCCGAGTATTCGATGTTACGTACACGTGCTATTTTTTTGGCAATGTTGAACTCGCTGGAGACGAGCGCACACGCAATGAGATTGACCTCGTCAGACGTCGTCACCGCAATAAAGCAGTCCGCCGTTCCGGTCCCCGCCTCGCGAAGTACATCGACATTGTTCCCGGGACCGTTCACTACCATGCAATCGAGGCGATTCCCGAGTATGCGAGCCTGTTCGGCGTCGCGCTCTACAATCACCACATCGTGCCGTTCGCGAATAAGCTGCTGCGCCAGCTGAAACCCGACCGCTCCGCCACCTGCGATTACCACCTTCATAGTGCCGGAACGGTATCAGAAAACGGTCAAGCCGTCATAGCAGCCCTGACGATTCGTGCAGCGCTAAAACTCCTCGAAATCGCTATCGCTTTCGTCGGAATCGGTGTCAAGAAGCGTAATACCGGTCGATTCGGGTCCGGCTGAGCGCTTCGTCGTCCCGCTCGTGCCACTGGTAGCTGCATGCCCGCCCGATCCGAGCGCACGGTTCTGCTTCGCAGTCGGGAGTGCCCGCTTCGCCGCACGGCCGTTCGCCTCGACTCTGAAAAACCCGATCGTCTGTTCCAGCTGCTCGGCCTGACTGTTCAGTTCTTCGGCCATGGAAGCCATTTCTTCGGCGGCCGACGCGTTCTGCTGCACGACCTGATCGAGTTGCATGAGCGCCTGGTTGATCTGCGACGCACCGGAACTCTGTTCCTTGCTCGCCGCGCTGATTTCCTGAACAAGGTCGGCCGTCTTGCGAATCTCCGGTATAATCCCGCTGATCATGGTCCCGGCTTTTTCGGCCACCTCGACGCTCCGGGTCGAAAGCTCTGCGATTTCGCCCGCCGCAGTCTGGCTGCGCTCGGCGAGCTTTCGTACTTCGCTCGCGACGACCGCGAACCCTTTGCCCTGTTCCCCCGCACGGGCGGCTTCGATCGCAGCATTCAGGGCAAGCAGGTTCGTGTTACGGGCTATCTCGTCGATGATACTGATCTTCTCGGAGATCTCCCGCATAGCGTGAACCGTCTGGTCGACAGCCTGACCGCCTTCTTCGGCGCTGTCTGCGGCTTTCTGCGAAATTTTCTCCGCCTGCAGGGCGTTGTCCGTATTCTGACTTATATTGGACCCCATCTCTTCCATGGACGATGAGACCTCTTCAGCAGACGCTGCCTGCTCGGTTGCGCCCTGCGAAAGCTCCTGGGCGCTGCTGCTCATTTCTGCGCTTCCCGACGAAACGTTTGTGGACGCGGATTTTACATCCTGCACCACAGAAATCAGTTTATCACGCATGCCCTGCAGCGATTCGGCGAGAATGCCAATCTCGTCTTTCTGCTCTACCGAGAGCTTCGCCGTCAGATTCCCTTTGCTCAGTTCCGAAGCAAATACTACTCCCTTCGCAAGCGGGCCGGTAATGGACCGTGTAATCGCGATCGCAATGAATACCGCCAGGAGCAGGGCTACCGTTATACCGATCGCAACACCTGTTACCGCAGTCTGTACCGCGCCGACAACATCGTTAGAAATCTGTGTAGATTGATCGAGCGCCGCCTCCGCGGTGCGTTGTGCGACCCCGACGACCTCGTTGCCCGTCTCCGTTCGCTGATTGTTCAGTTCGGCGAGCTGCAGAGTGTCTGCAGATACATTTGATACCGCCTCGCGGTAGTCCTGCGTCGCCTGCTCGATCGCATCGAGTTGTGCCAGATCCTGCGAAAGTCGCGTAACCTGCCGAAGCTCGGAAACAAGCTCCGGGACCTCGTCCAGACCGGCAAGCGCACTCTCGAAGACTTCCTCGTCTTCAACAAGTTGCCCTCGGAAGTTTCCAATCCGGGCTTCGTTCAGAAAGTCAAGCGCTTCATTTGCCAGGCTGATTTTGCTCAGGCGCTCGCGGAGCGTGGCAGCGCCGGCCCCCGCGTCTATCTCCTGCTCCATGGCCGCTTCCTGAGCGGAAATGTACTCGGTAAAGGCGTCCAACGCAGTTGCCGCAGCGGCATCATTTACGGCACGAAGATCTTCTATTTCAAGAACGAGCTCGCGCGTCTGGTCGGCGAGTGTCGAGTATTGCGCAGCTTGCTCCTGTGCGAGACCGATATTCTCCCGAAGAGCCACGAGCCCTTCGTAGCGACTGGCAAGAGCATCCGCCTCCGCCAGGTAATCGTCGAAAGCACTGAATTCCTCTTCCATTTCGGTCCAGAACCCTTCCTCGAAGGAGAATGCGTATCCCCTCATGGCGTACATCGTCTGCAGGGCCGAGCGTTCCATGCCGTTAGCGATCGAGAGCTCCTCTATGTACTCGTCGTTCAGTCGGGTCGAATCTGCCTGGATGTTCAGGAGGTTCACGGTCGCAATTCCACCGACGACAATAAGCAGAACTACAATAAGACCGAATCCCAACGCCATTTTCATAGCCATTTTAAGATTTTTCAGCATGATTATCCCCTCTGATCGATCGTCGAGCCGCGACGTGCATCGGCCGCGGTCGCAGGTTTTCGCCGCATATCACTAGCGTTTACGCCCAGTATCCGGTCAAATATGCCGCGACGCAAGGGGAAAAAGGCGCAAAAGGCACATATTTATGATTAAAATTGGTTTTTAGAGTTATTGACCGCAATAATTTTTAAAGATGTTTTGAAAATAATATGTCTGAAGCGTAAGAGCGCCGCTATCCTGCATTACTCGACTCTGCCCAGAGATTAATACCCGACTCGGTCGCGTAGCGATCGATCTCGGCAAGCTCTTCGCCCGAGAAGTCGAGGTTCTGAAGAGCCCCGAGGTTTTCTTCGATCTGCTCGACCCGGCTCGCGCCGATGAGCGCGGTGGTGATGCGCGGGTCACGGAGTACCCAGGCTATCGCCATCTGCGACAGCGACTGTCCACGCCCCTCTGCGATCTGATTCAACGCGCGAACTTTCTTCAGATTCTCCTCCGTCAGGAATGATGGCTTGAACGATGACGCGGTGTGAGCCCGCGCGTCATCGGGGATGCCGTTCAGATATCTGTCGGACAGGAGTCCCTGCGCAAGCGGAGAAAACGCGATACACCCGATACCCTGCTTTTCGAGCTCATCAAGAAGGTCGTCTTCGATCCAGCGGTTGAGCATGGAATAGGAAGGCTGATGAATCAGACACCTGACGCCCATGCTTTTCAGCAGCGCAGCAGCTTCGGCCGTCTTCTTCGCCGAATAGGAAGAGATACCGACGTACAGAGCTTTGCCCTGGGCCACCGCGCTTGCGAGTGCACCCATGGTCTCTTCAAGGGGCGTGTCAGGATCGAAGCGGTGAGAGTAAAAAATATCGACGTAATCGAGGCGCATGCGCGCAAGACTCTGATCAAGGCTCGCCGTCAGATACTTGCGCGATCCCCATGCGCCGTAAGGACCCGGCCACATATCGTAACCGGCCTTCGTGGATATAACCAGTTCGTCACGGTAGGGCTTGAGATCGTGTGCCAGCATGCGACCAAAATTCTCCTCGGCCGAGCCTGCAGGCGGGCCGTAGTTATTCGCCAGGTCGAAGTGGGTGACACCAAGGTCGAAGGCGCGCAGAACCATGCGACGTCCATTGTCGTAGGGGCGATTGTTTCCGAAGTTGTTCCACAGTCCCAGCGATATTGGCGGAAGTTTCAATCCACTCGCGCCGCAGCGCGTATACTCCAGCTGTTCGTATCGGTTTTCGGCGGCTTCGTACACGGTAATGCTCCTGATCTCGTATCGTATTGCGGAGCATTATACCCGCGCATCAGGTAATCCGTCGAATGGTCGTGCCCTTTAACGGTCGCGCGCGTTCGCCACGACCTCGACCAGCGCGCGTTTGAGCGTCGGGAAGTCCTCGGGTCGACAGATCACGCCGCGCTCGGTCAGGCAATCGTTGCGCGGGCTGTAGTCTGCCACGTCGTAGGTCCTGATCGCAGAGCCGTCGCTCAGACGATGAAGAAAAAGGCCGAAGTGTTCGAATACGGGCCACACGCCGGCAATGTCCCAGATGTGTGCGCCAAAGATGGATGCGACCCCGTGTCCAAGTGCCGTCCACGCGGACTCGACGACCGAGGATCCAATCATCATGATGCGGCAGATGGATGTGTCCCAGGTGTGGCGGCTCAGTATCCCGTCGCTCGTAAAAACAAGCGATTGCCTGTTAAGCGCGGTATCGGGGCGCGCGACCGTCTCGGGTATCGAGGAAGGGTGCGACAGTGGAAACCTCAGCACCGCCTCGCCGTCAAAAACGATCGCGTACCCGAAACCCGGAAAGGCAAGGCCGCCAAGCCACGGCTTCCGATTTTTCAGGACACCGACCGACACCGCGTAGAGAGGAAGCCCGTGGACATAATTCCTCGTCCCGTCTATCGGATCCACGACAACCAGGATCTCGTCGTCCTCCGCCCGGTGCCCGCTGCGTATCGCATCGAGTATGCCCTGATGTTCCTCGGTCACAACCGCATCGGAACCTGTTACGGGACTGAACAGATCTTGCGCGTACTCGGAAAGCGCGATGTCAACGTCGGTCACGTAGGTCGAATCGGCTTTCAAGTCTCCGACGACCATGGCCTGACGCCCGGCAGCCTCCCGTGAAGCCGATTCCAGAAATGTACGAATCGTACGGTTCAGTTCACTTCTCATGATCCCCGGAGTGTAGCATACAGCAGGCGTCATTGCCGAAGGTCTGCTGCCGTACGGCCTGTTTCAAGCTCAGGAGCAGGATAATTAACGCACTACACCGCTGCCGTCCCCGCGTGTCTCGGCGGCTGCTTCCACCGTTTCGGTTTCATGATCAATAACGATCATTGCCGCGGCTCCCGCGAGTATACCTTCGCCTATGGTGTGGCCCCGTGACTCGAGTTCGCGGATCACCGCTTCGTCAAATCCATCCTCGAAACGCAGATCGTTGTGCACTGTATAGGGCGGGATGCCCTGCGGGAAGGTGCGAGACTCGAACCGGGGGCGATCCACCGCTTCCTGTGCGGTCGCACCGAAATCCACGACGGAAACAAACTGCTGCACCTGTCCCTGCGGCTGCATGTCGTTCCCGGTGTTGCCGCCGAGTATGTAAGGCCTGCCGTCCCGAAGCGCCATATATGGATTACTGGTATGGCGAACCTTCTTGCCCGGCTCCATATAATTCGGCTCCGATGGATCAATAGAGAACATTCGCATCCGGTTGTTCAGGTGTATGCCGGTGTCACCAACGACCATAAGCTGATACCCGAGACTCGTCGTCACCGCGGCCGCATTCCCTTCGGCGTCGAGGATATGGTAGGTCGTTGTGTTTCCGTCCTCCGGGTGCATGTCGACGACGGCCGACAATCGATCCGCTGCGAGCTGGTTTTCCAGTGGCCATTCGAGCACGGAGTCCATGCGTATGCGCTGACGCTGAGACGCCGCGTAGTCGTCGGAAAGAAGTTCGGCTACCGGAACTTCCACGAAATCCGGGTCTCCGACGTGGTGGTAGCGGTCGGCGAACGCGAGTTTGATCGCTTCCACCTGCAGGTGTACCGCGTCGGCCGAATCCATTTCGTACTGACTAAGGTCATAGTCCCTGAGAATATTGAGCGCGAGCAGCTGAGTGATCCCCTGACTGCTCGGCGGGTTCTGAAAAACTTCGACGCCATTGTAGTCTATGGAAATCGGCTCCACGATCTCTGCCTCGTATCCGTGAAAATCGTCTATTGTCAGATAGCCGTCGAGTTCCTCGGTGAACTCCACGATCGCCTGCGCGAAGGGCCCGCGATAGAAATGATCTCGCGCGGCTTGTATCGCCGCTACACGCCCTCCGGAAAGGCCTTCGTCGTACACGGCGACGAGTTCCCGGAAGGTCTCTGCCATGTCGGGAATGCGAATCGTATCGCCTTCCTCCATGAGGCTTCCATCCTCGCGAAGATAGACTGCCCCGGTATCGGGCCACGTTTCGATGTTCTCGGAACGCGATCTGAGGCGCGATTCTATCGACGGTGTTACAGGAAAGCCGTCTTCCGCGTACCGGATGGCCGGTGCGAGTACGTCGCCGAGATCGAGCCGTCCGTACTCACGGAGCCACAGCATCCATCCGTCCCAGGCACCGGGCACAATCGCCTGATGCGCCCCGAACTCGCCTGAACGCTCGGCGTAATGATCGACATCGAGACGCGACCCGGTGATACCGACTCCGTCGAGACTGGTAACCTCACCGGTCTCCGCGTTGTAATACAGTGCCCACGTCCCGCCCCCGAGTACGCTCGAGAAATACGGCTCGACAACGCTGAGCGCTCCCGCGACCGCGATCGCAGCATCCGCCGCCGTTCCTCCGGACTCAAGGATCTCGAGTCCGGCCTCGGTTGCAAGGTGATGCGCACTCGTGACCGCGTATTGCCCGGGTGCAGGGACATCCGGAACCGAGACCGATTCGGACTCGGTCCCCTCGGTGTCGTCCGCTGAGACCGATTCGTTGCCGCACCCGGCTGTCACCAAAATGAGTAGCGCGTACAGACCGACCAGCGCCAGGGGCCGAATAGCATGATGAATGGAACGTATCATAGGTGATTTTTACCGCCGTACAGGATTCTGTCAATAATCTTCAGCCCAGACGCCCCTCCACCACCCACTTCGGCTCGAAACCGAGGAGGCTTCGTGCACGGTCTATCGAGACAACAGAATCGTCGCCGGGGGCAAGCGGATGCAGGACAGGAGCGTCGTTGTCGTAGAGTTTCGCGACTTCGGCCATCGGAAGTCCGAGGGAGTTTCGATGCGAATTAATGAACAGAGGATGGCACCCCGAAATATCGGCGGTGAGTCCCTGAAGGACTGCCTGTGCCGAGTCAAGCTCGTCGACGTAGGTAAAAAAATTAACCTTGTGATGCATGAAGCGAAGCTCGTCGCGAGTCAGGGCTGTGTCGTCGTCGGGCTTCGCCCACCAGCTCCCCCCGCGGTGTTCGTCGCACCGATGCCGCCTCCGGTACGCGTTGTAGGCAGTCTGAAGCCGCACAAGCTCACCTTTCCGTTCGTACGGACTCATATCGAGAAGACGCTGAATAATCGCTATGTCGTACTGTGCGTAGCGTTCGACGTTATCTACGATGTCTGAATGCGGTATTACGCCCGGAAGACGCAGCATCAGGCTTGTAATGCCCTCGCGTTCCCAGAAATATCGCCCGATCGCCTCAAGGGACTGTTTCGAGAAGCTGTAGGCGTCGGTGGCCAGAACGGGATGAGCTTCATCGACGGGAAGATATTCGAGCTTCACGCTGCGATCGCCGAAGTAAAACCCCAACGCGTTAATCGAGCTCGCCCCGACGACCCGGCGTACACCGCACTCGGCTGCAGCCTCAAAAACGTGAAAGCTGCCGAGTGCGTTTACGCGAAATACATCCCTGCCGGCCACACCGACCGGTGTGTTAAATGCAGCAAGGTGTACGACCGCCTCGTGACCGTTCATGACCGAACGGAGCGAGTCGTAGTCCATCACGTCACACGAGACGTAACGACCTCCGGGCACCGACAACCCTTCCCGACGTCCTGTGACGGTAACGTCGTATCCGTGCTCGCCAAGCAGCTCGACCACCGCCTGTCCGACCGAACCGCTTCCTCCAGTTACGAGTACCTTCACGATTTTCCTCCTGCAAAGAGCGTGCAGCTCGGCGCCTCGACCTCCAGCGTGCAGCCGGTCGATGTACCCATGCCGGACTCCGGATCAATTCGGAAGGAACAGACCAGGTTGCTCCGTTCATTTGCCACGAGCATGTAGCGACCGCTTTCATCGATATCGAAATGTCTTGGCCACACACCACCACTCGAAAACGAAGCGCACGGCTCAAGACGGCCCGTCGCTGTCTCACGCCTGAACACGCAGATACGGTCGGGGCCCCGAACGGAAACGTACACGAGGGCACCGTTCGGATGCAGTTGTATTTCCGCCGCGAGCGCTTCGGACTCATATCCGTCCGGGAGGAGGCTGCTTTCCTGCAGAACGGTCAACGCTCCGGTCACGGGGTCATGGCTGCAGGCAAGTACGGTGTTCGAAAGCTCGGTGACGACATAGGCGTGCCGACCGTCGGGCGAAAACGCCAGATGCCGCGGCCCCGCTCCGGGTCGCAGCGCCAGCGCGCCTGTTCCTGCAGCTCTGTCGGCTCCTGCGTCGAGTACGGATAGCGGGTAGCGCACGACTTCGTCCGTGCCGAGATCGCATACGTACACCGCGGCGCGGGCCGGATCAAAATGCGTCGAATGAGCATGGGCGCGTTCCTGGCGGGCAGCGTTCGGTCCCTGCCCTTCGTGCTGTATACACGCGAGAGGCGTCCCGATATCGCCCGTTTCGGTAAGCGACAGGGCAACGATGCTCCCACCCACGTAGTTGGCCGCGACGAGGAGTCGCTTTGATGCGTCGACGGCAACATGACATGGGCCGGCGCCACAACTGAGAGCGTCCGACATCCGGGTCAAGCGCCCGGTGTCATGGAGCCGAAACGCGGCAATACTCCCCGGCTCGGCGGGATGGGTCCCCGTCTCGGCAGTTGCGTAGACGGTCGAAGTTTCAGGAGCCCACGCGAGGAAGGATGCGTTGGACCCGGTATCGACCGAAGACTGTATCGACATCGCCCCGCTGTCGGAATTGAGCTCGGCACAGTGAAGTGTGCGCGAGTAGCCACCCACAAAAAATCGCATAGTATGGTCCTCCCCAGGTTCTATGGATACAGAAGCGTCCCGTCAGGCCCCCGAGTTCTTGTCCACTTCGGCGGCACACAACGCGGCGGATATTCCAGCGCAAGCTCCTCGGCAAACTCCACCCCGAGACCTGGTTTGTCAGGAGGCAGAACCGCGCCGTCGTGCACCTCCGGAATTCCGGGGAAGACGGCGCTCATGACGGCAGACGGCTCGTACATCTCCTGTATACCGAAATTCGGTACCGCAAAGTCAAGGTGGATATTCGCTGCGTGCCCGAATGGAGAACAGTCGCCCGGACCGTGCCATGCGGTTCGGATTCCATATGCTTCGCATAAGGCTGCGAGCTTTCGGGCCGGTGTTATGCCGCCTATGTGACTGAGATGCACGCGTATAAAATCGATCAGTCGCTCGTGAACAACAGGGAGCCACTGTTCCGGTCCTGTAAACAGTTCTCCCAGTGCCAGAGGGGTCACGCTGTGCCTGCGAATCTCTCGCAACCACGGCCACTGTTCCGGGGGCACCGGGTCTTCGAGAAAAAAGAGTCCAACCGAGTCAAGCCGGGCAGCAAAGCGGGCGATTTCCCCGACGGGAACCCGCTCGTGAACGTCGTGCAGAAGCTCCACGTCAGAACCGAGGGCGTTACGAGCTTTGCTGAGCATGTCTACCGTCAGTGACATGTACCGCGCCGGGTCGATCGGGACCCGGTCGTCGGGCGCAGGCGGCGCTCCCGGCGTTCGAGAGATCCCCGTTGACTCGGTGGAACTTTCCGCGTCGGCCGAGCGGGTCATGGCGCCGGCTGCTCCGTAACCACCGAGCTGGCAGCGTACGAAGCGGTGCCCCGATTGAAGGAGATTCGACGCGCGATCGAGGAGCTCGGGAACCGTTGCCCCGTCGGCGTGGCGGTATACATCGACCCGATCGCGGCAGGCGCCACCGAGCAGCTGGTATACCGGCATGCCGGCGAGCTTGCCCTTGATGTCCCAGAGTGCCATGTCGACACCGCCGATCGCGTTGTTCAACACGGGTCCTCCCCGCCAGTAGCTGTTCGCGTGCATAAGGCGCCACAGATCCTCGATGCGAGCCGCATCGCGTTGCTTAAGCAGCGGGTCCAGGTATCGCGTGGTAACCTCGGCGACCGCGCTTGCGCGCTGGGTAAATGTGGCGCAGCCGTAGCCTGTTATCGCCGGGTCGGACGTCTCCACCACCGTTACAACAAGGTCGATTCCTTCAGGTGCCGTCACGACAGGGCGAACACGGGCGATAGTGAGCATACGGAGAACCTCCAGACCTGGCTCCAGTCTACCGCAGGAGCCGCAGTATGAACACGTCGAATCGGAGTGAGAACGCCCATGAAGCATGCATGGCACATCCATTTTGCATGGAAGAGACGCAAGGTAATAGCTAAAACTTCTCCAATACGTAAATTTACATGCTCCTTGTGGGGCTTTTCCGAGTCGAAAAATTTGGCACAGATTTTGCTGTCAGAATTTTACTATGACCACTATCGATACTATGGAGTATCCTCCGGAAATTGCCGGAAACTTCCCTGGATTCTTCTTTCATTTTGATGCCACCGAACGCGGGGATGTGTCTGAATTCTCCATATCAGATTCTATTCGCGTACTCACCGGCCTTGACCCTTTGGACCTGTCCGACGGTATAGCACCGGCGCTTGCGCTCGTATCTTCCGACGACAGAGCCGGTTTGCTTGAGAGTGTTGCGATTGCGATCTCACAACGCAGCGTATGGTCACGCGAGTTCAGATACAAGCGCGCCGACGGGTCAACCGGGTGGCTCGAGGGGCACTCATTCTGTCGCGAAGACCCGGACGGTGGATTCCGGTTCGGCGGCTACATGCTCGATATTACCCGGCACAAGGAAGCTGAGGCGCGACTCGTTTCAGAACTGAAGGCCAAAACCCTTCGCATGAAAGAACTGAATCATCGGGTCAAAAACAACATGGCGACGGTAATAAGTCTTCTGGAACTTCAGAGCGCAACCAGCGGCAGCGACGAAGTGCGTGCGTCCCTGCGCGCGGCACAGGAGCGGGTTCGTTCGGTGCTCCTGCTTTATCAGGAACTTGAATCGGCAGAGGAACGCGATTCGGTCCAGGCCGATCATTATCTGCAAAGACTTTTACCCCGGGTCGTCGACGGTCTTACCGCCACCGCATCGGTCGAACTCGACGTGCAGGTATCGCCGCTGCGCATCGGCGGGTCGCTCATGTCCACGATCGCGCTCATCGTGAACGAGGGCGTGACGAACGCGCTGAAATACGCCTTCGAGGATCGCAGGACGCGACGAGTGGCGGTTCATTTGCAGAAAACCGCCCGCGGGACGCTCAAGCTCACCGTTCGGGATAACGGACGAGGCATAGCAGACGGAGCCGAGGACGGGTTTGGGATGACCCTGATCCGCTCGCTGAGCGAGCAGATCAGAGGAGATCTCTCCATACGAAACGAACACGGTACGACAATCGAACTGGAGTTCCCTGAAAGCGCCTAACCTTTGATTGCACCGATCGTCAGCCCCTTGATCAGAGCCTTCGAGAAGGTGACCACGACGATCAGAATCGGAACGACCGATATCGCGATACCGAGATAAATCGCGCCGAAGTTCGATTCGTAGAGGCCCCGGATGTTCGCAATGACGATCGGCAGTGGAAACTTATCGGCTGAGTTCAGGAGGACCAGTGGAGTAATGAGATCGTTCCACTTGTTTATGAACGTGAATATGGACAGGGTCGCGATGGCCGGCATCGCAAGAGGGAAAATAATCGTCAAAAATGTCCGGAACTCGCCGGAACCGTCGATTATCGCAGCCTCTATCAGAGAATCCGAGATACTCGACTGTATGTACGCCCGAACGAAGAACACCATGGCCGGGTTTGCGATCATGGGCAGGATCAGTGGAGCGTAGGTATCGAGAAGCCCGAGGTTGAGAACCAGGTCGTAGTATCCAATGAGTCCAAGCTGCTGCGGTATCATCATGGTCGCCAGGACAACCCAGAACAGTGTTTCACGAAACCGAAAACGGAACTTCGCGAATCCGTACGCGGTGAGCGCGCTGAAGAACGCGGAAAGCATCACCGAGGGAACTGCGATTATGGCGCTTGAGTAAAACCCGCGCCATATATTCACCCGCGACTGAATAATGCTGTAGTTGCGAGCCAGCTGGTCGCCGGGAGTAAGCCAGACACCCTGGGAGATTTCCACGTTGCTTCGAGTCGCGTTGATAATCATCATGTAAAAAGGCATGACGCTAAGAAGCGCCAGACCGAGGAGGAAGCCCCATAGAAGAATGCGAACAACAAGCGGTCGTTTCTCGACGATCATGGGCGAACCCTCCTGACAGACCCCGGCTCACGATTCAGTATCGAGTAGATAACCACGGAGAAAAGGAGAATCATGAGGAAGAGGAAAAGCGCGACGGTAGCCGCATAGCCGGTATTAAAGAAGTGAAAGGCCTGATTATAGAGATACAGCACCATGGTGGTCAGGGCGTTGTCCGGTGCCCCACGGCCGTTGGTGAGCACGCGAGGAATATCAAAGATCTGCAGCCCTCCGATCAGCGATGTAATAAGCACGTACAGCATCGTCGGCCGTAGTAGAGGAAGCGTTATGAACCTGAAGACCTGAAACCTTGCCGCGCCGTCGATATAGGCAGCTTCATAAAGATCCTCGTTTATCGCGCTCAAACCGGCCATAAAGATTATGGTGGTGTATCCGAACCATTGCCACCACTGTATAGCCGAAACGGTTCCCTGAGCGAAACGGGGAATCTGGAGCCAGTTGATCGGTTCCTGTATCGCTCCGATCCGCATGAGCATCATGTTCAGGGTGCCGAAGCGCCAGTCCATAAGAACCGCAAAGAGAACACCGATTGACGCTGCGGTGACGAGATTCGGCAGAAAATACAGCGTCCGAAGCGTTTCGCGTCCCTTCGTACTTCGTTCGCTGAGGACCACCGCAAGAAATAGGGCTATCAGTATCTGCGGAATAAAATTTACGATCCAGATGTACCAGGTATTTCCGATAGCGGTGAGGAACAACTCGGTAGTTACGAGCCTCCGATAGTTCTCAAGGCCGGCGAATTCGGTCCGAATCATTGTGACCGATCGCTGAAAACTCAATAGGAATGTAAACACGATCGGATATAACTGAAACACCAGAAACGCGACGAAATACGGAAGAATAAACAAATACCCCTTGGTGCTGCGCTTCATCATTCCCCCTTTAGAGCAAGGCCGGACAGCATGTCGCTGACCGGCCGATAATGGATATTGGCCTCGAAACAGTATGTACCTACGGGCGTTCCACGACCACTTCACTGATGTTAGGCAGGAAATCGCGTGCAGCAGTTTCGAAGTCGGCAATCGCCTCGTCCAGAGTCTTCTGTCCGTTTACAAACTGCTCGACCTCATCGCCCCAGGCGTTCTGGATCTGAAAGTCCCACGGCCCGATAAACGATACATCAACCTGCTGAACCTGATCGAAGAAATATGCGTAGTGGTTCTGACCGTCCAGGAAAGGATCGGAGAAATCGTCCTGGATTCGGGCGAGAACGTTGGTGTTCGAAACGAAATCTCCGGTGCTTCGAGCCCACTCTTCGTGAAACTCCGGATTGCTGCCCACAAACTCAACGAAGGCCCACGCGAGATCCTTCTGTTCGGAGTTCCGGTTTATACCGACCCATGTGCCACCCCAGGTATAGGCAGCGGGAGGACTCGCAAGACCCCAGTCACCACGAAACTCGGCGTTTCCTTCATCGGCTTCAGGTTCGGCATTCGGCTTCATGACGTAGTGCAGCCCCCAGGTCGGGAGAATGTAGGCGAACACGCTGCCGTCTGCCATCGAAGAGAACCAGGGAGGGTCCCATGTTGTTGCGCCGGCTTCAATGCGATTCTCGCGCATCTCCCGTGCTACCTGCATAAACTCCACCAGCGACTCCGGAATGACGAGTCGGTCGTCAACGATGTAGGGTTCACTCCGCTGGTTATACACAAACTCTGTCATGTCTGTGTAGCCGGACAGCAGATAGCGCTCCCCGTCGTATTCCTCCCGTATCATTTCACCAAGCTCATAGAACCGGTCAAGGTCGCTCGTCCATTCGGAAACAGCGTCGGGATCGTCAGTACCGAGGATATCCTGTGCAATGTCGCGCCTGTAGAACAATCCGCCCGGGGTAGCCTGCCAGCTGAGTGCCGTGATGTCGCCGTCGGTGTTTCGCGAGAGCTCGGTAACGTACTCCACCAGGTCGCCAACCAGTTCCTCGGCATTGTAGGGTTCGCCGGAAATCGGCTCCCAGTAGTCCGATTCGATAAACTGACGGAAAAACGCACGTTCGCCGGTAAAGACGTCCGGCGTGGCAGAACGCGAGCGCATCGCATTGGTAATGCGGTTCAGATACTGTTCGTCGGCGTTCGGTATAACGACAAACTCGACCTCAATATCCGGATATACCTCGTTGAAGGGTTCTATCATGTCACCCATTTCGTCGGTGAAGGACCATACGACGAGACGGCCGCTGAGTTCGCCGGGCTCGTCCGTGACTTCCTGAGCCTCTTCGCCGCAACCGGCCAACAGAAGCAGCACAGCCAGCATCAACGCTGGTGCTACGAGACGTTTTCTCATAGTTACCTCCTTGTATTTAGTTGTATTCTTTTTGCGTCTGAAAAAAGACACAAATACAACCTGAAAGGACGGTATCACGGTTTATTTGGTCCGTAAAGCGTCATTTTTCGTGCTTCTCACATATTTTATAAAAAACGATAAAACAATGGTGTTCTTACTTGTATTATCTTTTGCTATCTGAAAAAAACGAATATAATCACGACATCATGCGTACCGAGACCGGGTTCAAGTACCTGAAGATTCGTGACCTTCTGGTTGAACACTTTCGAGAATCAGAGTACCAGCCGGAGACCAGGCTACCAACCGAACTGGAACTGACGCAGTATTTCCACGTGAGCCGGACAACGATCCGACAGGCATTAGCGATTCTCGAGAAAGACGGAGTTATCGAGAAAAAACACGGCAGTGGAACGTTTTTTGTCGGCCATAAGTTACGCCACCCGGACGTTGAAGCGTCCAAAGGCCTTATAGGCTTTGTAAGCTTCTTTTTTATGGATTACATCTATCCCGACATCGTAAGCGGTGCCGAAGACGAACTGTTCGAGAATGGATACTCGCTCGCGCTCGCAAACTGCAAAATGGATCGTGAGAAAGAGCTGGAGTCGGTGGTGCGGCTGCTCGATCAGGACGTGAAAGGACTGGTGATCGAGCCCTCGAGAAATGCGGATATGAAGGAAAACCATCCGCTCCTGGAACTCATCTACAAGCGCAACGTCCCGGTCGTCAGCACACACTGGGGTGTCAGCGACGAGAGACTCTCGACGGTATCAGTAAACGATGAGTCGGCCGGATATCAGGCGACCAGATACCTTATTGAACGCGGACACCGCCGGATTGGCATGGTCTTCAAGGCCGACGTCGCGGCCGGTGTCGCACGGTATGCCGGATACAGAAAAGCTATGACCGAAGCAGGTCTGCCGGTTGACCCGAACGCCCTGGCGTCGTTCACGAATGATGACGAGCGCCTTGACATTGACCAGGGTGGCGTCTGCACGAGACGAATACTCGCACACGCTTCGCTCGAATCACGGGTCACAGGCATTGTTTACTTCAACGATCGCACGGCACAGCAGGGATACCTGGCCATTCGGGAGTCAGGGCTGACGATCCCTGACGACATATCGGTGATCGGATACGACAATTACAGGACATCGTCAATGCTGCAACCGGGCCTCACAACCTTTGAGCATCCGAAATATGAACTCGGGAAATGGGCGGCACGACTTCTGATTCATAAAATTGAGCGCGGCGGACAAACCCTGCCCATGAAACTTTTTTTCCAGCCCGTACTCGTGGAGCGGGCAAGCGTCAGACGTCTATAGGGTATCGGGTGCGTGCCGATGGGGAAACCGTATCAGGACAAGCGTGTCCGGATCGGCAGCCGAAAGACGATTTCCTCCGATATCCTCGGTCAGACTTCGCAACGCCATGAGCGCCATTGCATCGAGTCGTGCAGCATGCGCTCGGATGCGAAACTCAAGGGCTTCGGTGACCCGTTCCAGCTCGAGAGACACACGATGATCACCGAAGACGAACCCGCCCGATGCACACGCCGACACCACTTCGGTCGCGATCAGCGTGATACTGACCGCGTCACTGACATCGACGGTCGCATCCGAGACCGATAGCGTGATCCCTCCGCCTTCGGCACCGGACTGCCTGAGAACCCGCATGAAATGTGGTTCTAGTCGCTGCAGCAGGTCATACGATTCAATACGCCCCTCCATCGCGGTCTCGGCGAGCAGCCTGTGTATTTCCGTAGCGGCGGCAAGGCGTGCGGCTGTTCGCCCGGTGTGACTGGAAACCGGTGAAGCGTCAAGCGCAACGGCCTGAACGTTCATCATCCTGTCAATGAAACTGATGGCTTCACTGACCGCACGATCTGCCTTCGACGGGGCGCGTTCCTTGTGTATCCAACCGAGGGTAAGTGCCAATGTAAACAGGGCGGTCAGGTCGTGATCCGACCAGGTACGCTGGAACCTGCAGTCATCGAATCCGACGAAGCCGTGGAGCGAGCCCCGTGTGAAAACAGGGAGAATAAGCAACGACTGTATGCCCTGGGATTCGAGCATCGCCTGCTCAGCTTCGGGAAAGGATGACACGGGTCCGTGGACAGGCAAATAGGCATGGAAGTGATCGATCCACCTCGTGTATCCAGCGTCTAGAAGCGGAATGTCCTGCAGGTCCGGATTGTCAATCTGTGCTTCGATACCGGGCGCACACCACTCGTAGCGCTGCGATGCCAGCACTGTACTGTGTTCGTCGAAATGGACTTCAAAAAAGTAGACCCGGTCGACCCTGAGCGCTTTACCGACAGTGCCAAATGCTTCCGTAACATCCGGGGACGTTCCCTGTTCGCTCATGAGGATTCTCCGTGCCTTGAGAACCTCGGCAATAAGACGCTGCTCGTTCGCATCCTGCGCGTACATCATGGCATCACCTCGCATTTTGGTAACTGTGAAAGCAATATACGGGCCAGGTTATCTTTTTTGATATTTTAGCCATCTATCGGCTGCAGACCCAAGCGATCGAGGCGGAATTTTTCAGTCTGCATGGCAAACTGCATGAACGATGCATCCTGCACAAGAACACTAATGACAGCTTACCGTGTCGGGAATACACTGCTACTGCCATGAACACACACGCTCAGCCGGTACCTTCGCTTCCACCGACCCTTCCCATGTGGCGAAAGATATCTTTCGCGCTCGGTCAACTCGGGTGGTCGCTTGCCTCCTACGGAGTTCTTAACCTGATAAACTATTTCTACAACCCGCCGACCGCGGCCGGAGGTGGCAGGCTGTTTCCGCTCTACATAGGCTCTGCCGCAGCGCTTGGCATCGTGACTGCCGGTGGGCGACTCTTCGACGGGATTACCGACCCCCTTATCGCCGGCATGTCCGACCGATCGCAGTCGCGCCTGGGCAGGCGACGCAGCTTCATGGCGATCGGAGCCGTTCCCTTTGCCGTCCTCGGAGTTCTCGTGTTTATCCCCCCCGGAGACGGGACCGGCTTACTGAATATCGCGTGGTTGTTCGTGACCTCGTTTCTTTTTTACCTCTTTATGACGATGTACGTTACTCCGTACTTTGCACTGATGAGCGAACTCGGACATTCGCCGGCCGAGCGTCTGCAGCTGTCGACCATGATCTCTATCACCTGGGCGCTCGGTTTCATGCTCGGCAGTCAGGTGTATCTCCTGCAGACCGCGTTCGAAGCCTTCGTGCCCCCCGAACAGGCGCTGCAGATATCGCTTGGTCTGTTCGGGGTTGTCTCGCTTGTGTTGATGCTGCTGCCGGTCCTCCTGATCGATGAACGAGCATACTGCGAGCACCGGGTAAACAGCGAACCGCTTCTCGCGTCGCTTCGGACGGCGCTCGCCAACCGGAACTTTCGGTTCTTCGTATTATCGGACCTGAGCTACTGGCTGGCGATAACCTTCGTACAGACGGGAATCAGTTTTTACGTGATCATGCTGCTCGGACTCGACGGAGCCGCGGCGAGCGGTTTTCTCCTGGTCATGTTCCTCGCGAGCTTCGTGTTCTACGTGCCGATCGGAGTCGTCGCGGCGAAACTCGGAAAAAAACGTGTGCTTCTCGCTGCCTTCGTTCTGTTCATTCTCGCAGCGCTCCTGATGCTTTCCTGGGGTCTTATTCCCGTGTCGCCGCTCCTGCACGGCTACGTGGTCATGATCATCGCCGCGCTACCGATTGCGATCTTCGGGATTCTTCCGAATGCCATTATTGCCGATGTCGCCGAAGCTGACGGCATACAGACCGGAAATCACAAGGCCGCCATCTTCTTTGGTGCGCGCACGCTCATGCAGAAAGTCGGGACCGCCATTACGCTGCTGATATTCCCCGTCATCTCGACCCTCGGCTCGGAAACGGCGACGGTACCCGGCGTACGCGCAACGCTCCTCGTCGGCGCTGCAGGCCTCGCCGCGGGATGGTGGCTGTTCAGAAAGTACAACGAAGCCGAGGTACTCAAGACTCTGCAAGGCTCATGAGCGCATGAAGATCCGGTAGTGGTAGCGGCCGGTGGAAGTGATAGCCCTGGAAGGCAAGACAGTTTTTGTCCGTGAAATACGCAAATTGCTCGGCGGTTTCGACACCCTCGGCAATGATCTGTAGGCCGAGTGAATGCCCAAGGTTGATGATCGCCCCGACGATCTTCTCGTTGCTCTGCGAGAACAGATTACTCACGAACGACAGATCGATCTTGATAACGTCGGCAGGGAGCCTGGTCAGATAGCTCAGCGACGAATACCCGGTCCCGAAGTCGTCGATCGCAACGGACAGACCAGGGTAGCGATCCTTGAGCGCCTGAAGCGTCGCGATTGATTGCTCCGGAGCCGTCATTATGCAGCTTTCGGTCAACTCAAGAATAACCCGTCCAGGATCGAGTCCGGTGCGGTTAAGGACTCGTCCTATAGTCTCGAGCAGATCGGAGCGGTCAAACTGTCGGGGCGAAAGGTTGACCGATACCACACGTCCCGTTCCCGAGGCGGCCGGCCACGACACAGCGTCGTGCAGCGCGGTCTCAAGCGCCCACCCGCCTAATGGAACCACCATCCCGGTATCCTCAGCCACCGGCATGAACACGCCGGGAGACACCTGCCCGTGCTCGTCGCTGAACCAGCGCAGCAGCGCCTCGGCACCGATAATGGTTCCCGCGCTGTTCACCAGAGGCTGGTAGTACATGGTGAACTCCTGCCCCTCCAGGGCTCTGCGTATCCCCTGCTCCAGCTTCCAGCGACCCGACGCGCGTTCGTTCAGTGCGTCGTCATAAAAGGCGTAACAGTTCTTACCCGATTCTTTCGCCGAGTACATCGCGAGGTCAGCTGCCTTGGTCACGTCGGCGATCGTTTTTCCGTCGTCGGGGAGGATTGCGATGCCGACGCTGACGCCGACGCTCGCGCTGACGGGTGACTCCTGTGCGAGGTCGAGGTGGAACGGCCGTCGAATTTCCGCCAGGATATTGTTCGCCACGACGACAGCACCCTTCCGATCGTGGATGAAGGATAAGAGAACAACAAACTCGTCGCCGCCGAAGCGGTATACCGAGTCATTCTCCCTGAGCGTTTTCCGCAGTCGCGACGCTGTCTGAACGAGCAGCTGATCGCCTGCGTCGTGTCCGACCGTATCGTTCACCTGCTTGAAGCCGTCGAGATCGAGAAACATGAGCGCCGCATAACCGGCCGTAAAAAGCTCCGGTGTTGCGAGAACCTTGCGCATATCGCTTTCGAACAGCTCCCGATTTCCGAGTCCCGTAAGCTGGTCGTGGTACGCGAGCTGCCGCAAACGTCGCTCGACGTTCTTGCGCTGCGTTATGTCTCGAATAATGCAGGTCAGCGTTCGACCGCGGTATTCCTTGGAGTTTCCGAAGGAAATCTCCATGGGGGCCACCCCTCGATGCTTGTGGTTACCGAGAACTTCTATAGTATTGTCGAGCCCAAGATCCTGCCGGTCAGCTTCGTCGACGAAGAAATATTTCCGGAAATCTCCCTCGTTGCGGGCGTACACGGATTCGGGAAACAGGGTCGAAAACGGTTTCCCGCGAAGGTCCTCCGGCTGGAATCCAAAGGTAGTTCGCACGGCGCTGTTCGCAAACACTATGTTCATGTGTTCGTCGATCCGCAGAATGGCTTCTGTTATAGTCTCCGAAAGAGCGTCGTAGTTGTCCCTGCTCTCCTGCAGTTCGTCCAGGAGAACGCGATTCAACGACAGATCCTGCATCACGACGACGAAGCGCTCCCCGCCGGAATCTACCGGGACCACGAGAGCCGCAACGGGTACCGATTGCCGGCTCGCGTCGAGCAGGTGAAGGAACTGTAAGACCTCAGCCGGCTGCACCGGCGAAAGCCCCGACACGAGACGTGCGAAGGCCTCGCGAAAACGGTCGCTACTCGCGGGTTTCAGAAAGTCGGTGAACGACGCGTCGCCGAACGCGTCGGTCGGGCACTCCAGGCGGTCGGCAAGGCGTTGATTGACCCACCCTATGACACCGTCGGCCATGACGGTACACAGCAAATCCGGAGTCGTGTCGGCGGCATCGACGAGCATATCCGAGAGTGTGGCCCTATCCTCGCGAAGGTCGCCGGGACCGTACACGAGCCGTTCGAGCGCGAACTCGAAAAGGGACGGTCCTCGCTTCAGGGTCTCGGACGCATATAAGCCGCCAGGCTGCTGAGCAGCATGGATGACCGACATCGCGTCCTGAACGCGGGCCTCAAGAGACTGCAATCTGTTTCGTATTTCGTCCGACGGTTGCTCTTGACTCATGGATAGCGTTTCAGCCGATTGTGCAGGGTACCTCATTTCCCGTTTTTTATCGAGCGTTTTGCCGTATACTGAGGCATGCTTCTGTATCGCGACCCTGTTTTTCGCCTTCACCGGCAGGCAGACGGCCACCCCGAGCGTCCCGAACGCCTCGAGGCCGTTGACCACATGCTCGAACGCGCGCCCTTCGCTTCCGCGCTTCGCCCCGGCAATCCCCGCGACGCGACGGAGGATGAACTCGCTACGGTGCACTCGCGAGCGTACATACGCGAGGTCGCGGCGAGCTCTGGTATTGCGAGCACGCGTTTTGACGGCGACACCGCGGCTAATGCCCACAGCTATGCCGCCGCTCGTCGCGCTGCCGGCAGCGCTATCGCGGCGGTTGACGCCGTACTCGACGGGCCGGACTGTCGCGCGTTCGTGCTGTCGCGCCCTCCGGGCCACCATGCCGAAGCGACACATGCTATGGGTTTCTGTTTCTTTAATAACGCGGCAATTGCTGCCGAGCACGCTCTGCGCAGAGGACTCGACCGCGTGTGCATTATCGACTGGGACGTACACCATGGTAACGGCAGTATGCACTCGTTCTACGATCGATCGGATGTGCTGTACGCGAGCGTTCATGAGCACCCTCTTTTCCCCGGAACCGGACGGTTCGGGGATATTGGTCATGGCGCCGGCGAAGGCTGCACGGTCTCCTGTCCGCTGCCTGCCGGCTGTGGGGACGCAGACTACCTCTATCTGTTGCGAAACCTGGTGTACCCGGTGGCACACGAGTTCTCCCCGGACCTCGTTATCGTCAGCGCGGGATACGACGCACACCACCGTGACCCGCTTGCGTCGATGAAACTGTCGAGCACGGTCTACAGCGCGTTCGCCGCCCTCGACTGCGAGCTTGCGGACAGCTGCGCAGGCGGGAGGCTGCTGTATCTGCTCGAAGGAGGATACGATACGCGTGCTCTGTCGGAGGGTGTTCAGGCATCGCTACAGGTCCTGACCGGTTACGAGGCGCCCGAGACGCCCGATTCGGAGGCCGGAGCCGCCGTACGGGAGAGCACAGAGCGTCTCCGGACGCTGTATCAGCCTTACTGGCCGACACTGGAGCGCTTCAGACGAACCTGACGCTCGTGTTCACTCATGTCATCGGCGTCCCAGGGGTAGCGCAACAAGACACCCGGGATGGTCTCGCCTGCCCAGTAGCCGGCGGTGCCGTCGGGAAGAACACCGCGCTTCTCCTTCTGCTTGTTGTGGAGCACCGCAACGCCAAGGGCAGCCGGTGTATGCGTGAGAAGCTCGCGGACACAGTAAACAACCATTCTTTACTGTCCGCGACTCTGGTGGTGATGGCGGTTTAAGCGGCTGCA
>JBKHAN010000117.1:0-5061 GCA_046542845.1 Spirochaetaceae bacterium
GGATCCGCAGGCCGGTCGCCACGAGAGACCGCGAGCGCGTACCACTTGAGTCTTTCGCGTCTCGCTGCCCCGTGTTCCTGCGCGGATCGAACCCAGGACGACTGCATGTCCCGTATCTCACTCGTGAGCTTCGCGGCGTCCATTTCATTCTTGAGCACAAAGCTGGATACTCCCAGTCTCACCGCCTGCCGTGCGTACTGGAAATCCCGATAAGCCGTCAGCAGGAGGACGCGTGTACACGGATTGAGCGCAAGCAGCTCTTCGGCGAGCTGCAGACCATCCATAACGGGCATGCGGATATCTGCGATCACTATATCGGGGTGCATCTCGCGCGCTTTCGCCAGGGCATCCCGGCCGTTTCGAGCTTCGGCCACGATGGAGCAGCCGAGCTCGTCCCAGTGCACGAGGCGTTTGAGATCGTCTACGGCGAGGCGATCGTCGTCGACAATCATGACCCGAAATCGTCGGTCGAGCAGGGGCCTGGCGAATGTCTGTTCGTGGATGACCGCTCTTGAAGGCATACAAGCACGTTAGGCCCGCTGTCCTCTGCGGTCAAGAACGTTTTTCAGGCCGCGATTTTCACTTTCTGATACGATTATACACAGAACGAGCGAATTCTTCAGTTTCTGTTCAAATCTACCCGGCCATAGCATGATCTCAATGTGATCCCAAGGATCAATACATACGTTCGAGGAGGTAGAAAATGCGACAAATACTGCTTCGCATGTTTATTTTTTCGCTGATCGCGCTGGTTGGAGCGTCGCCGGTGTTCGCCGGAGGTGGTACCGAGACAGCACCGGAAGAATCAACCGCAGCGCTGGAAGGAGAACCGCCGCGGTACGCGTCGCTTGTGGAATCCGGAGACCTTCCATCGGTATCCGACCGCATCGGGAGCGACCCGCTTGTGGTAACACCGGTCGAGGAAATCGGCCAGTACGGCGGCATAGTCGAGAGTCCGGTAGTCGGTAACCCACGCGTGCCGTGGACGCTCATCATGGGCGAGGGTCTGCTCCGGTGGGACACGTCGCTGTCAGAGCTGACGCCAAACGTCGCCACCGGCTGGGAGATGTCGTCTGACGGGCGCGAGTTCACCTTCTCCCTGCGCGAAGGCATGCGCTGGTCCGACGGTGAACCCTTCACGTCGGCGGACATCGATTTCTGGTGGAACGAGGTCGCAAACCACGAAGCATTCTATCCGGACGGTTTTCTCGACCGTCGCGCGTTCTATCAGGGAGGATGGATGGAAGTCGAGGCGCCGGACCCCTTGACTGTCGTTTTCCGCTTCCCCGAGCCGAATCCCCTGTTCCCGAACCACATGGGACACCAGAGGGGTTGGTACCCGCTCCTCGCCCCGGAGCACTATCTGAGTCAGTTCCACCCGGATTACGCGAGCGAGGACGAAATTTCCGAGCGTCTTGAGGCCGTGGGTTTCGACGATCTGCAGAATTACGTGCAGAGCGTTACGATCTTCGCGTGGTTTGGCATGCCCGATCAGTTCGACCCGAATTATCCGACGATAAACGCGTTCAGGGTTCGCGAGATTACCGAAACAACGGCGCACATCGAAGCGAATCCCTACTACTGGAAGACCGATACCGCCGGCAACCAGCTGCCGTATCTCGACGGTGTACGCAGCCAGGCTGTCACCGACGGCACAGTACTCGAGACGCAGATACTGACCGGACAGGTGGACTATTTTTCCGGATGGGAAACGTCGCTGAGCAACATGCCCACCTATACTCAGTACCAGGAGGACGGGAACTACCGGGTAATCCTGTACGATTCAACCGAGCAGTCGATCTCCTTTGCCTTTAATCTGTCTCATGAAGATGAGGTACTGCGCGAAATCTTCCAGGACGTCAGATTCCGTCGAGCTATGTCGCTCGGGATCGACCGTGATGAGATCGACGAGGTTTTCTTTTTCGGGCTATCGCAACCAAGTCAAATGACTGTGCACGAGTCTTCGGTAATCTATGACGAGGAGTTTGCGCAGGCCTACGCCGAGTATGACCCTGAGCGTGCAAACGAGTTGCTCGACGACATGGGCCTGACTGAGCGTGACGGCGCCGGGTATCGCCTGCGTCCCGACGGCGAGAGACTTCGCATACTCGCAGAACTGACAAACGACGTGCACATCGCGTATTTCGAACTGGTCGAAGAGTACTACTCGGACCTCGGCATTGACCTGGAGATCCGCCCTATCTCAAATGAACTCCGTACCGAACGCATAGCCGCAGGAGAGAATCATATCTCCGGTCCCGCCGGTATAGACCGCGCACTCGATGTGCTCTTTTTCACTGACTCGGCATGGTTCGCTCCCAACGTCGGCCGACTTGAATCTGGATTGGGCTGGCCGGACGCGGCTGTCGGCGGATGGGAACTCCTTCCGCCCGAGCTCCACGAGCTTCTCGACATCCGCATTGCGATGGAAACAGCGCTCGAAGAAGAGGAGCGCTACGAGTACGGCCGACAGCTTCTCGCATCACAGGCGGAAAACATCTGGCGTATAAGTCTTGTCGGTCCGCACCCGAAGGAAACCTTCGTTCGCCAGAACCTGAGAAATGTTCCGGAAGACGGTTTCTGGGGTTTCGACGGATTCTGGGCCTATACCCACCGTATTGAGCAGTTCTTCTTTGCCGACTGAAAGCGGCTGTAGTCTTACAGCCAGGCCGGGTACCGGCGGTACAAAAACAGTACCGCCGGTCGGCCGGCCATAGTTCCGACGTTTCACCCGAGGACGGTGCATTCTATGCGAGAATATCTGATCCGGCGTTTCCTGTTTCTACTTGTCGTACTCGTCGGCATCTCTGTTATAAGTTTCGTGGTCATCAACCTGCCGCCGGGCGACTACCTGACAAGCTACATCGCCAATCTGGAACAGGTCGGGATACAGGTCGACGCCGAACTCGCGCAGTCCATGCGCGAACGATACGGGCTCGATCAGCCGCTCTTTCTCCGCTATTTCACGTGGATGGGGAACCTCCTTCGCGGCGACTTCGGGGAATCATTTCTCTACAATCGCCCTGCACGAGAGGTGCTCTTCGCGCGAATTCCCATGACCGCGCTCCTCGCGCTTGCGACGCTGATTTTCGAGCTCGCCGTAGCGATTCCTATTGGCGTGTATTCGGCGGTGAAGCAGTACTCAATAGGCGACTACATAGCGACCGTATTCGGCTTTATCGGCCTGGCCGTGCCGAACTTTCTTCTGGCACTCATACTGATGTTCGCCTTCTATCACGGCTTTGGCGTACTCCCAGGGGGGTTGTTCTCGCCCGAATATCGCGAAGCGGCGTGGAGTCTCGCCCGAGTGCTTGATTTCATGCGACACCTCTGGGTGCCCGTAATCGTTATCGGTACCGCGGGCACCGCGGGCACGATTCGCGTCATGCGCGCCATGCTGCTCGACGAACTCGGAAAGGACTACGTTAAAACCGCCATCTCAAAGGGCGTTCCGAGGTGGAAAGTGGTACTCCGGCACCCGTTTCGGGTCTCGCTCAATCCGATAATCAGCACTATCGGGTGGCTTCTGCCGGCGATTATCTCCGGGGAAGCGATCGTATCGGTCGTGCTTAATCTCCCGACCACCGGGCCTGTTCTCCTCGAGGCGCTTCGCGGCCAGGACATGTACCTCGCAGGTAGCTTTGTAATGCTCCTGAGCGTGCTGACGGTCATAGGAACGCTTATATCAGACATTCTGCTTGCAGTAATCGACCCGAGGATCCGGTATGAAACGAAAGCCTAAAACGGGCGAGACGACCGAATACGAGTCGCTTTCCCAGACCCAGCTCATCGTCAGGCGCTTTCGTCGCCACAAGCTCGCCATGTTCGGCCTGACGGTTCTCATTATATTCTACACAGTCGCGATACTCGCCGAGTTTGTCGCCCCCATGGAACCGCGCGAGCGTACCGGTCACCAGCACGCACCACCGCAGCGCGTTCGCTTCGTTGATCTTGAAGGTGAGTTCTCGTTTCGTCCCTTCGTGTACGGATACCAGTCGGTTCTCGATACCGATACCTTCCAGCGGGTCTACGAACCCAATCCCGAGCAGAAGTGGGATATCCGCTTCTTTACCCGGCGACACGAGTACCGGCTCCTGGGTCTTATCCCGACCGATATTCACCTGTTTGCCGTCGTCGAACCGGAAGCGTATCTGGTACTCCTTGGAACGGACGACCTGGGGCGAGACCTGTTCTCGCGAATTATCTATGCGTCGCGCATATCGCTGTCGATCGGGCTCATTGGTGTGTTCCTGAGTCTCGTGTTCGGACTGGCGCTCGGCAGCCTTTCGGGTCTCACGGGCGGTCTGATAGACGATCTGATCCAGCGCTTTATCGAACTGATCATGTCCATTCCAACGCTACCGCTGTGGATGGCGCTGAGCGCTGCAATCCCGACGTGGTGGGGTCAGACGGAGCGCTATGTCGCGATCACCATCATCCTGTCCTTTATGGGCTGGACCGGGGTCGCGCGTGTTGTACGAGGCAAGTTTATCAGCCTTCGGGAAGAGGAGTTCGTACTCGCCGCCTACGCCTCCGGTGTCACGAAACCGAGGGTCGTCGTCAGACATCTCATCCCGGCTTTCATGAGCTACGTCATTGTACATCTGACACTCGCGATTCCGGGAATGATCCTCGGCGAGACCGCACTCAGCTTTCTGGGCCTGGGACTACGCCGGCCGGCGATCAGCTGGGGGGTTCTCCTGCAGCAATCGCAGAGCATTTCGGCGGTTGTGAACTATCCATGGCTTCTGACTCCGGGGCTCGTCGTCGTCGTCGCCGTACTCTGCTTCAATTTCGTTGGCGACGGATTACGGGACGCGGCAGACCCGTACAGTAAGTAAGGAACGCAATATGGCACATGTATCAACAGACGAAACGGAAGCGACGCCGACCGGGGTGGCGAGGACGCAACTGGGAGAAGACGAGCTTCTGCGCATCGAAAACCTGCACGTTGAGTTTTCCACCGAACGAGGCGCCGTCCGCGCCGTCAATGGTGTTTCGCTCTCCCTGAAACGCGGAGAGATCCTCGGCGTTGTCGGGGAAAGCGGTTGCGGTAAGACG
>JBKHAN010000118.1:0-5025 GCA_046542845.1 Spirochaetaceae bacterium
CGTTACCAGGGAATTATCGTCGGCTGCTTGATCGTTTTCAGTCGCGGCGCAATAATGCACTGCAGCTGGTTGCGGCCGCGCGCTATGTGCTGGGCTTGTACGATATGATGGAGTTCGACGTGCTGCCTGGTGGTTCAACCCGTGGTGGTCTGTAACGAACATTCCCGGCATACAAGTCGAAAGGAAGGTACGCGAATGGTATCTGGTTTCAGACGTACACACACGGTGTTTATGGTACTTGCCCTCGTGCTCGTGGTTTCAGGATGTGCAACACGTACCGTTACGCGCACGGGGCTGGATGAGCAGATTGATCTCAGCGGGCGCTGGAATGACACGGACAGTCGAATTGTCGCACAAGACATGGTCGACGACGTACTGAGCCGACCGTGGCTTCAGAACTTCGTACAGACAGAATCGCGTGCGCCTGTTGTTCTGGTGGGTGACATTCGCAACAGAAGCTCCGAACACATCGAAACCGACATCTTTATCCGGAACATCGAACGGGAGCTCATAAACAGCGGGCAGATACGCTTTGTCGCAGGTGACGCGGCACGGGAGACCATCCGTTCCGAACGCCTCGACCAGCAGACTCAGGCTCGACCCGAAACAGTCGCCCGCCTGGGAGCCGAGACCGGCGCCGACTACATGATGTACGGCGCTATCAATTCCGTCACCGACGCTGTAGAGGGTGAACGGGTCATAACCTACCAGGTCGATCTTCAGCTTGTTGATATGCAGTCGAACGAGATTGTCTGGTTAAACACCATAGAAATACGAAAGCGTATAACACAGCCGCGAGCGCGGTGGTAATCGTATGCCGGGTGTGGTGTCGTATACGCATATCGACGTCCTTCGCAGAACGGGAACGTCGGTGTTTATCTGCGGGCTGATCTTCGCGCTCGCTGCCTGTACGACTACCCGGAACACGCTTTTCCTTGAGATAGATAACGCCGCGCAGCGAGGTGACTACACCACGGCACTCAGCGTACTCGAGCAGAACGACCGGGCGCTGTATTCCGATCGTGACGGGGTCCTGTACCACCTCGACAGGGGTATGCTGCTCCACTACGCCGGCGACCATCAGGAAAGCGTTCGCGAACTGCAGGAAGCCGAACGTCTGATTGAAGAATATTTTACGCTTCAGCTCAGACAGGCGGCCGTCAGCCTGCTTCTGAACGACACGGCGCTGAATTACGCCGGCGAAGATTTTGAAGATATCTATCTGAATGTGTTCAACTCGCTTAACTACCTCGCCATCGACGATACAGATGCGGCCTTCGTCGAAGTCAGGCGTATCGACAATAAGCTGAATCTTCTCGAGACCAAATACCGCTCACTTGCCGCGGGCATTGCCTCAGCCGAGGAGTTTGACGGGCCGACACCCGCCCCGGGCGAAGCACGCTTTTATAACAGTGCGCTTGCGCGTTATATAAGCCTCGTAATTTATCGCGGTGAAGGAAACAGAGACAGCACGCGCATAAGCTATGAGCAGATGGAAAACGCGTTCGTCGAGCAACCGGGTCTCTACCCCCATCCGAATCCCATAAGCAGCAAAAGCCTGCAACCGGAAGACGGAGTGCCTCTGAGCGTCGTTACCTTCACCGGCAGAGCACCGATCAAGCGAGCGTCGACGCTTCGAATTCGCACCGAGACAGACAGGGTAATCGTTATCGTCAGTCAGGAAGACGACATAGGTCTGATCCCGAGTGCGTACCTGAGTTTCGAGTTTCCCGTGGAAGCAGGATACAACTTTCGCTTCGAGTTACCGCGCATGGAGCTCCGGGGTTCAGAGGTTACGAGAATACGCGTGCTCGCCGACGGTCAGGAACTCGGACAGACGGAACTGCTCGAGGATATTCAGCGCATTGCCTATGAGACCTTTCAGATCTCGCGGCCCGTTGTATTCCTTCGTTCCGTCATACGAGCTACCGTCAAGGGGATAGCCGGACAGCGCGCCGCTCGCGCTATGGAAAACGCCGGTGCCTCAAGCGGATCTGCCGCGGGATGGCTCGCCGGGGCAATAGGATCAATCGCGACCGATATTGCGCTCGATCAGAGCGAGCAGGCGGACCTTAGGATATCGCGATTCTTCCCCGCGTTCGCACACGCGGGCGAATGGGTTCTTGAACCGGGGACACACCGGATAGAGATAGAGTATTACGGACCGCAGGGACTTCTATGGAGAGATGATCTGGGGGATGTTGAGGTCCGTCCCGGCTCACCCAACCTCGTATCATCATTTTATAACGGATAGGCAGGAGCGTTCTCATGAAGAAACGGTTGTGTGTAATGACTGTTGCAGTCGCTGTTCTCATTGGCGGATGCGCTACTGCACCGCCCGCGGACGGGCCTGCAGACGATTTTCCCGAGTGGTTTCTTGACCCGTCCACGGTGTATCCTCAACAGCGCTATATGGCGGCGGTTGGAAGCGGTCGCGACAGACGGGATGCCGAACAGCAGGCGCTCGCAGCCCTCTCGCAGGCATTCGAAGTAGAAATCGAGGTAGATGAAACCACCCGCGAACGGTACCGGGAACTCATGACCGACTCCGGCACCATGACAACATCGGAGATCGACCTTACGCAGGTCCGGGACGTGCGGTCCGCGCAGACCCTCCTCAACGTTCAGTTCGGTGAGGCTTTTATGGATCAGAACAACCGGGTGCACATTGTCGCGTATCTCGATCGTATGGAAACCGGGCGCCTGTATGTGGATCTTATCAATCGCAACGAAGCGCAGATCGATGGGTACGTATCCGAAGCATCGGGGTCAGGGGACCCGCTTCGGCGCTACGCCTTTCTTTCGGCCGCGGAGGCGGTTGCCGCGAACAACGACGTGCTCAAGGACCAGTTGCGAATCATTTCGCCCCCTATGAGCGCAACCGCGTCCGCCGGGAGCAGCCGCAGCGAGATCGTGTCCCGCCGGACAGATGCGGCTCAGTCGCTCCCGGTTGCGATCGAGGTGACCGGGGATACCGAAGACAGGATACTCCCCATCCTGAGCCGTGCCGTTGCCGCTGAGCGCTTTCCCATAAGCGACTCAGACGCGGTCCTGTCGGTAGAGGGCGCGTTTGAGATCGAGGGGATCGAGCTGAATCCGGACTTCGAGTCGGTTGCCTGGGCGTTCAGCGCCACCTTTGGCCGCGCCGACGGTACGACGCTTCTGACCTACGACGATCAGGGGCGTTCTTCGGGCATCACGGTCGAGCGAGCGGTAGCGCTCGCCTACGAAGACATGGCCGTCTCGGTAGAGCAGGGTTTCGCGCGCGATCTCAGGCGATTCCTGAACGAGCTCGTCCTCGGATCCGACTGATCGAACCGTGTTTTCACCGACCTTCCTGAGCGACCGCGAGGCTGTAGAATGTACGACTGTCGCGGCTGACATGGCGGGACAGCACAAGAAAACCGATCAACGCGGCAGTAGCTTCCTGCGAGACCGCTGTCCTCGTCCCGGCCGAGCGTTCCTGAGTGCGACTTTCCTCGAGCAGTCGAATCGTTGTGTTCGTCCGGAGGAGTATGTCCACGAGTGCGCGTTCGTCGGCCGCAGCGAAGCTCTCCGCCATGCTTCGACGGCTCCGGGACACACCGACGCCGACTATATAGCCGGGAATAACGGGGGGCCGGTTGATCCATTCCGGCTCGGTACCGGCCCCGGCGACGCTCTCCAACGCCGGTATACTCTGCTCAAGCAACTCGGCATGTGCGGCGTAGACGATCGTTCCCTCGTGGAGCGTCTCGGACCGGATCACCTCAAGCGTGGTGATAAGCTCGTCTACCCGGTCTACGTTCCAGTCGGTCACGACAGCGTCGACCGCACCGGTTCGACGGCCGTCGGTCCGGGCGACATACTGGTAGACTGCGGTCATGGATGCGTAGCGCGCAGCCTGCTCGGCGGCGTTTCGAAGCGCAGCATCCGCCTCCTGCGCGCGATCGCGGAGCCGGTTGGTGTATCCGACAAAAACGGGGCGGCGGTCCAAAGGCCAGGACTGCAGGCTCAGGGGAACGCCGGAAAGGGCTCCCGTGGTGGTCGCGGCCCCGAGGCCAGGAACGTCGCTATTCGCAGCGCCGTCGGAAGCGCCCGCGCCGTCGGAAGCGCCCGCGCCGTCGGAAGCGCCCGCGCCGTCGGAAGCCGCCGAAGCGGCTTCAGCGGGAGGCATAGCGGCGCATGTGCTCAGCACAGAAAGAGCGAGCGCGATAAAAACCGGCATCAATTTACTGGACGATATTTTTTCGCCGATCATAACACCGGAATAATAGGGGGAAAACGAAGTGGCTGTCATGCGAAACCTCATACGAGTATTATCCTGCTCTCTGCTTATAGCGGTAACGATTCCGGCTGCGGCAATTGACGTACAGACAAGCATTCTCGCTGTCGCGCGCGACTATCAGGGCTCGGGTTACTGCACCGGCGGGATAGCGCCTCCGTGCTTCGATTGCAGCGGATTCGTCCAGCGAGTCTACCGGCCGGTCGTGCCGGACCTTCCGCGCATCTCGCGCGATCAGGCTCGCGTCGGCGTACCTGTGGATCGTTCTGAACTGCGTGCGGGCGACCTCGTGTTCTTTGCGACGGGCACCATCCCCGGGGCGATTACCCATGTCGCGATCTATATGGGGCAGGATTCGATTATTCATGCGATATCCAACGGCCCGAACCGTGGGGTCAACGTTACCCCTTTAAGCGGGGGCTACTGGGAACGGCGATTTGTCGGCGCGAGACGGGTACTCCCGGATGCCGACCGCACAGGATCGGTCGATGAACAGGAGGCGATAGAGTTTGCGCGCGGCACCTACACCGGAGAACTTGTGGACGGAGAACCACACGGACGAGGTTCGATGATCATGAGAAACGGCGATCGCTACGCAGGACAGTTCGTCAGCGGTCTTTTTGAGGGACAGGGCGTGTATGTCTGGCAGAACGGCGACCGCTACGAAGGCCAGTTCCGCGCAGGCGAAATGCACGGTCAGGGCCGGTTTACGCGTTCAGGGGGATCGGTGACAACGGGCGAATGGGACATGGGCCGCTATC
>JBKHAN010000043.1:0-24854 GCA_046542845.1 Spirochaetaceae bacterium
TACATTGGCCACACCGAGATGTTCGGAGCGCTCACCGACACCTCTGACCCGCTGACTCTGTTCCAGGTTGATCGAATGCGTATTTTCTTCCTGACGCGACACGTGTCGCTGCGGCAGGCGATAGACCTGATCCGCAAGGACAGGGTACTCGACTATCTGCGTCGGTGTACCGGAGCGCTGAAGCAACTCGGCGTCGAAAGAAGCGACATTGCGGTTGCGGGTCTGAACCCGCACTGTGGCGAACACGGCCTGTTCGGAGACGAGGACGATACCGAGCTTCGCCCGGCGGTAGAAGCAGCGGTCGCAGAGGGACTCGACGTCACCGGGCCTATAGGTGCCGACTCTGTATTTCACATGGCGCTCGAAGGCCGTTTCGCCGCGGTGCTTTCGCTGTACCACGACCAGGGCCATATTGCCGCCAAGACCTACGCCTTTCACCGGACGGTTTCGGTGACGCTTGGCATGCCCATACTTCGAACGTCAGTTGATCACGGAACCGCCTTCGATGTCGCAGGGAGCGGAAAAGCCGACTCATCGGGAATGAAGGAAGCCATACTCGCCGCCGCTCAGTACGCACCACAGTTCGTGAGGCACGTATGAACACACAAGCCTTGCAGCGTATTGCTGAAGCAGCGCTACAACGGGTAAACCCGCGAAAAATGATGCACGACAGCCTGGAGCTGACAGGGGACATACTGTGCATTACAACCGACACCGGTGGCTCCTGCGTGGATCTGTCGGACTACTCACGGATAATCGTTCTCGGCGCCGGGAAAGCCACTGCCCGAATGGCTCAGGGACTTGAGGACATCCTTGGCGACCGCATAGACGGCGGCATAATCTCGGTCAAATACGGACATACCGAGACCCTGAAGCGCATCGAAATCCGGGAGGCTGGACATCCCATTCCGGATGAGGCAGGAGTCCGTGCGACGCAGGACATGCTTACGCTGGCGAAGGAAGCGGACGACGAGACCCTGTGTATCGTGCTGATTTCAGGCGGTGGTTCGGCGCTCCTCCCGCTTCCCATACACGAAGCGGATTACTCTATAACGCTTGGCGACATGCAGCGGACAACCGAACTGCTCCTCAGCGCCGGAACTCCAATACAGGACATTAACTGTATACGCAAGCACATTTCGGGTATCTCCGGAGGGAGGCTGTGCAAGGCGCTGTATCCGGCATCGACCCTGAGCCTGATTCTTTCGGACGTGGTCGGCGATGAACTGGACAGTATCGCCTCAGGTCTGACCAATCCCGACGGCACGACCTACGCGGACGCGGTGAATATTGCCAGGCGCGACGGCGTCTACGAGGCGCTGCCGGAGTCCGTCCGCCACGTCCTTTCGGGCGGTGCGTCGGGCAGGGTATCGGAAACCCCGGCACCGGGCGACATGGAGTTTTCCTGCGTAAAAAACGTGCTGATCGGCAGTAACGCGCTCGCCCTTGAGGCTGCCCGCACGAAAGCGATAGAGCTGGGATACAACACCGCGATTCTCTCGTCGCAACTCACCGGCGAGGCTCGTGAGATTGCGAAGTTTTTCGCGGGTATCGCCTGCGACATCGCACGATCGGACATGCTCTGCGAGAAACCCGCGTGCGTCCTTGCGGGCGGTGAGACGACGGTAACGATCCGCGGAAACGGGAAAGGAGGCAGAAATCAGGAGCTTGCGCTCGCGTTTCTGTCGGAAATCGCCCGCAGGCCCGGCGCATTCGAGGGAGTGTCGTTTCTGTCGACGGCCACCGACGGCAACGACGGCCCCACCGACGCTGCAGGAGCCTTTGCCTCTGTCGACATTGTTACCGCGGCGCAGGATGCGGGTCTGAGTGTCAAAGCGAGTCTCGCTGAAAACGACGCGTATCACTTCTACGAGACGCTTGGTGCTCTGTATAAAACGGGACCGACCAATACGAACGTCTGCGATATACAGATTCTGATCGTCGAACAGGAGCCGCGCAGCTGATATCGCACATGCGCGCGTGGAGTGAGCGGGGCTGAGGCATCGTCCGATAATCTCGAATACGGAGGAGACACTATGACATACAGTCGCATAGCACAGATCAATATGGAAGTTTCGAAGATAGCGCTCGGGTGCTGGGCGTTCGCCGGCGGTAGTAACTGGGGCCCTCAGAACGATGAAGACTCGATGAACACCGTCGATGCCGCCATATCGCACGGTATCAATGTTCTCGATACAGCCGAGGGATACGGAGACGGGTACTCCGAAAGCGTCATCGGCCGGGCTCTGAAGAACCGCCGGCACGAGGTTGTCATCGCCACCAAACCAGCTCCGTCCCGCTCGACGTATCCCGAACTCCAGAAAGCGTGCAACGAGAGTCTCAAGCGGCTCGGCACCGACTATATCGACCTGTATCAGCAGCACTGGCCGAACCATGACGTGCCGCTTGAGGAAACGGTCGGCGGCATGGAGCGCCTCAAGGAACAGGGAAAAATACGGGCCTTCGGCGTGTGCAACTACGGAACCGGCGATCTCGACAGCCTGCTTGCCCACGGGAAACCGGTCACCAATCAGCTCGCCTACAGTCTTATCTGGCGCGCGATCGAGTTCGAGGTGCAGCCGAAATGCGAAAAGAACGGCATCGGCATACTGTGCTACAGCCCGATCGCACAGGGGCTTCTGACCGGAAAATACCGGTCTGCCGACGACGTACCGGTCGGCCGCGCACGAACGAAGCACTTTGCAGGATCACGCGAACAGGCGCGGCACGGCCGCCCGGGCGCCGAAACGGAAACCTTCGATGCCATCGACCGGATCCGCACGATTTCCAGACAGTCCGGTTTTTCGATGCTCGAACTCTCGGTCGGCTGGCTCCTGCAACAACCGGCGGTCACCTCCGTGCTCACGGGTGCACGCACACCCGAACAACTGAGCCAGAACGCCGCCGCCGCGGATGCTGCACTTCCACCAGATGTTGTTGATGAACTCACCAGGGTCACCGACGACCTCAAGCACATCCTTGGGACAAACCCGGACCCCTGGGCGGACCGAATGGCCTGAGGCCAGCCTCACAGAAACTCGGCCAGAAACGGCCAGACATCATCCTTGTAGTACCGGTGCCCTCCGTCCCCGGCATACAACCGGCATCGGTCGGGGGCGCCGGCGTCCTGGTAGATACGCTGCACCTCGGAAAAGGCGTTCTGCGTGGCGGCAAAGGGAAACAGGGGGTCGTCCCTCCCGTTCACGAACAGGACAGGCCTCGGTGCAATAAGCCCGGCGACGTCGCTCATTTCCGCGTACCGCGCTATGCCCGGCACCACGTTACACATGCAGTGGTGCACGGACAGAATTGACGCTTCGAAACTGCAGAAATAGCTACCGGGGACCGCCACCTGTACGCGCTCGTCGAGCGCCGCGGTAAACAGCGATACCGTCCCGCCGCCGGAGTTGCCGGTTATCGCGATGCGGGAACTGTCGATCTCGGGGCGCGTGGCGGCGTAATCCATCAGCCGGCCCATATCGTACACACGCTCGCCAATAAGGCTTCGCCCGAGCATCAAGGCCCTCCGCTGCAGTTCGTCACACGAGTTCGACTGCCCGGATTCGATCTCCTCGCGCCTGGCCATCTCCCAGAATCCGCGAACATCCGGCGCTATAACCGCGTACCCCGCTTGTACCGCCTGCAGCGCGATATCGCGGTCGCCGGACTCGCTGTGCTCGCGCTCCTCGGAGCTCGAGTAGTTCCCGACATATACTTCCTTGCCGCGTCTCCCGTGCCCGTGGGGGGTCAGTACAAGGGGAAGCGGGTGGGTCGAGGAGGCCGCTTCGGGTAACAGAAGATAGAACGGTATCTCCATGCCCGGCTCCGAGCTCAGGAAGCGCTTTTCGAGGCTGTATCCTTCGCGGGTTTCGTTCGATACCTCTCGGCATTCAAGCGGAAAATCAGCGCGCGCGGACTGAATATCGGCGAGCCCGCTTATGCGGCGAATCTGATCCCGGAGGTCCGTCTGCCACGCGGCGAGCGAACCGGACCGCGCAGCGTGTTGATAGGAGAGCGCGGCGGGTGACCCGGAAAGCACCGACTGGACGTACTTCGTTTCATCTACGTACTGCATGTCGCGTCAGTATTGCACGGAAACCACGCGCCGTCATGCTTGCCCCCACGATGCGCGACCCTGTACGCTGAGCCAATGAAACGGACAGCGCTGCATCTCAAGCCTCTCGATTACGCGACCGCCCTGAGCTTTGCCGTATACGCGGCGAGCGTCACGGTTACCCCGATCTCGCTCGTTGCGCTTTCGCGCGAGCTGGGTATATCGCTCGTCGGCGGCGGTACTATAGAAGCGGTGCGCGCGTCGCTCCTGATCCCGGCGCTTCTGATAAGCGGCTGGGCCGCGGCTCATTTCGGGAAGGCGATCGCGCTTGGTGCGAGCACCGCGTTACTCGGTGCAGGTCTTCTCGCGTACGCCTTTGCTCCGGGCTATGCAGCGATCCTCCTGGCGGTCGGCATGGTCGGCTTCGGAGGTGGTGTCATCGAGGCGCTCCTGAACCCGCTGATTCAGGATCTGCACCCGGGTGACTCGGGTCGGTATCTGAACTTCCTGAACGCGTTCTTTTCGGTTGGTGTATTCATTACCGTGATCTCCGGAGGGGAGTGGATTACGCAGGGCGGCTCGTGGCGCTATATCATGGGCGCGCTCGGCCTTTTGTGTCTGATCGCAGCAGCGCTCTTTATTTCGCTGCAGCGCGAGGCACCACGGGAAGCAGAACGCGGCGTCCGGGTCGTATTGTCCCGCAAGCTCTCCGTCCTCAAGAATCCGAGATTCTGGCTGTTCTTTGTCATGATGTTCCTCGGCGGTGGAGCTGAAGGTGGTCTGACCTTCTGGAGTGCGAGTTACATACAGCTTCAGTTCGGAAGCGTAGCCCGCATAGGCGGTATAGGCACCGCCTCATTTGCCGCCGGCATGATCGTCGGACGCGTTGCGAGCGGGCACTTCGTGCGACAGCACCACCTCCACCGGCTTATCGCAGGCTCTGCGGCCGGTGGCTTTCTCGTGGGTATGCTGCTGCCACACTTCAGCGGTATTCCGCTGCTGATCGCGGGGCTCTTCGCGGCAGGTCTGTCGATTGCCTGCTTCTGGCCGAGTATACAGTCGTACGCCGCGGACCGGATCGAGGCCGACAACACCGCGCTGTTCATTCTTCTCTCTTGTGGGGGCATCCCCGGATTCGGCTTCGCCGCGTGGCTCATGGGAATAATCGGGGAGACGTCGGGACTCAACGCATCGCTGTACGTAATTCCGGTATTTCTCGGGCTTCTCGGCGTACTCGTGCTCATAGAAAGGAACTGGAAGCGGGTGGAATGAGCAGGTCTGAGAGAGCGTCGGTCTCCGAAATTGAATCGCTGGTACAGGCGCACGGGTATACCGCGGGAGCCGTCAAACCGGTGCCCGGTGGGCACTTCAACGAGAGCTATTACGTACGCACAACCGCAGGCCCGGACCTCGTCGTTCGGATCGCGCCACCGGAGGATGCCGGACTCCTCTTTTACGAACGGGGCATGATGGCGCAGGAACCCGAGATACACGATATAGTCAGGCGTCGCACAAATCTGCCGGTACCCGAAATCGTCGCATTCGACGACACGCACCGCATCCTCGACCGCGACGCGATAATCATGGAGCGTCTGCCGGGGCGCTCGCTCGCCTACACCCGGCTGACCCGCGAGGCCATGGACTCGCTCATGCGCGACACAGGCGCGGCGCTTGCGCAGCTTCATCGCAATTGTCACGCGCGCCAGTACGGCTATCTTGGAGCGCACGCACCGATGCTCCCGGCAGACCGCTGGAGCGACGCGTTCATGGATATGTGGGACAGGCTGATGGGCGATCTTGAAGGCTGCGGGGTCTTTCTGCCCGAGGATGCGGATGATGCGCGTCGTGCGATCGAACGGAATCTGGAGGTCTTCGACTACGCAGGCCCGGCACGGCTCCTCCACATGGACATCTGGACGCAGAACATTCTCGTTGACGACGAAGGCACCCTGTGCGGCATTATTGACTGGGACCGTGCCCTGTGGGGCGACCCGGGTATGGAGTTCGCCGTTCTCGCCTACTGTGGTTTCGATAACGAGGCGTTCAGGCAGGGCTACGGCGGGTCGCCGGACGAAAGCGCTCAGAGCGGATCGGGGACGGAGGTGCGCCGACGATTTTATCATCTGTACGAAGTACTGAAATATCCCGTAATCTGGACCCTCAGGGGCGGTCGCAGTAACCGGATCGCCGAGTACCGGGATTACGGACTATCCGTTATCAAGGAGCTTTTATGAGACTATTTCGAGTAACCGGTGTCGCCGCCGTTCTTCTGGCGCTAAGCACGATCGCGCTTTCTGCCCAGACAGCCGGTGGGGGCTTGAGTGTGTTTGTGCCAGAATCGCTCTACGCTGCCGGAGAAGGCTCTATCAGCATAGAGACAGGCTTCCAGACGGCCATTGGCCTGGGAGAGTCGATTTCCGTACCGATCGGCATAGCATACAATCAGATCTACGGGCTCATGCCCTCGCGCGAAAGCGACGACTATACCGCGACGCGTCCGTGGTTCTATTCCGACAGCCTTGTGACCTTTGTCATGGCTCAGGCCTCCGTCGGTTCGGGCCCGGTGTACGTGAATGTGTTCGGGGGTGGTGCGGGAAACTGGAACATCGCGATGCGACCGCTGACAGCCAACATCGAAGCCGATCTGAAGGCTACCGGCGACGACGGCAGACTGAGCTTTCGTGACACGCCGGACATCACTTCGAACTTCGGGGTCGGCTATGCGGCAGGTGCGGCACTCGGGCTTCGGCTCGATTTCGGGGCGCTTGAGCTTCGCGGATCGTTCCGTAACATCGGGCACCGCGGAACGATAACGGGTACGGCAGACGAGATTACCGACACGACCGCTGCCGAACAGGAGGTCGAACTCGACGATATCCGATTCCGCCTTCGCGGGTTCAACCTTGGGGTAAATGTCTCGGTGAGTCTTTAACCGGCGAGAAATTCCTCCAGGCGGGCTAACTGGTTTTCGTTGCCGAGTACGATAAGGCGGTCTCCGTTCTCCAGGTGTATAGCGGAGACGCCTGCCTCGCTTCCTGGACTCAGCCGTGTCGTACCGTAGGAATCGAGTATTGTCAGGACTATAGCTCCGGTTGTCCGTCCGATGTCCAGCTCCTGAAGGGTCTTTCCCACGACCCTGCTGCGGATCTCATCAAGCCTGAACTCCTCGATGCGCATGGCCATGTCCCCGCGATCGGCGACGATATCGAGGAAGTTCACCACCGAGGGGCGGAGCATGGTCGCAACCATACGCCGCCCGGCAATCTGGGCCGGGCTTATGACCCGATCCGCCCCGGCTTTCTGAAGCTTTCGAACGGTCTTTCCCTCGGCGGCCTTCGCGACTATGGTGAGGCCGGGATTCATCTGCCGCGCAGTCAGGACGACAAAGACGTTGTCCTGCTCATTCGGGAGTACCGCCATGAGTCCCTTGGCGTGCTCAATGCCCGCCTCCTCAAGCACCGCCTCGTCGGAGGCATCGCCAATAACACGCGGGTACTCAACTTCCTTTCCGTGAGCAAAGCGTTCCGACTGCCGATCAATAACGACGAACTTATCGCCGCTCCGCTGAAACTCTTCGATAATGACGCGTCCCACATCCCCGAATCCGCAGACTATATAGTGATTCTTCATTTTTCTCAGCTCCCGTCGAACCCGGCGCAGCCTGATTGCCTCCGACACCTGTCCTTCGAATATGTAACCGAAGACGGCACTGATACTGTACCCTATCGTCGCAATACCGAAGATGAGGACTGCAACCGTGAAGAGGCGTCCGGCTCCACTGAGCGGGCGGACTTCGCCAAAACCCACGGTGGTCAGGGTGATCGCGGTCATGTAGACGCTTTCGCCGAGCGACCACCCCTCAATAATCATATAACCGGCGACACTCCCGAGAACGAGTACAAAGCTCAGTATGACCGCCGCGGCGGTACGCCGGTGTATGTTCATGAATCAGCTTCCGAGGCGACGGTTTACCCGTTTTACAAAATCAGCAGGGTCTTTAAGCTCTCCGCCCTCGACCAGTATAGCCTGACCCAGCAGAATAACGCTCAAGTCTTCCAGGGTCTCATCGTCTGCATCAATAAGCCTCCGCACAATCGCGTGATCCGGATTGACTTCCAGAATCGGTACAACCTCGGGTGCATCCTGCTGGCCCATGGCCTTGAGGAGCTGCTGCATCTTCATGGTGGGATCCGAGTCGTCGACGACGATGCAGCTCGGAGAGTCGGCGAGCCGTACACTGCTCCGGACATCCTTGACCTGTTCTCCCAGAGCGGATTTTACCCGTTCAAGCGCGGGTTTCAGTTCCGCTTCCTTTTCCTCGTCTTTCTCGCTCTGGATGTCTTCCCCTGCGTCGCTGCGATTGACCGGCTTGAGCTCCACCCCGTCGTACTCGCCGAGGGTGGGCACCACGATCTCGTCGAGGTCATCATCCATAATAAGCACTTCGATGTTCTTCTTGCGGTAAGCTTCAAGAAGCGGCGAATGTCTGAGGTTATGCTCCTTGTCGCCGGTGATGTAGTAGATGGCCTTCTGATCCTCAAGCATGCGGCTCTTGTAATCGGCAAGGCTGGTCATCCCGTCCACCGAGGTGCTTTTGTAGCGAACGAGCTTCAGAAGCTGCTCACGGTTGGCGTAGTCTGAATACAAACCTTCCTTGAGCGGGCGGTTGTATTGTGAAATAAACGTCTTGTAGGTATCCGGATCGTTGTTCGCGATGCGTTCGAGCTCCCCGAGCACCTTCTTGACCGATTGAGTCTTGATGGTGGCGAGCACGCGGTTCTCCTGCAGAATTTCGCGGCTGACGTTCAGCGGCAAATCCTCGCTGTCTATGACGCCACGAAGGAAACGCAGGTAGGCCGGCATGAGCTCTTTTTCGTCGTCGGTAATGAAGACCCGCCTGACGTAGAGTTTGACTCCGGGCCGGTAGTCGACGTAGTACATGTCCATTGGTGCGTGTTTCGGGACGAAAAAGAGCGTCGTGTACTCGAGCGTTCCCTCCGCCTGCGTATGCAGCCAGAACAGCGGATCTTCGTCACCGTGAGCGATAGTCTTGTAGAACTCCTTGTACTCTTCGTCCGAGATCTCGGATTTCGACCGCTTCCACAGCGCGCTCGCGGAGTTGACCTGATCGCTGACCGGTGTAGAGCCGGTCACTTTGCCCTTGTCGTCGTACTCCTTTTTCTCGTAGTGGAGATAGATCGGGAACGCAATATGGTTGGAGTACTTTTTGACCACCTCCTCGATACGCCAGCGGGAGGCAAAACTCTTCCCTTCATTGTTCAGATACAGGATGATGTCCGTCCCGTGGCTGTCTTTCTCGGTCGGTTCTACGGTGAACTCGCCCTTACCGTCGCTTTCCCACCGCCACGAGGCGTCCTCCCCGGCCTTGCGACTCACAACCTGTACCCGGTCGGCAACCATGAAGCAGGCGTAAAAACCCACCCCGAACTGCCCGATCAGATTCGAGTCGCGCTTTGCATCGCCGGTGAGATTGCTTATGAAATTCCTCGTGCCGCTCGACGCGATTGTTCCGAGGTTTGCAATCAGGTCTTCTTCGTTCATCCCGATGCCCGTATCACGAATCGTGATCGTGTTGTGGTTCTCCTCATCGAACTCGATATCGATGCGGGGATCGAAGGGAAGCGACTTGAACGCCTCGTCGGTCAGCGTGAGGTACTTGAGCTTGTCCAGCGCATCCGAGGCGTTGGAGACGAGCTCTCTGATAAAAATCTCCTTGTTCGAGTAGAGACTGTGTATTATGAGCTGCAGCAGCTGCGAGACTTCCGTCTCGAATCTATGTGTTTCAACTGGCATGGCCAATCCTCCTTGAATGTGTGTATCGATATATGTGTATTTCGAAAGCGGCACCAGGTACATGCCGCGTACGAGCACCAGGTCCCTGAAATGTAGCAAAGCGTGGCAGAATCGGCAATGTTCATCGCTTCAGCTTGGCACATACCTCACTCCATGAGATTATACAGACGAAGAATATGTCTGAGTCGTTTATCCAGCTCTTTCGTTCAATTCTGCCCGCTCTGACAGCCGTAGCAGGTCTCGGGCTTTCTCTTGCGGCGTCCATACATGCGGTTCTCTACAAGCGAGACAGCAGATCGGCCGTAGCATGGGTCGGGTTGTGCTGGCTGACCCCCTTTGTCGGCCCGTTGTTGTACGTGTTGCTCGGTATCAACCGCATACGGCGGAAGGTCGCGGGTATGCGCGGTACCGAACTCAATCACCTCGCGTCTCTGAGCGACTTCTCGTGTTCGCTCGAAGAGCTTGAACAGTATATCCCGGAAAACCGGGGCAACCTCCTGCAGATGGCTCGCGTGACAGGCATGCTCACGCAGCTGCACCTCTTGAAGGGCAACAGCGTAGAGCCGCTGAAGGACGGGGACGAAGCCTATCCGGCCATGCTCGAAGCGATCACTGCCGCTCGGGAGTCCATAACACTCGTCGTATATATTTTTTCCAACGACCCGGTAGGCTGGAAATTCGTAGACGCACTCGCCGACGCGGTTGAACGGGGCGTACAGGTGCGCGTGCTGATCGATGCCGTCGGAGCTCGATACTCGCTTCCACCGATTACATATCGGCTACGGAAACGCGGTGTCCGTGTAGCGACCTTCATGTCCGGGTTTCTTCCGTCGAGTTCTCCGTATCTCAATCTGCGTAATCACCGAAAAATTCTGGTGGTTGACGGTATCGTCGGATTCACCGGAGGTATGAACATACGGACGAACCACGTGATAGAAGGTAACACCGTACATCCTACCCACGACATGCATTTTCGCGTGCGAGGGCCTATCGTGACGGAGCTGCAGGCCACCTTTGTGGAAGACTGGGTGCTCACTACGGGAGAAAACCTTTTCGGCAAACCATGGTTTTCTCCGCCGGACTATACCGAGGGGAGTCTGTGCTGCCGGGTCATACCCGACGGTCCCGATCAGGACGTCGACAAGATGAGCATGGCCTTCCAGGGAGCGCTCAGCGTGGCAGAGTCGTCGGTGCGGATCATGACCCCGTATTTTCTCCCGGACCGGTCGCTTATTACAGCTTTGAACACCTGTGCGCTTCGAGGAGTCCACGTAGACATCGTACTGCCGCAGGAAAACAATCTCAAACTCGTCGCATGGGCGGCTGCAGCGCAGTTATGGCAGGTTCTCGAGTGGGGTTGCAATGTCTGGATGAGTCCGCCACCATTTGATCATACGAAGCTGCTCGTCGTGGACGGGGCGTATTCGCTTGTTGGAAGTTCGAACTGGGATCCCCGCAGTCTCCGCCTGAATTTCGAACTCGGGATGGAGTGTTACGGCACCGAGCTCGCCGCAGAGCTCGACTCGTATATGCGCTCTGTCATTGACGGTTCGAAGCGGGTCAGCCTCGACGACGTGGATGGACGGTCGCTGCCGATAAAACTCAGAGACGGCGTTGCACGACTCATGGCACCCTTTCTCTGATCGGGACAGAGGCTTGCCAACGACCGTATTATATATTACATTTCATATATAAAGCGTAAGGAGCGTTTCATATGACACAGAAAATGACCACTACGGATTTCATAGACAAGGTTTTCGACTTCAAAAACGAGAGCGAATGGTCGTTTAAGGGCGAACGACCAGCCATAATCGACTTCTATGCAGACTGGTGCGGGCCGTGCAAGATGGTGGCTCCTATTCTGGAAGAGCTGTCGGACAGCTACGATGGAAAGATCGATATCTACAAAGTGGATACGGATCAGGAGCAGGAGCTCGCGGGCGCGTTCGGTATACAGAGCATCCCCTCCATTCTGTTTATACCCATGGACGAAAAACCGCAGATGGCCGCTGGTGCGCTTCCCAAGGAGACCCTTGAACAGGTCATAGGCGAAGTGCTGAAAGTCAACTGAATAGGCTGTAAGCCCACTTGTCCAGACGAACCCCTGCGGGTATAGTTTCCCGCAGGAAACGTCATGGACGACCCCGACCCGCTGCCACATACCTTTGTTCTCAAATGCACACTTCGCATACAACGAGGCTGTCATGAAGGGTGCGTTGTATGACCGGTCTGCTGCTGCTCGCCGGCCTTCTCGCCCTGTCCGGTTTTTTCTCGGGCGTGGAAACGGCCTACACCTCCCTCAGTCCGACACAGCTTCACGGCCTCACCAATCACTGGCCGAAACAGGGCCTGCGCGTGCAGAAGCTGATTCAGCGCCCCGACCGGCTGCTCTCGACAATACTCATTGGCAACAATCTGGTAAATATTGCCGCCGCCAGCCTCGCGACGGTGCTCGCAACCGCTCAGTTCGGCGAGGCCGGTCCTGGCTTCGCAACCGGGATACTGACTATCTTCGTGCTGATTTTCGGGGAAGTCACCCCGAAACAGATCGCCATTGTTCATAACGAACGGATCGCCTGCTACACAGCCCTGCTGATATCGATACTCGAGATGGTTTTTCTTCCTCTCGTTCTCTTTGTCTCGTATATCAGCAACACCTTCAGCCGCCTTTCCGGGGGCGGGAACCGCCAGCGGACTCCCACGCCGGAAGGCATCTTGTCGCTCGTTCGCCATGCGGCAAGCGTCGGGGTCCTGTCAAAAAATGAGACGTGGCTGGTAAAGAACGTGTTTCGGTTTAACGACGTAACGGTCGGCATGATCATGACACACCGGACGCAGGTCTTCAGCCTTGATAAGAATGCGCGTGTCGAGGACGTGTTTTCCTCGGTGCTCAAGCGTGGGTACTCCCGCTTTCCCGTGTATGACCGGGACCCCGAACGTATCGTCGGTGTGGTGCACGCGCGCGACCTCGCGGAGGTTCTTTCCTCTGAAGACGGCGCGCACCCGGAGCTTCGCTTGAAGGATCTCATGATGAGCCCCATATTCGTGCCGGAAACGCACAAAGTGGAGGCGATGCTGGCGCAGTTTCGTCGGGAACGAAAACACCTGGCTGTCGTGCTTGACGAATACGGAGGACTCGCCGGTATCGTGACGCTCGAAGACATAATCGAGGAAATATTCGGCGAAATCTACGACGAGAGCGACCTCAGGGAGAAGGAACGAATTCGCGAGCAGGAAGACGGAAGCTTTCGCATTGCCGGCGACACGCCGCTGTATGCGGTCAACGAGCGTCTTTCGGTTAATTTCCCGCACCGGAAGAATATTCAGACGATAGCGGGATACATATCCGAGCTGACCGGCCGCATTCCCCAGGCATCCGAGACGGTCGATACACCCTTCGGTGTCTTCGTGATCGAGGAGATTTCCAGAAAACAGGTGCTGACGGTCCGTTTTATCCCGAGAACACCCGAAGAAATTCAAGAAAACGAGAAAAAACTGTAACCAGCGCAGCCCCTCCTGTGTTTACAGGGTGAGTGCGTTTGACAAGACACCGCCGTTGGCGGCCAGTTGAGCAAGCGCTTTCAGCACCGCTGTGTACGGCTTCGGGCGTGTCAGTCGCCACCTTCATTCGGAGTCACCGATTCCGAGTGAGCACGCATCGCAGGTTGTATCAGCGGAAAACGAGTCGTGTGGTTGTACGTTGTCCTTTCCGCGTTGCCCCTCAGGTTCTACCTCCTTTCCTGAGGGGATTTTTTTGCCCTTTTTACATCGCTGAAATCTCTCGGTAGAAATGCTTCGTTGACCCGTATTCTTGGTTCTCGGTAGTATTTCCGGATCATGAGCAAAAAATATCCGTTCAAGAGCATCGAGCAGAAGTGGCAGAATTTCTGGGAAAACAACAAGACATTTCGTGTTACTGAAGATGCCTCGGTTCCGCGCGAGAAACGCGCGTACGTTCTCGACATGTTCCCCTACCCGTCGGCCGCAGGTCTGCACGTGGGTCACCCCGAGGGGTACACGGCCACTGACATTTATTCACGATACCTCCGAATGAGCGGATACGCCGTCCTTCATCCCATGGGCTTTGACAGCTTCGGGCTTCCGGCCGAAAACTACGCCCTGAAGACCGGCACCCACCCCCGCGCCACAACGGAAGAAAATATCGGCCGTTTCAGGGCACAGATTAAAAGACTCGGATTCTCCTACGACTGGGACCGGGAAGTTTCGACTCACGACCCCGACTACTACCGCTGGACACAGTGGATCTTCCTTCAACTGTACAAACGCGGCCTTGCCTACATGGAAGAGGTTCCGGTCTGGTACTGCCCGGAGATGGGAACGGTTCTTGCGAATGAAGAGGTGCTCACGACGCCGGAGGGGCCACGCAGCGAACGGGGAAACTATCCGGTAGAACGCCGACCCCTGCGACAGTGGATGCTTCGCATCACCGAATACGCGGAGCGTCTCCTCGAAGGTCTGGACGGTCTCGACTGGCCCGAGAGTATCAAGGCGATGCAGCGTAACTGGATCGGCAGGAGCGAAGGGGCAAACGTGCAGTTCTCTCTCGAAGACAGCGAGGAAACGCTTTCGGTGTTCACAACCCGTCCGGATACCCTTTTCGGGGCGACCTACATGGTTGTTTCACCCGAGCATCCCGTGGTTCGGGAGATCACGAAACCCGGACAGGCTGCCGAAGTGCAGCGCTACATAGATAAGTCACGGCTGAAAAGCGATCTGGAGCGGACAGATCTCGCCAAGGACAAGACCGGTGTTTTTACCGGCGCGTACGCAATCAACCCGGTGAATGCGAGCAGGATTCCGGTGTGGATAAGCGACTATGTCCTCATGAGTTACGGAACCGGCGCAATTATGGCAGTCCCCGGTCACGATGAACGCGACCGGGAGTTTGCAGAGACCTTCGGCCTCCCGATTATACAGGTCGTGACCGATCCTGCGATAGAATCCTGGGAGGACGTACCGCCGGGCGGTCGGGGGAAGACGATTGCCGACGAAGCGTTTACCGACAACGGTATCGCCTGTAACTCGGGCCAGTTCGATGGAAAAGACACACCGACGGTAAAGCAGGAAATCATCGCCTGGCTTGAGCAGCAGAACCTCGGAACGCGCGCGGTAAACTACAAGCTCAGGGACTGGATTTTTTCGCGCCAGCGGTACTGGGGTGAACCCATACCCCTCGTACACTGTGGCGACGACATTGTGCCGGTACCAGAGGACGAGTTACCTGTGAGACTGCCGGAAGTCGAAAGCTACAAGCCGGCCGGCACGGGAGAATCTCCGCTCGCGAAAGTAGAGGAATGGGTTTCCTGCGGGTGCCCGGACCGCTCCGGCCGCGGGGGGCGGCGAGAGACGAACACCATGCCTCAATGGGCCGGGTCGTGCTGGTATTATCTCCGCTATATTGACCCGGACAACGATCGTGAAATTGCAGACCGGGACAAGCTTGACTACTGGCTCCCGGTTGACCTGTACGTGGGTGGAGCCGAGCACGCAGTGCTGCACCTGCTGTACGCACGGTTCTGGCACAAAGTCCTGTTCGACATCGGCGTTGTCTCACAGGACGAACCCTTCCGTCGACTCGTGAATCAGGGCATGATTCTCGGCTCAGACGGGTTCCGCATGTCAAAGTCGCGGGGCAATGTCGTGAATCCAGACGACGTGGTTGCCGAATACGGGGCAGACAGTCTGCGCCTTTACGAGATGTTTATGGGACCCCTTCGCCAGAGCAAGCCCTGGTCAACGAACGGTCTCATGGGTATGCACCGCTTTCTCGATCGCGTATGGCGTCTGGGGGAACGCGAGCTGTTCGACGGCGATGCGCCGCTTCCGCTCACGAAGTTGCTCCATAAGACGATCAGGAAGGTCGGCGACGATACACGGAACCTGGACTTCAACACAGCTGTCTCGCAAATGATGATTTTCGTCAACGAGCTGTACAAGGAAAACGGGCTGTACCGAAGTATCTGGGAGCCCTTCCTTCGGATACTCGCGCCGTATGCGCCGCACATCGCCGAGGAGCTGTGGGAGCGGGCGGGTGGCACACCACCTGTTTCGCTGGCCGAATGGCCCTCGTACGATGAAGCGCTTACGACCGACGAAACGCTGACCATCGTGGTACAGATCAACGGAAAGGTGCGAGCCGATTTTCAGGCGGACCGCGACGCATCAAAAGAACAGCTCGAGGCGCAGGCCCGGCAGCTCGAAAAGATACGGAGCTACCTCGAAGATGCCGAGGTTCGGCGGACTATTGTCGTGCCGAACCGCCTTGTGAACTTTGTCGTCGGGTGATCGAGACGCTACTGCCGTCGTCGTGCACGTACACCTCAATCCAGTGCACGCCGTCGGCCGTCATGAAGTGATGCAGGCCGGTCGACAGGGTGGCGTCAAAGGACCCGGTCTCGTCGGGTGAAAATGCCTCCGTGTACAGAGGGTCAGACAGTACCCACGCCGAGTACCCTGAAAGCGTTTCTGCAGGGGCAATGCGCACATCATAACCATCGTGAGGGTTGACATCGTAGACACGCATTTCCTCCCGCACGAGCGCCGATACCACGTGCGGAATGCTTATACTCCACGCGCGACGTCCGGCACGATCCAGAATCTCTGCCTGGAGCCGTTCCAGGTTTATACGCTCAATCGGGTATCCGGTTGCCGCAACCGCCTGAACGATATGCGCCAGGGGACCGTCCTCCCAGGAACTGTATACGGATGCTTCTTCATACAGGACGACCGCGCCTCCAGGGCGAAACACAGCGCCACCGCCCCGCAGGCGCGGGTGTACCAGCACCACTGACGGCTCAGCCGCCGGCACTGCGACGGGTATCGTCGCACCAGGCGCCGAGACGCGTTCCTCCTCGCCGTTGAGCGTTACAACGTACTCGAGATCCGCTTCCATTCCCGCCCACGAGGCGGGAAGATCGGGCAGGTGCAGGTCAATGATCCGGGTGCCCGATACCAGAGAGCATCCCGTGAGCAGGATCAGCTGCAGACACATCACCCGTCTCAACACACACGATCCGATACCATTGAATATTTGCATTATGTACCTCGCTTACTGATACGAGGAGAGGTGTGCATTTGCTTGCCGGATAGACCTGAAACACGCGATACTTGAACGTGGAACTATGGCAGACGAACCATCACCATACACCCGGCAACTCGAGCAGGCACTCAACGCATGGCGGGAGCAGATCAACCGTTCGGTACTTCCGGAGCTGAAAGAGACCCTGCGAACGTACCGGGCCGCGTTTAAGGGGCTCCTTGAGCTGCTCGTACGAAACACGGTCGTTTCGGAAGACCCCTACGCCCAGGATCACAAGATTTCCGATATCAAGCCTCCTTCAAATGACCCCGTTTCGGACAACGACCGGAACCATCAGGTGAGCGGAAGGCTCAGTTTCTATGACGCAATGCTTGATTTTCTGACCAACTACTATCAGATAAGCCTGGATATGCTGTCGATTCGTGAAATCAAGAAAGTGGCGGACACCGTCGGGTTCTTCAAGTGGCAACAGGTCACCGGGCATAACAGCTCGCACACCACAACCCGGGCTCTTGCAGACATGATTGTGAAGTTGCGGGGGTCTTTGAACACCATGGAATCCGGCATACTCATGGAGAACATCAACCAGCTCGTGCGGGCACAGAACGCGATTACAGGTGGCCTGAAACAGCTCTCGTCGTATAAACGCGAAGAATACAAGCTGTTTATACGAACCGAGCTCAGCGACGGCCAATTTTCCTCCGACCTCTCTCCCGCAGCGGTCGACAACGCCATGACGGACTTAAAAAAAAGATGGCGAAGCCTCGACGTACAGGAAGCGTTCTACACCGACTTGATTCGTGAAGTGATCGTCGAAGACTACACACCCGAGGGACGGGCAGAGCGGGACGCCCGTTTGAAGAAGCTCCTGCCCTCGTCTACGGACACAACAAAGGCTACCAAACGAAAGGCGCAGGAGAAAAAAGTGCTCCTTGATGCGGTCCATGCCTTGTCGGCAGCCGGGCGGTCCCTGCATGAATGCGCCGAACGACTCAACGAGAACAGCGAGGAGCTGCAGGCGCAAAAGCGAGGCCTTATACACGCGCTGAAACGATGGCTTTCCAGTCGCGTGCAGGGCGAGAAGCCGCACATAACCTACGACGTGGAGTACACCGACATTACGACTTCGGCGAAACAGACCGAGACGGTTGACTTCACGGTATTTATGGAAAAAACGCTCAAGAAGGCGCGGCAGCTCTCCAGGTTCTCTCAGCGATCCGGAAAAGCCTGGTCACAACTCCAGGAAGCAGAAGACGATCAGGTGCTCGCCTTTCTTACAAGAATTATAGAAGAACTGCAGCTCCTGCATCGAACTCTGGCAGCCCTCGATGATTTTTTTCGGGCACACCGAGAGCGGACGCCGGGAACGAAAAGTCGTGGTATACGGATAGAGCTCGGGTCTATCCGGGATCACATTCGAGCGTCGAATCAGCTTCGCCATGAATTTGTAGCGCGGAAGGAAGAGACCGAGCAACTCAGAAAACTCGGTGTCCCGGATGTATAGCCGGAGCCGGGCTACAGACGGTACAGGCCGAGGGTGCGCAGGTCTTCGCTGACTTCGGCAAGCGCGTTCATGCCGGCTTCAAACTTATCCTTGTCCTCGGGAATCTGAACCACCAGGTAGAACATGTAGTTCCACGGTTTTCCCGGAATGGGTCGCGACTCGAGCTTCTTGAGGTTCAAGTCGCGTTCGGCAAGCACTTTGAGACACTGGGCGAGCGCACCGGGTGAATCGGGCGTGGCGAGTACAAGCGCCGCCATGTTGGGCTTGTCGACAGGCGGATGGTCCCTGTGACCGACTATTGCGAAGCGGGTGTAATTGTGGGGGTTCGTTTCGATGCCTTCGCGGAGGACCTTCATACCATAAATTTCCGCGGACTCACGCGAGGCGATCGCCGCCACCGTCGGATCGTTCTTCTGCGCTACGAGTGCAACAGACCCTGCCGTGTCGTAGTGAGGGAGCGCCGCCATCCCGTGATCCTCAAGAAACTGCCGGCACTGCGCGAGCCCTTGCGGGTGTGAATACACGGTTCGAACGGTCTCTGTTGTGGCGTGCTCAGGTCCTATGAGACAGTGTTCAACACGTATCTGAGTTTCTGCCAGAATAGCCACGTCAGGATAGCGCAGGAGCAGATCGTAGTTTTCGTGCACGCTTCCCGCCAGACTGTTCTCGAGAGGGATTACGCCATACTCGACCTGACCCTGCAAAACCGCTTCAAATACGTCACGAAACGCATCTTTGGCTTCGGCACGCACGTCACTCGCCTGAAAGAAGCGGAGAAGCGCAGTCTCGCTGTACGCGCCGCGGGCGCCCTGGAACGCGACCTTCAAAACGTTGTGCTCCCCCGATGTATCGGCCGGAGCGCTTCCACCGAAAACGGGTCGTGCATCGGGTCGGTCCGGAAGCCTGACCAGTTCGCGCCCGAGGACCGGCGTCATGGTTTCGAGATCGCGCATGAGTTTCTCGAACTGTTCCGGATACAAGGTCTGCGGCCCGTCGCTCATTGCTATCTCGGGATCCGTGTGAACCTCGACAATGATCCCGTCTGCACCAACGGCCGCGGCAGCCAGCGCGACCGGCGGGACTTTATCGCGGAGCCCGGTCGCGTGACTCGGATCAACCAGTACGGGAAGGTGGCTCAGTTTCTTTACGACGGGGATCGACGATATGTCCAGACTGTTTCGTGTGTAGGTCTCAAAGGTGCGAATCCCCCGATCGCAGAGGATGACATTCTCAGTGCCGTGAGCGAGCACATATTCGGCAGCCATGAGCCATTCTTCGATTGTAGCGGACAAACCCCGCTTTACCATAACCGGCATTCCCGTCGCGCCGACCTCTTTGAGAAGCTCGAAGTTCTGCATGTTTCGCGCGCCAATCTGAAACATGTCTACGTACTCGCGCATCATTGCGACATGCGAGGGAGACACTACTTCGCTGACGACGGGCATACCGGTTGCCTCTCCGGCTTCCTTAAGGTAGCGCAGCCCCTCTTCGCCGAGCCCCTGAAAGCTGTAGGGTGATGTGCGCGGCTTGAACGCGCCTCCCCGGAGCATAACTGCACCCGACTTCCTGACAATGCGGGCGACCTCGAGAATCTGTTCCCGGCTCTCGACGGCGCAGGGGCCGGCTATGACCGTCAGGCGTGAGCCGCCAAAGCGGACAGGCCCGACCTGTACTACCGTATCGTCTTTCTTGAGTTCCCGGCTCGCGAGTTTGTAGGGCTTGCTGATCGGCACTACCTTATCAACACCCGGAAGAACTTCGACTTCCCGGAGGTCGATGGGCGCTGAGCCCACCGCGCCGAAAATCGTTTCTTCTACACCCGCGATCTCGCGGACGGTAAACCCGTGGCTCTCGAGAAATGATCTGACCTGGCGTTTCTGCGCGTCGCGGATATCCCGCTGAAGAACGACAACCATAGGCAGACACAGTACGAAGGAGGTTATCCCGTGTCAATCGAGTCATGCAGTGCAGTACCCGACAGGATCAGCCCCAGGAGCAAACCGACGGTGCAGTGCGCCTCGACCGGGTGGCGAAGCGGGACTTCGCGAGCGATGCGATAGCGATTTCGCCGCCCTTCCCGGTGACGTTCGATCACGCCGGCCCGTTCGAGATCGAGTACGATTCTCTGCACTGCTCGTTCGGTGATACCGACGTCTGACGCGACGTCTCTCAGGCGAGCGTCGGGATTCCGGGCCAGACAGATCAGAACGTGTGAGTGATTGGTCAGGAACGTCCAGTCTGCGCGTTCCGCTGCGGGCTGTTCTTGGTTCATGGTTGACCTGCTGCATCATATCTTATACACATTCAACCAATAATGCGAACAATATTTCGCGTATTACTCGTCGTATTATTGACCGGGAGACGTACATGATCCGGACACAACGCTTTTCCAACTTCTCGCCCCTGCCCGATATGTTCGGCGGAATAACCGCCGCCGTCATTTCACTGCCGCTTGCCCTGACCTTCGGTACGGTGTCGGGACTCGGACCGGAGGCGGGCGTGTACGGTGCGATTGCCGTGGGGCTCACAGCCGCGTTGTTCGGAGGAACGAGAACGCTCATTTCCGAACCCACCGGCCCTATGACAGTCATGATGACCGCCATAGTTGCCAGGACAGCCGCAATGGATCCGGAACACGGTCTTGAGCTTGCGCTCGCGGTGGTTGTTCTGGCCGGGGCATTCCAGATCCTGTTCGGTAAACTCCGTCTCGGTCGCTACATCACCATGATGCCCTACGGCGTCATATCGGGATTCATGTCGGGAATCGGTGTGCTTCTTGTTATACAGCAGCTCCCCGCTGTTTTCGGCTCCCAGGACTTTACCGGCCTTCCGAACATTATCAGGACCGAGAGTCTGAACATGGTGTTTGGCCTTGGCGCACTGGGGCTGCTGCTGTTTCTTCCGCGGTCCATTCGCAGGTACGTGCCTCCGCAACTGCTTGTTCTCGTCGCTGCGCTCGTTGCGATAATGCTCCTGCCACAGACCGCCGGTATTCAGACGCTTGGCGACGTCCGGATCGGTTTCCCACGACTTCGAATACCCGTTCCCGCGTGGGAGCACGTCGGGCCACTGTTGGTCGACGCGTTATTGCTTGGACTGCTCGGGTCTATCGACACCCTGTTAACGGCCACGATCGCCGATAACCTGACCCGGACTCATCACGATTCGGACCGTGAACTAATCGGACAGGGTCTGGGGAACCTGGCCAGCGGGCTCGTGGGTGGTCTTCCAGGAGCCGGTGCCACCATGGGAACAGTGGTAAGTATTCAGACCGGGGCTCGCAGCCCGGCTGTCGGAATCGTGCGAGCCGTGATGCTCTTCCTCGCCGTCGCCGTGTTCGGACCGGTTATCTCGCTTATCCCGACAGCGGTCCTTGCTGCCATAGCCGTAAAAGTAGGAATCGATATTCTCGACTGGAGTTTCATTGGACGGGCTCACCGCATATCTCGGTCCACCACGATTATCATGTACGTGGTCATGGGACTGACCGTTTTTATTGACCTGATTGTCGCAGTCGGGGTCGGAATATTCGTCGCAAACATCCTGACAATCGAGCGCCTGTCGAAGATTTCCAGCGCGCGCTCGACCTCGGTTGGGGTTACCGGCGACCCGGTCCAGCTTGCGCCGGATGAACAGCAGATCCTTGATGCCGCAGACGGACAGATCATGATACTTGAGCTCAACGGGCCAATGATATTTGGTGTTGCCGGCGCAATATCGCGTGAGATCGCGGCGATCGATCACGATGTAAGTACGCTTATACTCGATCTTGAGTCGGTCGGCTACATAGACACGACCATTTCATTGCTCCTGGAAAATCTGGCGTACTCGGCAAAAACCAACGGATCAGAGATTCTCGTCGTTACGCCCCACGATCAGGTCGCACAGAAGCTTTCGAAGCTTCCGGTTTTCTCCGATAAGGTCAGAACCTTTCCGACGCGCCGTGAGGCCCTGCAGTCGGCAAGCGAGCAGCTTACCCCCGCTGAACCGACACCGAGCGCGCCGTAAGCGGACACCCGGTCAGACGCCGGCGACGTCTCCAGGGCCGGGCGGAAAGTGCCGCTGTATATAGGCGCGGAAATTCTGTAGAAGCTGCTCGCGATACGCGGTGGCACGTTGAACGTAGAGCTGCGTCGACGGAGGTGTGAGCCCCGCGAGCACCCGTCCTTCACCGGCGTTATAGATTGCAACGGCGGTACGATAGTCACCCCCGGCACGATCGAGGGTATATCGCAAATGCCCCATTGCATATCGTGCATTGGTGTCAACGTGAAAGAAGTCTTCTTCGTCGAGGTGCGGAAAGGTCCGGTTGTTAAGCTGGAACAGCCCCCGGTCAACGGAGCGGGAGTTGAAGTTTACGACATCAGGACGAAAACTGCTCTCGATAAAGGCCATAGTGAACGCAAGCGTCAGAGGAATGTCGTACCGGTCTGCATGATGGGCTATGGTCGCGGCGATTACCTCGTCCCGCGCGATTTCCGAGAAGAACTCGAGTACGGCTCGGTGAGTCACCTCTTCGCGATACAGTGGAAGCGACGGATCGTTGAGTTGCAGAAAGTTTGCGATATTCGGAAAATAGCGCCCCGAACCGAGCCAGTACGGCGAGGTCCAGTTTGCGGAGTTTTCGCGTACGACATTTGTGGCGGCCGCCGGCACAGCCGGAACCAGGTCCGGTACGCGTGCACTGCTCGCCGACACAAGAACCATCAGGCACGAGAGGAGTACGTACCTGGCCGGCGGGTGCCTGTCGTACGGCGTCGGGTGAGTGTACAATGACTTTTGAGGTCTGGGGGTTTTCATAGTGCTGGGCGCTAAATGTACAAAAACAGCGCGCCCGAAGCAAGTATTCTGTCTACCGCGGCTCAACCGGTTTTTATGAACACGGCGTGGCCGTTGAGGTTGTGCAGTCGGATCCGGTCTGAGAGACCGGAGACTTCGTTCACATAGGCAGTTACCCCCTCGCAGCCGTAAAACCCGTAATCGTCGTATACGATCATGCCCCCCACCGGAAGACGTGGCCACACCCACTCGCTCACATCTTTTGCACCTTGATAGACGTCCACGTCGACATGGCACAGGCAGATCGTTTCGGAACGCACTTCGTGTCCCGTGTCCTCAGGAAACACGCCGCTGAGGATGGAGACGTTTGTCAGCTTCAGACGCCTCAAGAGCCGCTCGACATCTTCGGCGCTGGCGTTTGCGTGCTCTCCGCCACGGTAGTACTGGTCCTTCGGGCCCGCCTTCACGACCCCTTCGAAGGTGTCGGCAAGATACACGTGCTTGTCGGACGACAGGTCGGCAAGCCTCGCAGCTATGAGTGCCCCGGTGCCGCCCTGCCACACCCCAACCTCCAGGACGTCACCGGGCAGCTTGGCAGCCTCGGCGGCGAGTTGCCAGAGTTCATAGCTGCGGTAGCGGTCGACCAGCGTCTGTTCGCGGGTTATGGCGTTGATCCGGTTGAAGTCACTGTCGGTCTGCCACGGCGCGTAGGTCGCCCGTGGCTCCACGCGTTCGTATCCCGGCGCGGTGAAGCGCTCTTCGCCCGATTCTCCCTGTCTGGTCATTGTCTGAAGCTCCCGTTTCGCGCGATAGTGTCCCTACCGCGTTATGTTACCGTATCTTGATCAATCATCGGCACGCAGCCGTACGAACTGGAATCCTGACAGCTGGCGAGGTCGAACCGCGCTCCATCAACCTGAGTACCGGGATGCGTCGCTCCTTGCGGATGTCGTAGCGGGGCTGCACGCCATGCCCCCGCTGGTGGTTCCAGGAGAAATCGACAGGCTCACCGTCGAACTGGCTGAAGCCTCACAGGGATCACGGTTTATTCTGCACGGGGGCGAGTGTGTGGAGCGCTTTTCCGACTGCCGGGAGACGGTGATCGCAAATCGCATTCGCATTCTCCTGCAAATGAGCATTATTTTGACGCACGCAGCGCGAAAGCCGGTTGTGAGAATAGGCAGAATGGCAGGGCAGTTTTTCAAACCACGGAGCCGCGATACCGAGACGATCGCGGGCGTAACCGTGCCCACATACAAGGGAGACGCGGTTCACGGCTTCGACATTAATGACCGAACACCGGATCCCGCTCGATTAATGACCGGTTATTTTCACGCTGCCGCGACGTTGAACTACATACGGGCAATGATCGCGGGGGGGTTTGCGGATCTGCATCATCCTGACTACTGGAATCTCCGGGACATGGAACACGCGTCTCGCTATGAGGAATACCGCGGTATCGTGGAACGCGTGCAGGACGCCATACATTTCATGGAGAGCTTTGGAGGTCTTAACCGCGGAACCATCAGCGGTGTAGATTTTTTCACCTCGCACGAAGCGCTGCACCTGGAATACGAGCGGGCTCTGACGCGAAGCGCGGGCGATGGCGTGTGGTACAATCTCGGTGCACACATGCTCTGGAT
>JBKHAN010000119.1:0-4912 GCA_046542845.1 Spirochaetaceae bacterium
CCCTTGTCGCGGTTGTCCCGGAGTCCTACATCAATCGCGTCAGCACCCGGAAGGTCGATGATCGGGTTCAGTCAATGGGAGTGACCGGGGATCTCCACGAGTCAGGTACCATGCGCGAACCCGCTGGTATGCATCAGCAAGGAGACTACAGAAGGCACAGATACGGTAACACAGGTTCAGCTCACGGAGAGGAGAAATTACATCACTCGACGGGACGTAAGCAGGCACGGCCGCGACCGCTTTATTTGACGCCCCAGCAGTGAATGAGTAGCCTTATAATGAAGGAGAGATTACGATGCCAGATGCGACATTCAAAGCAACAACACGTCTGATCAATGGCCTGCAGGTTGAAAACACTGTGCGCCAGTTCACACTTCAGATGGATGAGCCGGAAGATCTCGGAGGAACGGATACCGGCATGAATCCAGTCGAGGCTATGCTCGCCGCTTTGGGTTCGTGCATTACGATCGTTGCCGGGGCGTTTGCAAAGCAGGAGGGAATCGACTTGCAGGATTTCCGGGTTGAACTTGAGGGCGACCTCGACCCCAGCGGATTTCTGCATGGCGCAGAAGGGGTCCGACGAGGGTTTAATGAGATTCGGTTCACGCCCTATATAAAAACCAGCTCCTCACCGGAGGATGTCGAGAAGTTTCTGGAGTTCATCAAGTCGCGCTGTCCCGTAAGCGACAACCTGGCGAACGAGACAAGGATCGTTGCCGTACAACCGGTGCTAGAGTAACGGGAGGCCGGGAGTACGGTTTCAGCGACGGGTCCCATCCCCTCCTTTCCTTATGACCGGATAAGGTGGAGGATGGAATCCCGTACGGCGCCATGCTGTTCTGAAGAGTTGTCGATCGTGTTTCGAAGGGATTGCATCGACGAGCTTATCGCGAGAACAGCCTTCGATGCACGCTCGACGGCGCTTTCCATAGATTCCACGACCGAACTCACATTTTCCATCTGGGCTTTCGCGTCCTGCTGTTCGCGGGTTATCTCGTCGGACCCATCCCGGACGGCGACGGATGAATCCTGCAGCACGTTCATGTCGACTTCCGGAGTCTACACCGCCAGTATCTTTGCTTTCAGAACCCGTGCGGCTTCCGCGTAGCCGCCGTCGCTTGCGTCGACGAAGTGCACTTCCTCGGGTGCCTTCGAGTGTATGACACAGGTCATCATGGCCCGGTCGGAGATGTGGGAGCCAAAGTAGATATGTCCCCGGCGCTCCATTTCCGCGAGCGTTGACAGCAGACGGTCGGTGGCCTCAGGAGAGCTTGCGAATACGGTCTTGAGGCCGCCGTCGACTTTCTGGAAATCTGCATTACCCACGTCATCCGTCGGGATATTCTTCAAGTCTTTTCCGACCATGACGATCGGTATCTGAAGGGCAATAACCAGGCGTACGAACAGGATCTGCATGCGAATTGAGAGTCGCCAGAACAAACGGCGAAGCGGACCCCGCCCCCGTGCGTGGATGGAGGCTTCACGGTTCAATTCGACACGCGCTTTCAGAGGTTCGTGCGCGTCGGCTCGTATCGGGTTTCGGACGCTACTGTCACCCGCAAATCGATCGATCGTGCGGGCGACCTGCCTGAGAATACGCTCAGATTCCAGGGCTGACTTCCCGCGAGCCTGTACAATGAGCGCGATGATCTGTCCGGCGGCCGACGGCATCTCCTTCCAGCGACACGAGAACCCGGCTGTATCGGCGCGGACCGTGATTTCTGTTGACGCGTCGATCCGTCCTGCCTTCAGGAGCTGTTCTGCGTATTGAAGACCGGCTCCGTCAAGGCACGCTTGCGTGTAGCGTGGCGTCAGGCGAACTTTCGCGACGCGCACGGGCCCCCCGTGGGTCGTGACCTCGCGAATCGATGTCGCGCCGACGCGCAGGGTCAACCCGTAACTCTTCGAGACGATATCTGCGACATCTGTGAGGACCGAGAGCACCTCGGTGGCACGATCGGGCGGAATGAGCATTGTGACCCCGTCGCCGCCGAACACGTAGGGAAATCGCAAATGACCGAACAGATTACTTATGGCGGTTATTCCAACCGCTCCAGCCATGTTTACTTCCTTGTACCGACCGGACGCGATGGCCTCGGTCGACCCCATAACGTCGGTCAGCACAATAAGCCAGTCACTCGGCGCGTCGACGAAGTTCGAATAAATAAAAGCGTCGTCGAGTGTTGTGAGTTCAGGAAGGCGATCGTAAAAATCAACGGCTGCTGGTGCGCTCATTTTTCCGATATTACACCGTCGCATCGGGACGGGAGAAGTATCAGGTCGGTGCCAAACGGTTGTGTTGGCAATGTTTGAGATAGCTCTTATACTTGTAACTACATTTTTCAGGAGGCATGCACCATGAAGAAACGAGCTTCTCTGATCCTGGCTGCATCGGTGTTCGCTGCGTTGTGCGTCGTCGCCGGAGTCGCTGTTTTCGCATCCGGTACGCACGAAGGGAGCCTGAACACGAACCGCGACGGCGTCGCGATCGATGGATACGATCCGGTTGCCTATTTCACGATCGGTGAACCGACCGAGGGACGGAGCGAGTTTTTTCACGACTGGAACGGCGGTCGCTGGTACTTCTCTTCGGAGGCCCACCACGACCTTTTCGCCGCTGAGCCTGAGCGTTACGCCCCGGCCTACGGTGGGTACTGTGCGTGGGCAGTCGCTGAAGGCAATGTCGCAGGCATTAATCCCCAAGCGTGGCACATTGAAGACGACCGCCTGTATCTCAACTACTCGCAGCGGATCAACCGCCGGTTTCTCGGCGACCTCGACGGCCATCTCACGCGTGCAGATGAGAAGTGGCCGGGCATTCAAGCCCGCCTCGAAGCGGCCGCCGGCTCCGCCTCGTCGGAATAGAGACGATACACCTCGCCTATCGCTCGCGCGTTCTTTCGTGATCCAGAGCGCCCCCGTGCCGTTCGCTCCATCGGGCCATCTCTTCAAGAATCGGCAGAAGCTCCTGTCCCCGCTGCGTGAGCGCGTACTCGGTGTGCGGTGGCATGTGGGATATCACCTCTTTGGTGATGATCAGCAGGTCTTCGAGATGCTGGAGCCGGCCCGAGAGCGTGCGGGGGTTGATCGTACCGGCCGGGGTTTGCTGTAGCTCGCAGAAACGTCGGGCGCCACGTTCCAGACTCTGGATAATGAAGGGGTTCCACTTGTCTCCGAGAACCGCCATTGCTGCGGACATGCACCGATGTTCCATAAAAACTTGACTATTCCTTTCCGTTTCGCTATTACTATTATATCACTATAAAAGGTATAGCGCCAACACAATCGCTATTATCAAGGAGCACACATGAACACAGTCAAGATTATCATCGGTTCGACCCGGCCGCAACGTTTCGGACCGCAGATCGCACAGTGGATCAAGGGCATCGCCGACGAGGCCGCGGCTGCAGACGGTAACACCCGCTTCGAGATCGTCGACCTCGAAGAGGTCAACCTGCCCCTGTTTGACGAAGCAATTCCGCCGTTAATGAAACAGCCCGCGAACGAACACACCAAGCGCTGGGCGGGTATCGTGGCAGACGCAGACGGGTATATCTTCGTGACGCCGGAGTACAACCACTCTACCAGCGCCGCTCTGAAAAACGCGATTGACTATCTGGTCTACGAGTGGGCTCACAAACCTGTGGCCTTTGCGAGCTACGGCAGCCAGGCAGGGGGTACCCGCGCCGTGGAGCACCTGCGCGCGATCGCCGGCGAGCTCAAGTTGTACGACCTTCGCGACCAGGTCATGATCTCGAATTACTGGACGCAGCTGGACGAAAAGGGTCAGTTCGTACCGACTCCCGAGCAGGATGACTCCGTGAAGACAATGGTGCAGGAGCTTATCTTCTGGACCGATGCGATGAAGGCTCCCCGCGAGAAACTGGCGAGCCGGCAGTAGTCGCCTCTCGGCTATGGCATCGACATGCCGCGCGCTGCCTCTACGAGCAGGTACCACTCCTCGCGAGAGAGCTCAACGGTATCCGCTTCGGCCGCGGCTGCGATGCGGCCGGGGTCGGTCGTGCCGACGACCGGCAGTACCGGGGCCGGATGCCGCAGGATCCACCCGAGCGCGATCGCCTCGCGGCTGACGCCGTGGTCGCCCGCCATGCGTTCGACGAGCCCCGCGGCCTTCGCCGCGCGGGCTTTATCATCACCTGACCAGTTCTTCGGAAACTCCCGGCCTGTCAGATAGCCCTGTGCCAGAGGCGACCATGCCTGAAGCTGAACACCGTGCTGCCTGCAATACTCGAGGCTGTCGGCCGGACGCATGACGTGCTCGGGTCGACGCTGATTCACCGCCGTACCGGAGACGAGCATATCCGGATGCATGAGACTGACCTGCATCTGGTTTGCGACAAGCGGCTGGTCGAGGACCGATTCGAGAAGCGCCATCTGCGCCGCGGAGTGATTGCTGACCCCGAACGCGCCCACTTTCCCGTCGGACTTCAGCCGGTCGAACGCGCGCGCGACCTCTTCGGGTTCAACAAGTGAGTCAGGTCGATGAAGCAGCAGAATGTCGATCGTGTCGACCCCGAGCCGCGAGAGGATTCCGTCGACCGACCGCATAATGTGGTCGTACGAAAAGTCGTAGCGCACCGGCGCGCCGTAGGAATACTCATCGCCCGGCTCCTCCGGAAAGCGAATCCCGCACTTGGACTGAAGCACAACTCTGTCGCGCAGTCCGGGATGCTCGCGCAGATACTCACCGAACACCGTTTCTGATTTCCCCCGACAGTAAATGTCGGCGTGGTCAAAGATCGTTATGCCGGCCTCTACCGCCGCGTCAAGCGCTGCGAAAGCCTTGCGGCGCACGTCGTCGGTAATCGGGCTTTCGTCCCAGCTTCCCCCGAGCTTCATGCATCCGTATATGAGTCGTGTCGTGTGTATGTCGCCTCGTGGCCACTGGTAT
>JBKHAN010000120.1:0-4841 GCA_046542845.1 Spirochaetaceae bacterium
GAAATCGGTCTTTTGACCTATGCAATTTCAGACGTAGTACCGATGTACCGGAGCACTAATCGAACCTACCATGTAATGTCTCAGGCAGACCGTTGATCACACCCTTTCCGGGGACGGGATTTGCCATATCACTGCTGTAGACAGGAGCGATCACATGAAGGCACAAAAAGCTCTTTGTAACAGGAACGGCTTGAAATTCGCTGTACTTTGTATGCTGAGTCTTGGATGGATTCTGAGTGGCACGGGGGTCGCAGCAGATATTGTGGTTTTCGACCTTTCGGAGCACATATCGAACGAGACCTTCGATCTTCGTCCTCCATTACAGCAGTCGGGTGAACCTCGTTTCGAGGTGGTCAACGGCGCCCTGCGCCTCGGAAACCGCTCGGCGAGCTGGCATGCACTTGACTTGAGCAGAGATTTCGAGGCGGCTCCACTTCAAACAGGTGATATCATTAGCATCGAAGGCACCATAATCGATGCGCCGTCTGGCAGCACCATGGTGTTAGGCGGTGCTGAGTCGCCGTGGAACTGGACGGTACACGTGGACGTCGAAGGCACACAGGAGTTCATACTCGAGACAACTTTGACGGAACAACACTTCACGGACAGCCAGTTCGTCCGGTTGCGCCTTCAGACAAACGAGGCAGGCGCACGGAGTGACTTTATCGTCAGGAACTGGACGGTTACTCGCGATGGTACTTCCCCCGAGGTCACTCATGCACCTGTTGAGGAAGGTACGTCCGCAGCGCAAACGGGCGTGTCTGCTGCACCAGAGGTAAGCGCTGAGCCGGTTCTGATCTACTCGCTCGATACCGACTCTTACATTGAAGCTGCGCGTGGATCGACCGATCTCACCGATGCGGTGTACCTGACACGCTCCGGTGATCCAGCCGTCTCCGTTGAAGGGACAGAACTCGTGCTCACGAATCGATCGGAAAACTGGGATACGGTTGATGTTCTGTTCGAACAGCTTGGTCTTGAGACGGGGGGAACCTATCTCTTTACTGCGGAGGGCACGGCACCGGCAGGCACGGAAATAGGATGGCATCGTAGCGATGCGCCCTGGACCTTCGTACACACACTGGCAACAACCAGCGCGGCCGGCACCTGGGAGATTCAGGCGCAGATCACGTACCCGTTTGTCCCGACCATGCCTGGCCTGCGTATACAGACAAACGCAGCCCCGAATGCAGACATAACCGTGACATCGATACAGGTACACCACGTTTCTTCGTCTGACTCCGCAGAGGCTTCGCAATTCGCAACGCCGGAATGGGATCTGAATCTCCCGGCGTTGCGCGAGTTGTTCGAACCGTATTTCCTAGTGGGAAACATCTATTCGACGACACCGATCATGGATCAGTTTGATACACGCGATGCATTTCATCATCACTTTAACGCAGTAACGGCTGAGAACTGGCATAAGCCGGATCAGATCGCCGGTCCTGCGTCCCGACTCACCCGCCCTCGCCCGGACGAGTTTACGTTTACACAAGCCGACGCGATTATCGAATGGGCTGTGGAGAACGACATTACCCTGGCCGGTCATGCGCTGGTGTGGCACAACCAGTCTCCCGACTGGCTGTTTCGATCAGCTCCCGGTGTGCCCTTAACCCGTTCTGAAGCGATCGACAATATGGAGTTCTACATTCGAACGATTGCCGAGCACTGGTCACGTCGAGGTGTACGTGATTCGTTTTACAGTTGGGACGTTGTGAACGAGGCCATAGCCAGCAATGGCGGTACCTGGAACGGCGATCTCGACGACTGGAATGCAGGCGACTGGCGCTCGCAGATGCGAACCGACAGCGGCTGGTGGAATGCCTTTGCCAACGGATATGACGCGAGTGCTGGGGAGCATCCGTCTGATTTCGTGTTCTATGCGTACTACTATGCCCGGCGCTATTTTCCGGAAAGTATTTTGTACTACAACGATTACAACGAAGAAATACCTGCGAAACGCAACGCCATTGCCCAGATGGTCGAACAGATAAATGAACGGTGGAGAAATCATCCCGAGTATGATGGTCGATTGCTCATTGAACGGATTGGCATGCAAAGCCACTATCACCTGCGCGGGTGGACCACGAACATCGATAATGTACGGGCCGCTCTGGAGCGGTTTGCGGCAACCGGTGCGGGAATTGCAGTTACCGAGCTCGATGTAACCGTCGGAGGCTACGGTACGGATATGCCGGACCCTGCCGATCTACCGGCGCTATACGAAGAGCAGGCGGAAGTATACGCCCGACTCTTTGGCTATTATCTGGAGTTTGCGGAGGACATAGATCGGGTATCGTTCTGGGGACTGGCTGATTCTCAGAGCTGGCGCGCTCCCGGGCACCCGCTCCTGTTCGATGCACAGTTCAGGGCAAAACCCTCGTTCCATGCAATCGTAGACACGGTCAGGACGTTTTCCGGAGCTCAATAGACTCCGCGCGGACCACCAAGCGAAAGGAGCCATAGCGTGCTCATTACAGATCGCCTGTCGTTCGTGTACGAACCGGACGAGTTCAGCGGTGTCTTAAAGATTGCCCGGAACGTAGCTCAGGATGTAGAGCGCGTTTTCGGGTTTACACCGACTATCGTCCAGCACGAGCCCGGGACAACACCGGTAATCGTGTTTGGCACATTAGGGAAGAACCGTGCAATCGAATCACTGGAACGTTCAGGCACCATAAAGCTGAGCGACATCCGCGGAAAACGCGAGGTCTACGGATTCTTTGTACTCGAAGACCGCATCGTAATCGCAGGGTCAGACAAGCGAGGAGCAATATACGGACTGTTTCACTTCTCGGAACTACTCGGGGTTTCTCCACTGGTAAACTGGGCAGATGTGCGGCCCCGACGCAGAACATACTTCGAGTTTACGCACTCGGATTCCATAATCAGCCGCGAACCGTCGGTAAAGTTCCGTGGATTCTTCATTAACGATGAATGGCCTGCATTCGGCAACTGGGCGAGGCACAACTTCGGTGGTTGTAACGCAGACATGTACGAACAGATTTTCGACCTGTTGTTGCGCATGAAGGGAAACTACCTCTGGCCGGCCATGTGGGCGAGTCGCTTCAGCGATGACGGACCCGGACTTGCGAGTGCAGAACGCGCCGACGAGCTGGGTGTGGTCATGGGGTCGAGCCACCATGAGCCGTGTTGTCGCGCCGGTGAAGAATACCGGCACCTGCGGGGGCCGGATTCGAACTACGGCGACGCCTGGAGTTTCCTGCAGAACAGAAGTGGGATCACGAAATTCTGGGAGGACGGACTTATTCGAAACGGCGGTTTCGAGAACGTGATTACGGTCGGCATGCGTGGGGAGGCAGACACGAAAATACTTTCGCAGGATGCGACCTTACAGGACAACATAGACCTGTTGCGCGATGTTATTACGACACAGAACAGCCTGATTCGAAAACACGTGAACAGTGACCTGAAACAAGTTCCACGAATGCTCGCTTTATACAAGGAGGTCGAGGATTACTTTTACGGTGATGCACACACGACGGGACTGATCAATGATCCGGAGCTTGACGGTGTCACCCTCATGTTCTGTGACGATAATCACGGAAACGTGCGCACCCTCCCGGACGAACACATGCGTTCACACGCCGGAGGATTCGGAATGTACTACCATCTCGACTACCACGGTTCTCCGTACAGTTATGAATGGCTCAACACCTCGTATCTGCCAAAGATCAAGGAACAGATGTGTATGGCCTACGAGTTCGGCGTTCGGGACATCTGGATTGTCAACGTTGGTGATATCATGACGAACGAGTTTCCGTTGCAGTATTTCCTCGACCTCGCGTACGATTATCCCACGTACAGTCGGGACGCAGCGACGACCGCGGCGTACACGACAAGGTGGGTGCAAAATCTGTTTCCGGGACTGTCTGCCGGAAATTGGGAGCGCATCGAAGAGATTCTTTCCGGGTATACGAAACTGACGCATAGGCGACGAACCGAGTGTCTGATGCCTGACACCTACCATCCAACACACTTTTCCGAGGCCGACAGCACGCTGGCCGACGCCGAGCGGATAATTGCCGGCGCGGAGACACTGAAACAGGAGATTCCGGAGGATATGTATCCGTCATTCTTTACCCAGGTATACTTTCCCGCCTGTGGCACTATGAATGTACTGAGAATGCAGCTCCTCTCGGGAAAGAATCGGTGGCTGGCAGGGATCGGCGCGCGAGAAGCGAACACCATTGCGGACAGAATACGTGCCTGTTACGCGTACGATACGCACCTTGTCACTGAATGTGACACGGTCGCGGGCGGAAAGTGGTACGCGATGGGCTGGTCTGAACACTTCGGGTTTACTCATTGGTGTGAAGGTGAAAACCGGTATCCAGTTTATCAGTACGTAGAACCCAGCAGAAAGCGGCGCCTGACGGCCTGGGTCGACGGGACAAGCGAGACGACAACAGGTCAGGAGTGGACGCGGAAAAACCTGCTCGTGACCGCGTTCCGACGCCCTGATATCGAATCCGCGACGATTCATCTTGCGGAGTGCTCGCGAGAGCCAGTCGAATTTCACGTGGCGGTCGTGAGGTCATACGATACCCCATGGATCAGTACCACCGTCGAGACACACGACGATCGCACAATGCATGCGGTCATTCTTACGATCGACCGGGAAAAGCTGTCTGCCGAGCATGAGACAACGGCATCGATACAGATTGTTTACGACGAGGGCTTTGGCGGAAGGTGCTCTATAGAGGTGGACGTGGACGCCCGCGTTCCGAACCTGAACTACGACGCACACACGTATATACAGACGGAAGACTACATCAGTATTGAAGCGGAGCATTTCGCCCGAAAGCGAGACGGAACGG
>JBKHAN010000044.1:0-24362 GCA_046542845.1 Spirochaetaceae bacterium
TTGCCGCAAAGAGCGAGAAAATCACCACGGTCGCGGACAGTAAAGACGGATTACGAAATCTTTACATTGCCGTTGTCACACGTGGTTCATTATGGATACCGTGGGATTGCGGTGTATTGTCAGAAAGAACTGACTTGTCCCGAGCAGCGCGTGACCCATAAAGACCGGAAGCAACGATCCGGACCCCAGCACTAGCATACCGGCGAATATCGACAGCACAAGACCCCCCCACGCAGGTGCCGCACCATCCGGCAAGCGCGATAATCCGTACAGTACGGCACCGGTCGCGATGGACAGCTCGACCCCGGCCGGTAACAGGAGAGCGTAGAGCGTACCGCGAAGAATCCACTCCACGGACACCGCGTAGGCCAGGATTCCCAGGAGATTTGCAATCAAAGCCCACCACGGCCACTCGATAACGGGAGGGTCTGTGTAAAGGTCGGGGTCCGGAGTCGCATGGACACGACGAAAAAGGTAGTAGATTAATACCATCACGCCCACACCGACGATCCATATCCATGCCTGCTGATCTGACAGATCGATGGAGGCTATGCCGCCCTCTACAGCCGCCTGGTATGCTACCGGGAATCGTTCCGGAATCATCCAGCGGATTAACGCGTCGAGCAGCCTGGGGCCTACTATAAAGACGGTAAGCGCCACTAGGCGGCGAACAGTTACCGACAGGATTTCCGCAACCGGGCTTGTCATGCCGGGGTCGAGTGGTGCCGCGAGCAGCAGGGCTCGAGACTCGAAAAAGCGCTGGTAGCGTATCGAGCTACGCAGCAGTGAATAACTCATGATTCCGACGGCGAAACTCACGAGCGTACTGATAACGGCGCTTGTATTCAGCATGCGGCAAGTGTGCCCTAACACCGATTTCGGGACAAGTAAAACACACCCGCTGGACCATAATAATGCTGCATAAAAGATTTGCGCCGGTCATGACTGCACGGTATGATCAACGGCTAACCGCGATGGTGCCCACGAGCTCTGTCGGCCGGGAACGACGAGGCTTCCGAACCGCTTGTGCATGAACCGACATTGTTCACAAGGTTTTTTAGTGTCCGCAAGCCTGGTGTTCATTGCGGGCTAACTATCTCTCAGACAATGGTTTATGTATCCTTCCATGAGAAATGTCCGTCGTTCTTCTATGTTGTTATGCGTAGAACATTTACGGCCATATAACACCAGGGTCACGGACAGTGAAATAAGTCTGAGGACCCACTGGGCGCTCAATTGCCCGAAGACAAGCTCGCCCCGATGGTGTAGCCGCATGGGCTTCAGTGGCAGTAATTTACGAGAATTATGAACGCATCTCTACGTCGAGCCATTATTATTCCTGTCATTCTGTTCTCCGTATTCGCCGTGCTGCGCCTGATTGCAGGCGGGGTCAGTGAGACCACGCAGGACGCTGCCAGTAACGGCAATGAGGCGGCCGGGGAGCGTCCGAGTGAGCTCGGAGGATCGCTCGAACGCGGGCGAGTCGAGGTCCCGGACGGATACGAGCGCGCTGTATTCGCAGGTGGATGCTTCTGGTGCATGGAACCACCTTTCGACTCTATTGACGGTGTCTATGCGATCACGAGTGGATTTTCCGGCGGTACGGTCGAGAACCCCACCTATGATGAGGTCGTGGCCGGTGAAACGGGACACCGCGAGTCGGTTGAAATCATCTTCGATCCGGAGCGGGTTTCCTACCGCGAGCTGCTCGACATATTCTGGGTCAACATAGACCCGCTCGACGGTGGCGGCCAGTTCTGCGACCGCGGCGGCCCCTATATGAGCGCAGTGTTCTACCTTGATGAAGAGCAGCGAGCCGATGTCGAAACGTCGCGCGAATGGGCGCAGGAGCAGATCCGCCGGGACGGTGAGTTCATGACGGAAATCCGTCCCTACGAAGCCTTCTACCCCGCAGAAGAATACCATCAGGCATATGCGTTTCGAAACCCGGTACGCTACAATTTCTACCGCTCGAGCTGCGGTCGCGATGCCCGTCTCGAAACTTTATGGGGTTCGTAACACCGAACGCTATTCCCTGCTGAGAAAAGCTGTGTCACACTTCGGGTTATGAGTGAAGCACAGAAGAAGGAAACGTCGGACCACCACAGGGAACAATATGAGGCGCCGCAGGGGGCAACGAGTACGCACTCGCTTGCACTCTCCGGAGGTGACCGCCTTGACTACGCCTCGTCGGCGCAATGGTTGCCAGTCTACGACAAGCGACAGAAACCGATCGCGGAGATCTTTCATGTATCCTATGTGAGTGCCGACGAGGAAGCAGACGTCACACGCCCGCTCACCTTCGTGTTCAACGGCGGGCCGGGAGCGGCGAGCGCGTACCTTCACATGGGCGCGGTAGGTCCGCGACGCGTCGTGTTCAACGAAGACGGGAGTCCCTCGCCGTCGCCGGTCAGCATCGTTGACAACGTGGAGAGCTGGCTGCCGTTCACTGATCTCGTATTTGTTGACCCGGTAGGAACGGGGTTCAGTCGAGGAATCAAATCAGACAGCGAAAGCAGTTCCAGAGATGAATCAGACAAGAACGATCCCGACAGCCCCTTCTTTGGTCTGAACAAGGACCTGGAAAGCCTGTCGGAGTTCATGCAGTCGTATCTTTCCCTGCACCGCCGCTGGGAGTCACCAGTTTTTATCGCGGGGGAAAGCTACGGAGGCTTCCGTGTTGCCAAGCTTGTGAAGATGATTCAGGAGCGTTACAACGTCGGGCTATGCGGCGCGATCCTGATCTCACCTGCACTTGAGTTCTCGCTCCTCGACGGATCAGACTATGACGTACTCCCGTGGGTGGACACCTTTCCAACCATGTCGCTGATCGCTGCCGCCCACGCGAAACACCGGGCCTCAAGCGCTTCGGGAACCGGACGCGACGCCATCGAGACCGTCCGTACGGTAGCTGAACGCTTCGCTGTGACCAGTCTTCCCGCTCTATTGACATCGGGTACCTTCATGCCCGCCCCCGAGCGCGAAGAACACTTCGGAATCATGAGTACATATACAGGCCTGAGTGAAGCCCTCATTCGGCAGAACGAGGGGCGAATTCGAATCCGAACCTTCGCCCGCGAGCTACTGCGCGATAGTCGAAAAGTACTCGGCCTCTATGACGGGACTATAACGCTTACCGACGCGTACCCCGACCGGGAACAGTACGAAGGACCCGATGCGACGCTCAGCACTATTGATCGAATCTTCGGCGCCGGTGTGAATGCACAACTTCGATCCGCAATAGGCGTGCGAACCGATCGCGAATACCGACTCCTGAGCCGCGAGGTAAACCGTTCGTGGAAGGTGGACTATGACCGACACGTGCTGCAAACGCAGATCGGTGCCACCGATGACCTGAGGTACGGCATGGAGCTTAACCCGTACATGAAAGTGCGCATATCGCACGGAATATACGATCTGGTCACGCCCTACTTCAGCGCAGAGCGTCTGGTCGCCAACATGAAACTCGATCAGGCGAGTCGCAGCAGACTGAGTCTCAAGCATTACCCCGGTGGTCACATGTTCTACAGCCGCGACCAGTCACGTCGCGATTTTTCCGTCGATATGGCGGCGTTTTATGCAGAGGCACTCGCTACGCGAAGCGAGACCCGGTAACCGGACCATGAGAGGTACGCGGCCTCGGACAGCAGTGCGATAATGAGGCTGCCCGCGGCGAGTACCGTCCCGGGCAGATCGAACACCATCGGGCCCAGCCATACACAGAAGAACAGCACAACACTGTGTATGGCTACGGCGGTGGCCAGAGCACCGGTCCGGTGGTCGTGAATAAGCCGGCCACGGAACCACGACTTCACGGTCGTAAGAACTGGAACGAGAAACAGCATCATAACCGGGACGGTCGTAAACGGAAGCAACTGTTGCGAAAGGCCGCTGACACCCTGGAACCACATACGCGATGCTGGTGTAAACGCCGTAGTCAGAAACAGGACACCGAGTACAGTCGCAAGATAGAACGCGAAGCGGCGAAGCGGATCGTAGTTGTCTCCGCTGCGGCCGAGAATCGCGACCACAGCTTCCTGAAAGCTCAGTCCCATTGAATTGAACAGAAACACGTAGCCGTTGATCACCGGCCACACCGCGAGTGACTCGGTCGGGAACAGCGCCCGTGCCATACCAAAGGTCAGCAGTGGCTGCGCTGAGAGAAAGATCACACTTGTAAGCGAAAGCGGTACGTAAAAACTCAGAAGCTGCTGCACACTCAGCGGATCAGCGGTCTGTTCAGGTATTTCGTCGCGAACGACTCGCCGGGCGTACGCCCAGCTCGCGATGCATCCGGCACCGACCCCGGCAATCAGCGCAACGCCGGCGAGCGTAGCGCCGGCGAGCGCCCCCGAGAGGTACCCCGGAACAAGGACGGCCGCGACGGCTCCGAGACGGACAATCATGGTCACGGGGATGACGCTGGTATGTCCATATCGAATCAGTACGCCCTGCCACAGCCGCCGGTAGCCGACCAGAGCGGCGAAAGGGGTCATGGTGAGAAACGCTATCCGGCTGGGTTCAACAAGCCGTTCCGGCACTCCCAGGATTGATCGCACGATAAACGCGAACAGCGGCGTGGCGGCGACGAGCAGATGGAGCAGCGTCAGTCCAGCTCCGAGCAGGTGCATGAAACGCAGCAGCGTGAAATAACGGCGCCGGTCCGAACACAACGCAGTTCCGGCCGACAACAACTGTATCACCGGGCTTTCTATGACGAGCGCTATGGAAAACGCAATTCCAAAAGCTGCCAGATTAAGCGTTTCGTCGGGAAGGCGGGCAATGACCGCAGCAAGCCCCGGCTGCTCGATTGCCATCACAATCCACATAAGCGCAAGCGGCAGCCAGAAGAAAAAAATCTGGCGGTAGGAGAAACGGATTGTCTGTTGCATGGGACCGTCGCTTAGAGTCTGGCCATGAGATCAGCCATCTCAATGGCCGTCAGTGCGCAATCCCAACCCTTGTTTCCACTCTTGATTCCTGCGCGGTTCAGCGCCTGTTCCACCGTCTCCGTTGTCAGAACCCCGAAGACGACGGGTTTCCGATACTCGAGTGCAACCTGTCCGATGCTTTTTGCAGCCTCACCGGCAACAAAGTCATAGTGGCTTGTCTCGCCGCGAATGACCGCGCCAAGGCAGATTACCGCGTCGATATCCGCACGCTCAGCAAGCTTGACGGCCACAGGGCCTATCTCATAGCTACCGGGCACCCTGACCGCGGTAATGTCCGACGGCTTTGCTCCGTGTCTCAGCAGGCAATCTTCGGCGGCAGCGTAGAGCTGCTCGGTCACCATGCCGTTAAACCGGCTGATGATAATCGCGAAGCGCTTGCCCGACGCGTTCAGTTCACCTTCAACGTGTTTCACATCACTATGCATCTCAATCTCCAATCAGCTTCGCTGCTTCAGCAATCTCGTCTACGTGTACCATGTGCATGTCAAACGCACGTGCAATCCGTTCAAGCTCAGGCCCCCGTGCCATGGTCCCGTCCTCGGAAATAATCTCACAGATTATGCCAACCGGATAGAGGCCGGCTGCTTGGCACAACCAGACGGACGCCTCAGTATGACCTCTGCGAACCGCAAGGCCTCCCCGGTGCGCGACAATGGGGAACATGTGGCCAGGACGGCCGAGCGCTTCGGGCTTTGCTTCCGGGTCACAGAGCACCGAGATAGTCTTCGCTCGATCTGCGGCCGATATTCCGGTCGTCGTACCCTCCACCGCGTCAACGCTCACGGTGAAATTGGTGCCATGCAACGCAGAGATCGACCCTGTCTGCGGAGGAAGGTCCAGCTCGCGAGCACGGTCTTCCGTTATCGTCGCACAGATCAGCCCCCGGCCATGTACGGCCATAAGATTTACTACTTCAGGCCCGGCAAACTGACCTGCGCAGAGGAAGTCCCCTTCGTTCTCTCGATCGGCGTCGTCGAGTACTATTATGACCTTCCCCGCTTTCAGGTCTTCAATCGCCCTGCGAACCCGCCCTTCGGGCAACGTGGTTATGTTCACACCATTTCTCCGTGCGACCGCGCATAGACGTGGAACATTCGTTCCACGTAGCGCCCAAGTATATCCGTTTCCACGTTCACGTGATCTCCCGGTGCGTGGTCGGTCAAATGCGTGTGTGTGGCGGTATGCGGTACGACATTTATGCCGACCACATCATTCTCGATGGAGGCAACGGTCAGACTCACCCCATCGAGTGCGATAGAGCCCTCGGGCACCACAAGCGGCAGCAGCTCCTTCGGGAGCCGGATACGAAGGAGTATACTCTTGCCGCGATCGGTCACGTCAACGACTTCTCCGAGGCCGGAGACGTGCCCCTGTACCATGTGGCCGCCCATCCGAGTATCTGCGCGCATGGAACGCTCCAAATGTACCGGAGAACCTACCTTCAGACCGCCAAGCGTGGTCTTTTCCAAGGTTTCACCGACCGCCTGCACCGTGAATGATCCTTTGTTCAGTCGAACGACAGTCTGGCACACACCATCAACGCTGATTGAGTCGCCTATCGCAGCATCCTGCATAACGACCATCGAGCCAATGTCCAGTTCGACCCCGTCACCCGCGGGCCGCACCGACTCTATCGAGCCAAGTTCCTCTATCAGGCCTGTAAACATACTTTCACTCTACTCCCGTAATATTCCAGGGAAGCACGCCGTCGATTACCTCGGGTGCTTCCAATGTTCCATAGGTTCGCTTTGTATTCATGAGGCCGCTCACAAGCACATCGTCGCCACTCCTTGTCTGAATGACCCGCTCAAGCCTTGGCCGTTCAGTGGCCGATCCGAAGGAAGTATCCTGAAGCCACGGAACTCCGGCCCCCATAAGGCTCGGGTTCGTGAAAACGGTCAGCCGGTCCACCAGACCAGCACGGATAAAGGAGCTCGCTATTGCACCCCCACCTTCAACGAGAACGCTCGTGATTCCATACTCCGGCAGCTGTTCGATCAGATGATCAAGATCGACGCGCCCGCGTGCGTCTAAACGACATGCGATCAACCCTACGTGTGGTGCGAATCCTGAGGCTCGCTCAGCCACCTGTGAACTGCACGCGAGGAAGGTCGGTGCGGCAGCGTCGCTCAAAACACGGGCATTTCGTAGACTCGTCAGGCCGGTATCAACAATGATCCGCGCTGGATTCCGTCCCTCGATGTGCCGAACTGTGAGCGACGGGTTATCCGTCTGCACCGTTGCCGAGCCGACGAGAACAGCGTCGTATCGCGCGCGCATCTCGTGTACGGCGACTCGCGATGGCTCGCTGCTTATCCACTGCGCACTCCCATCGGGGGCGGCGATGCGGCCATCGAGCGTTTGTGCGATCTTCAGGTGTACGTACGGAAGCCGCCGCTGTATCCACGCGACAAAGGGTTCGTTCAGCAGGAGCGCGGCCGATGAGGCGACACCCGAGGACGTTTCAACGCCGGCGTCTTCAAGCGTTTTTTGACCCAGCCCCGCAACGTGAGGGTTCGGATCGCGCACGGCAAATACGACCCGTCGTATGCCGGCGTTAATAATACGATCGGTACACGGTGGAGTCAGTTTCTCCGGAGTCCGGTGACAGCAGGGTTCCAGGTTACAGTACAGGGTAGCACCACGAGCCTCCGCACCCGCTTTCTCGATCGCCTCAGCCTCAGCGTGCGGTGCACCGTAGGCTGTGTGCCATCCTTCAGAGATGATCTTATTGTCCCGGACGATCACCGCCCCGACCAGTGGATTCGGTGACGTTTTACCTGTGCCCAGACGCGCAAGCATGATCGCTCGCGCCATGTGGACGTTATCCCCGGTCATGGGATACTCCTTCGTTAGTGACGGGACGAGAGGTGGGAACAGGTTATTCGGGTACGACGATGACCCCGGCTCCGAGAGTGGACCCGAGGAAAGGTTCGAAGAACCCGCAATCTTCTCCCATCCGGACTATACCGTCGGTTCCGGAATCGCACCGGATCAGCACACCCGAAGGCGCGCTCGCGGACTATACCGCCGGTCTGGAATCGTGCATACGCACTCACCATGCCCCGAAGATTACGTTGACTAACGTGATGTTTTCAACAAAACATGTCAAGACATGTTAATGGGCTCCATGGTGATGTCCATGGTCTGCGTGTTCCGGACAGCCGTCCGGGCAACTGCCTCCTACGGTAATGCGGATACTGTGAAAATCCGTCCCCGTCTGCTGCCGGACGAAGTCAGCTATTGCATTCATGTCAGCAGGAACGTCCTGAACGGTGCCGCAGTTCATGCAGACGTAATGAATATGCTCCTCGTGCGCGAGTTCATACACGGAACGTTGCCCCGGAAGTGGTATTTCACGCAGAATGCCGTTGTCGGAAAGCGTGTGCAGATTCTTGTAAATGGTCGCGAGCGAAATGGACGGAAAATGCGTCTGTGCACGCGAAAAAAGCTCATCGACTCCAAGATGACCGCAGGCCATAATCTCGCGCAGCAAGACGAGACGCTGTGGAGTTACTTTCAGGCCGCCTTCACGTATTACGTCCTGCAGATGCTGTTCATTCATAGGTTTATTCCTTTAGTAATATATGTTAGACACGATACCATCGTTTATACAAGATCGTAAGCTGGCGAGTAACCGCGCGCCGACATTTCCCTCATATTTTAACATGGTTTCTTTACTGTCCGCGACCCTGGTGTTTGTTAACCGATAAACTCTTGTCATAGAAGGACGTAGTGAACCGGCAGTCGTTTATGATTGCAGGATTTATAATCCTTTACCAAATAGCGACTTAGACACGGCAAAACACCAGGGTCGCGGACAGTATGAAAAGCTTGCCACGGATTCATCCTGCAGCGTATTTTTTCGGAATGAATGCCCACATCCCTGAAAGTAATCCCGGACCCCACGACCCAGCGACCGCAATTCGGACAGGAACCGATCCGACTTCTGCCCGAGGAGCCCTCATTATGGTGCATGGTCGCGGTGCCATGGCCGAAAGCATACTAGGATTGCTCGCCGAACTGTACAGCGACAAGCTCCACATCGTCGCTCCCCAGGCGCATGGCAACAGCTGGTACCCCTACAGTTTTCTCGAAGACATACAATCGAACGAACCATACATGTCTTCGGCTCTCGCGACCCTCGATGAGATTACGAACGGACTCATCGAAGCCGGCATAACAGAGGACCGCATATGCTTCCTCGGCTTCAGTCAGGGCGCCTGCCTCGCGAGCGAGTTCGTAGCGCTCAAGCCCCGCACCTACGGCGGGCTGTTCGCTCTCAGCGGAGGACTGATCGGGCCACCCGGTACTCCACGCTCGTATCCGGGCAGTCTCGAGGGCATGCCCTCGTTCTTCGGGTGCAGCGATCAGGACATTCACATTCCACAGGAACGTGTAACCGAATCTGCCGACACCATGAAGCGCATGGGTTCTTCGGTAACGTGCAGACTGTACCCGGGGATGGGACATCGGGTGAACCAGGACGAAATAGATTTCGTCAACGGGATTCTGCGAAATGTTGGCCAGGATCGCTGAGACGAAGAAACTCCTGTATGGGCGGGAGGTCGGAGCGTAAAGCCTCGTCCAGGGGCCCTTCGAATATCGCCCGGCCTGAATCCAGAAACAGCATCCTGTCGCCGATGCGCTTTATACTCGTCAACTCGTGCGTCACGATGACAACCGTAATGTTGAGTTTCCGGCTGAGACTCATGATCAGTTCGTCCAGCGCAGCTGCGGTGACCGGGTCCAACCCCGCACTCGGTTCGTCGAAGAACACGATCTCCGGATCAAGCGCGAGGGTACGCGCCAGGGCGGCGCGTTTCCTCATGCCCCCCGAGAGCTCTGCGGGCATCTGATGCTCGGCACCCGCGAGCTCGACCAGCTCGAGTTTTCTCGATACGACCCGCTCAATCAGCTTCAGGGGCATGTGCGTGTGCTGCTCAAGGGGAACGGCCACATTTTCGGCGACGGTATAGCTTTGTATCAACGCACCGCTTTGGAAAAGCACCCCCATTCGGGGGCGCAGGCTCATGAGCTCTTCCTGACTCATATGAGTGATATCAATCCCGAACACTTCAATCCGACCCTTACTCGGCTCATTGAGGCGAAGCGCGTTCCTGAGCAGCGTCGTCTTACCACACCCGCTGCGTCCGGCTATGACGGTAATCTGCCCGGGAGGAAAAGACGCGGATACGCCGTGGAGCACCTGTTTTCCCTTGTAGTGACAGTCGAGATCATGAATCGACATGACCGGTGGCACGGGATTGCTGGCGATATTCTCGTTCATGGCATCCCCCACTAAATGACGTACACAAGGCTGAAAATGACGTTTATAATGACAACCGCAAAGGTCGTAGCGACAACAGCCTGTGTCGTAGCTTTCCCGACTTCCACTGCACCGCCCTCGACTTGCGTACCCGAGTACACAGCGATAGCCGCTATGGTCCAACCGAAGAGCAAGGCTTTGGTCAGGAGCAGCAGACCGTCCGACACCGTGAGAATGTTCAGACTGCGATCGATGTAAGTTCGCGCGGGTTGACCTACTACAAAAACCGACACAACGAGACCGCTCAACACACCGACCACCGCACTGAGAAACGCCAGCATGGGCACCACGACCGTCATTGCAATAAACTTCGGGCCGACCACATACTCGTATGGACGGATACCCATCGCGCGAAGCGCGTCAATTTCGTTGGTGACCTTCATAGTCCCTATTTCGCTCGCTATCGCCGAACCTGTCCGCCCGGTTACAATGATCGCGGTAAGCAGGGGAGCGAGCTCTCGAAACATTGCGAGTGCCATGAGATCCGCAATGAAGGGAGTACCGCCGAACTGCTCAAGCTGCACGGCTCCCTGCAGCGCAAGAATGAAACCGATAATGAACGAAAGAAGCCCGACGATAGGGACGCCTCTTGCTCCAATCTGTACAATCTGCTCGGAAACCGCACCTTTTCGGTGTCGCGACGGAATGAAAAGAGAAACCGCTGCGGCGTAAAAAACTTCTCCCGCGGTCAGAAGCCCTTCGGTGGCCATATGGTACACCGAATAGATCGCGGCAAAAAAACCGTCGCTGAAAAATCCACGCGAAGGCTCTTCAGGCATCTGCAGAGGCTGGTCGGCAAAGGTCTCGATTACGTCTTCCACGGCTGTGGATGCCCGTATCACCGGCAGAGGCTTGCGATATCCGCCGTCACGGAGCGTTTCGATGAGTCCGAGCCCGCTGCTGTCAACGCTGCTGACCCCCGACAGGTCAACACTCTTCAGCGCGAGCAGTCTTCGCTTCCGGAGTGTACCAAGCCGATGAGCGATCCCGGGGACCGTGGCACGAGTCAGTTGACCTTCGAGGTAAAGAACATCACGCTCGATTCGCATCGATTTCTATTGTCCGCCCAACGCTTCGCGAACCCGGGCATCGAACTCCATGACCGAGGCGAGAAGCAGCTCGTTCACCCCCCGAGCGAAGGCGACAAGATCGTCGGCGGGCAGCGCTTCGTCGCGGCGAAGCTCGTCCCGAAGCAGGACGGCCCCGCCGGGTTGTCGCAGCTCGAATACGACCTCAACTCGGGCCTCCGGTGTGTCGCAACAGAGAAACTCGACCCGTCTGATAAAGGAGTATAGCTCGTAGTCGGCAGCGCCGGGATCAAACTCTCTAATAGCAGATTCAAATGCACCTGCGTCGTTGTAGTACCGCTCTACAAACTCCTGCAGCGTATCGATCAGGTCTACGGCCCACATATCGTCGGTCAGATACTGAAACCGGGGCGTACCATCGCGCAAAACGATCTGCCGTCGATTATACGCGGTTGAGATGCGTGGCTCCATAACCCGCACAACACCCGGAACGCTCGGCTCAGCCGGTGCTTCGGGCGCGCTGTACTCAAGAGCGTAGTAAAAGGTCTCCCGTGCCGGGAAAACTGAACAGGAACTCAGGAATACCACCGTGACCAGCAGCAGCACGGTGCGAACATTTCGGTTCAGCGTGGGTATCATCGTAGTGAGCCTCCTGTGGAACGACCGCGAAGAAGCAAAGATGGATCGCTGTTGAGCTGCGAAGCAAGATCGTTGAGTGAACTGATCGTACGTTCAAGCGACCGCACCGCCTGGGAAAAGGTCTGGCGGTTTTCTCTGACGGTTTCGTCAAGCAGGGTTACGGTGCCGCCCGCCCCCGTCGCTGCGTCGTCTATCGACTGTATCGCCCGGTTGAGCGTGTCGGTCGTCTCGGAGAGGTCGAGCGTAACAACTGTCTGCTCCAGATTATTGACGATCCGCTCTATTCCCTCGGCGCTGCGAGCTATGGACTCGATGGACCTGACGAGTTCACCGCTTCCGGCCGACACGTTGTCGACGGTGGTGCGCACACCGCTGCGGTTTTCGGAGAGCACCACAGAAGCCGACCGAAGCAGCGCGCTCACCGCGTCCCGGTTTTCTTCGCCGAGCAGCTCGACAACGCCGTCGATAATTTCATCGAGAGAGTCAACGGCGATTCGCGCGCTTTCGGTCAACTCGTCAAGCAGCCCTCCCTCGGCGACAAGCACTTCCCCCGGTTCAAGCCGGGGAGCCGCGTTTGTGCCACCACTGAGACCCACCACAGTCACACCGGAAATACCGACCGTCTGCAACCGCGCCGAAACGTCGGCCGGAACGGGAACCGATCGATCGATAGCGACCCGAACGTGGATCGTCTCAACGTCGTCGTCGACAAAGGAGATCCCGCGCACGTCCCCGACCGGTATACCGCGGTACTGAACCCGGGACCCGATTCCAAGACCGGAGACTGGAATGTTGCGGAACTCGATAATGTACTCGTCGTTTCGGCGCAGAAGCTGCTCGCTGACCGATGAGACAAAAAAAGCACCGATAAGGGCGGTACATACCAATACGAAGAGAAGTGCGCTTCCAAGTCGACTCGGGGATCTCATTCTGATGCTACCGTCCTGTTTGAGTTCTGCGTACGACGTGAACCACGGGAATCAATCATGAGAAACACTGCAAAACCCAAAGTAGCTATTATGACGGGGATAGACAAAAGCCTGTACATTGCACGTAAGCCGATTGATTCTACAATAATACCACTTAAGGAGCTTCCGATCACGCTTCCTATGCCGAAATGTACCGAGGTGGCCGTTGTCTGAAACACGGTGGCGTACCTTCGTGGCGCGATGCGGTCTATGTAGTGAATACTCACGGGCAGAAACACGCCAAAGGAAAGTCCGTGCAGGGCCTGCGCAGCGACGAGACCTTCGGGACTCTGTATCCAGCCGAGTATACCGATGCGGAACACAAACATTGCCATTGAGAAAAGAAGGAGTACCCGCGGTCGGAACCACTTCAGCAGAAGAACGGAGGCAAACATGAACGGAATTTCCCCTCCGGCCGACACCGTCTGTGCGAGCCCTACCTGCGTACTGCTGCCGCCGGCTTCGTAAATAAGCAGCGGCAAAAAGGTGATCGCAGCCCGGAGCTGTATAAAGATCAGAAGCGACATCGCCAGAAAAACCAGATAGGGGATCGAGGAGAGCATTGCGCGCACGGCCCCTCCCGATAAATGCGCCCTTGAGGCAGTAACAGGTCTGTCGGCAACCGCGTGTACCGGCGCGGAATCGTCGTCCCATATGTCAGGTTCACGTTTCGGCGGGGCCTTTTCATCGGCCGTCTCGTGTGACTCGGCGAGGGGTGCGCGGGCGATACGGAACGCCATAATCGCAGCGAGTCCTACAACGACCGCGTAGTACGGGAACATGACACCAAGCGACGTCGTATCAATCAGGCGGCCGAGCGTGAGACCGCTGAGCGCGAAGCCCGCTGAGCCGAACCCCCGGGCAAGACCGTATTGTATCGCGGCGTCCGAGCGTCTGCGGTGCATGATCCAGCTGTCAAGAATGCCCGGCATGGCGTTGGCGGTCGCGGAGTATATGAGACCAAGCGCAAATACAGGCAGGAGGCTCGCGCCCGCTACCGGAAGCAGGAGGACCGCGAGCGAACCAACACCAAATGAGAACAGCATTACGAAGCGGTGCCGACTACCTGCATCGCAGTAGGCACCCCAAAGCGGTGCTGCGACTATGCCACCGAGGAAAATGCTCGACATTATGATTCCGGCTGCGCCGCTGCCGAGTCCTATATCGGTCAAGTAGGGGACAAGGAATGCTTCGAGGGCGACAACGCTTGACCAGAAGAAAAACTCAAGTACCGCGAACTTCCAGGTTACACCCGAAATTCGACGGACCCGATGTGTAGATTCGCCCATGACACGACTATAGTGATACGGCGGCGGGTAGACAAGTTATTGCGAATCGGTGATCCAGAGCGTACTATACCAGGCATGAGTGACACCCAGGAAACCGAACGAAGCTTCCGTATCAGTGAACGTATCCGGCAGGAGTTCGTCGACAGAATCAGTGACGGGTACTCACACGATTACCTGACCGAAGAAGAGTTTGAACAACGCCTCGACGACGCAAATAAGGCAACCGATGTTCGCCAGCTGCGGCGACTTGTCGCGGATCTGCCTGCGGCAGAGACGACCATGCCCGCACTGAATAGCGGTGCGGACAGCCTCCGCTTGCAGAGCGGCGAGGAGCCGGGGTTCCTTGTTACGAATACCCCACCCCACGAGACCGACAATGTCATCTGCGTCTTCGGCAGTTCCGAGCGGAGCGGATCGGGGAGCCTCGCGAAAAAAACGTCGTCGGTTACCGTGTTCGGTGGCACCGAATTTGATCTTCGAAAGACTGCCCTCGTCCCGGGCCAGGAGTATGTCATTGATTGTGTCGCCGTCTTCGGCGGAGTAGAGATAACCGTTCCCCCGGGTGTCAACGTGGTGGCCAGCGGAACCGGAATCTTCGGGGCTTTTGAAGGCGTCTCTCACTCGGCGGGGTCCGACAGGCCGACCGTGAAGGTGAAGGGCTTTGCCCTCTTTGGCGCGGTCGAGGTAGCAGTCAAAGGTCCTAAGAAGAAACTGTTCCAGAGGAAGTGATCACGATGATCAACGTCCCGGGAAATGCTCGCCGGCAAGCTTCCGCACGGCAGCCGGGGGCGCGGCCTTCATTGTGTCGGTGACAGGAGCGGTCGATCTATAGTCAAACTGTCCTGTAAAGCTCGACAATTCGTCGTGTATCCGTGACAGGTCCCGATCGATGACGGAAAAGACTCCCTCGGCAAAGTGACCGAACTCGGGGCCACTCAGCGTCTGCCGTGCGATGTCGAGGCCAAAGGGCAGGTGATTCAGACAGAAGCCCGAGGACTCGGCAAAACGGGATCGGAACGCTTCTTCGTCCGCGTGCAGGCGCGCGATCGTATACGCGTAGTTTGAGAGGGTATACAACAGGCGCTCACAGATAAGACAATCACCGTTGCGCTCCTGCATTCGCTTCAGAACCGATTCAAAGGCTTTCCTCGATGGCCCTCTTCGACCGCTTAAGGAGCGCTTCTCGCTGGACAGAACATCACGGACGGTTTCGATGCAGGTTGTGGCCATGAGCGCGAGCCCGAGCTTGTTACCAGACCCAAGTAACGCGTGCCAGTGATCAGGGCAGAATCCTCGGCGGTTCACCTGTACACGAATCTCAGGCGTCATGACCGAATCGCCGAGGTAGAAGGTCACGTACTGTTTCTCCAGGCGTCCTGAGAGATAACACAGCGGACACGAAGCGTCTGCTTCGTAGGCTTCCCATACCGGGATCGTCTCGAGCTCATATTTCATTATTCATGTACCTCTTCTCGCTGGACATAAAAAAACCGCGACAGTACAGCTGCCGCGGTTACAGGCACTAAACGTTACCTCTTACTCGGCCGGTGCGTCTTCCAGGACGAAAAAGCGCGCTCCATTGGCAATCGTGAAGGTCCGGATGAGTCCCTGTGAACGGTCGGTCGCCGCACCCAGGGTATCTTCGCCAACACCGTTTGCTTCCAGGTGAGCTTCGATTGCCGCAGTCACTTCGTCGGTCACTTCCCCGTCAAAGGGCACAAGCCGACCAGCAACAACACGTGTGCTTCCAAGCTCGGCCTCTATGGGCGACAGAACGGCGACCGTGTTCTCAGCATCGCCGTACTGGTATACGTACATGCTCGTTCCCGTCACCGGCACACCACGCCCGACTGTACCTCCAAGCTCAACGTCGCCGGTGACAAAGGTGCCCAGGTCAGCGTCGACTTCGCTGACGCTTGTCCCGGGGGTCGCACATCCGGCGAGAACCAGCAGAAGCACGGCTGCAAGGCCGAAAGCTGTTCGTAGTCTCATATCAGTCCTCCAAATCATGTGTTATGGCAGCTTACCATTAAGTGATACGTTTCGTCCAAGAACGATATGCTCATTCCGCACACAAATCATTCCTTTAACGCCGAAAACGTCCTGCGTTCGAGTTGGAATGGCTCTGCGAGCAGGCTGTAGCTGTTACCGGCGAGCCTCGCAACCGGTGCGAGCCTTTGTATGTCGATGTGCAGACCGGAATCGATCAGTTCATCCGCCACAAAAACGTGCTCTACCGTCAGGAGCACGAGCGTGGAGCTCCCCGGCCCCGCGCCGACCTGCACGCTGCGGTCGAGGACGCACTCGAACGACACACGCGCGGTCGCCACCCGCGGGGTGGCAACGGCCATCGGGTCCGCGAGCGCAATCCCCAGGTGCTCAACTTCGCTGATACTCGCCGGAAAGTTACCAGCCGTCAGATTCATGAATTCTGCATCGGGTTCGCTTACGATGTTTACGACGCACTCCCGGTTGTGCTCCAGGTTGCGCAGGGTGTCTTTCCGCCCGTCCTCCCGCTCGGGATTCCAGCTGAAACTCACCGAGAGTGTAGGAGGATTCGAAGCGACGGCGTTGAAGTAACTGAATGGTGCGAGGTTTATGAGTCCACCGCTCGATCGCGTGCTGATCCAGGCTATCGGTCGCGGAACCACGGTTCCTGTAAGCAGCTTGTAGCGGTCGCGTACAGGGAGGCTTCCGATTTGAATTTCCATGGCACTGTAGATCCTGTGACAGGCTATTCGCGTGGGCGAAACGACGATTCTTTGGCAAGCTGCTCGAAAAGTTCGCGTTCACGATTCGAAAGCTTCCTGGGAACCACGATCCTCAGAATCGCGAAGAAATCGCCTTTGCCTCCGGCCTGAGTCGAGAGCCCTTTTCCCCGGATTCTGAGACGCGTCCCGGAGCGGGCGCCCGGCGGTACCGTGAGGTTCACTTTTCCTCCGACTGTCTGTACGGTAACCGTGGCTCCAAGCGCCGCCTCCCAGGGCGTTATATCAAGATCGCGTTCGATGTCGCTGCCGTTGACCCGAAACACGGGGTGCGTATTTATGCGAAGCGTTATATACAGGTCACCCGGCTTGCCGCCTGCCGGTGCCGGTGAACCCTGCCCGCTGAGTCTGAGCTTCTGCCCGTCTCTGACGCCCTCGGGAATGGTAATCTCGTAATTCCGGGGCTTTCCGGTCGGTCCATCGGGGTCGGCAAGCGTCACCGTGCGCTTTCCGCCCCGAAACGCGTCTTCAAGCGAGAGCGACACCTCTGCCTGTATGTCCTGACCGCGCATGGTCCGTCCACCGCCGGCGCCGGCAGTGCTGCCGGAACGGCCACTTCCACCGAAGGGACTCGCCCCTCCGCGCCCGAAACCGCCGAAAATGCTCTCGAAAAAGTCACTGAAGCCCCCACCGAGGTCGCCCAGATCTTCGAAGGAGAAGCCCCCCTGAGCCCCACCGGTGTTGTGTTCGGGCCGTCTGTTGCGACCAAAACCAAAGTCCCAGTTGGACGGGTCGAACTGATCGCCTGCCTTCCAGTTATGCCCGAGCATATCGTATTTCTTTCGGTTCTTCGGGTCGCCGAGGACTTCGTAGGCCTCTCCGACCTTTTTGAACATATCCTCAGCTTCCTTTGTTTTGTTTACATCCGGATGGTATTTCGCCGCGAGCTTCCTATACGCTTTCTTGATCTCATCCTGGGAAGCGCTTCGAGGCACGCCCAGTATTTCATAGTAATCCTGATATGTTACTGCCACGCCTGTGTTCTCCCTCTCGCTTCAATGTACCAACAGATATGGCTGCGGTGAATACCCGGTCGACATCAGTTCAGGCGGGGCATGTATATCGCGTCGCGCTCGGTGCCAAGCGTTTCCCGGAGCGTCTGCTCTCTCGCCGGTGCCACCTCGTCGAGTCGCTCCGGTTCGGGTGTATAGTCACGCGAAATCCCAGGGCTCAGTTCCCGGCGCCAGTCCGGCGTATCGGAACCGGTCTCATACTGTATTCGTCGCTTCACATTAAACAGCCTTCTGCCTTCCTCGACACGAGGCTCTTTGCCGACCACACCGAAGTTGCCGCGACCGAGGTATACGATGCGGTCTCCCTCCTCAAGCTGCTCCTCTCCGGACAGTTCCTCGATAATGCATTCAATATGCGCCGGCATACCGTTACTTCTATGGGCGACCGCACTGAACACATGTTCTATAGCTTTTCCGCACACAGGACAGGGGGCGTATTCGCGCTCGGGTATCGGATCCGGCATCTTGATATACATGTCTTCGACGCGGGTCTTCGGTCTGCGCTTCTGTGCCTGCGGGGAACCGGACTGCCCCCGCCCGCGCCGTGATCGACGCGATGTCTTCTTCCCGTTGGCAGATGATGCAGCTCCCCCGGGAGCGTCCGTTCCTGCCTGCGCCCCGGTGTTGTGCGTGTCCTGTGCGCTTTTTCCCTGGCCGCCACGACGGCGACCACGCCCGCCGCGTCTGCGGCGCTTTGCATTCTCTGCCATACGATTAACGGTATCTCGGATAGGTCATACTTTACAAGAAGGCCCGATATCAGGCCTTCTCGCCGAGCGCGCGAAAATAATCCTCGATTTCAATAATGCTGTACTCGGCGAGGTCCGACACCACAACATGGGCGCCGCGTTCTTTCAGTCCGTCGCGACTCGAACCGCGAGCCACACCGATCACGAGCGCGAAGCCGCCGTTTACCCCGGCTTCCACGCCGGAGAACGCATCCTCTACCATAAGAGAACGCTCCGGATGTACCGAAAGCCGTTGCGCCGCGGTCAGGAAAATATCGGGTGCGGGTTTCCCCTTGAGTCCAAGCTCGGCGCTCGTTACCCCGTCAACGACCGTTCCGAAGTAGTCGAGCAGACCGGTAGTCTCGAGTATGAAGCGCGCGTTTTTACTCGAAGATGCGACCCCGACCTGTACTCCCCGGTCCCGCAGTTCTTCGATCAGTTTCACCGTCGACTCGTAAATCTCAACGCCGTCGCGTTCCACAATGCGCCGAAAGGCGTCGTTTTTTTCGTTCCCGATGCCTCGCACCGTCTCTGCGTCCGGTCCGTCGCTGTCGGTTCCTTCCGGCAGGGAAATACCGCGCGACTCCAGAAAACTTCGCACCCCGTCGTACCGGGGTTTTCCGTCGACATAGGGAACGTAGTCCTCGTCGTAGGTAAACGGCCGCGCCGCCTCTTCGCTCAGGTCCGCCCGCGAGGCGAGATACGCTTCAAAGGTTTCTTTCCACGCCGTGAAGTGGGTCCGGGCGGTGCCGGTTATGACACCGTCAAGATCGAAAATTGCACCTTCACACCACCATGTACTCATGAGTTTCCTCCATTACCGCCAGATACATACCCAGTACCAGCGACTCGTATCGGTCTACGAACAGCGCCTCTGCGTCAAGATCATGCACCCGCTGCTTCAGCGAGTCATTGGTCGTCACGAACACGGTCACAAGCCGCGCGCCTGATTCCACGACGCGTTCAACCATCGGCAGATCGCCCATGGTATCACCGCACACCAGCACCGAGCGACCGTCGAGACGCATCCCCGCCTGTTCAACGACGAGACGGAGCCCGGAACCTTTATCAAAGGATGCCGAGCCCGAGCCGAGCGTCGATATATCCAGCTCGCGGCCGCCGTCTTCGATGTGAAACGTACTCAATGTCGGGTCAAGACGGCGAATCAGTGCCTTGACGGCAGTGCGGAAGGTCTGAGATACGCTATCCGGACAGTTGGACTGCCAGTCCTGGTACGCAACCGAGCATTCACCGAACTTCGTCTGCAGCCCCGATCCGACGTAGCGAAACGGTGCGAACTCAGCGGACTCATACAGCCCCGATATTGCCGAGGCAAGAAGCTCAAGCGCGCGCCGGCGCTCCGGCGAGAGATATGCAGATGCACGCGAACCATCCGGCAGCACAACCTGGCGACCCTTTGACGCGGCGTAAACCGCGGTGTTTGACGGCATGACGCTCAGGTCAAGCACACCGGGCTTTTCGAGGGGGCCTGCCGTCAGAATGACGAAATGCTCACACACAGACGCGGCAAAGCGGGTGAGCGCAACCGCGATGTAGGCGGGCTGAATGCTTGAGACGTAGCGATTGGAGTAACCGTTGACCGTGCCGTCGCGATCGGTAAAGCACGCGATAAACGACCGCCCGGAGAGCTGTTGCGCCACCTCGACCGCCTGCGCGTACACACACGGGTCCTGTTCGGTTATGTGATGTATGACCGCATCGAACCCCTGTTCGGCAAGTACGATATCGCGGGCGAGCTCGGTGCGCTCGTAGTCGGCACGCGTCGCAACAGAACGCCCCGCGATTTCGAGGTGGAGGTTCCCTGAATGGTCCACAGCGGCATTGATATCCGCGAGTATCTGCGAGAGCCCGGTGGCTGCGGTCTCGCTCAGGCGGCCTTCGAGCGCGTCGCGGACTAACTCGCCGCGTATGCTGATACTCTCGCGATGACGCGCTACAAACTGGTCTATATGCATTGGTATCCGCTGGAACAACCCTGAACTGCCGTTCAACTATTGGAGCGGAACGCTTGCAGGGTGGTATCGTTCATAAGTATATTGTTGATCGTATACGCGCAGGGTCGCTTCGGCAACAGGCTCTCGCGGACACGTACTTTGAGCGAAGCTTTTTTAGGAGAAGCTCTGCGGAACGGTAGAGCGTATTGAAACTACATGTCAGATAACCCCAGAGATCCACAGAACCGACCCGAGGAGAACGGACAGGGACCCCGCATGAATAACAGCTATAAGTACTTCGTATTTTTTCTTATAGCGATCTTTCTGATTCCGGTCGTAACAAACCTGTTTCTCGGTCAGCAGAACCCAAACCAGATCAGCTACAGCCGCTTTCGTCAGGAAGTGCGCAACGGAAACGTTACCCAGGTTGTTGTTTCCGGGCAGCTGATAGAGGGAACGTTTCGCGGCAGTGAAGAGGACGATGGGCGCTTCAGTACCTTCATTCCTTCCTTCGGCGATCCGGATCTGCTGAACCTGCTTGAGGAGCAGGATGTGCAGGTGCGGACGGAACCGGAACAGGACTACAGCGTTCTGGGACTGCTTTTAAACTTTCTTCCCATCATCATTTTTGTATGGATAGGCATTATCCTGTTCCGCAGCATGCGCCAGCAGGGACGCAGCATGTTCCAGATCAGCCAGAACAAGGCGAAGCTGTACAAGAAAACGAAAGAACGAGTGACGTTCGAGAACGTCGCCGGCGTCGCGGCTGCCAAGGAAGAAATCAAGGAAATCGTCGACTACCTGAAACACCCCGACCGCTACAAGCAGCTCGACGCGCGAACGCCGAAGGGAGTGCTGCTCATTGGTCCTCCGGGAACCGGCAAGACCCTCATCGCACGGGCAATCGCGGGAGAAGCGGACGTGCCGTTCTACAGCATCAGCGGTTCAGACTTCATGGAAATGTTTGTCGGTGTGGGTGCATCACGCGTGAGAAAGCTCTTCGAGGAAGCAAAAAAGAACTCGCCCAGCATCATTTTTGTCGACGAGCTCGACAGCATCGGACGCCATCGCGGGGCAGGGCTCGGCGGTGGCCACGACGAACGTGAACAGACGCTCAACCAGCTCCTGAGCGAGATGGACGGGTTTGAGCAGAGCCACACGACAATCGTGATAGCAGCAACCAACCGCCCCGATATCCTCGACCCCGCGCTTCTGCGCCCCGGTCGCTTTGACCGCAGGCTCACTATAGGCCTTCCAAGCATGCAGGACCGCGTCGACATCCTGAAAATTCACGGAGCCAAGAAACCTCTCGATTCATCCGTCGACTTTCAGGAAATCGCGAGGGGGTGTCCCGGGTTCAGCGGGGCCGACCTCGAAAACCTTCTGAATGAAGCGGCGCTTATCGCCGCACGCACCCAGAAGACGGTTATTTCCCGCGACGACATCATGGTCGCACGAGACAAAATTCTCATGGGTCTCGAGCGGCGCAATCTTGTCATTACCGACGAGGAGAAGAAGATCATAGCCTACCACGAGGCAGGACATGCCATTCTCGCTGCAGTGCTCCCGAACGCAGACCCGCTTCACAAGGTCACCGTTGTCCCCCGCGACAGCGGGGCTATGGGTGTGACCCAGCAGTTGCCGGCCGGAGAGCGCTACGTGTACTCGAGGGACTATCTGCTCGACCGAATAGCGGTGCTGCTCGGTGGCCGGGCCGCCGAGGATCTGGTCATCAACAGCGTATCTACCGGTGCCGAAAGCGACTTCAGCGAAGCAACCAAGCTCGCGAAGAGCATGGTCAATCGGTGGGGAATGAGCGATAAGATTGGCCCCATGGCGCTCGGAGGCGACCGCAAGGATGTTTTCCTGGGCGAAGAAATGGGGCGGCCGAAGGACCATTCCGAAGAAACAATGCGCGAAGCAGACGTTGAAATCCGGCACGTCCTGACAGACGGGTACCGACGCGCGATGGAATCGCTCACCGAAAAGCGAAAGGTCCTGGAACAGCTTGCCGAACGGCTCCTGAAAGAAGAGGAGGTTTCCGGGCAAGCGGTCCTTGAGATGCTCGGCATAACAGCGCCGGAGGCGCTCGCGGAGGCAAACTCGGGCAGCCCGACCGGCCCCACCGGACCGGCCGAAATCTGACCGGTAACGACACGGCCCGGACCGGAAAACCGCCCTGCCATCAGGGCGGTTTTTTTATGCGGGTTGTTTAAGGATCAGGATGCCGTTATGGCCGCCGAAACCGAGGCTGTTACTCATCGCGGCGCGCACCCGTGCGGGTCGGCCGACGTTTGGAACATGATCGAGATCGCAGGTCGGGTCCGGGGTATCAAGATGAATGGTGGGCGGAAGAAAGCCGTCCATGATACTCATAGCCGTTATAATCGCCTCCACCCCCCCGGCAGCGCCAACAAGGTGCCCCGTCATTGACTTGGTCGACGAGACCGGAACCTTGTACGCGTGTTCGCCAAAAGCGCCCTTGATCGCTTTGACCTCGGTCGGGTCATTGATCTGTGTGCCGGTTCCGTGGGCGTTTACGTAGTCTATGTCCTCGGGGTGCATGTTCGCGTCGGACAGCGCGGCGTTTATGGCAGCAATTGCGCCGACCCCTTCCGGATGCGGTTGTGTCAGATGGTTCGCGTCGCATGTCATCGCAGACCCCGCAACTTCGACCTTCGGCACCCCGCCACGCCGTTTCATGAATGACTCGCTTTCGAGCACAAGCAGACCGCTCCCCTCACCCATGACAAACCCGTCCCGGTCGGCATCAAAGGGTCGTGAAGCCTTCTCCGGCTCGTCGTTGTACGCCGTGGAGAGCGCCTGTATTACGTTGAATCCAGCGATGCCCATGCGGGTAACACAGGCCTCAACGCCACCGGCAATCACGAAGTCGAGCATCCCCCCACGCAGCCACAGCAGCGCCTGCGTAATCGCGTCGGTGCCCGACGCACACGCGGTCGCCATGGAGAGCACAGGACCGTGTATCCCGTGTGCGATCGCGACGTTGGCAGGGCCTATGTTGGTAATGAGCTTCGGGATGGTCATGGGCGGCACACGCCCGGGTCCCTTGCCTATGAGCGCGAAGTAGGAGCTTTCAAGGGTCTCAAAACCGCCGATACCGACGCCGAGCATGATACCGGCGCGATACGGGTCGAAATCGCCCTTCTTGAGACCCGCATCCTCCATGGCCTGCGCGGCCGCCGCGACAGAATACTGGGAAAACGCATCCATTTTTCGCGCGTCGCGCTTATCCATGAAATCGGCGGGATTAAAGTTCTTAACTTCAGCGGCGATCTTCGTCGCGTACTCGTCTACTTCAAAGCGGGTCAGCGGCCCTATGCCCGTCCGCCCCTCGCGCAGACTCTTCCACATCTCGCTTACGCTGTTTCCAACGGGGGTAATCGCCCCCATACCCGTTACAAATACTCGTTCAGCCATAATGGTCTCCGCTTCCTACATTGCCATGCCGCCGGTAATCGGCAACACCTGTCCGGTGATGTATGACGACGCATCGGACGCCAGAAAAACACAGACCGACGCTACTTCCTCCGGCCTTCCAACGCGTCCCATGGGTATCTGCCCGACGAGGGTTTCGCGCTGGTCCGCGGTGAGCTTGCCCGTCATGTCCGTCTCTATGAAGCCCGGGGCCACCGCGTTCACCCGGACGCTACGCCCGGCGACCTCCCGTGC
>JBKHAN010000011.1:0-66931 GCA_046542845.1 Spirochaetaceae bacterium
CCTCATCGAAGAACCGGAAATTACCCCATCCCCCACACCGGTGTCAAGGGGATGGCAAAAATCAGTCTTTCTTACTTGTTGGAAGGTACGGGTACAGTTCTCCAGCGAGGGTCTGTATGCTCATAGTCTGAAGCCACACCTTGCCAGGTCCCGTCAGGGTCGTCAGAAACAGACCTTCGCCGCCGAAGAGAAAATTGGATACACCCTTTATCATCTCGACGTCGAAGCTGACCGTCGATTCCATAAACGCGAGGGTACCAGTATCGACCTTTATGGTCTCATTTGAGCTCAATGACATTTCAATCGTCTCGCCGTCGATCTCAAGAAACGCGGTCCCGCGACCCTTGAGCCTCTGCATGATAAACCCCTCGCCACCGAAAAAGCCCGCTCCGAGTCGCTTCTGAAACACGATATCGAGCTCGACATCCGATTCGGCCGCAAGAAAGGCTCGCTTCTGGCATATATAGTCCGTCGCACCGACGTCTACCGGGACGATCTGACCCGGGTAGGTGTGCCCTACAGCAACGCGTTGACCGCTTTGTGTCGCGGTGTAAAAGTTCAGAAAGCCTTTTTCGCCCATCATCGTGCGCTTGACAAAACCACCCAGTCCGCCCTGCACACCGGTTTTCATTTCAACACCGGCGTCCATGTACTTCATGGCACCCGACTGGCACTGAAGGGTTTCCCCGTTCGTCAGAACGCACTCGACGACCGGCATCGAGGTCCCGTGTATCGTATACTGCATGTCTACCCCCGTTACGTATATGTGTCCCTCAGAGAATACACCACGATATCTTCACTTTTCCAGTCGATCGCCCCGCTGTCCCACGGTCGTACCGTGACCGAATGCGGAATATCCGGCTCGAGGTGGAAAAAGCGATCCGTGTAGGAAACGTCGCGTCCGGCGACCTCTGTCCACACCCAGAGCGCGGGCCGATTCGCCATCAGCCTGTAGCCACCTGTTTCTGCGTCCAGAGGCTCGACCCGTATTTCAGGGTCCTTGAGCTCGAGATGTTTCGGTCTCACAAAACTCGACATGGTCGAGCTCAGCAGCGTGTCGCCGTCCAGTAGGCGTGCAAAAAAGACGACATTCTGTGCGCCGAGTTGCTCGATCTGCTCAGAAAAATCAAGCTCGATCACTTCGGTCGTAGAATGAACCCTCGAGTCGACTTCTTCTACTCCGAGACTTATCAGTTCACCGTCTGTAGTCCAGAGTCGCCACTCCATGGTCAACCACTGACGCGTGCCGTGATCGCTACTGACAAACAACGAAACCGTCCCGGCATCCGGATCTTCCACTGCAGAGAGGAGCAGCGGCGCGTACGCCCGCTTGATCATATAGTGCAGCGCCTTCCAGCGGCCCTCCCAGTCTATGCCCGACCAGCTCGGTCCGGGCCAGCAGTCGTTCAACTGCCAGTACAGCGTGCCCATGGTTCGCGGCATGCTTCGCCGCCAGTGTTCTACCCCGGACGTGACGGCGAGGCCCTGCAGAATCTGCGAGACCCAGAGCACCATATCCTCGCCGATCGGAAGCCGAAACCACGCGAGCATGTACTGAATTATCGCATCGTTCCCGATAGGACTACGCTGATGGTATTCCATGATGCGCGAGGTGATGTTCCGTTCCTCCGGGTCCGTGAACCGCGCAACTGCACCGGGTTCGGGAAAGCTCTGGAACCCGAACTCGCTTACGAAGCGGTGGCCGCAGTCCCTGAACGCCTCGAATGGTTGCCGCCCGTGCCACACCATCCACAGGTGCGCATCGCCGGATCGCGGGTCATTGGCGTCGGCGCGTTTCTCACCGGGGGTATGAGGACTCGAGGGCCAGTACGAGCGCTCCGGGTCGTACCTCCGCACGAGATCGGCCATCGTGACGTCGAAAAGCTGTGTGTAGCTTTCCCGGCTCATTGCCCCCAGAACGTCCAGTTGGGACCCCGTCGATATGCAACCGTGAATCTGCTCCAGCTCGTTGTTCCCGCACCAGAGTGCGATGCTCGGGTGCGAACGCAGGCGTCGTATGACCTCGCCGACTTCTTCAACAACCGACTCGACGAAGGCCTCGTTTTCCGCCGGGTACGCGCTGCAGGCAAACATGAAATCCTGCCACACGAGTATGCCGCGTTCGTCGCACAAGTCATAGAACAGGTCCGGCTCGTAGATGCCGCCGCCCCAGACTCGAAGCATATTCATATGCGCAGCCGCGGCGCTATCCACAAGATACCGGTAATCGTCGTCGGTGATCCGCGTAACGAAGGTGTCTGCCGGAATCCAGTTGGCGCCCTTCGCGAAGACCGGAACCCCGTTCACCTCGAAGGCAAACTGCTCTCCCCATTCGTCTTCCTCACGCAGGAGCCGGAGCGTCCGCAGGCCTATCCGTCGCACGACCCGGTCCAGGAGCTCCCCCGAATCGTCCAGAAGATCGCAGACAAGTTCGTACAGCGGCTGGGCGCCCATACCGTTCGGCCACCACAGGCGAGGCTCGGCTACGTGTAGCGACATACCCGCGTGGGCCGAGTGTTCATGTGCGTCCGGGTCGGCAATGCATGAAGCGCTCCCGGCTGCCACAATGTCGTCGCCCATCCGGAGCGTTACGCTTAGGGCCGCCGGAACGGCCTCACCGACTCGCGCGGCCGTTGCGGTAACATGCAGGGTGGCCGATTGCTCCGACAGCTCTACCTGTCGTACGTGAACGTCGGTCAGCGCTGCGACCTTGTACGATCGTAGTTGAATGGAACGCCATATGCCGGCGGTTGCACACCGGGGTCCCCAGTCCCATCCGAAATTGGACTGACTTTTTCGCAGGTGGTTTACACCGGTCAGTCGCTCCTGGCCGATGCCGGTGTGCCAGTAGAAGCGTTCAGCCTGAAGGCGGGCCGCAGCGCGTGCGGGCGCCGAAAACCAGACGGCAATCTCGTTCTCGCCTGCCTTGAGAAGCGAGGCAAGCTCAAAGGTATGCGTGTGGAATGCATTCTGCGTCTTCGCGACGAGAGTTCCGTTCACCTCGATACTCGCCAGGGTGTCGAGCCCTTCGCAGATCAGTTCGATTCTATCGGCATTAAGAAAGTCCGACGTTATGCGGAAGGACCGGCGATACACCCAGTCCGTGAGACCAACCCATTCCTGTTGACGTTCCTGATCACCGACGTAGGGGTCCGGAATGAGTCCGGCCGACAGCAGATCGGTATGCACCGTACCCGGCACTTCCGCTGGAATCGCGGTGCCCGGCGGAACAGTGCAACGCTCGTCGACGTGAGATCCGGTCGACAGTGTCCATGTCCCATCCAGCGAAAAATACTCCATATCGATTTCCTTATGAGTTTAATTTCCTTACACAGACACATCGAGCAGCTGTGCCACAAGCTCAGCAAATCCCTCCCCGTGGGGAGCATTCGTTATAAACGCCGGCGGCGAGGTCATGTACTCAAGAAACTCCCGGACATTCGCAACGCCGAAGGAGTTGGGCAGAAGCGAGAACATGGGCTCGTCGTTGGGCGAATCGCCACAAAAAAGCATGGTGCGGAGAACCGAGGGATCATCCAGTGACAGGCCCCAGAGCTGCTCCATTGTATGGCGGACCATGGAGCGCTTATCGTAGGCGCCCAGCCAGAAGTTCACGTGTATGGAGCTGACTTTAGCAACCGCGCCTTCGGACTCACAGATGTGCCGTATCGTCTCTGCGTCGTCATAGGTGAGAAACGGAGGTTCCTCACGAAAATCGACTGCAAAGTCGAAAATTCTGAAGGCCTGATCCTTCGCACCGCGAGTCCCCGGGACCTCGCGAAAAACCCGCTCGGCGATCCGCTGAAGCTCGTCGCGTGTACGCCCAGGGTCTCCGCTTTGCGGGTGATACAGCTCGCGGCGGACGCCTCCGTCGAGATAATACGTGAACGCGCCGTTTTCACCGATAACCGCGTCCACGGGCCATTGCCGGATAATCGCATCGCACCAGCCGGCCGGCCGTCCCGTTACGGGGACGACGCGATATCCTGCGTCGTGCAGCTTCCATAGCGCGTCGTACGCAGAAGGCTCAAGGCGATTATCCCGGGTCAGGGTGTCGTCGATGTCACAGAGGACAGTGCGTATTTCCTGTCTTTGTGAAACGGACCATTCTGAAAGTGCTCGTGGCTGTTCGATCATGCATGGCGCCTGCGACTTCGCGGAATCTCTATGCGTTTCCGTGCCCGCGGAACACGCGCACGTAATCGAGGAACGACAGCACCGAGAGGACGGCGGCAACGATGTAGGCAGCGAAGGCAACATAGGCAACAATGTGGGTGTACGCCACCGTAGACTCAACGGTAAACGGCGAGAAGAGACCAAAGCGCCCCTGCGGTTCGTACATCCCGAGGCGGTTGAGCGAGCTCAGCAGCAGGCCCGCACCACCACCGAGCGAATACATGACCGTCTTTATTTTCCCGCCGGACCGGGCCGCGAGTGCCACACCCTTTCTATACATGAGCAGGCGAATAAAAATGATACCAAACTCCCGGTATAAAATGATGATAAAAACCCATACCGGCATGAGGTGTGCAACGAGCAGACATACAAAATAGGTCAGACGCGAAAATACGTCGGCAAACGGGTCAAGTACCTTTCCGAGGTCGGTAACCTGGTTCGTACGACGTGCTATGTCTCCGTCAAGCGCATCCGAAATCTCGATGTAGATGAACAGGAGCCAGAGCACGACGATCGAGCCCTGCATAAAAAATCCGGTCCACAGAGGAAGGAAAAAGACCAGGAAGAAGACCGGAGCGAGGAAAATTCTCGAAGACGTAACGGTGTTCGGTATGTTCACAGCCCACAAGCTACGCCGAGTCGAAAACTCTGTCAAGCGAAGAGCGCGGGACGCAGATTCTCGTATTCGTGCGTTCTGAAGTAGCTGTACAGTACTCGATACCCACCATTAACACGGGTATGAATCGTTTTGCGCAGCGCGGTATCAAATTCTTCACGAGTTTCAAAGGTGTACATTCGCTCCCGCGAAGGACCATATATGGTACCGGTGCACACCGTAAACGCATGCTGGGAAAACAGGGTCGGTTGCCGGTTATGGATAGTGACATAGCGTATCTGCTCGTCATTCGCGATTTTGTACAGCGTGATCAACATGGCTCTGGCTACACTATCGGAGGCAAACTCAACGCGCTTGAGAGTGCAGCCGCCGTCTTACAGGCGTTGTGTGCTGACGCTGAATCCGGGTCGTACCACGACCCGGTACTCGGCAAAAAGGACCGGGCGTTCAAGGCGAACCGTTTGCGTGTGCTGCTCAAAAAGAAACGGTGCCCTCGATCGCATGCGGTCGCCGATGCGGTCACGTTCGCAGGTGGACCAGGGCAGACAAACGAACTCGCTCGCCCCGACAACAAAAAACCACGGGGGTATGCTCAAGGTGTCCATGTCGAAACGCGCGTCCTGCTGCCGGAGATCCAGAACCGGCCCGTCGGGTAGAATTTCGACAGTGAGTCTTTCGTTCCCAAGGTGTATGACCCGAAACTCGAACGAGACCCCGTCGGGACGCACGGGACTGTAGCCCGACACGCCCATCGATGCCGCCATAACCAGGGTCGGCACGACGATCAGCCCCGGAAGCGCCCCGGCTTTGGGCAAACTGACCATGAAGAGTCCAAGCGCAAGCGCGATGACCCACATGATCCAGTATTCTCGCGTACGCAGTGGTGTCGTTCCATTGAGAATGGCGCCTGTGACCAGAACCGCAAGCGCAGCGGAGAACAGGACCGCCGCGAACGCCAAACCCGCCTCCACACCCGGGTCACGCCGTTGCCGCACACTCCGGATGCACAGTGAAAGCGAGCCGCCGGCGAAAAGTCCGCTCGCGGCTGCCCATACATACAGGTTTCCCCACAGAAACGCACTCAGAGCTTGTATACCTCGCTGTATTTCGCGCGCAGGTAATCGGTGAAATGCGTCGCGTCGAGCGGCCGCCCCGTTACGTCGCTGATCAGCTCGCGTGCGGTTTTTGCGCGCCCGTGCGAATGAATATTCGTACGCTGCCAGGACAGAATGTTCTCGAAACGGCCTGAAGCGATCTGCGCCTGTGCGTCAGGAATCTGCTCTTCCATTGCAGTGTAGAACTGCGCTCCGTACAGATTTCCGAGGGCGTAGGTCGGGAAATAGCCCATTGCGCCCATGCTCCAGTGAATGTCCTGAAGGACGCCGTCGGAGTCTTTTTCCGGAGTAATGCCGAGGAGTTCTTTCGACATCGCGCGCCATGCCTCCGGAAGATCGTCGACGTTCAGGGAGCCATCGATCAGGGCAAGCTCCAGACGAAACCGCAGCATGATGTGCAGACTGTAGGTGACTTCGTCGGCTTCAACGCGGATAAACGACGCCTCGACCTTGTTGATCCCGCGATAGAACCGGTCCAGATCGACAGCCCCAAGCGCCTCTGGAAAAGCTTCCAGCAGCTCAGGATAGAAATACTCCCAGAAGGCCCTGCTCCGACCGATCATGTTTTCCCAGGTCCTCGACTGCGACTCGTGTATGCCCAGGCTGGTGCCGGAGGCAAGCGCGCTTCCGTGGTATTTCGGGTCCACGCCAAGTTCGTACAGCCCGTGTCCCGCCTCGTGTATGGTGCCGAACAGGGCCGGATTCAGGAAGTCCGCTGCGTACCGGGTCGTCAGCCGCACGTCGAGGGCTCCGATGTCGGTCGTAAACGGATGCGCAGATTCGTCGAGCCGTCCGCGTGAGAAGGGCCAGCCGATGGCTTCAAGAACACGTGCGCTGAATGCCCGCTGCCTGTCCACCGGATAGGGCTGGTGCAGGAATGAATCATCCACCTGTTCGGCTGCCTTGATGCGCTCTGAAATCGGAACCAGGTCCTTCTGCAACTGATCAAACACGGTGCGCACATCGGAGGCTTTCATGTCGGGCTCGTACTCGTCGAGCAGCGCGTCGTACGGATGCTCCTCGAAGCCGATCCGTTCCGCTCGTTCGCGATTCAGATCGATAATCTCCGCCAGATGGTCGCGAAACTCTGAAAAGTCGCTGTGCTCCCGTGCCTTTGCCCAGACCGCCTGGCCCTTGCTGGTAACGGTTGCGAAGCGACGCACGAGTTCGGCAGGGAGTTTTTGTTCCCGCCGGTAATCGCGGTAGAGGCAGCGCAACAGCGGCCGGTCTTCTTCGGGTACGGCAGAGCCTCCGGACGGGTTCTCATCATCTGCCCCGAGTTCCGACAAAAGATCACCGACTTCGGCACTCGTGCCCTTCTCGTGAATCATAGCGCTCAGGAGCGAAATCTGCTCGGAGCGCATGTCTATCCCCTCCTCCGGCATGTAGGTTTCCTGATCCCAGTGCAGAAGCGATACGGTCTTTGAGAGAAGCTGCAGTTCGTTGTCTATAGTCTTGAGTCTGTTTAATGCGTCTGTACTCATATGTCTTCCCGCGTTTCGATTTTTCCTTGTATAAACGACACGGCGTCTTCCAGCGGAGTGCCGTCCTTCTTGTCCCCCGTGCGCACTCGTATACTCACGGTCCGTTCTTCTTCCTCGCGACCACCGACAACGAGCATATAGGGTACCTTCTGCTGTTGCGCGTCGCGAATTTTTGCGTTCATTCGTGCGTCCCGCAGATCAGCATCCACCCGGATCCCCGCTTCTGCAAGTCTGTTCTTCACGATGCGCGCATAATCGTCGAACGCAGGCGCGACCGGAACCACGACTGCCTGCACGGGAGCGAGCCACACGGGAAACGCCCCTCCGTAGTGCTCAACGAGGACTCCAAAGAAGCGTTCGAGCGAACCCAGCAACGCCCGGTGAACCATGAAGGGTCGCTTTTCCTTTCCGTCGGAGTCGACGAAGGTCATGTCGAAGCGTTCCGGCAGGTTGAAGTCGAACTGAATTGTCGACATTTGCCACTCGCGTCCGATCGCGTCCTTGAGCTTCAGGTCGATCTTGGGTCCATAGAACGCGCCCCCGCCTTCATCCATCTCGTATTCGAGTCCGGCTGCGTCAACCGCGTTTCGGAGGCTTTCGATTGCCGTCGCCCAGTCCTTCTCCTCGCCGACGCTTTTTTCCGGGCGCGTCGCGAGGTAGGCCTTGATGTCCGTGAACCCGAAGGCGCCGAGCATGTCGAGACTGAACTGGAGCACGGTCCGTATCTCGTCTTCGACCTGTGACGGCGTGCAGAAAATATGAGCGTCGTCCTGGGTAAATCCCCGCACCCTCAGAAGCCCGTGCAGAACGCCGCTGCGCTCGTAGCGGTATACTGTCCCGAGCTCCGCCCACCGCAGGGGAAGTTCCCGGTAGCTGCGCATCGAGGTCTTGTATATCAGAATATGGAACGGGCAGTTCATTGGCTTGGTGTAATACTGTGCGTTGTCCATTTCCATGGACGGAAACATGCCCTCACTGTAGAAATCGAGGTGCCCGCTTGTCTCCCAGAGCCAGCTTTTTCCGACATGAGGCGTGTAGAGAATCTCGTATCCCCCGGCGACATGCTGTCTGCGCCAGAAGTCCTCGATCGCCAGACGGATTCGAGCGCCTTTCGGGTGCCAGTAGATTAAGCCGCTCCCCGCTTCCTCGTGAGTCGAGAACAAATCAAGTTCGCGCCCGACCTTACGGTGATCGCGCTTTTCCACTTCGGCCAGATGATCCAGGTGCGTCCGTAGCTCTTTTGGGTTTTCCCAGGCGGTACCGTAGATCCTCTGCAGCATGGGGCGTTTCTCGTCTCCGCGCCAGTACGCCCCCGCGACATTCAGAAGCTTGAACGCCTTCGCGTGTATCTGTTTCGTGTTCTCTACGTGCGGGCCACGACACAGGTCTACGAAACTGTCGACGGTATACAGAGAAACTTCTTCGTCCTCTGGAATTGCGTCAATGAGCTCAAGTTTGTAGGGCTGATCGGAGAAGCGCTCGCGGGCTTCATCGCGGGTTACCACGGTTTTTTCAAAGTCGTGCTTCTCGGCGAGGATGTCCCGCATGTGCGATTCAATTTTCTCCAGATCGTCCGGAGTCAATGTCCGCGGCAGGTCAAAATCGTAATAGAAGCCGTTGTCTACAGGCGGCCCTATCGCAATTTTTGCTTCGGGAAACTCGCGCAACACCGCCTCGGCCATAACGTGTGCGGTAGAATGCCTGATCCGGTACAGGCGGTCCTCCCGGCTCAACTTTTCCGATGACACAGTCGTACTCATACCATATTCCTCCGGTATGTCCGTGCCGGTACACAAAAAAACCCGGGCATCTTCGTCGCACGGCGCCGTAATGACCGGGAGCTCCGCGCTCCAGCACATGATCAAAAACGATTCCGTAAGGACGAAATTGCCCGGGTTTCCCGGTTATTCCGCGGTTCCACCTTACTTCAGACGCAGCACGAGCGACTCCGCACGCAGGCATCTGCTCTTTATTACACCCGTTTCGTGGGATAAACGGCCCGCCTACGCAATAGCGACGTGTACTCGTACGCTATCTTCGACCGGCGGCTCGTGAGTGGTATGTACCATGACGGAGTCAGGTATCTTCCAGCCAGGTGCAGATGCCTGCACGGGATACCCTCTCTCTATGACCCGTTTCATGGACACGTGTCTCAGTCTACGCCCGTTACCAGCGGAAATATGGCCGGACCAACCCTTTTTTGTCAAGAGACACGGGCTGGGACCTCGACCCGGGGGCCCCGCGTTTACTACAATCGTATACAAGGAGCGAAACTATGAGCAGACCAACGGTAGCCGTCTTTGACACAAAAAGTTACGACCAGCAATTTTTCAACATGACCAATGCCGACTACGGGTTCGACTTGCGATATTTCGAGTTTCGCGTGACCAAAGAGAATGCGGTAGTGACCGAAGGTGCCGATTGCGCATGTGTTTTCGTGAACGATCAGGTCACCGCGGAGGTCGTCGACGTGTTCGCCGACCGCGGGGTCAAGCTCCTTGCTCTACGGAGTGCGGGCTATAACCATGTCGACCTCGAGGCCCTCCGAGGCAGAATAGATATCGTCAGGGTACCGGCATACTCGCCGCACGCGGTTGCCGAACACGCGCTTGCGTTGATGCTGACACTGAATCGCAAGACCCACCGGGCATACAACAGGACACGCGACAGCAATTTTGCCATAGCGGGCCTCATTGGCTTCGATATGTATCAGAGAACGGCGGGGATTATCGGGACCGGACAGATCGGACGCATAATGGCCGAGATACTCCGTGGTATGCAGATGCGTGTGGTCGTCTATGACCCGTATCCGAACAGGGAATGGGCAGCCAAGTGGGGTGTCGAATACGTCAAACTGAGCGAACTGTACCGGCAGAGCGACATTATAAGCCTTCATTGCCCGCTGACACCCGAGAACGTCTACATGATTAATCGGGCGTCTATAGAGCAGATGAAACCGGGTGTCATGATAATCAATACCGGCCGGGGCAAGCTGATTCGGACAGAAGACCTGCTGGAAGCCCTCCGCTCCGGCAGGATTGGATCTGCCGGTCTGGATGTGTACGAGGAAGAGACACACTATTTCTTTGAGGACCATTCTTCGAACATCGTGACCGACGATAATCTGCTGCGCCTTCTCGCGTATCCAAACGTCCTGGTTACCGGCCACCAGGCCTTCTTTACGAAGGAAGCGCTGACCAACATCGCCGGAGTCACGCTGGAGAACATACGGATGTACTTCGACGAAGGACGCATCGAGAACGGCGTACCGGATTTCGATGCGAAGACCGGTCGACTGAAAACCGATCAGAAGAAGGAAAAGCAGGCGGACACGTCGAGTAGCGACAATCCGAAGGACGGCTGATCGCGGCGTCGTTACACGCGAGCCCGTCTATCGTCGTACGGGGTCCACGAACACAGTGGTCGAGCGTGCGGGGACATGGCAGGTCGCACCGAGGAACTCAGGACGGGATCCCGCCGGAAAAATATCGTCCGGCGGGTCTGCGGCAGTATCGAGGACCCGTAGCCAGCGTCTGTTCGGTGCAGGCATCCGTACGTCCCGTTCTATGGTGGTGGCGTTAAACACGAAAAACAGATCATCCGACGCGACTCCGTCGACTTCGAGTTCGGTCCCGTCTATCAGCACGCATAAACACCCGTCCGCGACCTGCCATTCAACCGGGCGCCCCTCCGCGTCGAGCCAGGAAACGTCTGCGAGCGTGCTTCCGCTTGTATCATATCCGTTAAAAAACTCATCCCGGAGCAGGATCGGCTGGCTTCGGCGAAACCGAATCAGTTCCGACACGAATCGCACGAGGTCGGCGTGGCGGCTCCGCAGCCGGTGATCAATCCATGAAACCTCGTTGTCCTGACAGTATGCGTTGTTGTTGCCTCGCTGCGTGCGGCGCATTTCATCGCCGGCTGAAAGCATCGGCGTCCCCAACGACAAAAACATCGTGACCAGCATATTACGGACCTGTCGGCTTCTGACTCGAGCGACGGCAGGGACAAGGGTTTCCCCTTCGGCTCCGTAGTTGTAACTGTGCTCCAACGAGTGTCCGTCCCGACCACCCTCGCCGTTCATCTCGTTGTGCTTGCGGGAATAACTGACAAGATCGTTCAGCGTGAAACCGTCGTGACTTGTAATGAAATTGATGCTGTGAAACGGTTTCCGTCCACTTGCGCGATAGAGATCGGCGCTTCCGGACAACCGCGTCGCGAACGCACCCGTAAGATTAGGATCACCCCTCCAGAAGCGCCGTACATCGTCGCGATAGCGGTCGTTCCACTCTGCCCACCGGGTTCCGGGAAAACGGCCAACCTGATAGGCACCTCCGGCATCCCAGGCTTCAGCTATGATCTTCGTGTCCCGCAGTATCGGGTCTTCGGCAATCTGTTCGAGAAGCGGAGGATTCTCCATAAGCGCGCCATGCTGGTCCCGACCGAGAATAGATGCCAGATCAAAACGAAAACCGTCGATGTGCATGTCAACAACCCAGTACCGGAGACAGTCGAGAATCAAGTTCCTGAGTACCGGAGCATTGCAGTTCAGGGTATTGCCACAACCGGAATAGTTTCGGTAAAAGCGCCGGTCATCATCGAGCTGATAGTACAGGCTGTTATCGAGTCCCCGGAAACTGAGGGTAGGACCTGTCTCGTTACCCTCTCCCGTGTGGTTGAACACGACGTCGAGAATTATCTCAATACCGGCTTTATGGAGCTCACGAACCATGTACCTGAACTCCTCGACAACTGCGCCAGGCCGGCTGTCGGAGGCGTAGCGCGTCGAAGGAGCAAAAAAGGCAATCGTGTTGTATCCCCAGTAATTCTTAAGCTGTTCACCGGTCTCAGGGTTGGAGCGCAGGTTCTCGTTCGGATCAAATTCGTGTACCGGAAGCAACTCCAGGCTCGTGATTCCGAGCTCCCTGAAGCGCGGAATCATCTCGACGACCCCCTTGTACGTACCGGGATGCTCGACCCCCGAACTCGGGTGCTGCGTGAGCCCACGAACGTGCGCTTCGTATATTACGCAGTCCTGCAAGGGGTACCGGAGGGGTTTGTCACCCTGCCAGTCGAACTGTTCGTCGACAACGATGCACTTTGGAATATCGTCAAGGTTATCCACGCGTGCCGGTTCGAGATCGCGACGCGGGGATTCGGGATCGTACCCGAGCGAGTACCCGATGGTCTCGCTCACGGTAAGCGCGCGTGCGTAGGGATCGAGCAACCCGAGGCGTGCGTTAAAACGCTGTCCCGATTCCGGATCGTAAGGCCCCGAGGCTCGGTACAGGTAGAACGCTCCGGCATGACAGCCGTGCACACGGCAATACCATACGTCGCCGATTCTGTTGGTTTCGCGATCGAACGGGATTTCAACGTCAGGGCTCGTGTCGTCCGCGTGCTCGAAAAGCAGAAGCGACATGGCGTCCGCGTGCCGGCTCACAACTGCAAACTGAACAGCACCCCCCACGGGAGATGCCCCGAGCGGAGCCGGCCTGCCCGGCTCGACGCGGTACCGACGCCCCGACCTCCCGACGAAACAGTCGGTCATGTGTTCAGAAATTCCCGTATGACCCGAATGGTTTCTTTCGGATACTCTGCGTGAACCCAGTGACCGGCTTCCGGTATGCAGTGTTCCCGCAGATTGCGGGCAAGCGATCGCATCGCTGCTCGAGCTTCGTCGGAGGCATACTCCGACTTGCCCCCGTACACGAGCATGGCGGGTATGGTGATTTCGGCAGCCGCCGGGTAAGGCCAGTCGAGAATGTGCTCATAGTCGGTCTGTATGAGGGGAACGTTCAGTTTCCAACGCGAACTGTGGGAATCGTAGCTTTTAAGCAGGAACGCGCGTACGCCGCGGTCGGGCACGTATTCGGACAGGATCGAATCTGCGTCGCTGCGACGATTCGGAGCGGCATCGCCGACGACCCGCATCCCTTCCAGAATGCGCTCGTGGCTCGGTTTGTAGCGCACCGGACATATATCCACCACCAGAAGCGAACGAACGTGTTCCGGAAACTCAAGCGCCAGAGCCATGGCGATCTTACCACCCATACTGTGTCCCACGAGGTGTACAGGCCCGAAATCTTTGAGGAAGGCGGCGACGTCCGATGCCATGGCGGGGTACTGCATCGATGTTCCGCTCGGCGAATCGCCATGGTTCGGCAGATCCGGGAGCACAACATGATAGAAACCGCTCAACTCGCGCGCGGGCGTCAGCCAGTTGTCGCCGGATCCGAACAGTCCGTGCAAAATGACCACTGTCTCCCCACTGCCCAGCTCCTGGTAATGAAGCGTCACGACAAGGAACCTCCCCCGGGACCCGCGCTAATCGTATTATCGCCTGCGCCGTTTACGCGAGCGGCTTTCACCGGGCCGTGCCGGCTGCGTCGCCTGTTTTTGACGGCGGATCTCTTCTTTCAGGGCCTCCGTCTCGGCAGCGTCCACGACAACCGCTTCGCCACCTTTGTCGGCGCCGGCGTCTGCTGCAACGGCGGCTCGGGGACGGGGACTGTCGCCGGATGTTTTCGTCCTGCTTCGCTTCTGCAGTGCCAGCAGGGTCGGCGCGGCGACAAAGACAGACGAGTATGTACCGACGATAACGCCGACCAAAAGCGCGAGCGCGAAATCCTGTATGGTCCCGGTCGCGAACACGAGTATCGCGAGGACTGCGAGCAGAGTCGTCATGGACGTAATGAGCGTACGGGTAAGACTCTGGGTGATACTCGTGTTTATCACGTGCTCGAACCGTGCCCCGCGCATGACAAGCTCGTTTTCGCGAATGCGGTCAAAAATAACGATTGTATCGTTCAGGGAGTATCCGACCACGGTGAGGACTGCGGCAACAGTCGCCGTTGAAACCTCGATCTGAAACGCACCAATGAAACCGAGAAGCACGATAACGTCGTGTATGATCGGTAGAATAGAGCTGACCGCGTATGCAAAGCGGAACCGTATCCACACGTAGAAGAGAATGAGGACAAAAGCCACCGTGGTAAGCCATACCGCCTGCTGAGCGAGGCTTGCGGAGAACTGGGGACCAACCAGGGCGGATTCTTCTTCCAGAACCGCGTCTACGCCGAAGCGTTCACGAAGCACATCGAGCAGTTCACTCTGAGCTGTCGAAGTGAACTCGGGGTCGGTACCGTCATCTATAATGCGGATACTGAAACGCTGCTCGGCTCCATCGCCGACCGACTGTACAGCCACTCCGTCGATACCACTGAGCGCGGAACGTACGTCCTGGAGACTTGCCGCCGAGACCGACGGATCTATAGCTACCTGCTGGCGCAGTCCGGGTTGAAAGTCCACACCCAGGTTAAAGCCGCCCTGGGCGACCGTCCCGCCGATGCCGGCGAGCACAACTACAACCGAGACGACAATAAAAACGTACCGTGTCTTGAGAAAATCGATTGTTCGCGTCATTTGATACCCCATCCGATGCTCAGCTTGGAGCGCCCGAGTACATCGGTCGCAAAATCATAGGCCAGTCTGGAAACGAAGAGGGCCGTGAACATCGAGCTGACGATACCAACAGCGAGCGTTACAGCGAAACCCTGAATGGGTCCGGTTCCCAGCTGACTGAGAAAAATTGCTGCAATGAAGGTTGTAACGTTCGCGTCGAGAACAGACGACAGTGCTTTGGAGAAACCCGCAGCAACGCTCGCCTTTGCGCTCTTTCCAAGCCGGTATTCTTCTTTTATTCGCTCAAACACTATGACGTTTGCGTCAACTGCCATACCGACGGTCAGGATAATACCTGCGATGCTCGTGAGCGTCAGCGTCAGATTAAAGACAGACAGTATTGCAAGAATGAAGAACAGGTTAAGCACCAGGATCAGGTCGGCCAGTAAACCTGCACCTTTGTAATAGAGTGCCATGAACAGCACGACCAGGCTGAACCCGAGGATGATCGCCTGCAGACCCGACTCGATCGCGTCCTCACCGAGGGACGCGCCGACTACCTGCTGATTCTGTACTACAAGGTCTATCGGCAGGGCTGCGGTGCGAAGCACTCGGGCCAGATCGTTCGCTTCCTCGGTGCTGAAACCACCATCGATGCGGACCTGGCCGGTGGGAATCTCTTCGCGGATATTCGCGTATGCCCGCACATTCCGGTCCATGACGATCGCCATTGAGTTTCCGACGTTATCGCGGGTGAGCCGGCGGAACAGGTTTGCTCCTTCGCCGTCGAGGACGAAGTTCACCACGGGCTGCTGTGTAATCTGGTCCCGTCCGACCTGGGCTTCCGAGATGTATGAACCGTCAAGACCAAACTCGTCGAGGTCTTCGTAAATGGCGATATAACGAACAAACTGGTCTATTCCGTACTGGTCTCGCTGCACGTAGGGCCGGATGATGGTTCCCGCGGGAATAAAATCGGGAGTCTCGTCCTGTGCCGACGACCAATCCGGATTATCCTGGAGCCATTCGGCGAGTTCGTCCGTTGCTTCGTCGTTCACAATATGGAAATTCAGCGACCCCCGCCCTTGCAGGAAGGATTCGACCCGGCCACGATCGTCGTCTCCCGGTATTTCTATATTAATGAGGTTTCCTTCCTGACGTCTGATCTGCGGTTCGGTGACACCAAACTGGTCAATACGATTGCGCAGAATCTCTATCGCAAGTTCCACCGCCTCGTCGAGTTCTTCCTCGTCGGGATCCCGCCCCAGGCGCTCCGACAGGCTGTCCGCATCAGCGCTCAACGTCACGCTCACTCCGCCGGACAAATCCAGACCGAGCTCGATAATGCGGTTCCGCATCGACCGGAGACCCTGTACGTACTCGCGGTGGTAGCTTTCGATCGACTCGAAGGCGCGGGTTTCAGAGGTGAAACTGATCAGAACCTCACGGGCCGTCCATGTCTCGGGTTGCTCGGCTTCGAGCGCACGTCGGTTGTCACGCGCGAGGTCAATGACGTACTCAAGATCCTCGGGCACCTCAGCGTCGCTGTCGGACCGAACGGCTTCTGCGAGTCCATTCAGCGCCGCCCGGGTGTTCGCCTGAGCGTACTGCTGTACCTCTATTCGGGTACTTGATGCGAGTGTCTGCTCTTCTTCGGACAATACAAAATACCACCGAATCGTCGGAGACAAAAAAACTCCGCCGACAACGACGAAGAACAGGACAATTAGAAATCTAAATCTCTTACTCATACGTAGGTCACTCCAGACGAGCGTGAGGAATTAAACAGGTGTGAACGGCCCTGGAACGGGCCGTTCAGAGGACCGTCGGAACGGCGAGCTCAGTCCTCTTTTTCCTCTTCTTTAGAATCTGTATCTGCGTCCTTGGACGCCTTGGCCTTCGGCTTTTTCTCGAGCAGTGAACTGATCGCGGAACGCGACATTTCCAGTTTTGTCGAGTCGTCCACCTTTACGACGACTGTGTCGTCCTTAATGCTCAGGATGGTTCCGCGAATACCACCGATCGTCGCAATGCGGTCACCCTTTTTTAATGAGTCGAGCATCTTCTGCTGTTCTTTCTGCCTCTTGTTCTGAGGACGAATGATAAGCAGATACATAATGAGGAAAACCAGTCCAAAGGTTACCAGGGTGAACGCGAGCTGCCCACCTCCGGCGCCCGCAGGTGCTGCCTGCAGTACCGGTATACGTTGCCACATAAATTCCATAAGATGATGATCCTTGATTGGCTAAGATTCAGACACGCTACCATAAGGCCTTTTCAGGCGTCAAGTTACGTACTGTCAGACGAGCATGACCCGTGTGACGTTGTCCGGTACCGTTGTGACGCCAAACAGGCGCTTCAGTCGGTCTACGGTCGCGCTCTGCAGTCCCGAGACTTCCGAGAATTTTTCGCATACCAGCTGCATTTCCCCTTCGTCGCTTCCGTATAACGCGGAACAGAATGCAGCCCTGTGCAACCCTTCGCGCAGCAGCTCCTGTGTGTCAAGTCGCCCGTACTGCTTCCGGGCAGTGCGGTCAACCATAGCGGTGCTACCCTGATACCCGATTGTAAAAACAAAGTCTTCGCGTTTCATAACAATACCCGCATGGTCTTCAGTCTACCGAAACCGGGGACCTGTGGACAGACAAAAAGACGCCCGGCAGTGCGTGCCGGGCGATCGATATGTTTCGCACCCGTGCCGGATGCGAAACAGCTCATTCTTTCCTGTGGTCTTCGAGGCAGCTTAGTACATGCCGCCCATGCCACCCATACCGCCCATACCACCTGCCGCAGCGGCGGCTCCGTCGTCCTTTTCTTCAGGAAGATCGGTAATAGCACACTCGGTGGTCAGGAGAAGGCTTGCGATGCTCGCCGCGTTCTGGAGCGCACTGCGGGTGACCTTGATCGGCTCAATGATCCCGGCCTTGACCATGTCGGTCCACTCCATCTTGTCGGCGTCAAAACCAACGCCCTTCTTCTGCGACTTGGCTTTATCCGCGACAACAGCCCCGTCGAGTCCGGCGTTTGTGGCGATCTGGCGAATCGGCTCCTCGAGCGACCGCATGACTATGCGGAACCCGACTTTTTCGTCTTCGTTCCAGTCGCTGAGATCCACTTTTTCGAGCCCTGTCGCTGCCTGAATCAGAGAAAGACCGCCGCCTGGAATAATACCTTCTTCAACAGCCGCACGGGTCGCACTGAGCGCGTCTTCGACGCGGTGCTTCTTTTCTTTGAGCTCGGTTTCGGTCGCTGCGCCGACGTTCACGACCGCAACGCCACCTGCGAGCTTCGCAAGTCGCTCCTGCAGCTTCTCGCGGTCATAGTCGCTCGTCGTGTCTTCGATCTGAGCCTTGATCTGGCTGATTCGTTCCTTGATGTCGGCCTGCTTGCCCGAACCCTTGATGATCGTGGTGTTTTCCTTGTCGACCTTGATCGTCTGGGCCTGACCGAGCTGCGTAATGTCGGTGCTTTCGAGCTTGAGCCCGAGTTCTTCGGAGATGACCTGTCCACCGGTCAGAACAGCAATGTCTTCGAGCATTGCCTTGCGGCGATCGCCAAAGCCGGGAGCCTTTACCGCGCATACCGTAAGCGCACCACGGATGCTGTTCACCACGAGTGTCGCGAGCGCTTCACCGTCAACGTCCTCTGCGATAATGAGAATGGGCTTGTTCTGCTGAGCGACCTTCTCGAGAATAGGAAGCATGTCCTTCATGTTCGAGATTTTCTTGTCGTGGATAAGGATGTAGGGGCTCTCGAGAACCGTAGTCATGGTGTCGCGGTTCGTTGCGAAGTACGGAGACAGATAGCCCCGATCGAACTGCATACCTTCCACGAAGTCGGTGAAGTTTTCGAGGGTCTTGGATTCCTCGACCGTTATGACACCGTCCTTGCCAACTTTTTCCATGGCGTTTGCGATTTCTTCGCCGATCGCATGATCGTTGTTGGCGCTGATGGAGGCGACCTGTGCGATCTCTTCCTTTTCCTTGATATCCTTCCGAACCTTCTCCATTTCCTTGATCGCAGCGGCAACGGCCTTGTCCATACCGCGCTTGATGCCCATGGGATTGATCCCCGCCGCGACGCTCTTGAGCCCTTCACGAATCATCGAGTACCCGAGCACGGTCGCGGTGGTCGTACCGTCTCCCGCTACGTCGTTGGTCTTGGTCGCTACTTCCTTCAGAAGCTGGGCGCCCATGTTCTCGTACGGATCGTCGAGTTCGATTTCCTTCGCGACGCTGACACCGTCCTTGGTTACAGTCGGTGCGCCGAACTTCTTGTCCAGCAGGACGTTCCGGCCCTTGGGACCAAGGGTAACCTTAACTGCACTGGAAAGCTGCTCGACTCCGCGCAGAAGCTTCCGACGTGCATCTTCATTGAATGCAAGTTGTTTCGCCATATTGTCTCCCTCACTTTTACAAAAGTGGTATTGTGATGTTCTATAGAAACGTGCCGATAACGTAAATTACGTTATCGTACGCTGTGTAAAATACACGGAATCGCTCAGGGAATCAACATGAATTTGATGATGAATTCGCCCCGGACACCTGTGTTTTTTCGGTCGGGAGACAAGCCGGGAGACAGACCGTAAACACGCTACCCTCCCCCTGTGTCGACTCGACCTGTATAGTACCGTTATTCGCCTGCACGTACTCTCCGACGAGCACGAGCCCGAGACCGGTTCCGCTCTCTCCCGCGGTACCCGGCCGCTGTACCTTCCGGTCAGCCCGAAACAGGTGGGGGAGGTCCTTCTCGTCAACGCCTGCTCCGGTGTCGGACACCGAGATGCACAGTCGATCCTCTTCGAGACGGGAGCGGACCGACACCCGGCCCCTCGCGGGGGTAAACTTGATCGCGTTACTCAAGAGGTTTCTGAGCACAGTCGAGATCATATCCATGTCGGCCAGCGCGACGTGCGAGCCGTCGATCTCCTGCGTAATGTCGACATGTTTCTGTTCAGCCGAGGGGCGCAGGAGATCGACGGCTTGACGGGTCACATCCTGTATCGCGACGGGGCCAGGAACCGGTTCCACGAGCTGTTGCTGCAGCATTGCCCATTTCAGGAGGTTCTCCAGGAGTGCGACGCTCCGCTCCGCACTCGCGTGCAGCTCCGAGGCTATCTTCCGCAAGGTCTCGACGTCGAGCGTCATTGCGCTCTCCTCGAGCAGCCGCGACGCGCCGAGAAAGCCGGTGAACGGGCCACGCAGGTCGTGCGCGATAATGGAGAAAAAGCGGTCTTTCGTCGCGTTCAGCTCGGACAGCATTTCCCGCTGTTTCTTGATCACAAGATGCGCTTCAACCCGCGCGAGAACCTCATCCTGCTGGAAGGGTTTGGTAATATAGTCGACCCCACCCGCCCGGAAGCCCTCTATCTTGTCCTCGGTTGAGGCAAGTGCGCTTATAAACAGAACCGGAATATCGCTCGTGGACGGGTCTGCCTTGAGCTCGCGACATATTTCGAAGCCGCTGATTCCGGGCAGCATGACGTCCAGGAGAATCAGGTCCGGATGCTCGTTCCTGACCATCCCGACAACCTCAAGCCCGTCCTGCACGACAAGAACGCGGTAGCCCTGGGGATCAAGATGGTTATACAGGACACCAAGATTCGCCGAATTGTCGTCGACGATAAGGATACGCGACCCGCTCAGTTCATCACGATTCAAATGAGTCCTCCGGTAGAAGATCTGCAATCGCCTGCAGTTTGAAACTGCGCGCAAGGCTCGTCAATAAATCGCAGTACGGTGCGTATTCCGGTCGCTCGTGGGCAAGCTTCTCGCCGGCCTGCACAATGCCCCGGATATCACCGCGCCGCAGGGCGCGTGCGATATCCCGCGTTTCGGACCCGGTCGGGGTGACAACGGGCGGGCGATCCTGCGGCTCCGAGCCGTTCTGAGATGGTCGTCGTGTATACGCGAGGTTGAGCGCCCCGCTGACGGTCCGGAGAACCGAGTCACGGTTGAACGGTTTCTCGATAAACCCCGCGAAGCCGGCGCGTATGCACTCCTGCCTGAAGCTGTTCGCGACACTGCCTGAACTCGCAATAACGGGAACGTTTGTCAGCGCTTCATCGCGCTGTAACGAGCGGAACATCTCGAACCCGTCTGCCACCGGCATGACGACCTCGAGTATCACAAGATCGGGCTTGCGCTGCCGGGCGATTTCGAGGGCTTCGCGACCGTTCGACGTTGCGTCGACCGAAAAGCCAAGCGGAACAAGCAGATCGGTCAGCAGTCTGCGGTTTGAGTCGGCATTGTCGATTACGAGCACGCTTCGGGTTCGGCCCACATAGCCGGTCACGTCTGCATACATGCCTGAAGCGCCGGCGTCGGATCGCCCGGGGGCGCTTCCGGTGTAGTCCTGTAAGGGAATATCAAAGGAAATGGTAGTCCCGGTACCAACCGTACTGTCGACCGAGACTGAACCTCCGAGAAACTCGACGAGGCGTTTGACGATTGCCAGACCAAGGCCGGTCCCTTCGCCGTCGACACGCGGTTTATCACCCTGAATGAAGGGTGAAAAAACGGCCTCGAGTTCGTCCTCCGGTATCCCGACCCCGGTGTCACTCACCTCGAAGGTAATACGCCCGGGGTCTGCGGCTCGAAGCGCGGACACGCGTACCTCACCGGAATCGGTGAACTTGATCGCGTTCGAGACGAGATTCGTCAGAATCTGCTGAAGCTTCTGTTCGTCACACACGATAATCTGCGGTAGCGCCGGGTCGAGATGCTGCTCAAGTCGTATACCCTTTCCCTCTGCAGTGAGCCGCATCATCGCAGTAAGCTCCGACAGAAGGCTGTCGACGTCTATAGCTGTATCGTGTCGTTCAATGCGGTCGGCCTCGATGCGGCTGAAGTCGAGCACGTCGTTCAGCAGCGCGAGCAGACGCTCGCCGCTTTTTTCTATGATTGAAACCGCCTCCCGGTATTCCGCCGCCAGGTTTTCGTCCCGACTGAGAAGCTGCGCATACCCGAGGATGCCATTCAGCGGCGTGCGCAGGTCGTGGCTCATATTCGCGAGAAAGCGGCTTTTCGCGCGGTTCGCAGCGTCGGCGTTCTGCGTCGCGGTCACGAGGTCGGCGTTGATAGACTGGAGTTCACGGACACTGCGTGCTATATGATCCGAGGCATCCCTGAAGTTGTTGATCAGAACCTGCGCTTCGCGGATTCCCGTTTTTGGCCAGGACACGGCAGCCTTCGATTCGAGGATTCGTGCCGGAAGCCCCGTCGTCGCTTCGCTCAGGAGCGCGAGCGAGCCGACTATTGCGACCCCGAACAGCCTCGAAAGAACAATCGTACAGAATATGAGCGCAAAAACCACCGTCAGCGCCTGAATCAGGAACCGGTTCAACCGTGCCTGATACGGGGCGAGGGGAGCGGAGAGAACGAGGTCCCATCCGGCTGCAGATGAAAGATCGCGTTGGAAGATGTAGCGCGAACTCGACCAGCGCTGCAGCGCAGGCGAATCGATCGCGTGGTCCGGCATGTGCACCATCAGATCGCCGTCGGTCGCAACGAGATGTCCGAATCGCATGTAGGACAGTGGTTCATTGCACACCATATTCGAATCTGTGCTTAGAAGCACACGATCTCCTGGACCTACGATCGTAGCATCGAGCCCCCATGGTTCGCTGATTCCGGTGAGTTGACGGTGCACCGTGTCAAGACGCAAGGTCCCGAACACAAATGCCTCCGTTGCCGCCCCTGATCCCCACGGCATCGCGATAGAGAGACTCGGCGCGTTATTGCAGTCGTACACCACACTCGAAACTCCGAGGCCTTCGAAGTCGAAGGTTGCCGTCACGGCGTCAAAATCGTGTGCAGAGAGCACGTTGGTTTCGACTGCATCCCCGGCCGGGTACCGTGCATGGACCCGGTACTGCGGATCGGCGATACGGAGACTTGCCACGTCGGAAAGTGAATCGCTCCCGAATCGCACGAGGTGACTCAACGACTCATGGTTGTGATCGTCCTCCGCCCATGATCGCGCCACCGCGCTTAACGTGTTTCCGACGTCCTTCATGTGCTGATTGACCGAAAGCTCCACCGCATTCCCGATGGCAACCAGTCGATCCTGGACCTCACGCTCGATTGCATCCAGCGCAACCCGTGATTGAATGGTAAAGACAAAGAGCGCCGGCACGACGACGAACCCCGTTATGGTATAGAGCATCGCGTCCTTGATGGACACCGAAGCGCCCGAACGTGCCGATGAGCGAAGAACGCCGGGAACCGGGATAAGAGAAACGGCAACGCCGGCGACCAATGCGTTGACAACCCCGTTCACGCCCTGCTTCAGTATCACAACCCACATCGAGTCTGGAGACAGCCGTAACAGCAGACCGTATAGCAACAGATTGGACACAACCCCTGCCGTCAGCCAGTAGACCGCGTCGATCAGGAGCACGTTTCCGCGCCGTGCACGAAGAATCACGCCTACAAATGCGGCTTCGAGGGTAAACGTGATCAAGCCATAGGGATGCCCCCAGAGAAAAATGGTGGGTATGGCTATTATTGCCGCCGCGACGACCCCGGGAACAAGACCGTACAGGTACACGATTATGAGCGCAGCGATACTGCCAAAGATAAGGTCAACGTTAAAGAACAGCTCAAACCTGAACAAGTTACCGGCGAATCCGGCAGCCAGGAGTGCCAGATACACGAGAACAGAGCGGGAAGTGCCGGGAGAGTTGAAAGCAGGTTCTGAAGCCACGGGCGTCACGAGCGGAAATATACCGCTTCTCCGACCGCCGGGAAACATGAATACAGCATGTTTAGCTGCACGGGGTCACCCCACGCGCGATTCAAGCCTCCCGGCGTACAATGTCATCGCCCCGTCGGCGGTCTCGACGACGAGTCCACCGCACGGGTCGACACCAATGACCCGCACCTCAAGCGCATTCGCGTCTGGTGTACGGAAGCGAAACCGAGCCCCTTTGCCGTACATGCATGCGGCAAACTCCTCCCTCACCCTCTCGGCATCCTCGTTGACATAGACAGCGATGCATGAAAGCAGCTCGGACAGCTCGTTATCGTAGCTGCCAAGCCCCTGTGCGCCAGCTTCGCGAAGGCTGACAGCGGCGTATCCCCGCGGCGACGCGAACACGTTGACCCCGATCCCGCAGAGAAGCACCCCGCCCCGCCACTCGCAAAGGACGCCCGCAAGCTTCGCCTCGCCGACAAGCACGTCATTCGGCCACTTCACGAGGGCATCCACACCGCGGGAGCGTGCGTAGGCCCGGACCGCCAGCCCGAAGCGTACAGCCGCGAACGGCCAGTCCGCGGGCCGCTTGAGCACGACCGTCATAAGGACTGCCTCGCCGCTGTCTGCGCTCCATTCCCGGCCATGCGTACCTCGTCCGGTCTGCTGCCTGCCCGCAGCAACCACGAATCCGTGCTGTGACGAGGTCCGTGCCGGGAGGTGCAGCTCAGCAAGCAGCGAAGGATCACGCACAACGTCCATGGTCGACGAGACCACAGGAAGATACACCACAGGGGCGTCTCCGAGCGGGTTATGCAGGGGAAGTATCCGGGCAGATCCGTAGATTTTCATGACTTCTCCTTTGTGGGAGCGCAACAGTGCTTGCAAAAAAAACGAATGCACTGTAATTTTATACAATTATTACGGCACTTTATGCGCTTTTCATGCATTCAGTCCGTCAGGCAGGTAGGACAGTGAGAGAACGCACACTGCGGCTCAAGGCCATTCGCCGACTCATAAAATCACACAGGATCGACAGTCAGGAGCGGCTCCTGCAGCACCTCGGACACGAAGGTTTCGTCGTGACCCAGGCCACCCTGTCGCGGGACCTGAAACTCCTCAAAGTCAGCAAGGTATCTGAGGGTATCGAGGGATACTATTACACGCTGCCGAGCGAAGAGCAAGAACGCGAAGCTCAGCAGAATTACATACAGGATTTCATTCGCGGCTACGTCAGCATCGATTTCAGTGGCAATCTGTGTGTGATCAGGACTCTTACCGGGCATGCCGACAGTCTCGCGCTCGCGCTCGACTCGCTCGGCATAGAAGAGATCCTCGGCACCGTCGCAGGCGACGATACGGTTCTGGTGGTGCTGCGCGAACGCGTGGGAGCAGACGGTCTGATCGCCGCCATGCGCCAGCATATTCCCGATTTTGAAGAGTAGCGCGACACAGCCTGCTCCCGATACACAGGGTTATCAATCATGAAAGCAGCAATTCTCGGTTCCGGTGGTTACGTTGGTCTTGTACTTATAAGGCTGCTCGCACAACACAAGGATATAGAGCACATTATTCCTGTATCGTCGTCGAAAGCCGGCGTGTCGATCGGCGATCACGACCCCGGTCTTGGTACAGCAGTGCGCCGGAAAACCGACATTACGGGTGGTAAACTCGCTACGCTCGAGCGCGCTGCCGAGCTCGAACCGGATGTCGTATTCGCCGCCCTGCCCCACCTGAAAAGCGCGGATCTATGCGCGCCGTTCTTTGACTCGGCCGTGGTGATCGATCTGAGCGCAGATTTCCGGATACACGACGCGGAAGCGTTTACGAAGACGTACGGACAGGCGCCGCCCCGTCCGGACCTGCTTGCGGCTGCGTGTTTCGGACTGACAGAATGGAACCGGGCGGGAATACGCGAAGCACAGCTGATAGCGAACCCGGGTTGTTACCCGACCTGCACCAGCCTGCCCGTCCTGCCGCTTCTGCACGCGGAGCTTATTGAGCCGCATCTATGGACAAACGCCCTCAGCGGCCTCTCCGGCGCGGGACGAGCGGCCAAGCAGAACATGCTCTACGTTGAACGTACCGAGAACATGAACGCGTACAGCCCCGGGACGCAGCACCGGCACGTTACCGAAATGAAGCAGATCTTCGCCGAGTTTGGAAACAGCGCAGTGTCCGAGTTGTTTTTTATTCCGCATATTGTTCCCGTGCGCCAGGGCATGTTCTGTGCCACGCGGGCGATACTTCGCCCGGGCAGGACCGAAGCCGACATCCTCGACTGTCTCCACGAGCGCTACGACCGGGAGCCCTTCGTACAGGTACTCGGCACGCGCATTCCGGAGACCCGCCACGTACGCGGCACCAACCGCTGCGATATCGGGATACACGTAGAAAACAGCTCGGTTGCGCTGTTCTCTGCCATCGATAACCTCTACAAAGGCGCAGCCGGTCAGGCGCTGCAGAATATGAACGTTCGCTTCGGCTTCGACGAAACCTGTGGCCTCACCGACCAGGGAGAGTTCTGAGGTGTCCGACATTATCGTGATCAAACTCGGAGGCCTCGCCGCATCGGATGTGAACGCGCTTGGAGCGCTCGCAGGGGAAATCGCCGACGAGCGCGCGATACAGCCGGTAATTGTACACGGCGGCGGCGCCGCGGTCTCCACCTGGTCGCGACGTCTGGGAACCGAACCCCGCTTCGAGGACGGGATTCGCATGACCTCGGTCGAGGACATGGAGATCGTCGAAATGGTACTCGGCGGGTCGGTCAATACGCAGGTGGTCCGGACGTTCTGCGCGAACAACCACAAGGCGGTCGGACTGAGTCTCAGCGACTGTGCAATGGTGAAGGGAGTGGCGGTAAGCGATAGCGCAGCCAACAGGACGGCACGCCCGGGAGCCGCGCAGACCGAGATTCTGCGGTATCTCGTCGTCGGGGGATATACCCCGGTCGTATGCTCGGTCGGAACAATGGAGGACGGGGGGCCGTGCAACATCAATGCCGATCAGGCGGCGCTCGCGATTGCTCGGTCGCTCAGCGCGAAACAGCTTGTCTTCTTGTCTGATGTACCGGGCGTGCTGGTCGCAGAATCGATACAGTCCGACATGGACGAAAACGACATTGCCGGGGCTCTGGCTGGAGGTCACATATCGGGAGGCATGATTCCGAAGGTGCAAAGCGCGCTGCATGCAACCGCGCACGGGGTCGGCAGCGTCATTATAGGCCGGTACACAGAACAAGGAGATTTCAAGCGTCTTCTCGCCGGAGCATCGGGAACCCGCATTCAAGCTGCACAGGCGAAAGCCGGGGAGTAAACATGGCAGAGCACATACACGAGGGCACCTACGACGGTGCGTACGTCACGGACACGAAAATCGCTCATTGTTACGCCGCACGAACGATGGTTCTCAAGAGCGGGCGCGGTGCGACGGTCCGTGACCGCGCCGGACGCCGCTACATTGATTTTACCGCGGGCATAGCCGTGAACATCCTCGGACACGGTCGCCGCGATCTTGCGCGTGTAGCGGCGCGCGAGATGCGTCGTCGGATACACGTCTCGAATCTGTTTGCGAGCACACCGACTCTTGAGCTTGCGGCGCGGCTGACCGCTTCGGGTCCGTTCGCCGCGTGTTTTTTTGGAAACAGCGGGACCGAAGCCAACGAGGCAGCAATCAAGTTCGCGCGGCTGTACGCACACCGTACTCGAGGCGCGGGACACCACCAGATTGTTTCGTTTACGGATGGTTTTCACGGAAGGACCATGGGAGCGCTGTCCACCACGCACAAGGCTGCGTACCGGGAGCCCTTTGAACCGCTGATCGGCGGGATTCGCTACCTCCCCTTCAACGACGTCGCGGCGCTGGACGAGCTCGATGAGCGGACGGCGGGTGTGATCGTCGAGCCGATACAGGGTGAAGGCGGTCTGTCGGTCGTGAGTCAGGAGTTCGCGGCTGCGCTTAACGAAAAATGCCGCGAACACGACATTATCCTTGTTGCGGACGAGGTACAAAGCGGAATGGGGCGCACCGGACGCCTGTACGGCTCGAACTCGGTTGGACTCGCACCCGATATCGTTACGCTGTCCAAACCTCTCGCGGGGGGACTGCCGCTGTCCGCGACCTTGATACCGGAACGCGTCAACGCTCTGCTTTCTCCCGGCGACCATGGTTCGACTTTCGGAGGCAACCCCGTCGCGTGCGCGGTCGCGCTTCGGGTGTGGCACGAGCTGACGCGCGCCGGCTTTCTCGAGCGCGTCACCGAGGCGGGCGAGCAGATCGCCGAGCACCTGCAGGGTATGGCATCCCGGTCGGCCATCCTCGGAAGCCCCCGGGGTCTCGGCCTGCTTCGCGGAATACCCGTAGAGACAGACGGTGAGCCGGCGCCGGTTCTCCTCGGAAAGATCATGGAGCAGGCACGAATCAACCGCCTGCTTATTCTCAGAAGCGGGGTCAACATGATTCGTCTTGCGCCACCGCTTAATATTCGCGACCGCGAACTGAAAGAAGGACTCGCTCGTCTTGAACGGGCGGTACAACACGTTGAATCAGATTACCAGAAGGAGACAGAGACAGTATGAGTGAACACACGGAACCGAAAACCGGCAAAAATGGACGCGAAATCCGCAAGATTGTCCTCGCCTACTCGGGCGGGCTCGATACCAGCATCATTATACCCTGGTTGAAAGAGCACTACCCCGGCGCGGAGGTCGTCTGTGTCTGCACGAACGTCGGCCAGGCCGAGGACTGGGAGGGCATGGAGAAAAAGGCCATAGCGAGCGGCGCGAGCAAGCTGTATACGCTGGATGTGCAGGAAGAGTTCGTCGAAGACTACCTGTGGCCCATGCTGCGCGCCGGCGCGATTTATGAAGGGAAATATCTGCTCGGCACGAGCATTGCCCGCCCGCTCCAGGCAAAAAAACAGGTCGAGATTGCACTGAAGGAGAATGCGGATGCAGTTGCCCACGGCTGCACCGGGAAAGGAAACGATCAGGTGCGCTTCGAGCTGACCTACAAAGCGCTTGCACCACACCTGGAGGTGATCGCTCCGTGGCGTCTCTGGCACATCCGCAGCCGGGAACAGGCCATAGACTACGCAAAAGAGCACGGCGTACCCATTGGCGACATAAGCAAGAAGAACATATACAGCCGCGACTGGAATGTCTGGCACATGAGCCACGAAGGCGGCGAGCTTGAGGACACCTGGGTCCGTCCCCTGGCGGAGATGTACCAGCTGACGACCGATCCGCGCAAGGCCCCCGACGAGGAGCAGGAGGTCGTGATCGATTTTGAGCACGGTTTGCCCGTTACCGTCGACGGCATCAGCATGAAACCCATAGAGATGCTGAACCACCTCAACGCGATAGGCGCACGCCACGGTGTCGGGCGCGCCGACCTGGTCGAGACGCGCCTGGTCGGCATGAAAAGTCGGGGCGTGTACGAGACACCCGGCGGAACCATACTCTACACCGCCCTGCGTGAACTCGAAATGATTACCCTCGACTTCGATACACTCGCGATGAAAAACGAGCTCGCGCTCAAGTACGCCGACCTCGTGTACGCCGGTAAGTGGTTCACCCACTTCAGACACAGTATCGACGCGTATATGAAGACGGCCTCGGAATACGTAACAGGCAGTGTCCGCCTTGTTCTGTACAAGGGCAACGTGATGATCGGTGGACGCAAGAGCCCCTACAGCCTCTATCTCGAAGACCTCGCGAGCTTCGGCGAAAGCGCTTATGACCACTCCGATGCAACCGGATTCATCAATCTCTACGGACTTTCGACCGGTGTGGCCGCGATCGTTCACGACAAGAAGTTGAAGGCGGATGCCGGGCCGGCAGTGGAAATGCGAGCCATGGCAGGATTCAACGAAAAGTAATGCCATGCGTCCCATAGTCTCGGACCAATCGAGGCTATGGGCTTGACCTCGGGCGGGTCAGCCTTGCACTGTACAGTTTTGCATGCTTTTAAAACGGAGAGATACAGTGACTGACCCACGAACCGGAAAGAACCTCATCGAATGCGCCGCATTCGAACACCTGAACAGAAACAAGCCCGCCGAAATCAGACAGGAGCTGACCGCCGAACGGGTTGCATCGTACGATGTCGACGCCGGGGGCGGTCTGCGCTTCAATTACGCCGCGTCTGCGGTAGACGATTCGGTCATGAGCGACCTCGAGGCGCTGTGCACCGAACAGAAGCTCCTCGAGCAGTACCAGACCCTGTACGAAGGCGGCATAATGAACGTCGGTGAGGAGCGACTCGTGCTGCACCACCTGCTTCGAGGTCGACTCGGGTCATCGGTGTCGGTCGACGGCAGCGATATCGGCGCATTCTACCGCGAGCAGACCGAGCGGGTGGCAGCCTTCGCCCGGGCCGTACACGCGGGAGAAATCCTCGGCTCGACCGGCAAACAGTTCCGCACGGTTGTCCAGATCGGCATAGGCGGTTCCGACCTCGGACCTCGGGCGCTCGCCATAGCGCTGAGCGGGTACGCAGCCACCCGTCATGGCCACCCGAGGATGCACGCGGAGTTTATCAGCAATGTCGACCCGGACGATGCAGCGTCGGTACTCCAGAATTTTGACCCGGAGACGACCCTCTTTGTCCTCGTGTCGAAAAGCGGGACCACCCAGGAAACCCTGTCAAACGAGCTGTTCGCGATTGAGCTCATGGAACGCTACGAAATTTCAGGACTCGCCCCGCGCAAGCACATGGTCGCGGTTACAAGCAGAACCAGCCCGCTCGCGCAATCATCCGAATACCTCGATGCTTTTTTCATAGATGACTACATAGGCGGTCGCTACTCCGGCACGAGTCCCGTTGGGGGCGTCATTTTAAGCCTTGCCTTCGGCCCTGAAATTTTTGAAGAGCTCCTCTCGGGTGCTCACGAAGCGGATTCTGCGGCAACGCGACCCTTCGCGGAAAATGCGGCCATGATCGACGCGGCCATTGGCGTCTATAACCGGAATGTACTCGGTTTTCCGACCACCGCGGTGCTCCCCTACTCGAACGCGCTCATGCGCTTTCCGGCGCACCTGCAGCAGCTCGATATGGAGAGCAACGGAAAACGGGTCAACCGGCGCGGAGAGCCGCTCTCCTACGCGACCGGGCCCGTAGTCTTCGGGGAACCCGGGACGAACGGGCAGCACAGCTTTTATCAGCTTTTGCACCAGGGAACCGATATCGTACCGATGCAGTTCATAGGGTTCAGGGAAAGTCAGCGTAACGATGACATTACCGTCGACGGATCCACGAGCCAGACCAAACTGAACGCAAATCTCGCTGCCCAGATCGGTGCGTTTGCGTTCGGACAGGACCATGAGAATCAGAACAAGGCCTTTCCCGGAAACCGTCCTTCGAGTCTTCTCTACGGCAAACAGCTGACGCCGCGGGCGCTCGGGGCACTGCTGGCACACTACGAAAACAAGATCATGTTTCAGGGATTTCTCTGGAACATCAACAGCTTCGATCAGGAAGGGGTTCAGCTCGGAAAGGTGCTTACGAAGAGCATACTCTCCGGCGATTCGCTGAACCCGGCGATGGAGGCCTACACGAAGCTTCTCGGCGTGCGGTAGGGCCCGGCGCGGAGCCGGCTGCGGGCCGGCTTCGCCGCGTCAGGCGTCGCTCGCGACCGTGTCTACGGAAATTCCGTGCATGCGGGCGAGCTCGTCAGCCCCCGCGGCGAATGCGCGGGAGGCTTCGCGATACCTGAAGCCGGTTATGATGCCGAGACCGCTGAACAACGCATCGTGAAGCGCGTTACTGAACAGCGTGAGGTAGGCTCTGCGTTCGACGGAACCCGTGGCGTTCCGGATCAGTAAGGACGATGCGTTGAGCGCCTTCGCGAAGGACGCGACCTGACGCGTCAGAACCGGGTACAGCGTCCGCAGAAGATCAACGTACACGCTGCGGTAAGCGTTGTCTCCTGCGACCAGATAGGAAATCTGTACGAAACGATCCCGCTCCTGCACCTTCTTTCGCGACGACCCGCCTGACCCTGCGCTGCGTTCACGCAGCGGTATGGAATCCCTGACCCGTGCGGCTACCGCATCGTTCTTCAGAATCTTGTACATGGAAAGATAAAACAGCATGACCTGAGCATTCCGGAGCTCGGCAGCTGCGGTCATCCCGGCGCATGAGCCAAGAAGCGTTCGCGCTGCACCTTCGGCCTGCGTGAGCGTTCGCTCGAGATTCTCCCTCGAGACCGTAGCGAAACCGCGGGCGTGTGCGCTCTGGGCTTCAACGGCCGCCTCGATGTGACGGACAGCCTGTCGGGCCGTCTGCCACAGGGAGTCAGCTCTGACGGTCTCGATTGCTGTACGGACATCCGCGCGCTTCTCGAGCCCAAGAAGCGAAAACTCGGGGTATTCACGCACGATGCGCGACAACCCCGCGACCCGTGCTCCCACATGGGAGCCAAGGGTATCCACGGCCAGAAGCTCGACTTCGGTTACCAGTTCATCGATATCCTCGCTCAGAGCGTGCGGACGACCGAGCACTGCCCGGGTGAAGCGCCCGAGCGCCTGGCTCATCGCAGAGGACGCGAGCAGACGTCCCGCAATTTCGTCTGAAAGCTGCATGGCGAGCGAATACAGACTGCGCAGCATGATCGTCAGCGCGTCGGGGAGGCCCGTTTGCAGCATGTTCAGCGCGGGGTCCTCGGGGACAAAGGCAATGTCGCTGATGCGCGCACGCTCACTCGCCGAAATCCTGAGATCTTCGGTTGTGTTGCGGTTGTAGTTGGCGACAAGATCCCGAGGATTAAAGCCGTCGGGCCCCTGCAGCCGAAAGCGGTTGTGCCATATATGTACATCTCGCGTCGGCTTTCGATGCAACACTTCACGAAGATACCCGCCACCGGAGGCGTGTGCGGTCGGTTCGGGGTTGGTGACCAGCAGTACCGAGTCGGCAAGGTCAAGGAATCGGATGTTGGTCGCCTCCTCGACACCCGCCGGCAGGTCCAGGATAATGACCCGATATTCCTTGCGAAGCGCATGGCCCTGCTTCCCGGACAGCAGCGAAAACAGAGCATCGGAGTCCTCGACACCACGCTTCGCCTGATGGAACAGGATGTCCAGCCGGTCGAAGGGGCTGATCCGGTAGTCGTTCAGGTCAGCGTCGGCGCGCACCTCGCGTGTTTCCAGGCTGTGCTCGGGGCGGCTGAGGTCGAGAAAGGCCGTTACGTCGGACAGTGGATCGAGATCGACCAGTACGGTCGATACACCGTGACGCGCGTAATACAGGGCCAGATTTACCGCAGTTGTGGTCTTTCCCACCCCGCCCTTTCCGGACGTGATCGCGATACAACAGCCTGTTTCATGGGTCCTGCGGTCCTTGTTCGAAGCTTCCACAGTGTGCGAGCATAGCATGCGGACCCCGACTCTGCTATAGTGCAGACGATGAATGCGAAAACCATCATCTGCCTTCACGGCTACGGGGTACGCAGTTTTTTCTGGGAACCGATCCTTCCGGAACTCCGCGATATGTTTCCCGATGTCATAACCCCCGACCTCCAGATGAAGACCATAGACACGCTGCTCGCAACGACCTGCACCGCGATACAGGAGAAAGCCAGACTCGACGGTGTTCCGCTGGTTCTCCTGGGGCACAGTCTCGGCGGAATCGTCGCCGCGCTCTGCGCGCAGGAACTCGGCCCGTCCATCGTAGGGAGCGTTATCATTATTGCGTCGCCCTACGGAACCCGTGAAACGGTCCCCGGACCGTTCGCGCGCTTTCTCCTGGCAACAGGGCTCATTCCCGACGCCCTCGTACGTCCGCGATTTTTTTCACCCGCGACACCTGTTGCCGATCAGAAGTATGTTTTCGCGCAAGCCGTACCGGAATCATCGGCCATGCGACAGACGATACTCCAGCGGAAATGGTTCCACACCGACGCGTTTGGACAGCCGCTCCGTCAGCCGGCGCTCGTGATCGCCAGCACCGAAGACCGGATTGTTCCGTCGGCCGAGAGCCGGCAGTTCGCCGAGGTACTCGGGGCCACGTACACGGAGTTTGACGCCCGCCATAACGTCGGACACGACGATTTTGTGTGGGCTCCGGATATCGCCGCCCAGGTCATGCAGCACATACAGAGCTTTCTCGGGGTCCGATAGTACATGCGACTCTCATCACACACGCAACTGGCACGCCTTACCCTTCCCCGCACCCTGAAGATCTGCCTTGCTGTCGCGGGAAGCACGGAGCTTGCGGCGGCAATGGTTCTGGTCAGCCATCCCGCCTCCGCCTACGGTTTACGATTGTTCGCGGGGATGCTTGGAGCGCTCGGGATTCACAGCCTTGTCTCGCTGCATCAGACGCCGTACAGCATGCGAACGCTGCTGAATCTGCGTATCCTGACCGCGTGTGCCGTATGCCTCGCGACCGGGGTAGAGGTCGTGCTTCGCTGGCGGGGCGTGAACGGCATTCTGATGGCGGGGCTCAGCGCATACGGGGCGGTGAGCATTCCCCTGTGGCTCTACTGGCGGGTGCGGGTGGGGCGATTGCCCCAGTGACCCTGCGAACCGAGCCAGGCCGAGATCGTTCGAAAAACATCGGTCCTGTCGAACTCTTTCAGTATTTCGTGCCGATCGTCGGGAAAGATGCTGACCGTGACGGTGCAGGCGGTATGTCGGCGAAGCAGGGCGGCCACCCGGTTCACCCCGGCGCCGAAGAGCCCAACCGGGTCCCTGCCCCCCGACACAAGCAGCACGGAAACCGAGTCGTGGACGGTACGCAGTCGTCGGGGGGAGTTCACCTCGATGAGGCCACCAATCATGTCCCGAAAAAACGCCCGGCAGGGCACAAATCCGCACGCCGGGTCGGCTACGTACGCGTCGACTTCGTCCTCGTCGCGGCTCAGCCAGTCGTACGACGTGCGGTTCGGCGCAAATGCGCGGTTGAAACCGCTCGATGTCAGTGCAGAAAGCAGGGGGCTGCGGACCCCCGCCCCGCGACCCATAGACAGCAGCCGGGCGAGCATCCGGCCTGTACGCCCCGCGATACCAGGGTGCGGCGCCGTTCCGCACAACACATATCCGGCGTACCTCCCCGCATCGCGGATCATGCAGCTCCGAGCGACAAAACTGCCCATGCTGTGTCCGAACAGGAATACCGGGACGCGGGGATACCGTTCGTGTATCCAGTCGCGAACACGAAACGCATCGTTCACAACCGCGTCCCATCCGTCTCGGGCGGCAAAGAACCCCGTCCGTGACTCTTCCGGTTCCGCGCGACCGTGGCCCCGATGATCGTGGGCGACGACCGCGTAGCCCGCTTCGGAGAGGAACGCGGCGAACTCGTGATACCGGTCCTTATGTTCAGCCATTCCGTGCAGGATCTGGACGACTCCGCGAGGCTCCTCACGGTTTGTCGGAAGCACCCACCCCTGCCTCACCACGCCATCGACCGGAGAAGACACGCTAAACATCTCGAGACCCATCATTCGCCCCTCGCATTTCACGTACAATTGCTGCATTATACATCTCATGATGCGAGCACACAATTTCTCCGCGGGTCCGGCGACACTGCCGGAGGACGTCCTGATGCAGGCTGCTGCCGAACTCCCGGAATACCGGGGAACCGGTATGTCGCTCATTGAGTCGAGCCATCGAAGCAAGGCCTACGACGAAGTTCACACCCAGACGCTTGAGCGCATAAAACGCATGCTCGGTATCGACGGTACTCACGAAGTACTCCTGCTCGGAGGCGGTGCGACCATGCAGTTCGGCATGGTTCCCATGAACCTGCTGTCCGAAGGCTCGTTCTGCGATTTTACCGTCAGCGGTGCGTGGGCGGAGAAGGCTGCAGAGGACGCAGCGAAGATCGGCGAGACGAGAATCGTGTTCAACGGCAGTGATTCCGGATACACGCACCTTCCCAGTCCGTACGAGCTTGAGACGCACCCGGACGCGGCGTATCTGCACATCACGAGTAACGAGACCATTAACGGCCTGCAATGGCACGACTTTCCCGATACGAACGGGGTGCCGATCGTCGCCGATATGTCGAGTGACATCATGAGCCGTCCGCTGCCCATGGAAAAGTTCGGCCTGGTATACGCAGGTGCGCAGAAAAACCTCGGCCCGGCGGGGGTAACGGTGGTCATTATCCGCAACGACCTCCTCCAGCGGTGCAACGCGGATCTCCCTGCGTATTTGAGGTACCCCGTGCACGCCACAAAACAGAGCCTGTATAACACCCCCCCGGTATTCGCAATCTACCTCATGAACCTCGTCCTTGAGTGGGTGGAATCACAGGGCGGTGTCGAAGCAATGCAGGACGCGAGTCGCGTCAAATCCGATCTGATCTACTCGATCATAGATGAGTCGGACGGGTTCTACCGCTGCCCGGTGGAAGCTCCCGGTCGCAGCCGTATGAACGTCGTGTTCAACCTCGAAACCCCCGAGCTCGAAGCCGCCTTTGTGAAGAAATCCGGCGAAGCAGGCATGGTAGGTCTCAAGGGCCATCGCAGCGTCGGGGGCATACGTGCAAGCCTGTACAACGCTCTGCCCATGGCTGCTGTGAGCGACCTTGCCGGGTTCATGAGAGGTTTTGCCGCAGAGAACGGTTAGAGAACCGCCGTCGCGCGCTGTGCCGGCGATCTAAAACTGGAACGGGTGCGGCAGGAGATCGGGCATCGTATAGGTTTCACGCACCTCGTCGAGATTCGCGATCAGGACCTCGGTACGGGGTGAGGAGAACTGAGCGAGGACCTGCAGGCAGATTGCACAGGGCACCGCCAGCGGATCTGCGTCGGTCACGACAAGCACGAAATCAAGCTCGGCGTGTCCCATGTCGGCGACCATGGACATGACGGCGCCCCGCTCGGCACATATCGTTGCGCCGTAGCTCGCGTTCTCCACGTTGCAACCTCCGTAGATCTGCTCATGCCCACGTGCCTTGATCGCGGCGCCGACCCGGAATCCGGAATACGGCGCATACGCTCGTTCTCTCGCCTGCCTCGCTATCTCCAGTGCGTGTTCAATCGTATGAGTCCGGTCGTTCATGATGTCCCTCTCGTGCAAGATTACACGGCTTCCCGTATACTGAAAAGGACACACGGAGTTATAGCACGCATGGGTATCAGAACATTCTTTTCGCCTGAGCGGGTCGTGTTTCTACGGCCCGCAGACAAAAAATCTGCGATCGACACGCTCGTACGAACTGCATGCGAGTCTGCCGGCATACGGCATCCGAAACTCATAGCCGACCTGGTGTTCTCCAGGGAAGAAGAAATATCGACCCGGGTATCGGAGGGTGTTGCGATACCCCACGCGAAGCTGCCTCATTCAGACCGGACCGTTGGCTGTATCGGCATCTCGTCTGAGGGCGTGCAGTACGACGGGGGAACGGTACACGTGATTATACTGATGCTATGGGCGCATACGACCAATCTGCTGGTGCTGAGTGACCTGGGGAGGCTGCTGCGCAGGTCGGACGTCTACGATTCCCTCCGAAAATCCCGGACAGCCGAGGAGGTGCTGCACGTCCTTTCTCACCCGCCGACACGCGTGGAGCACGAACCGGAAAAGAAGAGGATGGCGGCTGAGACCTTTCTACACGCGATTCGACTCGCCGAGGCGATACACGTTGACTCCGTGCTTCTATTCCCGGACGCAATGGGTTCGACAGACTTCTTTACGACAGTTACCCGTCTCGCGAACGAGCGCCGCGAGTATGCAGGGCGGGTGCTGCTCCTGACAAGCGACCCCGACGCCTATGCGCAGAATACCATTGTCGACGAGATTATCGACCTGCCGGTAAAGTCGGTCAGCGATCACAGTATTACGACGACATCGCTTCTTTTTCTGCTCAGCAACGGCATACTGGAAAAAAATGAACGGGTGCTTACCCTGTTCGGCAAGCCCTCAAGCGGCTCGCTCGATACGATTCGCCTCACAGACCTGCAGCAGGAGTTCGGTTCGCTGTTCAGGCTTCCCAGCGGTGGCGTCGGCAGCGATATCGACGATCTCGTGTTCGCCCGGGTTCTGCAGCTTGCAACCGAGCTTGCGCAGGAAGGCCGCGAGGGCAAACCCGCAGGTGCCATTTTCGTCCTCGGCGACTACGGGACCGTGCAGGAGTACTGCCATCAGTTGCTGATCAACCCGTTTCGGGGAATCAGCGAGTCCGACCGGAATGTCCTTGATCCCGGGCTCGAGGAGACGGTCAAGGAGTTTTCCCGCATAGACGGGGCGTTTCTCATTGGCGGCGACGGCGTCATTCAGAGCGCGGGCACCTACCTGCGCGCCGACGTGGAAGTGGAAGATCTGCCTCAGGGGCTCGGTGCCAGACACACGGCAGCCGCAGCAATCACCGCAGTCAGTGCATCTGTCGCTATCGCAATCAGTGAATCGACCAAGCGGATTTCAGTGTTTCGGGAGGGTCGACGCGTCATGAATGCCTGAGCGGCGTCCTCAGGGACCCGCGGGAGGCGGAGCATCGTAGAGTTGCAAGGCCTCCATTCTCGCGGCAGCGCGTCGTCGTTTCTGCTCACCGTACTGTTCAGGGCTAACCGGTTCGGGCCGTTCGTCGGTGGTCTTCTGAAGACCTCCGTTCACCCGCATGACAGCACCGGGGTTTCGGTCGAGAAAGTCGTGCACGTCGTCATACGTGATCGCAAAGACACGCGCCCTCGTCTCGCAGGTTACCGCACACGAACTATTCTGTCGGCGATGTAGCTCTCCCATGCTGCCGGCGAGCATTCCACGCTGCAGGCGGTCAACCGATCCGTTCCCATCATCGACCTGGAGAATTCCATCTCGAATGAGAAATACCTCACCGACAGGCTGGTCCCGGCGTATGAGAACCGTTCCGGCCTCGTAATCGCGTGGCTGCAGGACGGATTCGAGCCACATGCGCTGGTAATCGGTCAGGTGTGCGAACGGCAGACCCTCGGCAAGCAGATTCCACGTCTCTTCGCTCCGATTTCGAATCAGGCGTCTGAGGACCGCCTCAAACTCTGTCCCCGCGATAAAATTCAGGAACCTCGATCGCTCGATCGAGAGAACCTCGACGTCCGACTCCGCGATTACGTCGGCGGTTCGGTCGCTGTCCGTCATGAGCGCTACTTCGCCAAAATAGTCGTATGCACCGAGCATCTTGCTGCGTACAAGGTTATCGGCAAGGACTGCGGCGTTACCGTTCATGACGATGTAAAAGTAATTACCGCGAGTCCCGCGGCGGATAATATAGTCGCCCGCGGCGAAGGTCTGCCTCTCGGCGATACCGAAAAACTGCTGTACCTTGGGTATGCTCATGTCGCGAGCGAAATCGAGCTGTTTCAGCACGTCGAGTACCCGATACGCCTCTTCGTACTGCGGTGGCGAGGTATCGAGATATCGCGTGTGCTCTATACCGAACGAAGCCCGGGTCAGAAGCGCATCAGCAGGAAAATCCTTTTCTGCAATGTGGAAGCAGGTAATCTTGCGCTGTACGTGTTCGGGCAGGCTCGCCAGGAAGGACACCGGAGTGTGCAGCGGGGCAATACCGGCTTCGTGATAGATCACATCCGCATCCCAGGGAAAACTTTTCAGCTGTTCGTAACGACGCCGGTCTATCACACCGTCCTTGAGCATGGCATCGTGTATCGCGGGGTCATTCTGATGGTCGCTTGAGTAGACGAAGCTTTTGTCCTGGAAGGTCAGTCTGAACGCCATGGTCGGTATTGAGTGGACCGAGTAGTACACCTTGAACTCTCCGCCGTGGAGATAGAAACTCTGATCGGTGTATACGGGATTATAATCAAAGAGCGATTTCAGGAACTCCGGTTCCTCACCGGAAAACGCCGCGTACTTGCGCAGAAAGCTCTGCATGATCGTCGGAGTCGTGTACACCGTGACCCGACCTTCCTGAAGGATTTTCTGAAAGGTACCCGCGTCGTGGTCCGCGTGGCAGTGGGTCAGGATGATGCTGTCGATAAACTTCGGATTGACGTTGGACTGCAGGAGCCATTCGGTGCAGTTAACCGGGGGATCCACCATAATGCCGCTGTGATTCAGCCAGATTATGAAGCCCGAGGTATTATCGTGAGGGTCAAAGCCGTGGCTCGGTCCAAGACAGGTGACGCCGAAGCGGGGCGGCACAAAGGGGTTGAGCAGGCGTTCGCCAATGTCGTAACGCGGGGTATATGAAACGTCCGCCGGAACCGGCACCGAGTCCTGTCCGTCCCAGCTGAACAGGAATGCATCCGGGGTACTCTCTATGGTAACACCGTCGATCTCTACCACGTTGTTCCGGAAACAGACTATGTCAAACAGATCGTCGAGGGTCAGCGGACCGCGAAAGAACGATAGTTCTTTTGAAATGTCGGGCACCCACGTGTCAGGGTCGTCCGAGAATGTGTCCATGTGCAAGTCGAGCGTTTCGGGCCCGAATACCGACTCGCGTATTGCAACAGCGAGTCGCTGTCCCTGCTCCTCGGTGCAGCAGATCGCTATTTTCTGCTTGCGAATAAAGAAGTTGAAATAAATCGGAAACTCCATATCTCCGACGTTGATGCCTTTCTGCCAGTGAAACAGGTCATGCGGAAGAACGAAAATCCTCGGCACCGATTCGGGCGTTACGAGCGTGTCCTTGATGGTCTCCGGCGGTGCGCCGACCTGTATGCCACCGATCGGAGTGCGAATAATCCGTCCTCCTCGAGGAAGCTCTATGACCTGCCCCAGCCGTACCTCTGATCCACTCATCTGCCCCCCAACGCCCTGCTATATGAAATGTATACCGTAGTGTACCGCTGTGCCGGGCGCACTGCAATGACGAGATGTAGTACCACAGAGCGGGTAAAAAATCCTGTTGACGTGCCCAGGAAGCGGGTATAGCATTTTCATGTGACGGAAGCTCCTTGATCGGGGCTCGCGCACAGGCGGTCAAAGCGACTGAAGCAGCAAACAGTCGTAGCGGGATAATCCCGAAACCGAACAAAAGACCGCGTCAGCCGGTTCCCCAGGAGCCGGCTTTTTTTATGTTCCAGCATGGGAGACGAAGACCGGCATATTCGGGCTATGCGGGAGGGTTGAGCGGAAGTGAGAGCGTTTGCCGCCGCATGCCTGCCTCGGTAAAGGTAAGCTCGTATGAAGCGTCGTCCACCCACTCGAAGGCAGACCGCGAGCCGAAGCCCTGGTCTACAAACGAAATGGCCGTATCGATGCAGAGGTATCTGCCGTCATACCTGGTCAGGAAGTTTCCGGATGCCTGGGGGGTGTGTCCGCAGACATACACGCTCGCACGGTTGTTCTTGAGAAATGTGTGCAGGACCGAACCGTAATCCGGTTGCGCCTGTTGCCCGGCAGCATCTGAACACAGAATACTGGTCTCGGGTGAGAAGAGCGAAAGCGGCAGATCCGCCTTGCCTTCGAGAAAGGCCTCACGATTACGTCCGAGTTCCTGGTGTACCGCGGAGTTCACATCGGCGATCTGAAGATCTCGAAAGATTGGCGGCAGATCTGCCGGCGCAAATACGAACGGATATATGCGTACCATGACCGGAAGCCCTGACAGCCAGTCCGAAAGCCAGCCCCCCGGCGCAAACGCGCGCTCCAACGCGTCCTGACCCGGCTCATTCGCCGTCCGGTACGAGCTTCGTTCAGCACCGGATGAAGCGGTGTGCATTCCGAAGAGGTGAATGGCTTCGTGCTGCCCGAGCAGGGTATATACGCGGCTGCCCACAGCCGGCGCCTCGGCGTGCAGCCGCATGAGCGTGCGGTACACGGTGGCGCTGTCTGGACCGCGATCACAGATATTGCCAAGCATGACCAGCGCCGTGTCACGTGCCGTAAACCGACCGTTCGCGTCGGTCAGATCACAGCCCGAAAGAAGCTCTCCGAAAAATTCGGCGTCTGCGTGGAGGTCCCCGACTGCTATGATACGCCTGAACGCGCGAGCCATGTGAACCTCCTCTGTTTTTCAGACAAGCATCAAAACATTGTGAAAGTCAATACAAGAAATACTCCCATGCCCAGCAATCCCGTTATGCCGCTCCCTTTCATGTTCCAGAATGCGAGCTGACCGACCGACTCGAGAAACCATGTCAGGAGATACATTATCAGAAGCGGAACAACCGGCAGTACGAAGCTGCCGAGGACAAGCCGAACCACAAAGGTTATGGCCGCAGCCCCGAAGAACCATCCCACCAGATTCTGGAGCGGTATCCCGAAGTACCAGCCGTCCTGATCCCACTCCCAGAAACGCCACCCCACCATCTGGGGATCAAGGAACAGGTCCCACGCCGCGAAGGCTGCCCCGGCTACGAGCGAAAACAACACGACATTACCGCTCGGGACAAGCACGGTGGCAACGGCCCACGAGGGTGGCATCATCATGATCCAGGCAAGGGGAATCAACACCGGAACCTCCCCCACCTGGGGTTGGAGCCGTTTCGTGTAATGATAGCGACCGAAGGGAAAGCCGGTGTGACTGCCCACAAACTCGAGCATCCAGCCGAGCAGCGCAATAATGACGCCGGCGACAAGGGTCGGCTGAACTCCCGCGCCGAGCGCCATGAGCGTAAGCACCGTAGTCGTCTGCAGGACGACCCCGACGGATACGCCCAGCGGAACGGCGGCGTCGGACCAGATCCAGCGGATGATGGGAAGCCCGATCATGGAAAGTAGCCAGACACCGCCAAGAACCATTACCGCGAGCGGCAGTTCAGAGAGAGAGACAGCCATATGTTCAAGCATATTCAGGACCTTATTACCTGCCATCCTGCCTTGAGGAACGCAGGAATCGGCACTGTAGACATGATTTTCAGATTATCCCACACGCCGTCCTGCTCGTCGAGAAAGCTGAACATGCGGGCGACCGGATTGCGATCGAAAAACCGGACAAAAACGTGCTCGGCGAGGTCTCCGCGTTCGAGCAGGACCTGCAGGAGAATAGAGTCAAAGGTATGGTAGCGTTTCGGCGTTTGCGGAAGGTCAAAGGGATGGCCGGTGCGCTTGAGCGAGTCGACGATGGCCTCTGCGTCCCACTGCATGCGCATAAACGCGTAACCGGTCGACGCTTTGACCCGACCGCCGAGGGTGCCGATACGCAGTATGTGTTCTCCGCCGCGACGCTCAAAAGGCTGATCGGTCATTGGTATAATACACGCTTCCTCGCCGATTACCTCGTATTCGGTGATCCCGAGTACGTCGCGAATATAGTCGGCAATGCGCTGGTCGTATTCTTCCGGTGGCAGGGTTTGGGCACTGAACAGGGTAAACTCGACATGTGCTTCTCTTCGACTCCACGGCATCACGTAGAAAAAGCGCATAACGTTATGCTGTGGTGTACGGAAATCGAACATACGCGCCGTATCCACGTCAAAACGGTCGTCGGGGGTGCGAATCTCCACGCCCTTGAAGTGCTGCTTGAGGTTACGGTATTTCGTCTCGTCTACGGTCAGATTGTGATACTTCCACCGGCTGTCAAATACCCACCGCCCTGCAAACGTGGCTCCTTTGACCACGATCTCCGCTCCCTCAGCAGTATCCCGGACCTCCTCGACATGCGCGGTCAGAAACTCTACCCCGGGGCAGGCAGAAAGGCGCTCCTTCACGAAGCGGTAAAAATCCCCGGATCGAAGCATCTGATATCGATACGGCGTCATGGGGAGGACAAGGTTCCTGCCGTCGCCGACGATCTGCACAGTGTCCCAGCTCGTCCGTATTATTGATTCGTACGGGGTGGTACCGGTAAGCCAGAAACACCAGTTGCGATCGTTCGCAATCTTCTCCTCTTCGTCCACAATGAGCATGCGCGACTGCTCGAAGCCAGACTCGACCAGATGATAGGCGAGACTCAGCGACGCCCCGCCGCCGCCTGCAAAAATGAAGTCGTACTGGTTCTCCGAAACCCCGTGCGTAGCCATGCGATGAATGTACCCCCTCGTGCGTTTGCTTGACAACGGGAAAGCGGCGGGCTCACACTGCAGTTCTATGCGTATACTCGTTGCCGGCGGAGCCGGATATATCGGCAGTCATGTCACCCGTGCGCTCCTCGACGCGGGCCACGAAGCCTGGGTTTTCGACGATTTTTCCTCCGGTCTGGAGGCAAATCTCTTTCCCGAAGCGCCCGTGGTTCGCGGAAGCATACGGGATACCCCGCTTCTGCAGGATACCCTCAGCAATGGGTTTGACGCTGTGATACACCTGGCGGCGTTCAAGGCAGCGGGTGAGAGTATGGAGCATCCCGGCAAGTATGCGGACAACAACATCGCCGGCACGATATCGCTGCTGAACGCCATGGTGGAGACGTCGGTACACCGCATCGTGTTTTCGAGCTCGGCTGCGGTATACGGCGAGCCGCAGTATGTTCCCGTAGATGAAGACCACCCCACGAATCCGACCAACTTCTACGGATTCACGAAACTTGAAATTGAACGAATTATGGCCTGGTACGACCAGCTCACCGGACTCAAGAGCGCGAGTCTTCGCTATTTCAACGCGGCCGGCTACGATACCGACGGTCGTATCGGCGGCCTCGAACGCAACCCGGCCAACCTGCTCCCCGTCATTATGGAGGTCGCGACGGGAATGCGTGAGGAACTGTCGATCTTTGGTACGGACTACGACACCCCGGACGGTACGTGTATACGCGACTATGTTCACGTAACAGACCTTGCGAATGCGCACGTCGCGGCTGTGCACTATCTCTTCGAAGCAGATGAAAGCATCGTGGTGAACCTCGGCAGCGAGCAGGGCTTAAGCGTCAAGGAAATGCTCGATGTCGCACGAACCGTGACCGGACAACCCATACCCGCACGCAATGTGGATCGACGACCCGGTGACCCCGCTCGGCTTGTCGCGTCAAGCAGCAAGGCTTCTCACAGCCTCGGCTGGGATGCGATTTTTTCCGATCCGGAAACACTGGTGCGGACGACCTGGGAAGCGTACCGGAAACACATGGCATGACCCGGAACGGCCGGTGTCAGTCCTCTACCCAGGTAGCGACGTAATCGACCCCGCGTGGCGTCCACGCGGGTTTCAGTTCCGTCCAGCGTCCGCGAAACCCGATCTCGTCCGCGACAACGTTGAAATGCGCCATGGCCACACCGGCGTCTATGCGCTGCATGTCCACGTCTTTGATAGCCTTGTCAAAGCCCGTCGTCCGGGACACGAAAAGATGAAGCAGATCCGGTCCACTGTCGGCGCTGTACCGGTAGATGCGCCACGGCTGCTGGTTGGACGTTGACGGTGCGAGCCGTACTGCCTCAAGCATCGCCTCGTAGTCGGCGGCCGACGCCGGCGTAAGCGGAAAGGGCTGCGACTGCGGCTTCTCGTCCTCGTCCCAGAACTCGACCTCGAAAAACAGTTCCGACCAGCGTTTTCGTTTACGGGCTCCCACCGAAAAACGGATAGACCCGTCGCTGACGGTTCGCCGCCGCGCGGGATAGCCTATGGGCACGACAGCCGGGATCAGGACGTCGGCATCCAGCCCGAGCGCCGACGCGAACCCACCCCGGTTGAAGGTCCCCCCGAGCCAGCAGGTGGATATCTTGTTCGCCTCTACGTGGAGCACCGCCTGCTCCATGACGAAGCCGAAGTCTTCCATGCTGTGTCGGCCTTTTTGCACGTACCCGACAATGAACTGTGCCGGATTGTGCACTTCCCCGTAGGGCGCACGTTCGGAGATGTCGGCAATCATTGTGTCATCTGCAGGCACGAGCGCGAGCCCGAGCTGCGAGCCGAACGGGGGATCGTTTACCTGCTTGAGCAGGTCGATGACCCGCGCTTCGTCGGAAGAGGACAGGGGCTGCCCGTCGAATGCGCGACAGCTCAGGCGTGACGATATAACTTCTCTTGCATGTTTCACGACCGAACTCTTCCTGCAGATGTTTGTGTTGCGTACCGCACGCAGGAAGTATACATGAATATCGGCTCGGCGGCGACCATGCCATTTGCCTGAGCGGCGATTCCATGTAAAATACACGTACAGATGATAGAACACACCAGTACACCTCCGGGGGTTATCCTTGTCGCCGTCCGTCACAAGACCATGAGCGACTCCGAGGCCCGACACCACGTGTCCGAACTTGAGCGGCTTGTCGATACGCTCGGCTACCGCGTCCTTGAGACACGGCTGCTTCGTGGAAACACCCCGCATCCCGGACTGTTCATAGGAAGCGGTCAGGCAGATGAACTCGCCAGCCTTGCCGACGAGCTGGAAGCCGACGCGTTGATTTTCGATGACGAGCTGTCTCCATCCCAGCAGCGCAACCTCGAACGGCGAACACGCGTAGCCGTCTCCGACCGTCACGAGATTATCCTCGAGATTTTTCACGAGCACGCGGTAACCAGAGAGGCCCGTCTCCAGGTCGAGAAAGCCGAACTCGCGTATCAACTGCCCCGTCTGCGGCGGGCGTGGACCCACCTGTCGCGCCAGCGCGGAGGTATGAAGGGCACGCGCGGGGAAGGTGAAACGCAGCTCGAGATCGACCGCCGTCGCATAACTGCGAGGCAACAGCAGCTCGAGCGTGAGCTGCGGGAAGTCCGCCGCCATCGAGCGACTATGAGACAGAAACGCGAGGCGGTCCCGGTTCCGACACTCGCGCTTGTGGGATACACAAACGCAGGCAAATCAAGCCTCATGACCGCGCTCACGGGCCGGGACGTGCTGCGACAGGACAAACTTTTTGCAACGCTTGACCCCAAATCGTCGCGCATGATCATGCCCGACGGCGTTGAAGTGATCGTCACCGACACGGTCGGCTTTATTCGCAAGCTGCCTCACGACCTCGTAGAGGCGTTCAGGAGCACGCTCGAAGAGACGGTGCGAGCGGATATCCTGCTCCATGTCGTTGACGCGGCGAGTCCGCAGGCAGCGGATGAAGTGGCCACGACGCGGGCGGTCCTTGCGGAAATCGGCGCCGATACCTCGTCGATCCTGGTCGTCCTGAACAAGATGGACCTGCTCGGATACGGCGGTGAGTCGATCGAACACGCGTCGATACACGTCGCGGGGGTCGATTCAGGCATACCGGTGAGCAGCCTCACCGGAGCGGGGATAGCGTCGCTTCGAGACCGCATCGCAGACCTCGTCACCGCTCATCGCATTGAAGAAGACCTGCTTATCCCGCCGGATCGCTGGGATCTTGTCGCGATGGTGCACCGGGAGGCCCGCGTCCTTCAGGAAGACGTGAAAGACGGAAGCGTGCGGCTGCGGGCGGAACTTTCCGACAGACTGCGTACGTCGCTCGCCGAGTACGTCGTTTAGGTCGGGCACAGATGCGACTCTCAGGAGAATCGGCTGCCGCCGGCGCTTCAGAGCTTCGTACGCGAATATATTCGATGCAGGGGAAACAGAACTTTTTGGGCGTAAATTGAACGAAATTTGCTACTTTGTGTGTACACAAGGTGCGCCGAGCGGATATTCTGTCTACCGACCGTGGGAGAACGCCCGTGTCGAAGCAAAAAGAAGTAGTCTATTGCCACACCTATACGTCACCGGTCGGTGATCTTCACCTTGCCGTGGATCGCCGCGGCAGGATACTTCGAGTCAGTTTCGTTGAACTGGAGCCGTGGGACACAAACATACAGTTCGAGGTCAATAAGTACGCCTGCGGAGAACTCGAGCTGCAGCTCGACGAGTATTTCAACGGAACACGGACAAGTTTTTCACTTGAAACACGCGTAGAGGGGACGGATTTCCAGCGATCCGTCTGGAAAAAGCTCCGGAAACTGCCCTACGGATCACGGACTACCTACGGGGAACTTGCTGCGCGGGTCGGTCGGGCTCGCGCCGCACGAGCGGTTGGAAACGCCGTCGCGGAGAATCCGGTGTGTATCCTGATTCCATGTCACCGTGTGGTGCCGAGCAGCGGCGGGGTCGGTAAATACGGAGCGAGGCACATTCCCCTCGAACTCGGACGCGACAGAAAACGCTATCTGTTGTCCCTTGAGCGACAACCCGACTGCGATACTCCGGATCTGTTTGCCTTCCCGAGCACAGCTGCAATCGCCTGATGCTCAGCTATCGTTTCATCGAAAGCTGCAGGAGCTGTATGAAGAAATATATCGTTCGGTATACCTCTGCCATTCGCTCGTCTATGGATTCCTCTGAATAGGTTTCGACCTCTTTCCAGTTCAGGAGCAGCTCGGGTTTCTTCTTTTTCCGGTCTTCGATCACGAGCCTGAGGACCTTGCCTATGGAAATCAGGAGCTGCCCTGACTCGTTAATCAGGCGCTTTGCGTACGCATTGGTTTCCTCGACCAGGCCTGCGACTACTTTCTGCGACGCCTTGTCCCGTTCGGAGGAACGGCCAATGGCTTTCTTGAGTTTCATTCCACGCTCGCCTTCTTCAGACAGGCTGTCGTCGAACTCCACCACCTTTGTCGCGATATCCATGAGCGTGTGAAACGAATCGCTCAGCTGCTGGCTCGTCAACGGTTCGGTCCACTTCCCCCGTATCACCAGCAGGTCCTGCAGCTGCCGAACGTCTTTCTTGAAGTAGTCGATCAGAAACGCTTTCAGATAATTAAACGAATCCAGATACATGTACCCGGTTCCAACCCGCGGACCGAGCGTTACGTTCGCCTTGTCGGTGTAGAACTTCGCCCGGCTTATCGCAGTCTTCCCGAACACTTCCTGACAGAGCCGTTCGACTTTTCTGTTCCGCTTTTCGATGGCAACCTTTTGCAGGTAGGCTTCCGACTGCACTTTCAGTTTCTCGAGATACGGCTCGAGGATACGGTGCTTGCCAACGGTGATAGTCGGCTCGTAATACGGGTCAGCATCTGCAAGTCGCACGATCTGCACGAGAACGTCTGATTTGCGAACGCCCGCGAGATAATTAACGAGCTTCTTCCAGTCCTTGCGATCTACGATTTCAACAGCGCGGTACTCTTTCAGGATATCAAGAACGTCGCTCCAGTCTGCCTCCAGTTCGAGCGAAAGAAACACCTCGAGAAAATCCTTGATATCGTCGCTGATGTAGGAGGCGTTTATCGCTTCAAACTTCGGCTGGGCGTCAGCGCGCTCTTCACCGATGGTCGCGTCGAACTTTCGCAGTACAAAAAAGTAATCGAACATGACCAGATCAAGAAACTGGCGCAGCAGCGTATAGGTGCGGTTGGTTCGTTGAATTGACTGGGAATCAAAAGAAGCGTAAAAGTGCTGCATGGCCGCTTTGACCTTGCTGACCGCGGTCTTTGAGTCCTCTTTTTCGGCGAGCGCACGGATAGAATCTTCGCTGAGTGCCTCAAGGTACGTACGCTGCTGTTCGGTGAAGAAATGCTCTACGACGAGGTCGCGCAGCCCCTGGCTCTCGCGGGCGTTCTGGAGCAGATTCCGCGCCGGGCCTATAACGCTGTACACGTCAAAGAAAAACGTTGCGAGCCCCGGCTGTGCGAGGTCCCCACGCGCCCTGTAAAACTTGTACTTGCTCCGTGAGACGTCTTTGGCAATCTGTTTGAGCTGACGTTTTTTCTGCCGCTCCGGATTATTACCACCGAAGACTATCGACAGGAGCCTCTCGATCAGATTATCGGATGTGTCAGATGCCTGGTCACCGCCAGCGTCTGTCGTCTTCGAAGGACGTGTCGCCATGATTCCTCAGAGTACGCGTCTGTTGGTACTGCGTCAAGTTCTTAGAGGTATTGGACAATTAAAAACCAGAGCCCGTATTGCCGCAGCTCGGCCGTCCGCGATATTGTTCTCTGACTATGAACCAACTCGCGCGAGAGCTTAACGCACTTCTTGAAGGTACCGTCATTGGCCGTGTTATGAGCGAGTACGGCCTGCGGTCGTTTTTCCCGAAAGGCATTGTGGCACAATCAGCCGAAGCGTCCGCGAAGGCGAATCGCTTTAATGCTACCGTCGGCATGGCATACGCGGCCGGAAACCCCATACTCGCGAACGCAGTGTCAAAACAGATTCCGGGTTTTTCCGCGAGAGAATCCGTCGCCTATTCTCCGACGGCCGGCACGCCCCGGCTTCGTGACACGTGGGAGGCCGAAATCCGACGAAAAAACCCTGGCCTCGCGGGCGCATCCATGTCAAAACCGGTACTGACGACGGGTCTGACGAACGGCATATTCCAGCTCGGAGAGTTATTCGTCGACCCGGATGACAGAATCATTATGCCCGACCTGTTCTGGGGTAATTACCGTCTTATGCTCGAAACACGGCGGGAAGCGCGGATTGTGACCTTCCCGTTCTTCGACGACAGCAACTCGTTCAATACCGCCGCGTTTCGCGCTGCCTGCGAAAAGCACCGCAGCGCGGGAAAGCTCATGATACTCCTGAACTTCCCGAACAATCCGGCAGGGTACGCTCCTACGGTCAAAGAGGCGGATGCGATTGTGACCGCACTCCACGACCTTGCCGAGGACGGCCTCGATATTATTGTCGTGACCGACGACGCTTATTTTGGTCTGTATTATCGGGACGACGTGTACGGGGAATCGCTGTTTTCGCGTTGTGCCGATCTTCACGAGCGCGTACTCGCGTGCAAGGTGGACGGAGCGACGAAAGAGGAGTACCTCTGGGGGCTGCGCCTGGGCTTTATTACCATAGCCGCGAAAGGACTGACACAGGTTCACTACGACGCCTTCGAGAAAAAACTGACCGGGAGCATTCGTGCCTCGGTCTCCAACGGAAACACGCTTGGCCAATCCATCCTTCTGAGAATGCTCGAGGACCCGGCATGGCAGAACGAAAAAGAGCACATTTACCGTGATATGCGCACCCGATATGAGACCGTGCAGGGTTTACTTGCCTCCTACGACGGGCCGCTTGTCGCGCTGCCGTGTAACGCAGGCTATTTTATGAGCTTCGACTGCGGTGAGCTCGACGCCGAACAGATACGAGTGTATCTGCTTGAGCGCGGCATCGGGACAATATCGATACAGAACAGATTTCTCAGAGTAGCCTTTGCAAGCGTCGACGCGGAGGACCTGCCGAGCCTGTACAAAGAAATTTTTGATGCTGCACACGCTATCCGTGAAGAACAGACACAATAACGTCTGCAAAGGTGCCGTTTCCCTGTTCCTGTTCGTGATGGTACTCGGCGGGTGCGCCGAAACACCGCAGCGACAGATCCGCGTGTGGACCGACGTTCCCGAGGTCCTCGACTATGCGATTCTGTTCAACGAACAGTCTGAAGCGTTCGACATCGAGGTCGAAGCCCGTGAGAACCTGCTCGATGCGCTGCAATCGGAACCGGAGGCACCGGATCTGCTTATAGGACGCTATCTCAATCAGGCCGCGGGCGATTCGGTATTCAGGGATGTCGGAGCGGTCGTTTCGCAAGCCGGTGGCTCGCAGCAATTCTACCCGGAGTTCCTTGCCTTGGGCCGTTTCGATGACGCGCAGCGGCTGTTACCGGTGTCGTTCGAGCTGTCGGCGGTGGTGTTTGCCGATGCGATTGACCCGGAACCCGATTTCAGACTGTCGCTCGAGCTTGAGGCGATACGCGAAGCCGCAGCAGCCTACAACGTGGCCGGGCCTGCGGGAAGCGAACGAATGGGGTACTCGCCCTTGTGGCACGACGAGTTCGCACGGGTACTCCTTGAGGCACACGAGGTTTCGTTTCGTCGGGGAGCGGGCGGAGGTACAATCTGGAGTGCCGCACCTCTACGCGAAGCACTCTCGTTTGCAGGATCCTGGGTATCTGACTTGAACGACGGTCCGGACCGGTCGGACGCGTTTCAAGAACGATATCTGACTCTTCCGGGCGTAGATCTCGTGAAAGACGGCCGTGTCGGTTTCGCTTTCGTGCCGAGCAGTGAGCTTCTGCAAAGCGGTTTCGCCGAACCCGGCGTGTACGATTCGCGCTGGGTCGCGCATAACGGATCGATTGCGGTGAGGGATACGGTTATTATGGCCGGAATTCCGCGTCGTGCAGACAATCGAAACGGCGCCGAGGCGTTTTTACGCTGGCTCGTTGACCGCGAAACACAGCGGGAACTTCTGGAAGGCGCGACGCGCTCACCGCGTTTCAGCGCGGGCATACTCGGCGGGTTCAGCTCGCTTATACGCGTTAACGAACGCGATATGCTTCAGATATATCCGGACGTACTCGGCCGCGTACCGCCCGCCTCGGTGCTGCGCTGGCCGCCTCGCCTGCCACAGATGTGGCCCGCAATGCGGGACGAAGCGATTCTTCCGTGGGTACAGGAGCAGATTCGCGCCGGCGACTACGAGCGCTCTCCCGAGGCGTCGATCGAGGGCTGGCTGCGCCGGCAGGAGGTACCGAACTCCCCGAATTAGCGGGGCGTCCCGGCTTAAATTTCGTTGACATCGGGAGATATAGCAATTACCATCAAAAGCAATAAAATAACGCCGAATGGGGGTATTCCATGGCAAACGTTGAGTTGAAAAACATCAACAAGATTTACGAAGGAAATGTTCAGGCCGTAAAGGACGCGAACATTACGGTACAGGACAAGGAATTCGTGGTACTCGTCGGGCCTTCCGGCTGTGGCAAGACTACGACGCTGCGAATGGTCGCCGGCCTTGAAGACATCACGTCGGGCGAGCTGATCATCGACGGCAAGCTCGTTAACGACGTCCCGCCGAAGGACCGCGACATCGCGATGGTTTTTCAGAACTATGCGCTGTACCCGCACATGAGTGTGTACGACAACATGGCGTTCGGTCTGAAGATCCGCAAGTTCTCGAAGGACGAAATCAAGAAGCGGGTCGACGAAGCAGCCCGTATCCTCGACATCGAGCAGCTCCTCGAACGCAAGCCCAAAGCGCTCAGCGGCGGTCAGCGACAGCGCGTAGCGGTCGGTCGCGCAATCGTCCGCAAGCCCAAAGTCTTCCTCTTTGATGAGCCGCTTTCGAACCTCGACGCAAAGCTTCGAGTGCAGATGCGCGCCGAAATTTCAAGCCTTCACAACCGACTTCAGGCAACGATGCTCTACGTTACCCACGACCAGGTCGAAGCAATGACCATGGGGGACAAGATTGTCGTCATGAAGGACGGTCTCATTCAACAGATTGGCGACCCGCTGACCCTGTACAACAACCCGGTCAACCGCTTCGTTGCCGGCTTTATCGGCTCACCCCCCATGAACTTCATGAGCGTGAAAATTACCGAAGAGGGCGGAAAGACGTATATCGACGAAGGAAACTTCAAGATGATCATTCAGGGAGAGCTCGCCGACATAGCGAAAGAATACATCGGCAAAGACCTGATATTCGGCATTCGACCGGAAGACGTCAAGTACGACGAGAGCGCCAAAGAAGGCACTTTCATTCCCGCGTCGGTCGACGTTGTCGAGCCGCTCGGTGCAGAAACGCATCTGTTCCTGAACACCGGGAACCACAGCTTTGTCGGTCGTGTGGAACCGGCAGTCACGTTGAACGTTGGAGACCAGGGCAAGTTCGTTCCTGATTTCTCAAAGGTTACATTCTTTGACCCGGAGACCGAACAGAGTCTCCGTGCCGTAAAGGACGCCCCGGTCGAGGTCTGACACGCAGAATCTCCACAGGGCATCCGTACCTGCAAACAGCCGATCCTCAACGGGATCGGCTTTTTTTTTGCATCTACTTGGAGTGATTGGACAGATTGCGGTAAGCGGCTGTTCAGCCTATACTCTACAGACATATGGCGTCTTTCAGTTTTGATTTCCGCGAACAGATACAGGAAGCGCTGCAGGAGCTTGTTCTGCAGTCGGAAAGCTCCTATCTGCGCATCGGCCACAACTTTCCACGTCTGCTCAGGGAAATGGATCTTGGACTCTCTGAGAGCACCGAAATCATGACCGCCCTGCAGAGCGAGAACGGCTGCGGCGAAGCAACAGCGAGTGCATGTCTGCAGGAGGCTATCGCAAACGTCCGGGAGCTGATACAGGACGCGTCGACAAATTTCAGCGATATGCGCGACAAGGACAAGGCAAGCTTTTCCCAGCTTCAGGATGCGCTCGTAAGCCTGAAAGGACTCGACGGCAACATCCACGAGATCAAGGAAGAATCGATCGAGATGGAGATAATCTCGATCAACGCCATGACCGCAAGCGTCCATGCCGGCGCAGCCGGGAAGGCGTTCTCCTACATAACCGAAGAACTCAAGCGACTTGCCGAGCGCACGATTTCGCTCAGCGAAGAGATTACCGACCGGGGCCGGCATCTGCGATCGGTATTCGAGACCTACCGCAGCGATATGGAGCAGTCCGCACAGACTCAGGAAGAGGTGTTCAGCTCTGCCGGTGCCCGGCTTGAGGAGAGTTTCACGTCACTCCAGTCGGGTATCAGCGGCGTCGTTGAGCGTCTGAACGAAATCAGCGCTGGTTCCTCGGAGGTTCGAAAGCCGCTGCAGCGCATTATGGAGGAAGTTCAGCTCCACGACATTATCAAACAGTCTATAGATCATGTTCTGATCTCCATGCGTGAGCTTACCGATATTACCACCCTCACAAGCGACGAAGCCGCGCTCGACGAGCTGAGCTTCTTCATGCAGCTGCCGGCGCTCTGCAACGATATTCTGACGGATGTTCGCGGCAAGCTTCTCGATAGTGTCGGTGTATTTCGGGAGCAGTCGAGACGGGCGACACACATCGTGGAGTCCGTGGAACGGGAGCGACGGGATTTCGTCAACCGGTTTATAGACCTTGACTCGCGGGACGAGGGTTCGGTGCAGACGCTGTACGATCAGGCATTGCACCGTCTTCAGCGGCTTCTGGACGACATGAACGCGAGTCTGAACGAGAAAAAACAGGTCGTGGAGCGCTCGAAGGTTCTTATGAAGGATGTGGAGCGCCTCTCAGATGGCTTTCGGACCTTCCGGGTCCTGCTGAATCGCTTTCGGAGCGTCGACATACACAGCAGGATCGAGGTCGCCAAGCAGACGGTACTCCAGGACATGGGCGGCACCGTGGATGAAATGACCGCACTCATTGCTCGCATAGAGACGGACGTACAGAACGGTGTCGATACCACATCAACCTTTATGAAGGTAGCCAGTGAGGTCCTCGAAAGGTTCAGGGACGTACTGAACGACGAAGCCCGCTCCATACACGTCTTTGCATCGAGAATCCAGAGCTGCTACGATCAGTTTCAGGAAGCGCAACGGCTCCTTATGCGGAGCGTCAGCGACTACGAAGTATTCACGAATGACTTTCTGATGCTCTTCGATGAATCAAAGCGCGACTACACGAAACTCGAAGCGCTCGCCGAAGAAATTGAGCGTGTACGCAGTTCGCTCCTCGGTATCCGCGACCAGGCGGCCGCTGAACGCAAACGGATTCTGCGCCGTAACGGGCTCACGGAGTGGAATATAGAGAGCGAGCGACTTCAGTCGATCATTGAGCGCTTTACGATTTTTACACACAAGGTATCGGCAGGAAAACTCGTGGGCATAGACATCGAAGAAGGTGTCGGCGCCGGCGATATTACATTTTTTTAGGACAGGTTATAGATCGTGTTTACACATCTGCACTCGAAATTCGGAAAACGTATGATCACCATACACCCGGGTGAATATTTTGTGTCGGGAGATGACGAGATCATAGCCACGGTACTCGGCAGCTGCATCGCGGTCGCGATGTACGACCGCATCTCGGGGTACGGTGGCCTGAACCACTTCATGCTTCCCGGTAACCTCGACCGTCCGGACAACTACCTCAGCGGAAGTGGAAAATACGGCATGTTCGCCATGGAGCTGCTGATCAACGGGCTCCTGAAGGCAGGCTGTGACCGAAAGCGTCTCCGAGCCAAGGTGTTCGGCGGAGGATCGGTGCTGCGTTCAAAACCCGCTGCCTCCGGCCTGACAATTCCACAGAGCAACATTGACTTCGCGCTCGGCTTTCTAAAGGCGGAAGGCATACAGATCGAGTCTCAGGATGTGGGGGGCGTAGAAGCCCGCAAGGTACTGTTTTTCCCGAGAACGTCGAAGGTACTCCTGAAACGCCTGGCGGGCTCTGTAAAGACGGAAGTCGAACACGAAGAAGAAGCGTATCTGTCCAAACTGCAGACGATCCGGCCGAGGCGGGAAGACGTTACCCTGTTCTAGGGACTGTCCGAGGGTACCGTCGCGAACAACCGGGCTATCCTTGCCTGGTAGGCGAGTTCGGAGAATCGTTCCACAAACACGGAGATCGACTCGAGAGCCACTCGCCGATGCTCCGAAGCCTCCGATTCAATGCGAGGTGCATCTGTCTCCGGTTCGTCGACAAGGCGTCGAACCAGGGCATTTCGAACCGTCTCTGCGCCGAGCACCGCGCGCAACAGCGGAAACACCCGGTAACCCGCCTCAAGCGCCTGCATAACGGCGTCGGAACCGGAAGAGCCGAGCTCATCGCGCAGGTCATCAGTGGGTAATCCTGCACGGTCACGTTCGAAGGCTTCATCAAAGAGATCGCGATACACCCGCGCGGTGGCATAGCGTTCGTTAAAGCGGTCGATTCCATCCTCGAGCTCGCGCAACATATCCCCCCGCGCGGATGTCCTGTCGCCGGAGCCGTCGGGAACACCAGGAGCGGCGGTCGGGATTGCGGTAAAGAGGTCCTGTGCCGGATCGTAGTGAAGCGCTCGGCGTACATTCGCAAACGCCTCGTCGCGGCCTCCGTTGTCTTCTTCAGGGGTACCGCGGCGAACGGCGGCGGTCCCTTCCCGTACCACGAGCAGTACACCTCCACCGTGGCTGACCCGCACCTCGGCATGAACCCCGCTCAATTCCAGACTGATGTCACCCGTCCCGGGCTCAAGCACTACCGGCTGAGTCGTATCCGCCGCGCGCACATCGAGCGTACCGTACAGCAGGCGAAGACGGGTGCCATCGGGCGTCAGCTGAGTCGGCAGCAGCAGCGAATCCGGCGACAGCGTCATTTCCAGGTCTCCGGCACGCATTTCAAGCCCCTCGTCCGACTCCGACGCGACGATATCAAAGGAGCGAAGCAGTCCGTCCTCATCAAGGTCCTGCAACCAGGGTCGCGCCTCGCGTACGAGTGTAAACTCGCTGTCCGACGGCGTGACCTCCATTGCCGACAGCACGGCCGGCATAAGGAACAGAGCAAAACTGCAGGCAGGGACGCGAAGGAAAAAGTTCACATATCTACAATCGGACCGAAAGCCCACCGGCTTGAGCGGCAGACAGATTCGGTTGACGCGGTGACCGTGCCCCAGTAGCATCCTTAGACTATGAAAAACCTCGAGGTAGGCGTACTCGTGGTAGGTTGCGGTACGGTCGGAAGCGGGACCGTGAGCGCCCTGCTGAACCAGCGCGAGACCATACAGGCCCGCACCGGCGTATCGCTCCGATTGACCGGAATCGTCAGTCGGACATTCTCCTCTGCGCGTAAACACGGCTTTCCCGAAACCCTGTTCCGGGAGGATCTCGAGACCGCGCTGAACGATCCGATGACCCGCATCGTCGTCGAGACCGTCGGCGGAATAGAACCTGCCGAAGCCATTATCCGGGCGGCGGTTGCCGCAGGCAAACACGTCGTTACGGCGAACAAGGCGCTGATCGCCGAACGTGGAAGCGAACTCTTTCAAGCCGCCCGCGACGCCGGAGTAACCATCGCCTTCGAGGCGTCGTGCGCCGGGGGTATACCCATCGTCAGGAGCATCTACGACGGACTGTCGGCCAACAGAATCGACGCGCTGTTTGGAATCGTCAACGGGACGAGCAACTTTATCTTAAGCCGCATGGTAGAGGACGGCGACAGCTACGAAGAGGTGCTCGCCGATGCGCAGCGGGAGGGATACGCGGAAGCAGACCCGACCCTGGACGTTGACGGGACGGACAGTGCACACAAACTCGCTATTCTTTCCCGCCTCGCCTTTGGCGTAGGGGTACGGCCCGGCGACATACCGACCATCGGCATTGACAGTCTCAACAGCGAGGATATTGCGCACGCCGCACGCCTCGGGTACGTGGTCAAGCTGCTCGCGGTCGCAAAACGCCACGGCGACGGTGTCAGCCTCTTCGTGCGCCCGGCTTTCATTTCACGGGAACACCCGCTGGCCTGGGTTTCGGGTCCATTCAACGCGGTGAGTGTCTATGGGAACGTCTCGGGGCATACCATGTACTACGGACGCGGGGCGGGAGGTGCACCCACCGGGGCAAGCGTCGTGGCCGATATTATCGCGATTGCGCGCGGCAGTTACGCGACGGTCTTCGAGCATTCCTGCGCCTGGGACCAGCGCGATACGACCCGGCATGTACCGGCTGAGGAACTCGAGCACCGCTTTTACCTGCGTATGCTTGTCGACGACGCGCCTGGCACGCTTGCACGGATTACCCGCATCCTGTCCGAGCACTCCATTTCGATCGCGAGTGTCATGCAGGCGGAATCGGGCGAAAGTGTACCGCCGGAACCGGTGCCCGTGGTCATAACGCTGCACCGCACCGCTGAACGACAGTTGACCCAACCACTATCGGAAATTGCCGCTCTCGATGCGGTGAAGCAGCGGCCGACGCTTATCACCATTGTTGATGAACACCCTGAGTAAGGTGCACAGCCACGTCCCTGTTCTGATACAGTGGGTATGAGGTATACTTTTCAATCATGAACACACGGAAGGTACGACGAACCGCCCTTATGTGGGCGACAGCATTTTTCATCTTCGGATGCGCAACCGTTCCGACGGACATTCCGGACGATCTGAGCGCTCCCGAACTGTTCCAGAGGGCGCAGGACTCCGTGGACGAAAACAATTTCCGGGCCGCCGAAGTGTATTACCGTGAAGCGCTTGACCGCTTCGGTGACGACCCGGAAGTTGCCACCGTCGCCGAATACGAACTCGGATTTCTGCGGTACAGGCAGGGAAACCTCGAAGAGGCCCGCCCCTTCTTCGAGGCAGTTGTGGCGCGTTACGAACTGCCGGGAGCGACACAGCTACCGCCGTGGCCACCCGTGCTGTCACAGCAGTTTCTCGACCGCATAGAGGCGGGAGAGGGACCGGGAGCAAGCCCTCCGCCGGAAGGAGCTGAACCTCCGGCACCACAGCCCGGAAACGCGCCCGAGCTTCCGTAATTCGAGAAGCTCTAGGTCAGGGCTGCCGGTCCGGTGGCAGCAGCACGGTGTGTATCCTGACCCCGCGCTCGCGTGCATCCGAAATAACGCTTTCGAGGTTGACCTGACCGCGCGGAACCGGGTGTGGCGGAGCGTCGCCGAGCAGCACAATGTGGCGCTCGTCGGTTTGCCAGTCGTACCCGTGAATAGCCGCGTGCAGCGCCTCGTGAACCGCCTCGGGAACGTCGCCACCCCCACCGACTGCCACATGCTCGAAAGCCTCGCGAATAGCGTCTGCGTCGCGTTCCATTGGCATGACACGGTTGAGGTACACCGAGAAATAGTCCTTGAACAGCGTAACGCCTACGGCAAGATCGGGAATACGCTCGTACAGCGCATCGACTGCCGCGGGTAGCTCGGTTCGTACCGTGTCCACCCAGACGCCCATGCTCCCGGTCGCGTCGACTACAAGGACAACCTCGGCCGCAGGACCTGCGTCCTCTACGGGATCGAGCACTGCGGCAACCAGATCATTCGCATCGAAGATGTAACGCTCGTCACCGTCGGTCGCCTCCGCGAGTCGGCGGAACTCGGTAACCGCCCCGTCGTCGAGGCTCTCGTCGGCCGGTGGCGACTCGACCACTCGCTCCCGCACTTCCGGTTCGGGTTCGGGTTCGGGTTCCGGCTCCGGTTCGGGCTCCGGTTCGGGCTCCGGTTCGGGTTCGGGTTCCGGTTGGGGGGGGCGCTGGACAAAGGCGACCCGCATTCGAAAGGGGTTGTCGGCAAACCCGCCGCTGTAGTCACCATAGGGCAGCTGGAAGGTGCGAACACCAAGCCAGGTGCCATCGCCCACCGAGATGCTGCCCTCGCGCGACCAGGGATAGCCGTACACAACCGTTTCGGGTATGAACAGCTCGAACGCGGTTCCGAGACGGTCGTGGGGACGAACCGTGGACGAGATAATGGACCGGGCGGTGTCCGACTCGTCGAGCACTTCCCCGTTGAGCAGCCGCTGTTCATCCTCAAGCAGCGGGTGTTCCACAGGGCTCCTGAGTGCGAACGACGCTTCCTGACGTTCAGGGTCTTCGGTTGATTCGGTCAAAAGGACCGATCCGACGCCGGGAAGCGCGCGTACCGAGAGTATATAGCCACCATCGGTCGCCCGGATTGCGAGATCATTCCCGCTGAGCTCAAGCCCGGCTACCGGGAGGGCGATTACTGACACCAGCGCTACAAGCGCCGCAAGACGGTCTCTGGTACGCATGTATAGATTTTCGGCGTGTTTATGGTCACTTGTTACGATGGAAGACTTTACTCTACCGTCGCCGGGAGCCAGGAACCCCGGTCCCCGGGCAGGGCATTCCGGAAGAAATCAAAATCGTCAAGAAACGTAAGCACGAAATCGCAGATATCGAGCGGCGAACCCGAGTCCCAGGCAAATATCAGCGTCTCACCCTCGTGTTCGAGCACCCTGACCTCACGCATGGGCTCGTCGATGCGCTGAAGCTCGCGAGTGCCGCAGGCATCGATTTCAGGATTCCCGGGCAAGGGGAGCTCGGATGCCGTGTAGTAGACATCGAGGGCGGTACCCTCGACTTCGTACCGCGCGCTGTGATAGGGCACTACAGTACGGGGAAAGATCTCGATACCGACAACACGCCGTGGAGCCTCCACGAGCACCCCGGTCGCGGCACCAAGAGGCAGCGCCGCCACCACAGCAAGCAGCAGCGCTGCCGCCGGCTTACTCCACGGTGACGCTTTTTGCGAGATTCCTTGGCTGGTCAACATCTCTGCCGAGTTCCAGGGCGGTGTAATAGGCGAACAGCTGAAGCGGAACGACGGTCAGATACGGGTAGAGCAGCTCGTTCGTCCTCGGGACAAACATGACGTCGTCGGCAATATCGGCGAGTTCGTTGTCGCCGTCCACCCCAAGCGCTATGACCTTCCCGTTTCTCGCTTTCACTTCTTTCATGTTCGAGATGACCTTATCGCGCAGACCGTCGTCCGGCACGATAAACAGACTCGGTGTCTCCTCGTTAATGAGCGCAATTGGCCCATGCTTGATTTCAGCTGCGCTGTAGCCCTCCGCGTGGATGTAGCTGATTTCCTTCAGCTTGAGCGCTCCCTCAAGCGCCACCGGATAGTTGATTCCCCGCCCGAGGAAAAGAAAATTCTTTGCGTGAGCGTACTTTTTCGCGAGTTCCTGAACGTGCTCGGTTCGCGTCAGCACCTCCTGCACCAGGTCGGGAATGCGCTCGAGGTCGTTCATGAAGCGGAGGCCCGCTTCGTAGCTCATGTGGCGCATGCGGGCGAGGAGCAGCGTGAACAGGTACAGCGCGCTGAGCTGACTCGTGAAGGCTTTCGTGGAAGCCACCGCGATCTCCGGGCCCGAGTGTATGTACACGCCCCCGTCGCTTTCGCGGGGAATCGTGGAACCCACCACGTTACAGATTCCGAGCACTCGGGCGCCTTTGCGCTGAAGTTCGCGCATCGCGTACAGCGTATCCGCGGTCTCGCCGCTCTGACTCACGGCGAAATAGACGTTGTTGCGTTCGACTATGGGGTTGCGGTAGCGGAGTTCGCTCGCGAGCTCGCTGCCCGCCGGCACGCGAGCGAGGCCCTCAAGCGCGTACGCTGCGACAAGACCGGCGTGATAGCTTGTTCCGGCCGCTATGATTTTGACGCGTTCGATATCGAGAAGCTCACGACTCGTCATGTTCAGACCACCGAGATGCGCGGTTGCATTCTCCGGTTCGAGACGACCCTGAATAGCCCGAAGGATGCTCTCGGGCTGTTCAAAGATCTCCTTCTGCATGTAATGGTCGTAGCCGTTCTTCTCGATTTCCTCGATCTGCCAGCCGATAACCTGTAGCTCCCGGTCTATGGGCTTGTCCCTGAGGTCTGTGGTCCGGTAGCCTTCGGCGGTAACTCGAACAACTTCCCCGTCTTCGATGTAGAGCACCTGCTTGGTGTGCTCAACGAGCGCGGTCACATCGCTTGCGAGAAGCATTTCCCCGTCACCCACCCCGACGACCAGCGGAGAACCGTTTCGGGCCCCCACGATCACTCCCGGCTCGCGCACGTGCATGGCAAGAATGCCGTAGGTACCCTTCAGAAGTGCCACCGCCTGCTTGACGGAGCCCTCAAGATCTCCGTCGTACAGGTCCGCGAGGAGGTGTGCAATGACCTCGCTGTCTGTCTCGGAGGTAAACACGAAGCCTTTCTGCTCGAGTCGTTGCTTGAGCGAACTGTAGTTTTCGATGATGCCGTTGTGGACTATGCACACCTCTCCTCTGACGTCGGTATGCGGGTGGGCATTGTAGTCCGATACGCTGCCGTGGGTCGCCCACCGGGTGTGCCCGATACCCGTACTGCCGGGGAGATCGACCGGAACGGTCTTTCTGAGGTCAAGGATTTTCCCCTTCTTCTTTATGACCTTATGGCGGCCGTCAACGCCGAGCACCCCGATGCCCGCCGAGTCATATCCCCGGTATTCGAGACGCTTGAGCCCCTCGATAAGAATGGGCGCCGCCACTTTTGGCCCGCAATAACCGATTATTCCACACATGACACACTCCGATTTCTATTCGCTTCGTTTCCGTTTAATCAGGTACCGATTCCGGCTTCGCTTCGAAGAGCCGACTGCTGTTCCAGACTGATGTTTTCGCCGTCTTCACGGTACACCGATGCGGCGACGAGTTGCTTAAGCACAGTGTCGACAATATCACGGTCGACCCCAAGGTTTCTCGTAATCTCGTCGATAATCGTTTCCCTCGGCACCTGACCTTCGCCCGGTTGCTCGAGCGAACGTACATAGAGGTTCATGGCGATCATACGACGGAAATTTGCGTTCACCATGGTATCGATGCGGTCATTCGCACCCTGAAGGCGCCGGCAGAGTTTATCTATAATGCTCATGGCGATCTTGCTGTTCTTGGAGATGAGCCCCTGGAAACCCTGACGGTCGAAGGCGAGCAGTTCCACCTCACCGACCGCACGGGCGCTCGCAGTTCGTTTAACCCAGCTGACTATGGCCATTTCCCCGAAAAACTCACCGCGCTGAAGCTGTGCGAGCTCTACCTGCCTGCCGCTAATGCGTTTGGTGATGCTGACAGTGCCATCCTGTACAATGAACATGAGTGTCCCGTTTTCGCCCTCCTCGAAAATCGTCTCTCCAGGAGCAAAGGTCTGTCCGTACTGCTCAAATAACTTCGACCCGGCCATAAGAGGTCACCCCTACCGTGCAATAATTACAATCAGGATGGCGTTGTCACGCGTACAACTCTATACAAGGAGTTGATCCCATGATGCCACAGAAACCCGTGTCCCGACAACGCCGCCTGCTCCTCGTGAGCCTCGTCACTACCACCATTCTCGCCTGCTCACCTCCGCGTGACCTTCGTCCCGACCTGAACACGGACGTATGGCCACCACGCCTGTTTTCCGCTTCGATGGTCTCAAGCAACGAGCTGGTTCTCCAGTTCGACAAAGTCGTCGAGGTAGTCGACAACTCGCTTGTTGTCGACGTTGTGAACGAAGCAGAGGAAGATCAGCGCGGTCACGAAGAGCTGCCCGCGATACGAGTTTCAGCCGACGGAGACGAGCAGGTGACCCTGGCCTTCGACCGACCCACGCGCCCCGGCATCAGGTATTCCGTCGGCGCGGCGGTGGAGGACCCGCAGGGAAACAGCCTGCAGCTGGTTGCCTTTGCCTACGGGTACAACGAGCGCATCCCCGAGCTGCAGATCAACGAGTTCACGACCAGGCGCAGCTCGAATCATCCGGAGATTGCAGAGGTCCTCGTTCTCTCAGACGGAAATCTTGGCGGACTCGTTGTCACCAACGGGACCCGCAGCGAGTACATAGACCGCTTTATATTTCCATCCGTGGAGGTCGAAGGCGGCGACTATATCCTGCTGCACTTCCGCCCCGAAGGCGAGCCGCACGAAATATCCGAGTACGGGGAGCGCACAGACCGCTCCGGAGGCCTGAATGCACAGGACTCCGCGCGCGATATATGGATCACCGGCGCCGGCGGATTACCGGGCAACAACGGCGTACTCGCGATCTGGGAGCATCCCGCAGGCGAGGCGATCGACGCTGTGGCGTGGACGAACCGAACCTCGGGAAGCGACGAGCGATACCGCGGATTCGGGAGCAGCAGAATGGAACGATGGGTAGAAGAGCTGGTGCGTGTCGGTGCCTGGCGAACAGCCGAACCGAACCCCCGCCCGGAAGACCTGATATGGGTAGACTATTCAACGGCGACGAGGAGCATGAACCGAAGCCCGGGTGCCCCGAACACCCGGAGCGCCGACGACTGGCACACAGCGCCTACGCGCGGATCGAGCTGGGGAGAAGAAAACACCACCGAGATTCACGTGCCGTGAATCGGCGTTGTAATGGTGCCGCTTACAGAGCCGCCTTGATCATGTCTTCGATCTGGGGTTTGGGAACCGCGCCGACCTGCTGCTTTACCACATCACCATTTTTCATGAGAAGAAGCGTGGGAATGCTGACGATGTTGTACTTGCTCGCGAGCTCCGCCTGGGTATCGACGTCGACCTTACCGATTTTGATCTTGCCGTTATACTGTCCGTCGAGTTCTTCAAGAACCGGCGCGACCATTTTACAGGGCATGCACCAGTCGGCCCAGAAGTCCAGGAGGACCGGGACGTCCGAGTTTGTCACTTCGCTTTCGAAATTGTCTTTGGTTATTGTTACTTCCATGATTCCCTTATTGTACCGCTTTGCCATCGTCCCATCAATCGAGCGGCGCCTTATTTTCTGCCGAGAAGCGACGTGACGCGGGCGTGAACTGCCTTATACACGTCCTGACGCGACGATTCGGCGATGGTGCGAACGAACGCACTCCCGACAACCGCAGCCTCGCAATGCGGGGCAAGCGCCGTGACCTGCTCTGCGTCCTGTATGCCGAATCCCGCGAAGATACGGGTGCCGGACGCTGCGAGTGCTTCAAGGAAACCCATGTTCAGTGCGCCAAGTTCTGTCCGGTTGCCGGTGGTCCCTGTGCGAAGTGCGACATAGGTATACTCCGGTTTTTTCGAGAGCGCGAGTTCGACCCTGGGTGCTGCCGAGGTTGCGACAAGCACCGGGACACAGGCGATACCCGCGTCGCGGCAGGCCTCATACAGACCTTCGTCGTAGTCAGGCGGAAGATCCGGCACAATGAGCCCGGCGACCCCGTGATCTCGGGCACGCTCCACGAACGCTTTGACCCCGGGACGATAAATCAGACTCGCGTAGCTCATGAGAAAGACCGGTACGTCGGTGAACTCACGGAGCTCGTCGAGGAAGGCGAACCCTTCGGCGACCGTAAAGCCCGCATCGAGCGCGGCGCTGCAGGCCGCCTGAATGGCAGGCCCGTCTGCGGTCGGATCGGAGAATGGGAACTGCACCTCCAGGTAGGACACGCCCGCGTCGACCAGTGCACGAACGGCGTTCATGCTCTGCTCGCGGTCGGGGTAGAAGGGAATCACATGCGCCATGATCTTCGCCGGTGCATTCATAGACTGTCGACCTCCTGGCTCAGAAACTCCTTCCATCGGACCGGATCAAGCTCCCGCGCCGTAATGAACAGATCCTTGTCGCCGCGTCCACTCATGTTTATGACGACAACATCGTCCGACGAAAGCTCTTTCGCGCGTTTGATGGCTACCATTCCCGCGTGAGCGCTTTCCAAGGCGAAGATCACGCCCTCTTTCCGCGCGAAATACTGCAAGCCCTCAAGCGCCTCGGCGTCGGTCGCCCGCTCAAATCGTACGCGCCCGGTCTGTCCGAGATGCGCGAGCTGCGGCCCGACGCCCGGGTAGTCGAGCCCCGCGCTCACCGAATGCGTCGGCATGACCTGTCCATCATCGTTCAGGAGAAACAGACTGCGGTACCCCTGGACGATACCCGGTGTGCCGAGACCGTTCATACGTGCGGCGTGGTCACCCTGAGCCGCACTCCGCCCACCCGCTTCAACGCCTATGAGTTCGGGCTCGGACTGGTCTATGTACGGCGCAAAAAAACCCATGGCGTTGGAACCACCACCGACGCAGGTCACAAGCGTTGTCGGGCGAATCCCGAGATCGGACAGCTGTTTGACCACCTCGGACCCGATGACACTCTGAAACTCTCTGACCATGTCCGGGAAGGGACTCGGGCCAAGCGCGCTGCCAAGGAGGTAGTGCGTGTCGGCGAAGTTGGCAGACCAGTCGCGCATTGCCTCGTTCACGGCATCTTTGAGCGTGCGCGCACCGGAGGTTACCGGGACAACCTCCGCCCCGTACATCTCCATCCAGAAGACGTTGGGCTTCTGCCGGCGCATGTCGACCTCACCCATGTATACGCGACATTGAAGGCCGAGTTTCGCGCAGACCGCTGCGGTGGCGACCCCGTGCTGCCCGGCGCCGGTCTCTGCAATGATCCGGGGTTTGCCCATGCGCTTCGCAAGGAGCGCCTGCCCGAGCGCGTTGTTGATCTTGTGCGCACCTGTTGCGGCGAGCCCTTCGAGCTTGATATACACCTGCGCACCACCGACATCCCGGGTCACGTTCCCGGCGTAGAGAAGCGGTGTCGGGCGCCCGACATAGCTTGAGAGCAAGCTGCGAAACTCGGTCATGAACGCTTCGTCGTTCATCGCATCGATGAAGGCGTGCTCAAGTTCATCCAGCGGTGAACGCAGCACCTCCGCGACGTACCGGCCACCAAACTCCCCGAAAAAATCGTTATATATGTGCCTCATGCCTCCGCCTCCTGTGCGACAGCCGTCTCGATCTGAGCGAAAAAATCCCTGATCTTCTTCCCATCCTTGAACCCCGATTCGTCTTCCAGCCCACTTGATACGTCAAGAAGCTCCGGACTGAAACGCCGCACAAGCTCTCCGACATTGTCGGGCCTGATACCGCCGGCAACCCACAGCGGCCCGCGCTCCCGTGCGGCTTCGAGGATTTCCGGGTCCAGCCGCTTCCCGGTGCCCCCACGCGCGTCGCGACTGAACGCGTCCGCGAGGCATCGAGGACAGTGGAAATCACCCAGCCGCTTTGCGTCATCCGGAGTACGCAGCTGCATTGCCTTGTAGTAGGGAAAAGCGAGAGGAGCGCACTCGTCGGGCTCTTCGTCGCCATGGAGCTGCACGGCATCCAGATAGCCGCCGGCAAGCAACTGCTGCACCTCAAGCGGCAGCACCGCCTGCGAGTCCTTCCCGTCCCGGGCAACGACGACGGCCACCTTCAGCACGTCGAGCGACGCGCAGGCTTTGACACATTCGACGCTGCTCCGCCGCGGACTCTCGGCGAATACAAAGCCAAGGAGGTCGGCTCCCGCCTCCACGGCGACCCTCGCGTCCGCTTCGCGCATTATGCCGCAGACTTTGACCCAGGGGCGCCGATGCTGTTTCCCCGTCAGGCGGTACCAGAAGCCGGCGGGCCCGGGGGCGGAGTTTGCCGCGGGGGCGTTTCCCGCCGCGGGGGCGTCTCCCGCGGGGGCGTTTCCCGCCGCGGGGGCGTTTCCCGCCGCGGGGGCGTTTCCCGCCGCGGGGGCGTTTCCCGC
>JBKHAN010000045.1:0-23423 GCA_046542845.1 Spirochaetaceae bacterium
GTACTGTGTCGGTACTTCAGACAGCCCTGTTCCACGATACAGCACCTGAATCGTATACGGTACCATGCATGCACGGCAATATGGCAGGGTCAGGCCTTCTTCTCGAGAGCCTCGACCAGCTCCCGTGTAGTCTCGTCCCACATGCCGGCTTCGTACCAGCCTGCCATCTCTTCGAGGAACTCCCGATACAGCGCTCCGAACTTCTTCGCAGCCTCAGCATCTCCCTGCTTCTGCTTTTCGTACAGCGGCTCGAAGTCCGGATGCTCAGCTTTCCACGCGTCTTTTTTCTTCCCGACGGCCTCGGGCGCTTCGATCCAGCGGACAAGCTCTGTTCCGTCGGTGCTCCAGATCGACACAGCCGGAATATGATCGTCGCCGTCCTTTTCGTAGTAGTCCTTGAACTCGGGTATATCAGAACCGCGGGCGATCACGAGTTCGATGTCCGCGGCAGCGAAGAACGGAGCGAGCACGGGGATAACGCAGGCAGCGTCACCGCACCAGTCTTCGGTCTGTACCGAGGCGTAGGCGGCATTCGTCTGTTCTGCCGCGTTCGCGAGTCGCTCAACATGGTCGGCGTTCGGCTTTGCCGTTTCGTACAGGCGTTTCATGAGGGACCGGTAGTTCCGCACGTTCTGTACGTACGTCGCCGGGTCCATGGCTTTATCCAATATTGTTTCAATCATATATTGGAAGGTAATCAATATCGGAACCGGGTTCAAGAACGTACCGTGATGCCCGCACCCTGACAGTACGGGCGTGTTACGGTGCCGGTTGTGGCTCTATCGGTCAAACCCGGGTGGTACATTCGCGAAGCACTCGTACCATTCCTTCGTCGCAAACTTTTCGAGCCGATCGTAGGTGTAAACACCATTCTGTTCCTGCTCAACATCGGTCAGCTGCGTGTAACACCATCCTGCCACTAAGGGATGTTTGTTCAAGGCTTCCATGAGGCCTCTCAAGCGCTCGAAAAACTCAGCTTCAGTGGATGGTCCCTCACCGTAGCCCCATCCGTCTGTGCCCCAGCCGATGCCGCCGAACTCATCGACAATGTACGGCTGGCCGCGATACTCGGACGCGATTCGAGCCACCGCTCGAAAGGGTTTGTCTTTTGTGCCGAGTTCTCGAGTAAGGTCCTCCCCGCTGCTCGCGTATCGGTGGACCGTATACACGTCGGTCTGGTAGTGAACACCGCCACTTGAGCTGTTCACCGGACGGGTTGGGTCGAGGCTATGGCACAGTTTATACGCTTCCACATGGTTCAGACGGTGGGTGCGTCGGCTCTGGACATCCCAGGTTTCGTTAAACGGCGTCCACACGATAATAGACGGGTGATTTCTCAGCGCGGTGATGGTATTGGCGAGCTCGGCGAAGAACGCACGAGTGGCAGGGTAACTGTTGAAGTCTAAACCCCATGTCGGCCATTCCGCCCACGTCAGATAACCTAATCTGTCCGCCCAGTAGTGAAATCGATCCTCAAACACTTTCTGATGCAGCCGGGCGCCATTGAACCCGGCTTCCATGCTCAACTCGATATCTTTGCGAAAAGACTCGTCATCCGGCGAAGTCCATATTCCGTCCGGATAAAAGCCCTGATCGAGCACCAGGCGTTGATACACAGACTGCCCATTGATGCATATTTTTCCGTCCCGACAGCTGACGGACCGGATCCCGGTATAGCTTCGAACCTCATCAATTATCCTGTTCCCTTCCCTGACCCTCAGCTGCAGACCGTACAACCACGGGTCTCCCGGCCACCACAGACGTGCATCGGGAACGGTGACTCCGACTGGTACTCCGTGTTCACACGGCACACGGGTCGTTACAAGCGGGTCACTAAAGCCTGTGTCTTCGATTGACTGGTACACCGTTATTTCCAGTTCGGTCCCGGGCGCAACTGAAAGATATTGGGGAATCACCGTTACTTCGCCCGAATTCGGATTGGTGAGTATCACAAAATCGTCGATGCCGCAGGGATGAACAGCCTCGAGCCACACTGTCTGCCATATTCCGGTCGTCCGTGTGTATAGACAGCCGTAACTCGCGGCTCGTTTGGATTGCTTGCCACTCGTCTGGTTGTTCGTGTGTATGTAGTCCTGGACGGCCACGAGAAGTGTCGCCTCCCGACCGGCTTGAACAAAGTCTGTGACATCGATGCTGAACGGATCACTGCCGCCGGTGTGAGACCCCGCGTGGATACCGTTGACATAAAGGTCTGTGTGAAAGTCGACTCCGCCGAAACGGAGAAATACACGATGTGCGTTCCACGCGTCAGGAATTTCAATGGTCCGGTGATACAGGAGGCGCTCCTGAAAATCCGTATTGCCAATCCCTGACAGACGACTTTCGGGGGCAAACGGCACGATTATTTCGTCTTCGAACGGTCCTTCCTCCGGCGACGCGAATTCTTCCACACGGTCGCCGTAGCGGTGAGGCGCGTCCACGACTTTAAAGCTCCATCGTCCGTTCAACGACAACCAGCTCTGACGTTCCATTTGTGGTCGCGGATGTTCCTTCCGCGGTACTGACTCTTCCATTACGCTCTCCTTATCCTCGATTCATTTTTGCATGGTAGCGCGACCCGCAAATGTGAGATAGACCGACGCAGTCCATGAGTAGGCAGGATCGACGAGCGGAGCACCGGACTCGGCATCGAAGTTTTCCGCGAATCCACTCGTCTCGACAAGTCGCATAAAACGACGGGCGATTCTGTCTGCAAACTCTTCTTCGCCGAGACGTCTGAGTGCATGCACTGCGATCAAGGTTGTTGGGGCCCATATAGGCCCCCGCCAGTAGTTGTCCCGCTCGTAGTACGGACTGTCAGGGGCTTCTGACGCGAGACCCCAATGCGTTTCGCAACGACGAAATCGTTCGACCAGGGCCGAGCGTACATCTCCGGGAAACTCTGTAGCCAGAATGGCCGGCAGAGCGGCAGACAGGCTTACAGAGTCGACATCTTCTCCGTTTGCACAATATCGGGCAACAAAATGGTCCGTCCTCCACAACTCCTCAAGAAGCGCATTACGCAGGCTGTCGCCTTCCGCGTTCCAGCGCGCCGCCTCGGCCGCCGGCAATCCTGTTTCGACGGCCAATCGAGCCAATACGCGACACTGGTATGCGAGAAACGCATTCAGGTCGGGGGATATTACCGGAACACCGCTGCGCAATAGCGTCCCGTTGTCCCAACCGGAGTCATTTCCGTGGAGGTAGTGACATAACCGATCGCCTTCAAAGCGGCGGTGGAGCAACCACCACGCGGTGAAGCGGCCGACGGACTCGTACACAGCTTCCTTTCGCTTGCGAGTCCAGAATGCCGGTGCAATTTCACTGATCAGGTCGATAATGACGCCCTGTACAGGTGGCTTCGTGAAGTTGAAGTGCATAAAGCCGTCGTTAACCGCATCAGGGTACGCGCCGAACGCATCCTGGTGTTCTGCAACGACGGAAAATTGCTGAAACGCCAGTTCAGGATGGGGTGCGGCCAAAGCAACCATGTTGATCCAGTTGTCCCAACTCCACACCGAGTCCATCCAGTTCAGTGACATTACGATAGCTTCGCCTGTGAGGTTTCCGCTTGCTCCCTGTGTACACATCCAGAGCAGACCTGCTGCCGCCTCAGCAGCGGGTGCCTGTGGAAACGGGCGAAAGAACTCTTCCCACTCTGATGAAAGGTTCGCCACTATCGACGTTAGGCCGGATCGAGGTTGATGTGTCCACGTGCTTCCTATTTCGTCGATCGACGCTTCTGCGCCACCTTCTGCAGGCCGTACCGTGAGGTCGCCGTAGCGCGACACTTCCCCATCCCACGGCGCGTCGAGTTCCGAATGACCCTGAATCACTTCGATACCAAACTTACGAAGCCAGACCCGCGCGTTAATCACATAGCGGTTTGAGCTCTCGCTGTATGCTACAGCGTGTGCGGCATTGTCACGTTGAGCCGTTGTAGAGAAGGCCGATTCGAGACGGAAGGCTGACGAACTGGACACCCGCACTGAAGTCGGGCCGTCGAAGACGATCGAAAGGTCCGAGGTATTGTTATGCAACGCCGCGACAATGATTCCTGGCCTGACCTCCAGTTCTGAGCGAAGTGCAATCTCGGTCCCGTCGGGTAGAACTGGAACGATTCTCATAACGACTCTGTGCACCAGTGGTCTCGACCGGTTTATGCGTAAGTACAACCCGGGACCACGCGGAGCGTGCTCTCCGCTGAGATACGCCACGCTAAGCCAGGAGCCGCGACGGCTTATTGGAATCAGCGCGGGATCATATAATGTTCCCATGGCTATACCTTTGCCGCCTGAACCTGGTTCGAAAAGAACCGTATCATTTCCTCGAGTCCGTCCTGGTAGCCCGGGGGCATCGTGTGGTCACCTCCGTGTATGTAGACGATGAGCGTCGTCGCGGGCTCGGGACAGTACACGTCGAGCGTACGCGTACGGGTTTCGCCGCTGCTGGAATCCCGTTGAGCTACGGGGACACTGCCGGTGATGTGCGCTCGCCATGGTGCAGTCTTCATATCTATTACTGATATATATCACATTACCGCATCATAGCGCAAATGAATGTATAACACAAAATATCGGGCGCTTTTCTCGTAATTATGTTTGACAGTGGTTAGAACATGAGCTATGGTTCTATATATCAGTTGGCGCAAATATGTGTATCAAAAACGATGAGTAGTTCAAATCAATTGAGTCCGCCCGAAGTTGTTGCTAAGCCTCCGGATCGACGAACAGTCGGGTACGTCAGGGACGTAGAGCCGTGGCTGACTAACATCCGGAAGCGATATCAATTGTATCTGCTCGCGCTTCCGGGCTTCCTGTTTCTCATCCTGTTTCGCCTCATTCCAACGCTCGGCTCGGTTATCGCCTGGCAGGACTACAATATCCTTGCGGGTCTCCAGAACAGTCCATGGGTCGGGTGGAGAAACTTCCAGGAAATGTTCCAGTACAATTTTTTCTGGCGCATTTTCCGGAACAGTCTCATTATTGGTCTTCAGCGTGTGCTTTTTTCGTTCCCGATTCCCATTATCCTGGCACTGCTTCTCAACGAAGTTCGCAACAAGGGCTATCAGCGCACCATACAGACGCTTGCCTACTTCCCGCACTTTCTGAGCTGGGTAATTGTCAGTCAGATATTTCTCAATCTGCTGCATCCGGACGGCGGCCTTGTAAACGTGATTCGTGAATCCGTTTTCGGTCTTGAGCCGGAGTTTTTTATGGTTCAAAGACAATACTTCCGGCCCGTCGTGGTCATTTCCTACATCTGGCGTCAGTCCGGCTTCGATTCGATTATCTATATGGCAGCTCTCACCGCAATCGACCCCCAGCTCTATGAGGCAGCTTCAATTGATGGAGCAACCCGCTGGAAGCAACTATGGTACATAACCCTGCCGTCACTCCTCCCGACGATTATCGTGTTATTCCTGATCAACATCGGTCGATTTCTCGAAATAGGCTTCGATCAGATCTGGACCTTGTCGAACCCGGTCGTCTGGTCTGTGGCGGATATCTTCGATACGTACGTGTACCGCGTCGGACTGCTTGAAGGCGGCTATAGCATTACAACTGCCGTGAATCTGTTCAAATCGGCTTTGAGCTTTGTTTTACTGTTTGGCGCGAATGCGATCGCCAAAAAAACGACTGACACAGGAATATTTTGATGGCTGACTCAATACGCAAGCGTCGCGCGCACAAAGGATTAAGAGTCGACCGCAGGATGGGCGCGACCGTACATGGACAAGCTGCGATTGTTGTAAGCCTCGGGCTGATCGGGCTTGCAATGCTTTTACCGTTCGTGAATGAAATCGCGAAAAGCTTGAGTCATCCCGAGTTTGTCAACCGCGGACTGGTTTCGTTCTGGCCGCAAGGCTTTACCCTGCGAAACTATCAGCACTTTTTCGATTCTGAATACAGGGGTTTGTGGAGAGCGTTTTTTAACTCCATCTACATCACTTCTATTGGAACCGTGTGGAGTGTGTTTTTTACCGCATGCATGGCGTATCCAATGAGCAAAACACACAAGGCATTTCGTGCCGGACCGGCGCTGTCACTGCTCATAGTATTTGCGATCGTGTTTTTTCCACCGATGATTCCGTACTTTCTGGCAGTCCGGGGATACGGTCTTATGAATACGAGATGGGTCATCATTCTCGCACACACAATAGGGCCGTTCTATCTCATTATTGTACGCACATTCTTCCGAGGATTGCCTCAGGATCTGTTCGATGCGGCCGATATCGATGGGGCGAGTGATATTCGTCAGGCGCTTCAACTCGCATTCCCGCTTGCGAAGCCGGCACTCGCTACAATCGGCATTTATACGGCAGTGCTCCTGTGGAATGTATACCTTCACTCGCTCCTGTTCATACGCGACGCAAGTCTCATGCCCCTGCAACCGGTGGTCAGATCCCTTATGGCAAGTTCCGGTGACACCGGCGAGGTTACGCTCGTGTACGACGCCTTCCGTAACGCCGAGTCTACCAAGAGCGCATTGCTGATTATTTCGATAATACCGATCGCGCTTGTATATCCCTTATTGCAGAAACACTTCACCAAAGGAGCGTTGCTTGGTTCGGTGAAGAGCTAGTCGGAACAAAATATGTGCAAAGGAGGCAACCATGCACACGATTCGTCGTTTATTGTTACTGTCCGCCGCGATTACTCTGATCGCCGGGGCAGCGTTTGCCGGCGGGGCGGAAGAAACGCAGGAGACCGAAACGTATCGGTTCTCATATGCAACAGGTCCGTGGGACGTAGGCCAGGGGCGTATTGACGTTTCTGAACAGCCCGACCACAGGTGGTTTCAGTACGTTGAGGAAGAATTAGGCGTCGTCCCGCTGACTCAGTCCTGGGAGTGGGAAGGATCCGAAGGCTATCTCCAGGGTCTGCGATTAGCGCTCGCCGGTGGGGAAGAGTTTGAAGCTATCATGCCGTGGTCGCCTACCTTCGCTCAGGAATTGATCGACGCGGGACAGGTCATCCCCCTCGATGATCTTATTACACAGTTTCCCAATATCGAAGCACTCTATAGCGCTGAGGTGTGGGACAATATTCGAACACAGCAGGGCGGACAGATTTATTACATCCCGCAGCCGGCTCCGATTGTGACCGCACGCCCGGGCTTCATACGACGCGACTGGCTCGAACGGGTGGACATGGATGTGCCGACAACCAGAGATGAGCTGGTAGAGGTCTATAGAGCATTCCTCGAAGAGGATGCGAACGGGAACGGTGACCCGGACGACGAGATACCTGTCTCAGGCCGTGTCCAGTTCAGATGGTTCGATGACCTCTTTATAATGCACGGTGTGTCCATGTTTGAAGGCCACCCGCACTGGAGCTGGAATGAAGACGAGGATTTCTTCGAGTCACATCAGGTTTCAGACGAAATGTTCGCGGCCGTGCAGTTTATCAGTGAGCTCTACGAAGAAGGGCTTATGGACGTAGGCATGCCCGCTCAGTCGAATGCCGACTGGTCCCAACGGATAGCCGACGATCGCGTCGGACACTATTTCCACCTGATTAACGAGATTCATGGGAAGTCGGCGTTCGCCTACGACGACGACGGCGATTCTACCGGACGGGAGCACTGGGCGGTTCTGCCGCATCCTCCTGTTGTCTCTGAAGTCGGGGAGCAACCGTATTATTTCCCGAATGTCGGTCAACCCCGTTTCATGATAACAACCGATGCGCGCGATCCCGAAGCAATCATGAGATGGCTGGACTGGAGCGTGTCTCCTGAAGGCATGGCGTACTCTGCACTCGGTATTCCCGGAGTCGAATGGGAAGAAAATGAAGACGGCGAGATCGTGGTTCTTGAGGAAGTGCAGCCGGTACATTTCAAGTATGCCGAAGGCCTTGGCGAAATACCGGACACAATTCTTTCGATGCAGCCTATGGGCGAGCTGAAAATCGATATGATCGAAGAGGTTCAGGACAATATTGTCCCGACCGAAGACATGTTCATGCCGGCGACGGTGTATAGCGATTACGCAGACTTCGCACCGAGCTCAGCGACCATGTATCGGGAGACCATCGGCCAGATGATTACCGGTGAGCTTGAGCCGACCGAAGAAAACTGGGAAGAGTACCGTGAACGATGGTACGAAGCCGGTGGACAGGTCGTCACAGACCGCGCCACCGAATGGTACCGCAGCTTCTACGGTGAGTAAGGCGGACAGGTAAACAGGTTCCTGCGCCGGGACATTTGTGTCCGGCGCAGGAGCTGTCGACGTAATATGGCCAATAGGATACGTTTCATATCGTGGCAAAAAAAATGTCCTCAGAAGCGACAAGATACCTGTATGAAGAGATTCGCGATGAGGTGCGGCGACGAATTGAGAGCGATGTATATAAAGTCGGTGAACGACTTCCCAGTACGCGCGCTTTCGTCGACGAGTTCCAATCTGCCCCGCTGACGATTACCAGAGCTCTGAGCGATCTCGTCAGCTCGGGACACATACAACGAAAAGCAAAATCGGGGTCGTTCGTTAACCCCCGAAGCGACTGGCACCGCGCAGGCCGGGTCCGAACCGGGCTTGTTGGTATAATCGCGTTCGATACGAACGTGTCACTGTACTGGACGAAAGTCGTGGAAGCCATGCAGGACGCGCTGGAAGCGAGCAACCTGCACGCAGTGATCGGTTATTCGGACCATGATTACGAAAAAGCGCTGGCCTATGTTGACGACCTCGTAGAAAAGGGCATCGACGGGTTGATTTACGTTCCAATTGACGACGCGGATCGAGAGGGATACCAGAAACGCAATGAGGCGGTGTGCGCCCGCATTGAGGCGAGCGGGGTCCCGTTCGTACTGTTTGACCGGCGGCTGAAGAATCACCGCTTTTCCTCCGTAACCGCGGATGTGTACCGCGCGGCACGGCAGCTTACCTATCTGCTGGCGAAAGCCGGGTCTCGTCGCCCGGTATGTCTTACGCTCGATTATGCACAGGCGGTCTGGGAACGAGAGCAGGCATTTCTTGAACACGGCCTGATTGCCGGTATGCACGTCGACGAGAGTCGCGTGCTCCGATATCGCGGTAGCCGGATTCGATTGGAAGACGCGGGCAAGCTCTACGATCTGTTAAGCTCGGTCGACGATTTCGACGGCTTGTTTATTGTTAACTCCGGCCTGTATGCGGCGTTTCTTCGGATGGAAGAAATACTCGGAAAGAAGTTCGATGTCCCCATCGTGACGTTTCGCGACATCGAGACACCACAGCCGGAGCGACCCGTTGCTCGGGCGCTTCAACAGGTCTACGAGTTCGGTTTTGCTGCCGGAGATTTGCTCGCCCGTATGCTGGAACATCAAGTGCCTGGTGGGGACGTGAACGCGGCGGTGCACGTCGTATTGCCTATTCCGCTCGAAGCGGACAGGTAGACGTTTTTTCCGATTCTCATCACGACCGCACACGGGTAAAACCGATGTATTGAACGACGACCTGGCTAAGACTCGATACCACCATTATCGTTGCAGCAATGTACGCTCCACTCAGCTGTGACAGTACGGGAAGCGTGAGTCCCAGAATAACGTGAATCAGGATACTCGCAATCGTTCCGAATGTGATCGACGCAGTCTTGTGCGCTGCCACGAGCGTTCCGGACAGAATCGATACGAAAGAAATCAGGAGCGGAAGTCCCAGAAGAATTGGGATCGAACTGAGTACGATGGGAAGAATGTCGCCGGGAACCCCGATTACGACTCGAAACCATTGCGTGTCCAATCGTGTCAGTGTTGCAGCAGACATTAAAATCGTAAGCCCTGCGCCGATCACGATCCCGAGTCTTCGGGTTATCCGGGCTTCGTCCGGATTGGTGCTCGTTCGGGCTACAACTACTTCCTGAAAAGAAAGCGCTACGGCAATGAAGAGAAACACATACCCCTGTATAATCGGCCACGCGGCAAGCGAAGCGGTCGGATTATTCGACCGGCCGATTGCGAAAATGACAAGCGGTCGACCGGCGAGTACAATGATTGCCGTGAGCGCGAGGGGTACATACACGCGTATAATGTTCGCCATAGGTACAGCGTCCGCGTGAGTATCGGGCAGGTGTCTGTCCAGAATGGGACGGGCGGACATAATCGCCGCCAGTAAACCTGTTACAACACCGAGTACGAACGCGATCGCACCGATCAGCTCACCTCGTGGAAGAGAGATGTGACTGAAACGAGCGAGTATCAGGATTGAACCGAGAAAAAAGGTCGTCGCGGCAAGCCGGCTGACCATAATCAGGCCCACCGCTTTCGTGGCGCCCACACGTATTAGCGCTCCTTGAATCATTCTGCGAAACCCAACCGCTGCCGAGATAGGCAGCAATACAAGAAACGTCCGTTGTGCGAGCGGCACGACGCGATCCGGTACGTTCAGGACCGAACCGGCGACATAACGAAACACATCAGGTATTGCGATGAGCCCGTGTACCAACGTCAGGCCAGCTACGACCCAACCGAGCAGGAGGGCCACACGACGAAATGAAACCCGGTCAACCGCAAGAGCCGTGGAGGCGGACAAGATATGTATGACAGGGCTGTGTATGAGTGTCGCCAGGCCAAAGGCAACCTCGAACGCCGCGAGACTTTGAGTCGCATTCGGAAGGCGGGTGATAACGGCGCCTATGGTAGGTTGCTCGATACCCATAATTAACCACATGACGGCCAGTGGTGCCCAGAATGAGAGTATCGGTTTAACGCTCGAGTATGCAGGCATGGAAATCAGGAAAACAGGCTGCGGGGATTCAGGTTCATCGTCGTGCCCAGAATCCCCGCGAGCGACTATTTCTTGAGTCCCTTGGCAACCTTCCTGATAGCTTCCGCCACGGTAGCCAGATCCTCATCGCTGATCTGCTCGTGCACGCGCACGACGTTACAGAGCTGACTAAGCGCCTTTTCAGCATTTGGACACAGTCCGGGTTCGTAGGGGCCAATGTCGTTACCGGCACCCCGGAACGGCCATTGAGACTCGCCAAAGCTGATCTGTTTGGACAATGCATCGTAGAGATACAGCGGCTTGCCGATCCATACGTCCGACTTTATGTTCTCCGCAGCGAGTGCGTCCCGAAATTCGTCACGGCTGGCTCCGAGCTCTTCCTCAACAATCCGTAAGGGGAAGCCCCAGTACCCGTGCCCGTATTCCTCGTCGGGAAGCGGAGGAGGCACCACGCCGGGCAGGTCCTGAAGCTGTTCTGCCAGCCATGCTCCGGCTCGTTGCCGTGCTGCAATGATATCCGGAAGCTTGTCCATCTGTGCGCTCAACACCGCGCCCTGCAGTTCATTCATTCGGTAACAGGGAGCGATGAATGCGTACGTTTTCCGATAGCTTCTGTCCTTGGTCCAGTCGCATCCCTTATCGACGAAAAGTTCTGCTCGTTGAAGATACCGTTCATTATTGACGATCGTGGCACCGCCGTCCCCGCTGGTAATGTGTTTCGACTGCTGGAAACTGAAGCAACCGAAGTCGCCCATGGTACCTAACAGATTCCCGCGATACCGGACGTAGTGGGACTCCGCACAATCCTCGATAATCGCGATATCGCGGTCCTTAACAAGATCCTGAATCTCCGCCAGACGTGCCGGACGTCCCCAGACGTGCACGACCATAATGGCTCTGGTTCTGTCGGTGATTTTGCTTGCCACGTCGACCGGATCGACGTTGAAGGTGTCAAGTTCGATATCGGCGAACACCGGTATGGCGCCTGAGAGCACGATAGGGGCTATCGATCCCATATCAGTTACCGGAGGCACGATTACCTCATCGCCAGGGTTGAGGTTGAGGGCCCCCAGCGCAACGTGAAGCGCTGCGGTACCCGACGAGGAGGGCACAACATGTGCGACTCCGTATAGCGCACGATACTTATCGAGAAAATCGTACACTTTCGTACCACCCGCCTGGAACAAATTACCGCTTTCCAGTGCCTGGGTCAGCTCGGTCAGCTCGTGTTTGTCGAACGGATTTCTCTGAGGCACAGGTTCGCTACGAACCGGTGTTCCGCCGTTTATTGCCAGTTTTTCCGTACTGCTGCTCATTGAATCTCTCCTTTGTCTCTGGTCTGTCTTTGATCTGTCTTTGATCGCTATCCCGATTGTTATACGGAGCCCTTTATTTCATGACCTCGCGTGTGCGAGTTCACCAAGAAGCTCTTCGACCGACCGCTCGATAATGCCCTGGGTCTCGGGTGTCAGCATGTACAGACCGTAGACCTTCGCTGAGAACTCGGTCTCGTACCCGCCTGTGCGAAACGCTTCCGCGGTCGGAAGGTAACACAGCGATCCGTTTGCCAGCGTTGCGATTACCGTGATCGGAAACGGGGAGTGCTTCTTGATCGATAAACCGATTTCTACGAAAAGCTCACCCGGTAGTGCAACAATCGCAACATCGCCTATCCGCACAACGGTGATCTCCATGTCTATTGACCCTGCAACCCGTCCGCTCTCGACGACCTGAAGCGCTTCGGCAGCCCACTCGGATTTAATCAGCGCATCTTCGAGTTTGTCGTGCCGACCCTTATCCTGCTCTATCCTCTGAGCTTCGGCTTTCCACTTGTTCTTTTCTTCGCGAAGGAAGTCGGCGGATGGCAACGGAGCAACAGGGAGGCTAACCGTACGCGAGCGCGCGGCAAGAACTGTACTCGAGTCACGCTCCTGCCGATCGGTGAGCTCGTTTGAGTCGGGGTGTACGGTCTCGGTTACCAGGAACTCCCGCGACTGCCCCAGCGTTTGCATGACCGTCACAACCGCGTTTCCGACAGATTCGCCGTAACTCTCTGCGAGTGCTATTTTGTGAAACTCGACAGGATTGATATCGCCGGCCGCGCCGAGCGTGAACATCGGAACGACCGCGGGAAACTGTGACCTGATCGTCGCCGCTGCGTAGCCGGGGAAATCTGCCGAGATCAGGTTCCGGTCGCCATGGGCTGCCACCGGGTGACACGAGACGTTATACAGAATCGCAATCGGCGTCGTGTTCCGGTCCATGACCGCAAGCACCGGCACGTGTTCGTCGATAACGCTGCCGCGGTCGCGGCGGCGATTCCTGCAGATTCCCGTTACGTGAGTCTCACCTGCGACACACGTAGCCGCTGAAAGGCTTTTCGGTAACCTCAACACCATATCGATTATATTCCCGATCAGTGTTTCGATATAAACCGGGTCGATACTGCCCCACCTTCGCAGGGGCATGGCTCCAGGTCCGGAGTGGGTATGGGAGCTGCATATGACAACCGCCTCTTGCGACATATCGAGCTCGTTCGCAATCGTGTTTCGTATACGATCTGCGTATTCTGTTCCAAGCCCTATAAGGTCAGCCGAAATTATGACGATTCGCTCTTTGGACTGCTCAAGCATGAGTCCACACGCGTACAGAGGATCAGCCACACCAGTGCTCGCTCCGAAACACCAGCCGGCAAGTTCAACCCCGACCGGCGGGGTAATATCGATTCGATCTGCCGCAGCACGAAGTGGCATTACGCCCCCTCCGGATACACAACCTGTTCCGGTTTACCGCTTTCGATTGACCGGTACAATGTCTGTGTAAATGCAGCGACGTGAAGACCATCTGTGTCTGTGACGACAAGGTCCGCCTTATTCAGAATTGCATCGATAAAATTATCGTCCGGGCTTGGCTCTCCGAGGTTCTCCAGAACCTCAGGCTCGCCGTCGGAGCGGTAACTCCTTACCCATTCGCCTTTCCACGCGTCAACGTCAATTCTTCCGTCCGTGAATATGAAACTCGTATGACTTCCGTCGACAGCCGAGTTTCCTCCTATGGTTAGATTCGCGAGCACGCCGTTCTCAAAGCGAACCGACACGACTGTGTTTATATCAACGTCGCTGCCTCTGTTGTCCGAATACGCAAAGACTTCACGGGCACGGGCACCGACGCCCGACAGCAGGCTGTGTATCATGTGCGATCCGCTGTCCATAGTCTGTCCGCCCCCGGAATCTTTCGGGGTTTGTCGCCAACTGCCCGCAGTCAGCGCCTGCCAGTTCTGCGAAAGATATCCCGTTACGAGTTCCAGCCGGCCGTGGCTTCCGCTCGCGACCGCCGATCGTACGCGCTCCATAGCCGGGGAAAATGCAGGATTGTAACAAACCCCGACCTTGAGTGACCGACCCGAACCGCGGAGCTGGTTCGCCCGCTCATGAATCAGCTTTGCTTCATCAAGCGAGACAGCCATTGGCTTCTCTATGAGGACATGGCACCCGGCGTCCATTGCTCGAACAGCCTGTTCGAAATGCAGGTGATGCGGTGTCGAGAGCACCACCGCATCCGGTTTCTCGCGTTCGAGCAGTGTCTCCCACGATGTGTACTGTGTGGGGGCTGGTGTATAATCTGAAAGGCGCCGCTCTATCAGCCGTTCGATACTCGACGCGGTACGACTTGCAAGCGCGACAATCTGAACATCGTCGCGAGCGGAGAGCCTGCGCGCGTGCGCGCCCGCGTAGCCTCCGCATCCGATAATAGCACACCTTACCGTTTTCATAAGCGATAGTATCGCATCCTCAGGCGCCGAAATCTCCGTCGATTTGCTCAATATTATGATACTATTGGATCATTATGAAAACGATCCCATCGTTCAACACGCTTGCCAGACACATATTCCCGAAAGACCGCGGAAAGACGCTGTTTCATTGGGAACATCACCGGGTTGATACGTCCACGGTCTTTTATCATTACCATCCTGAGTTTGAGCTGAATCTTGTCGATACGCCGGTAGCGCGACGAATGGTCGGAGACGATGAGACACCGATCGCCGGTCAGGAACTCATTCTTCTCAGCCCGAATTTGCCTCATCGGTGGGTCATCGCCGGCAGATATGCAGAGTTCTGGGTACTCGCGTTTTCGCGCGACTCGATTGGACACGATTTGCTTGCGAAACGGGAGCTTGCGGCTGTTCGAAATCTCCTTTCAAGCGCCGAACGAGGTATCGTGTTTACCGAAAAGGCCCTCAAGATCGTCGCGCCCCGGATAAAGTTACTGGGCACCATAGAAGGGGTTCGCAGACTCGTTGTATTCAGCGAAATAATGGAGGCGCTCTGTGAAGACGCGGGTATGAAACCGATCACCAGTTCGGAATATCACAGTTCCGGGGTTGAAGCCGAATACCGTCTGGTAGCGAAGGTCGTGGAACGCTTCACCGTAGGGGATGCTCTGTCCGGCCAGGTTCGACCTTCGCTCCGCGACGCGGCGGCACTCGCAGGGATGAGCGTTCCGAGCTTTACGCGCTTGTTCCGTCGGGTAACAGGCGAATCCTTTATTGTCTATATTAACCGAATTCGGGTCGCGCGATCGTGCGTCCTCCTTGAAAGCAGTACGATTCCCATCGTCGATGTGGCAAACGAGGTCGGCTTTGTAAACCTCTCCCACTTCAATCGCCAGTTCAAACGGTATACCGGTGTCCAGCCACGCGAGTACCGGCAGAATCGCTCCGGACTATTCGCTGAGCAGCGAATTTCCGTCTGAGTCTGTCACCGATAGTGAGCGTTCGCGGACGTCGAACCGGAAACGAGCGATCACATGTGGGTGTTCTGAAGCGATTTCATATTCAGGTCCGAAGTGGAGCCCTCCCCTGTGGTGATAGTCGGTGCCCGTACCGCCGACGCCGACCGCGAAGGTCCACCGTCCGGCTCCGGGAAGCACGACTGCACGTTCGTGAATCCAGTCACCGGTCTGATACAGGCGACTGAAGGGATCGTAGTTTTCCCCCGGGGTCCCTCCGAAAATCTCCTGGGCTGAACCGACGATCACGACCGGCCCCGGTGTGGATCGCCGAACACCGGGAACTTCCGGTGTAAGACCTTCCCCATACGCACGCACGCGCTGGTGGTAATCGCTCAGCCATGCTGGATCGTCGGCACCAAGAATCTCCTGTACAACACGCTCGTCCGCAAAACCCTCCGGACGCCGTTCGGTGGAACGATTTGCCCGGTAATGCCATATCGAAGGCTTCCGATCCGCCTTCGAATCGGAATCGCCGTGACTGGCCCGGACATCGGGAGTACCGTCGTTCCTCGCGACGATGCCCGCCTCTCCGAGGAGTCGCCGTAACACCGGCTGAAAATACAGATCCGCATCCTCAACACGACACCACAGCGCTGCATAGCGGAGAAACTCATGACGATCCTCGCGTTCCTGGTGAGCGAACCAGTTGATGTCGTCCCAACCCCACCGTCTCGCGCTTTCCCGTGCCCTGGTCGTATGCCAGTCCTGCGGATCGACGGAATAACCACCCCAGTTATCGACTTCGTAGAGGTAGGGAATAGTGTCGCACTCCCATCCGAGCGGCGAACGCCCGCCCATACTGCGCCCCTTCATTTGAAGAATGATTTTTTCCGGTCGCGAGAGCCAGTTAATGGCGGAGAGGGGACGCGAATGGAAGTCAAACAGTTGCCCATCGTCGACAAGAATGCCGTGCGTATGTGCATCCAGGATCACGAGGTGCCGCCGGGCTGCTTGCCGGGCATACGCGCGGATCCGGGTGCAGAGGTCTGCAAAAACGGAATAACCTCGATCGCGGTCCGCATACATATGTGGTTGACCCAGATGGATAGCTTCATAGCCGGCATCGATATAGCGCCGAGCCCGGTAATAAAACCAGTACTGGCTTTCCCTTTTCGTGATGTCCGGACAGGTGCCGCCGGTGCCGAACTCCCACGCATATTCGGTTCGGCGTTGAGGATCGTGGGTTGCCTCAAATCTGAAACAACGTTCTTCGGCCTCGTCCCCGAACGCTTCGAAGACCCAGCCCGGAACCGGGATCAAGTCGATCTCCGGGTATATCGCTTCGAATATGCCGGCCTGGAGAATAATACGGCTGTCAGCTTCGTGAACGCGCTCTGCGAATGCTTCGGCAAGGGCGAACTGCTTCTCGTCATTTTCCGGCATAACCCAGACGTAGGCCGCGCGGCCTAAAAACATCGCACCGCATTCCAGTACCATGCGTATGTCGTCATTCCAGTCGGGTGATCCCGCCGCGCCATTCAGCGTAACTGCTCTTTTGAGATACGCTTTGAGCGTTTCCCGTGTCATGGATCCGTCGAAATAAAAATCGTCGTCGTTCATAAATTCACCTGTCCTGTCAGATAGCCATACACTACACGAAGACGCCGTATTTCAGATAGTACGCGCCACGCAAGTGCAACGTACGCTGATTGACACGAGCATATGTAATGCGTACGATTCAGCTCTGTGAAAAAACGTATTCTGCTCGTCGAGGACAATGGCATCATCGCGATCGCCAACCGGAGTGTGCTCGAGCAGGAAGATTACGACGTCAAGGTCGCGCATAACGGTGAGACGGCAGTTGCGCTGGTTCGTGACTCGTACACCGGCACGCGATGCCCGTTTGACCTTGTGCTCATGGACATAAACCTCGGAGCCGGTATGGACGGAACCGAGGCCGCGCGAGCGATCCTCGAACTGTGTGACGTACCGGTAGTGTTTCTTTCCAACCACACCGAACCCGAAGTGGTCAGAAAGACCGAGCAGATTACCTCATATGGCTATATTGTAAAAAATTCGCCGCACAGCGTCCTGTTTGCCTCGATACACATGGCGCTCCGGCTCCACGAGGCGCGTCGGTCTGCCGAGGTTGCGCAACAGCGAAACCGCGTGCTCTCGCATATCGCGAACAGCAGGAACACAATCGTTATTATTACGGACCGCAACCGTGTAACAACCTGGGTAAACGACGCGTTCGTTAAACTCACCGGATATTCCCGAGACGAGCTGATCGGGAAGAACCCCGGGGATCTGCTGCAGGGACCCGGTACCGATCCCACGGTCGTGACCGAGATACGCCGTGTCCTGAATGTGCCCGCAGAGTACCAGGGCACCATACTGAACTACGCGAAAGACGGCACCGAGTACATGATAGACATGGACATACAGCCGGTTTTCGACGAAAAAGGCGCGCATACCAACTTCGTGGCCATACAACGGGTTCTCACCGATACATGAGGACTCTTGCACCGGGCCGCTGACCGCACGGGAACGACCGACGAGCCCGAGGCAAGCAACCCTGCGGTTGACTGGCCGTTGCAGCGTCGGAGTGTTACTCTGTCGATAAGAGGATATTGTATGAACGTAGCAATAGGATGTGATCCCAACGCATTTCCCCTGAAAGCAGAAGTGACGGACGAACTGACGTCTCTCGGTCATTCGGTTACGGATTTCGGTTCGGACGACCCGATCTACGCCAACGTCATTATAGACGTGTGCGAAGCGGTGGCTCGGGGCGAGTTCGATCGCGGTATTGTCATGTGCGGAACGGGTATCGGTGCGTCGATCGCGGCGAACAAGGTTCCCGGCGTCTACTGCGCGCTGCTGACAGACTGTTACCAGGCGGAACGCGCGGCACTGAGTAACGACGCAAACGTTGTAGCCTTCGGTCAGCAGGTCACCGGAAGCCACGTCGCGAGAATGATGACCCGCATCTACATGACTCATACCGGCTCTTTCGATCCCTCAGGTCGCAGCGGACCGAAAGTTGCCCGCATCAAGGACTACGCCGCGTCCAGGCACAGCTGATACCGCGCCGCAGCGCGTAACGTCAGAGCGGACCTGTCTCCAGCGGAGGAGGCAACTCCTGCGGCGAGCGAATAGAGATGTTCTGCCAGTACGGCTCGAGGACCTGATACCCGTCGGGGTCACCCCGCCGGTGCACCGGGTTCTCCCGGATATCGACCTCGGCGAACACGCCCGAGTCGAGGTCGTCCTGCAATGCCCCCCGTTCCATAAGCCGCGCGAGGGGCGCCATGTCCGACACGTCTGTATCGCGGATATTCAGTCGTACGAGCGAGGGAAGCGTTTCGATGATGCGGATTTCGCGCCCGACAGGAACGCCGCGCAGAATCAGCGTATGAAGCCGCGGCAGCTCCTCAACAGGCGCAATCCGGGAAATATCGCTGTTCGAGTGAAGGTTCAGGTACACAAGATTGCGCAGTTCCTGAATGCCGGAAAGACCGGTAATATCGGTCTCCCGCAGGTTCAGGTGTTCAAGCTGCGTCAGCGAGGCAAGCACTGCGAGATCCTCAAGGCCCAGGGGATTGTCGTGCAGATCCAGGCGACGCAGCCCCGTGAGCCCGGCGATCGACCGAATATCGGAAATGTGGTTATGGGCAAGGTCGAGCGCTTCGAGCTGCTCGAAGTCGCTGAGAACCGAGATGTCGGACAGCCGCTCGTGGTCGCCCGGGCTTTCCGGGTGCGACGGTCCGCGGTTGTACTGAAGATCAAGCGATCGAAGCTCCTCCAGCTCGACAAGCGCAGGGAGATTGACCCCCTCGAGGTCTGTCATATTGTTATCGCGAAGGTTCACCTCCTGCAGCCGTGGCAGCGAGGCGAGCGGTGAGAGATCCTCGACCCGATTCCCCTGCAGGTTCAGGACCTCGAGGCGAGCGAGCTGTGCGATGCCCTCGAGGGAGGTAATGCCGCGCGCGCGTGCGTCGAGTTCGGTAATGCGTTCGAGCTCCGGAGGAGAGAAGGCGCGGCCCGCACCGTTGAGCGCGTCGAGAACCGCCGCTTCAAGACCCGGGTCGGGAAATCGAGTCGGACCTGTGTCGACCGAAAGCCACACATAGAAGCCGAGAAACAGCACGAAGGCTGTCGACAGCGCCACGGCGAGCACCTGCACGCGCGGTACACGGCGGTAGCGTGTCACGGTGCTACCTCCCTCGGGGTGACCATGTTCGGTCGAATTACTTCGATTCCCTGTACGTACTTGCTGTTGGCCGTCACCTTCAGCCCGTGCTCCCGCACGAGCCGCGTGAGCCACGCCGGTTCGCCGCTGGAGCTCTTGACTTCGAAAATCACGTACTTCGGCCGGTGGGGAGTCAGTATCGCGTGGTCGGGAAACAGGTTTGAGGCCCGGGTGCTCACGACCCCGTGGTCTACGGTCACCCGAACCGGAAGCCGGTCGCGTGAGCGGTAGCCTTCCCGCCGGTACTGGACGAGCACCACCGGGACGAGCGAGCGCACACGCACAAGGCGCGCGAACTCCTGTACCACAGGCTCGCGTATGTCCGGCCAGTGCCCGCTTCGGGCGAAGGCAAGGTAGTCTTCAAAGGCGACGTGGCTCGAATATTTCACCATGGCGTTTCCAGACTTTGTCTTGATCTCGACGGAAATCGGCGTGTCACGGTCCGGTGTGTCGGTATACGAGCGAATGCGAAGCTTGATGCGTCCGAAGTCACCATCCTCCTTCTCGTACCATGCGCGGTAGTCCCGCGTATCGTAGTAGATGCTTCGCACGAGGTAGGTGCCCGCAGGCTCACGCCTGGTGAACCGGTCGGCTTCCAGTTGAAGGGGGAGGGCTGCTCTAAGCCGATGGTACTCCGTGAGTCCAAGGAGATACTTTCGCTCGAGCCGTGCGATCGCAGACACCGGTTACATCGGGAGCGCGAGTTGCGGGGTCAGCAGCGACACCTTTGTGACGCCCCGAATCAGTTGCAGCTCGCTTATGAGCCCGCGCACCTCCGGCTCGCTCGCCCTCGAGACCCTGATTTCGTAGGTGAGTTCCCAGACCGACCCGTCAACTTCATGATTGCGCAGCTGCACATTCGCTCGTTTCCGGTTCACGACCCGTTCGATATCATCATCTGCATTCCGATCTGAACCTGCCACCACAAGGATGTACTCGACGTGCATCGATTTTCCGTATCTGAACAGATACATGCTGCTCACGAGAACACTCAGAAAGAGGGTTGCGAACACCGCGACCGTCCAGTTGAGCGTGCCGACTCCCAGCCCGACTACGATAGACCAGAACAGGAACACCATGTCGCGCGTGTCCTTAATGGGGGTACGAAAGCGAATAATGGCAAGCGATCCGACAAGTCCGAGCGAGAGAACCAGATCGCCCTGTATAAAAAACATGACCAGCGCGACTATGGGACACAACAGCACGATCGTGGAAAGAAAACCGCTCTCGTAGTTCATGCCGCGGTGCGTATATCGATAGACGAGCGCTATGAGAATGCCAAGTACCACCGAGAGGGTCATTGAAATGAAGAAGGTAACAATCTGATCCGCCGGGACGACGAAGATGCTTAATATTCGTTCCATGAGTTTTCTGTTAGGACTTAAAGGTACCACGATCATCCGGCGGGGGCCAGAGCCGGCAGCGGGAACTTCGCCGGCCCCCGCTACTCCCAGGCCATCTCGTAGATCTTCTTCGCGTCCGATAGTTTGAGCTTTCGGAATGAACCAAAGGTGTTCCCTTTGTTCTTCTTGAGGGTCTCAAGCAGCTTCGGGATATCCTCTTTCTTCGCGCCGGCTTCTTTCAGGGTGACCGGCATGCCGATTTCGATGAAGAATCCCTTCAGGCGCTGTATGCCTTCACGCGCGACCGCCTTCTTGTCGTAGTGGTTCTCCGGCACGCCGAAGGCCTTCGTAGCGAGTCGGTAGTAGCGCTCAACGTCTTCCTCAAGCGTGTACTCCATGTACGCCGGAAACATCACCGCGAGCCCCGCACCGTGGGTCATGTCGTAGAGCGCGCTGAGCTCGTGTTCCAGCGCGTGCGTGGTCCATTCTTCCTGCCGGCCGACCCCGAGGATGCCGTTGTGCGCGATTGTCCCGGCCCAGCAGATTGTCGCCCTCGCTTCGTAGTCCTTCGGATCCAGGACGATCCTCCGCGCCGCCTCCATGATCGACACCAGCGTCGCCTCGCAGAGACGATCGGTCAGAATCACGTTCTCGGTCTTCGTGATGTAGCGTTCAAAGATGTGCGACATCATATCGACGACGCCCGCTGCGGTTTGCCACATCGGAAGGGTGTAGGTCAGTTCAGGGTTGATGATGGCAAATCTCGGTCGCAGGAGATCCGAGCCTGTGCCGCGCTTGAGCCCCTCATGTTCCTTTGTTATGACCGTGGCCACCGAGCCCTCGCTACCGGCCGCGGGGATCGTAAGAACGACACCGACCGGCAACGCATCCGCGATCGTCGCCTTCCCGTCGAAGAAGTCCCAGAAATCGCCGTCGTATTTCACCCCGGCCGCGATCGCTTTTGCCGAGTCGATCGCCGACCCGCCTCCGACCGCGAGGACAAAATCACAGCGCTCCTTGCGACACAGGTATATGCCGTCGTAGACGAGTGAATCGACCGGGTTTGCTTTCGCCCCACCGAGTTCCACGAAATCGATGTTCTTTTGCTTCAGGCTCTGTATGACACGGTCGTAGAGACCGGTTTTCTTGATCGAACCGCTACCGTAGTGAAGAAATACCTTCTGTGCGCCCGAGCCGGCAAGCAGCGCTCCCAGTTCTTTCTCTGCATCCTTGCCGAATACGAACTCTGTTGGACTATAAAATTTGAAATTTTCCATTGAAAGGCTCCTTGTGCTCAATGACTGCTACCGCCAGCGTGGCACTATCAGGCGCGTTCCTCAAGCGCTCTACCGGCCGCGGGTGGGCAAGACGCGTGCTTGACGGGACGTAAGCCGCCGGCGGTCGAGCTTGAAAACCCCTCGCCACCGCCTGTTACCCGATTGACGACAGCGCTATCCGGGTGTACCCCTGAAGTAGGCTGTAATCGAACGCCATATCACGGAGGTTGCGATGAATGGATCGATAACCTGAGTAATCGCTACAAGCGCGCGGAGGTGACGCAGTACGTTACGAAAGCGAACACAGCGCTTCTGCGGTCTGAAATTATGGGGCTCAGTTATGTACTCAACGGATGTGCCGACTTTCCAATAGACAGTGAAGAATCGGTCGATGAACTGGCCGACCATATTAGGGAACATCTGCACGGACGGCTGCAGCATCGTCAGTACCCGGAAGCGCTCTATACCCTTTTGGCAAAGAAAGTCGACAAAGTCGCTGAATACCTCAAACTCGAAGTCCCTCCTCGCGCAGAGATGGGACAGGAAGACGCCCAGCCCGGCTCGGTTGAAACGGTCCTCGGAGACGATTCGGACGACGAGGCCGATACAATGCAGCGCGCCGCATCGTTCGAGTAGGCCACGCGGTACGGCGAGCATAGCCACATCAGATTTCACCGGCACGGTCGCACACCGAGCTCGGCGGCCTCACGGCGTCGCGACGGTGATCGGATGAGGTACCAACCCGCGGAAATGCCGGAGATTGTAGGTAAGGAGCCGCTCGCACCGCGACTTTTTTGCGACTACGACGTGGAGTGCATCGTAGACTACGCCGCCGATGAGTCCGGCCTGCGCGACCATGTCTGTCGCTTCCAGGTAGTCGGCCTTCGAGAGATCGCGTACGGTCAACCGACCAGCGATGGACTCGGAAATCAACCGGCGTGCTTCTTCCGGCGTGATGCGACGGGCGAGCGGGAGCGCGGTGAGCACCGCGTAGCACTCAGCCAGACTGTGCGTCGAGCAGATGGCCTCATTCGGTTCGCTGGCGAACTCGGACAGGGCGAGTAGAGCGGCGTGATGGTTCGGGAGCTGATCGACAAGAGCCGGCACGATGA
>JBKHAN010000121.1:0-4576 GCA_046542845.1 Spirochaetaceae bacterium
TCAAGATCAACACCGAAGGTGAGGCTTGCTTCGCCGTCAACCTCTACGCTCGGCACCACTTCCTGGGCAACCGCGAAACTTGCTACGAGCAAGAACGCAATTAGCAACACGCTAATTTTCTTCATATTCAAATCCTCCTTGGGGATTCGTAGGGGGCGGGATCCTACAGAACCCGTGTTCCCCTTGTCTTAGAGTTGTTGGGCAGTATAGCCCCGGGCCATACTGCTGTCAAGTCAACACTTTTCGGCCGTTTCCGGCTAAGTATCGCTTGGTTCGACAATTACAGGCACGGATTGCCGCACCTGACCTTGTAACCTCCGATTACGGTGCGAGGTTACACAATGCACAGCGTTTTTCCTGGTGTTCATCTATGTCGGCTGCTTGACCTCCTGCGTGCAGAGTCTCGCGGCCTGCGGCGCCTTCCGCACGCATGACCGGGTATACCGGACGGTACCGCTGCAACGCAGCACGGTCTCCGCACCGGAATAGATGTTCTGTACAGGGGATGTCTGCGCGCGTCCCGGCAAGAGTGCCGGTCCCGGGCGCGACGTGTATGGTGTTGTCCAGGCCGGGGCGTCTGATCGAAAGCCGGATGCGCCCGCTGAAATTACCATTACCTCCGGATTATATGCCCAAAGCGGATTCGTGAAAACCACCTTCTCGGTTGTGCACCGACATTTTCACGGGCCAACTTGACCGGTGACCGCGCGGTCCGTAGTATCGGAACGATACGATGTTCGATTGGGGGGCAGAAAGTGGCATCTGGTTTTACGCTATCTATGTATCCGTGGGTATACGAGGCCAAGTACGGGCTGGATCATGTCTGGTCCGAGGTCTTCGTAGAGAAGCCCCACCGGACCCCTGTCGAAGAGGCTGCGATGCCGGAGGCGGAGCGCCTCGATCTCATGGCGAAACGAAACAGTTTCCCCGAGCTTCCACTCATCAACTACACCACGCAGTACGGGCTTGGGTGTTTCGAAGGGCTCAAGGCCTTTCCGCAGCCCGACGGCAGCGTCAAGGTATTCCGGCCGGATGAAAACGGCGCACGGCTGAAGCGCTCCATGGAAGGGCTTCGCATGCCCGGTTTCCCGGTAGACATGTTCGTACACGGTGTGCTTGAAACGGTGAAGCGAAACGTCGAGGCGGGTTTCAGCGTTGCCTACGACCCGCGCTGGGAGGCCGACTCCTTTGTGAACGCGAACGCGATCTATATCCGCCCGTTCAGTTACGCAGAGCCCGGTATCGGACTCGGGCTTTCCGGCTACCCCTGGGTCATTATGGGTATGACGCCGGTAGGCAGCTATTTTGATCCGGACGCCTCGACGGCGGCGGTTACGACCGACAAGCTTCGGGCAACACCCGGAGGTACGGGGTGGATCAAGTGCAACGCCAACTACGTAATGCCGATACTCGTGAAGCGCGAAGCAAACGACCAGGGCTACATGGAGGCAATCTTCCTCGATATGAACCAGCAGTACGTCGAGGAAGGGTCAAGCTGCAACATCTTCTTCCGGATGAAGGACGGCAACCTCGTGACGCCGGAGCTGGGGGATACGATCCTTCCCGGCATAAACCGTGCAAGCGTGCTCGCGCTCGCGAATGACATGGGTGTGACCACCGAAGCGCGAAAGGTATCCATAGACGAGGTCATGTCGAACTGTGTGGAGTGCTTCGTAACGGGAACCGCTGCCGGTGTCAGTTATATAGAGAGCATAACACACAAGGGCGCTACGGCGACCTTTGGCGACGGTTCCATGGGTGAGCTCTCGCGCGAACTGCTGGTAACCCTCAAGGGCATACAGTACGGCTCGCGGCCCGACGTGCACGGCTGGATGTTCGAGGTATAGCGCAGTTCCCCCTGCGCTCAGGGCTACAGACGCGCCGGGAAGAAGTCCCGGTCTGCGAGGTCCCGCGGCAGCGAGCGATACACGCGCAGGTCAAAATCCTGGTCGGGAAACAGTACGTAGCGCTGATTCAGGAACGCGAGATCGGTCGAATCGCTCCGCTCCGCCGTATCGGGGTTGCGGCCGAGATCGGTCGCGTCCTGGGTCGCGTTGGTCAGCGACACGAGTGCGTCGGCGCGGTCGTTCCTGTCGCCGGTCTGCTCGTATATGCGGTGCATGACCACGCCAAGGTTGTTGCTTGCCATTGTGCGAAACTGCACCAGTTCCCGGTGTTCGGGTTCGCGATTCACGTCAAAATCATCACCATAGCTCTGCCGTTCGGCCTCGAGCAACTCAAGCACATCTTCGAGATACGACTGTGCCGTCACGTACTGGTCGCGGAAGTAGTGCGTGTTCGCCCGTGCAAAGGCGAGGTTGGGATTACGGGTGGAGCCGGGGATGGACTCAAAGCGGTCAAGCGCTTCACGGTAACGTTCGTCGCGAAAGGCGATCCAGCCGAGGCGGAAGACGACGCGCTCGCGATCGTGGCCCGGCCCCTCGCCGTAGCGGTTCTCAAGGGCGAGGCGGTATTGCGCTTCAGCGCTTGCGTACTCGCCGGTCTGTTCGAAAAACAGGTCCCCGAAGCCGGCGAACATGCGCCCGTATCGGTGGTCCGGCCGAAGCAGCCCGGCTGCGCTTTCGTCGGTGAACATCTCCACGGCGGTGGAGTAATCCTGCTCTGCCTGAAGAACACGGCCCTCGCGGAGGTGGTACTCGGCGATCAGCGTGTGCGTGTCTATGTTCATGGCCCGCTCGCGCGCTGTGGTGAGGTCCTGCTCGGCAAAAAGTCGCCGGGCGTTATCGAGTGATCGCCGTTCGTTGTCGGTCTCGCCCATGCGGCGAAAAAAGCGACCGAGCTGATAGTACGCGTCGGGCGACCGAGGCTCAGCTCTGAGCACGCGACTGAGCATCTCACGCGGGAAGAGTATCTCGTCACGGTCTATAAGAAAGCCCGCCGTCTCCGCATAAATTTCAGGCGTGACAGGCGCTTCTGTTCTCACCTCTTCAAATAAGGTCACGAGTTCGAGTACCGGGTCCGGATTACCGGCGCGCACGTGGTACCACAGGAGGCGTTCGAGGATTTCATCGGTCTGCCCGAAAAGCTGCGCCATAAGACTGTAGGTGTTAAACGCGTTTTCAAAGCGTTCGGGGCTCGGGTCTGCATCCGCCCAGCGGAGATAGTTGTCCCCCTGCGCGATGAGCGCGTCGTACTCGGCGCCGTGCGCGACAATGTACGCCTCGAGCGTCTCGTTCGCCCCCAGAAAGTCGCCAAGGATACGTGACTGAAGAGAGGCGAGCGATAAAAACCCCTCCCTGTCTGCGGGGTAGCGCTCGGATGCGACAAGATCGGTCAGTTTCTCGATTGCGCGCTCGTACTGCCTTTGCTCTATAAACGCATCGGCGTAGCGCAGATACCACAGCCGGTGTTCGTGCAGATCCTTGGCGCGGTCGAACAGCTGTTCTCCCACGTCGTAGCGTGCATCATCGATCTCGGCCAGGCCCTGCTGGTACAGATAGCGCGCATACAGCGGCTGGTACAGGAAGCGGACACCGAGCCAGGTGAGAACTCCGAGCAGCAACGCGATGAGCGCGACGGTGCGTGCGAGCGGGAGAATGCGGTGCCTGAACTGATACGCAAAGGTTGCCCGCTCTTCCTCGAAGACGACGCCGCGGCGAACCTGGTAGTTCGCAGGCAGCCGTATTCGCTCGCCCTTGATCCGTCCGGCGATGCGGGCGATGTCTTTCGGCGGGTCGCCTTTAATGAGCGAGCGGATAAGCGGCCGGATCTCTGCCGGCGCGCGGTCCTCGTCGGCAATAATCTCTTCGGCAGCAATGCGAAGGTTCAGCGGCAGCGAATCGAGCGTCTCCTTCACATGCTCGAAGTCACGGTCAGAGAGGACAATCGGAGCGTCTTCGTCGTCGGTGTCGGAGAAATGCCGGGCTGTCCGGGGTGCCTGCGTCGGGAGCGCCGACGCGGGATTAAGCGATTCTTCATCGGCGAAATAGGTGCCGTCTTCCTCTTCTATGACACCGAACTCCTGCCCGAAATCGCCGAGACTGAACTCGCTGACGTCGGCAATCTCGTCGTCGTCGGTCTCGTCCGGGATGGAATCGTCGAGTTCACCGACCTCGGCTGCGTCCTCGTCTTCCATGCCGAATTCGCCGAAGTCGCCGACGTCAAACTCCTCGTCTCCTGCGCCGAAATCGTCGTCCGCCTCGTCGAGGTCGCCTTCGACTTCAAGCGCTTCGATCTCGTCGGATTCAGGCAGCTCAAAGCTGATGTCGTCGTCGTCCGCGGGCTCAGCCTCGACGGCCGCCTCCGCATCCTCGTCAGCATCCTCGTCCTCGAGCTCGAGCTCGAATGGTTCGTCTTCCTCGAAGCCGAAGGAGAAGTCTCCTTCATCGGCCTCCTGTCCGGCTGCTTCGCCGCCCGAGAGTTCCGCAACGAGATCCTCCTCATCGAGGTTTTCCACGTCGACCGCGTCTGTGGGAGGGTCAACACGGGTCAGATCGTCGTCCTCGAGAAAGGACAGATCGTCCTCGTCGGGGGCGGGTTCCGCCTCGGGGGCGGGTTCGTCGGGGGCTTCGTCAAAGGCCTCGAGATCGTCAAACTCTTCCGCCTCGGGGGCGGG
>JBKHAN010000122.1:0-4499 GCA_046542845.1 Spirochaetaceae bacterium
GGTTCTTCCTGGAACACTTCGTCGGGTGACTTTTCGGGAAAGCCCATGGAAAGATCGAGCTCTGCGTCCTCAGACTCGAGTTCTTCGGGCTCGGGCTCGGGCTCGGGCACCGGTTTTACCGGCAGCTCTTCGGCGGAGGGCCGTTGTGGCGGAGCGTACCCCTCGCCAGACGGCTTTTCCGGCGGCGGAGGAGGCGGAGAAGGAGGAGGCGCATACTGGGGTGGAGGTACGTACGCCTGCGGTGGCTGCGAAGGTAAAGGGGGGGGAGGTTGATAGTACGGCTGCTGAGGCGGCGACGGTTGCTGCGGAAAGGGCTGTGGTGGAGCCTGCGGCTGAGGCGCTGTCTGCTGAGGCGGCATCCGGCGCGACGAGTCATCATCGCCCCCCCGACGGTCCCCGTAGTTCGGCAAGTCAAGGAGCGACGGTCCGCGGTCGTTCTCCCATGCTTCATACTCGTCGAGATAGTCAACGTCTTCCGGTTCAGCGGCGGCTTCTTCTTCATCGACGTCGAAGTCGTCGCCGAAATCAAGAAGTGGCACCGATTCCTCGTCGAGCTCGCCGAGCTCGTCAACAGCGAGCGGCTGTATGGTCGGCGTCTCCTCGCGCTCACCTCGAGCAAGTTTGCCGAGCGTCTCGAGGCTTCGAGCCCACGCTTCTCCGTGGTCCTCCTCGAAGGCTGCGACCGCTTTTTCGTACAGACTCAAGCTGTCGTTCAGTCTGCTCAGGTCGTCAGGGCGCGCACGCTGACCCTGGAGGTTCACCAGCTCGTCGGCAGCATCGATCGCCTGTTCGCGCTCACCCATCTGCTGATGCGCACGTGCGATTGCGACAAGGATACGCTCGTCATCCGGTGCACGCTCCTTCAGCATGTCAAGGATGTCGAGAGCTTTTTGCGGCTCCTGATCGTCGAGCTCGATCTTCGCAAGAAGGAGATCAGCTTCCAGAGAGCCCGGGACATCCTCACGATATGAGTTTACGTATGAGCGCGCCTGTTTTGTTCTGCCAAGATCCCTGTAAATGGACGCAAGTTCCAGCGTGAAGCTGTGTTTATCGTCACCCTGGGAGGCAATATACCGGAAGCACTCTTCCGCCTCGTCCAGGCGATCGGCCGAAAGCAGAAGCCGGCCGAGCAGCTTGATCTGACCAACATTGTCGGGCTTGTTCTTGACAAGATAGTCGAGATGCCGATTCGCCTCTTCACGATGCTTTTGTACGAGCAGTCGGTCTACCAGACTCAGCCGAACCGAGTGATTCTCGGGATACTGCACGGAAAGCTGTTGAAGCTCTTCCGACGCCGCTGCGTTATCCGGATTTCGCTCAAGCAGACGACTCATGTTGGAAATCGCGTGCTCGTAGGACGGACTATTGTTCAGGGCACGACGGTAGTACCTGATCGCATCGTCGACCTTCCCCTGCTCTGCGAGGACGTTAGCGCTGTTGTTCAGCGCGGTTGCATTCGACGGATCGAGCTCCAGTATTTCGGCAAAGGTATCTATGGAGTCATCGAACCGATTCAAGCGCTGATACACGATGCCAAGATTATTAAGCGCGTCCGTCCAGCCGGGTTTCTTCGTCAGGCTTTCCCGGTATTCCGTCCTGGCCTCTTCGAGCTCCCCGAGACTTTCGTACACGAGACCGAGGTTGTAGTGAAGCTTGGGATGGTTGGCGTCCACCTGCAGTCCGGCGCGCAGAACCCTGAGCGCTTCCCTGGGATCGCCGTTCTGATGCAGCAAGGTTCCGAGGTTGTTGTACGCAAGTGCAAACGTCGGGTCAAGCTCAATTGCTTTCTCGTACGAGGCTTTCGCGTCCTCGAAGTTTCCCAGGCTCTTATGTATGTTTCCGAGGTTGTAATAGACGTCGCTTCGATCCGACCGTATCGCAAGCGCTTGCTCGACGGCGGCGAGGGCTTTCGCGAACTCTCCGAGCTGACGATACGCTACCCCGAGATTATTCTGGGCCTCTATATTGTCTGGCTCGATCTCAACCGCTTTTTCGAAGCTCCGCGCGGCGCGATCGTAGCGTCCCGCGGAGCTGTGTACCGAGCCCATAAGCAGATGAACCGCCGCTCGCCCCGGCAGCTCCCGAGTGAGTTGACGTGCGAGTTCACCGGCCTGTTCCACATCACCAATTTTCAGCGCTTTCGCCGCACGATCGAACCGGCGTTTCAGTTCTTCCTGACGTTTTTTAATTTGTTGTCTGGTCACCTGCTATATCCCGCCTTCTTTACTCTTTATCACGGGTTGGGTCGGACTTCCACTTGACCACTGAATATTCCGTCGCGCTGGTCTGCCCGGTCCCGGGCTACGATCGCGATGAAGTACATCTGACCGTTTCTGAGCCCTGTCAGTTCGAGCTCATTTTCGTACCCGATCGAGACAGGACTTGATCCCTGATCAGCCTCAGTACCGAAATACTCCCCCGATCGGGTCCCGTAAAACACATCATACCCGACCACCGTATCACCGGGCGAATGGTCCCACCGAATGACGACGGATTCATCACCGGCCTGAGTTCGAATTGAAGCGGGAGGCGCCGGAGGTCTGCTCGGAAGATACCGAATTCGAACCGAGTCGAGTACAGCACTCTCCTCGCGACGACCGTCGGTATAAAGCTCTGCGCGCAGCTGCACGAAGCGCCCGTCGACCCCGTCTACGTCCGACGCTCCTCCATTCAAGCTTCGCCATTCCACACTGTCGATCGAAGTCGCGGAGTCTGCGGTTCGATAGAATATGGCTATGTCGGTGCCCTCCGGTTGCCGGCTCATGACATCAACGTTTACAAGCTCGCTGCCGTCCCGGCCAAGATCGAGCGGGCGGGAAATCAGGACTCCCGGTGCCGCACCGTAGGAAGAAAGCGCAACGTCTGTCACGTAATCTTCCTCGATACGGAAAAGATCCAGTACGCCCGAAAACGCCCGCCCGATGCGAATCCGCCCGGAGCCACTGCCTGCAACGGGTATGTGTACCGTACTACCGGGGTTCCCGTCTTCGGTTGCGTAGACGATGTCTTCAGGCACGCCGTTGGTCAGGAAGCTGACCGAGCCCGAACCAGGGTCGAAGCGAAGCTGATGATGAGCGACCCGCCCCGGGGTCAGAGGCTGTGTGCTTTCGAGGCGTATCGAAAACGGCTCAAGATCCGGGAGTATAAACAGATTGGTGAACTCCCACACAAGCCGGCGCCGCTCGATGTATACCCGCACCGTTTGCGGGATCACCTCGCCGTCGACCACGAAGCTCCCGTTCCACGACAGAATCTCGTCGCCGTCGCTCATGCGCGCCGGACGCATCAGAAACTCGATGCTGAAGGCATCCCAGACCCTGCCTGGGTGGAACAGAGCGCCCGCGCGAGACTCAAGGGACACACCGTCGCTGCCGGTGCGAAAGAGAAGCCCCGATTCCCCGCGCAGCGCGTTGGCGCTGGTGCTTTCGGCGTCCTCGGCGATCACACGGTACCGTCCGGCTCTGTCGAGAAGCCCGGACTGACCGGAGTCGAGCAACATGTCGGTGAGTGGGCCGACATCGTAGGTCTGCTCGGCCAGACGGACAGACGAATAGCCTCTGCGACCGTCGGCAAACTCAAGCCCGCGCACGGACTCGACCTCTTCCCAGCCGTATTCAGCTCCAAGACCGATCTCACTCTCCAGTCCGGTTATCGCGAAAACGGGTACGGTCGACGTACACACGAGAATACTCAAAAATAAGGCCGTCAGGCGAATTTCTTTTCCGGGCATAAGCGTGTACATTCACTATCGGCAGGAATGGCACAGAATCAAACGATCGAAATCCGGGCCCGGTTGAAGCATTTTCCCACCGAACCCGGTGTCTACATCATGAAAAACGACTCGGGACAGACGCTGTATGTGGGAAAGGCGAAAAACCTGCGGAATCGTGTCAGAAGCTATTTTACCGGCCGCAAGGACCCGAAAACCACGGTCCTCATAAGCCACGTTCACGATATCGAACACATAGTCTGCCGGAGCGAATACGAAGCCCTGCTCCTCGAGAATTCGCTCATCAAGAAATGGCAACCGCGCTATAACATCAATCTCAAGGACGGCAAAACCTACCCGGTTATCCGACTCACAAACGAAGAATACCCGAGGGTTTTCCGGACGCGCAGGGTCATACAGGATGGGTCGACCTATTTTGGTCCATACACCAACATAGGAGGAATCGACGCGTATCTGGAGATCATAGAGCGCATGTATCCCCTTCGTAAGTGTCGGGGTCCGGTGAGACATAGACCTCACCCATGCCTGTACTACCACATGGGACGATGTACCGCAGTGTGCGCCGGGAAAACATCCAAGGCGACATATCTCGAACACATAGCCCGCATCAGCGAACTGCTCTCCGGAGACAAGGACAGCATTATTGTGGATCTGACCAGAAAGATGCACGAAGCGGGCCAGAAGCTGGAGTTCGAACGCGCGGCTCAGCTCCGGGACACAATTCGTTCAATCGAGAGCATCTCAGAGGAGCAGCAGGTCATAGATCACG
>JBKHAN010000046.1:0-22733 GCA_046542845.1 Spirochaetaceae bacterium
GATCGAGGGTTGTTACCGCCCGATATTGCTGTTCGTTCAGTTCGTGTCTCAGGATATCAATCATGGGTTCCGGTGGCCGGAGTGTATATGGTGTGGCGGGCTTTCTCAAGGCGTCCGGGTCACAGAGTATTCAAGTCCTCGGCGTCTTTACGGATCAGGCAGAAATAGATCGGGCCGCTGCCCGAAGACCGGTCGGGAAGAATCTGATACCCCACACTGCAGGTTTCAAGGGTAAGCCCATGGGACGCCGCGAAGCTCAACGCCTCCTCCTCGGGTTCGATGGTGCCGAGACGGGCCGACGGGGCGCCTTTTTTCAGCACGCGGGAAACCAGGTCCCCGTTCTCCGTCGGAGACAATGCACAGGTGGAATACACGATCGTACCTCCGGTCTTCAGTGCCTGCACGGCTGCCCGAAGAATCGCGTACTGGTCGATCGCGATTCGACTGCTCCGCCGCGGGGTCCACTGAGCAATATCTCCGTTTCCTTTCAGCAGGTGAGCTTCGCTCGAACAGGGAACATCCGCCAGAATCAGGTCGTAGATCTCGGTTTCGTACAGCCCCCATCGGCGCGCATCGTGCGAGGTGACGGTGATCTGTTGTCGCAGTCCTGAATCAACATGCTCGTCGAGCACTCGGCGCAGACGGGCTCTTCGATTCGCGCTCCGTTCGTTTGCCGTCAATTGTCCGCCACCCGTCATTGTGCCTGCGAGTACGAGTGTCTTCCCCCCGGGCGCGGCGCACATGTCAAGAATTGCCCTGTCACCGCTCGGACCGGCGGCCATAGCGGGTACGACGCTCGCCGCATCGAGGAAATACGGTCGGTCGGCGGCGGTCCTGAGCGCAATACCGCGTTCCTCGTATGCGAGTATCGCGGTTTTTATCGCGTCCCAGCGCGCCGGAAACACATCCGCATAATATGCTTCGAACGCTTCGGCTCCACGTCGTATCATATCTGTGCTACTGTACCGAAAAACGGCTCGTGTCCACCACCCACCCACCGCAGCGGGGACGCTGGTACGGTGTCAGATCGGAAGGCACTGGCAGAATGAGGACCACGTACATGACCACATCGCGAACTCGCCGGGCGTTCCCGGCGCACCTGAAAGCCGTCATTTTTGATCTCGACGGTACGCTTATCGATTCTCTTCCTGACATTGCACACGTCGCGAATGCCGCACTCGACAGCTTCGGACTTCCGCGCTACAGCGAGAACGATTATCGTGCGATGGTTGGATGGGGGCTCGGAGAGCTCTCTCGACTCGCGCTCGAAGGTCTTGAGGGCGAAAAACCACCGGTCGAAGAGCTTACCCGACGTATCGCGGAGCTGTACGGAAAGCACCCCTTCGAATACGGCTCAGCGTACCCGGGGATAGAAGCATTGCTTCAGCGTCTCCACGACACAGGAATCCGCCTCGCGGTGCTGACAAACAAGCGACATGCGGTAGCCGTACAGACCGTCGCGAAGGCGTTCCCCGGGATACGATTCGGGTACGTGCGGGGCGACCGCGAAGGCTACCCCAGAAAACCCGACCCGGCGACGGGAGTGGAGGTGCTCGAGGCGCTCGGGGTTGACGCTGCCGAGACGGTACTCGTGGGGGATTCCGATGTTGACATGCAGACCGCTGCCGGCATGAACGTGTTCAGCATAGGCGTTTCCTGGGGCTATCGCGACGGCGACCATCTTAAGAACGCCGGGGCGGACCGTGTCGTCGACAGCACCGGCGAACTGCTCGCGGTTTTCTCGGGACAAGGCTGATCGGGGCGGGTCAACCGAGACAAATCGAACATCATCGACACGCACGGCAGGGTTGATTTGCGTTCAGGACCGGGTACAATAAGGGCATTATGGACAATCAGACAATTCGCGATCGAGCACAGGAATATGTTCAGCGGGAAAAGAACGATGATTTTCGCTCCGAGGTTGAAGAGCTTCTGAAACGGAACGACGGCGAAGCGGAGTTATCGGACCGGTTCTATACGGATCTCGCCTTTGGTACCGGCGGGCTTCGGGGAATCATCGGCGGTGGGTACAACCGTATCAATCCTTTCGTTGTACGACGTGCAACGACCGGGCTCGCGCGCTATGTGAAGCGCTTCGTTGAATCCGAACGCGGACCCGACGCGCAGGCGAAGGCGGTCATTGCATACGACTGTCGAAACTACTCCGACGTGTTTGCTCTCGAAGCGGCGCTTGTTCTGTCGGCTCACGGCATCAAGACCTACCTGTTCAGCGGTCTCAGACCGACTCCGGAGCTCAGCTTTGCGGTTCGGGAACTTGGCGCGGACACCGGCATTGTGGTGACCGCGAGTCATAATCCGCCTGCGTACAACGGCTACAAGGTCTACTGGAACGACGGAAGCCAGGTCGTGGAACCGCACGACAAGGGCATCATCAAGGAAGTACAGTCTGTAGCAGACGTGCCGGAGTCACTGTCGGAACAGGACGCCATACAGCGGGGTCTGCTCGAGTATATCGACAGCGAGATAGATGACCGATTTCTCGAGATGGTCACGAGGCAGGTAATACGACCTGAACTGTTCACGCGCTACGCATCGTCGCTCGGCATCGTGTATACCCCCTTGCACGGAACAGGAGCGATGCTCATGGAGCGCGTGTTCGAGATGCTCGGCATTTCACTCCACACCGTCGCGAGTCAGCGTATGCCGGACGGTAACTTCCCCACCGTCACATCGCCCAATCCTGAAGAAGGCGAAGCGCTCAAAGAAGCGATCAACGAAGCGCTCCACAGCGGTGCCGATCTTGTGCTTGGCACCGATCCCGATTCCGACAGACTCGGGATCGCGGTTCGTTCCTCGGAATCCGATTTTTCCCTCATAACCGGAAACCAGCTCGGGGTACTGCTCGCCGACTACGTTCTCGGCAGCCTTTCCGATCTCGGGCGCCTGCCCGAGAAGCCGGCCTTTGTAACCACGATCGTCACAACCGAGCTGCAGCGCTTCGTCGCCGAGCATTATGGTGCGAAGGTCTTCGAGACACTGACCGGATTCAAGCACATCGCGGCACTCATACGGGCCTTCGAAGCGAACCCCGGGACGTGGAATTACGTCATGGGCGACGAAGAAAGCTACGGGTACATGATCGGCACCGAAGTGCGAGACAAGGACGCGATAACGGCGGCCGTTCTTACCACCGAAATGGCCTTGTACCACGCCTCAAAGGGAAGCAGCGTCCTTGCCCGACTCAACGAAATATACGAGCAGTTTGGCTACTACGAAGAACGGACGATCAGTGCGGTGTTCCCGGGGCAGGACGGCATTGCAACCATGAAGAATCTCATGGACCAGTTTCGAAACGATCCTCCGACCACCTGGGGCCACGACGAGGTCGTCGCTCTGCGCGACTACGAGCGGCGTCTCACGCGCCACATCGCGACGGGCAATGAAGAGCATAATATAGACCTGCCCGTATCGAACGTCCTCCAGTTTGAGCTTTCGGATGGCTCACGCGTGTCGGTGCGGCCGTCGGGTACCGAGCCGAAAATCAAGTTCTACGCGTCGGTGCACGGACCCGCAGGAACTGCAGTTGAACCCGCGCGAGCGGAGGTTCGCACGCGGCTCGACCGGATCGAAGAGGCGATACGCTCATACATACCGGAGGCCTGACGGCTTATTGCCTGTTGCGCCGTTTTCTGCTGTTCATGATTTCCTGAACGTAGCGATGCAGGTCCGATTCGTCGATCAGATTCTTCTGGTAGTCCTGATCCACCTGCTCGGTAAAGCGTTCGCCGAGGTCTCGAAGGTCTTTCTCGACCCGGCCCGACCAGATCGCATGAACCAGGTCGTTTTTGGTTTCTCCAAGCGTCAGCAGTCGCTCTGCGTTCTGCTCGGCACAGTACCAGCGTACGTCGTCGAGTTCGAGGCCCTGCTCTTCGAGTAGTTCGGTCAGTTTCACGCGCTCAAGGCTATCGTATGGCTTACACCGCAGTCAACGTCTGCTTGCCCTTCAGCGACGGCACTTACTACAATCGCCACCATGAACGACAACGCCCCGGTTTCCCGCACCGTTTTTGCAGCATTCGATTTTGAAACGACCGGCCTCCACGCCGGCCTGGACCGTATCGTTGAGGTGGGTATCGTTCGATTTCGCGGGCAGGAGATCCTTGGAGAACTGTCGGCACTCGTGAATCCCGGGATGCAAATAAGCGACGACGCAGCCGCGGTATCCGGTATCACGACGGACATGGTAGCTGCGGCGGACCCGGTGGACGTTGTCCTTCCCGATTTCATGGCCCTGTGCGACAACGCGGTACTGATCGCGCACAACGCATCATTCGACATGGGCTTTCTCCGCGCTGCGCTTCAGGGTGCCGGTCTCCCGGACGTGTCGAATCGTGTCATTGACACGCAGGTGCTCGCGCAACGGGCGTTCCCGCGGCAGAAAAGCTATGCGCTGCAGGCGCTCGTTGAGATGCTGGAGTTTCCCGAGAACAGTGCGCACCGCGCACTCGACGACGCGATTCAGTGCATGCGGCTGTTTCTTGCCTGCGCGGATGTGTTGAGTTTCATGGGCGACGTGCAGCTGAAGGACGTGTACACCTGATAATCGCCGACCGACGCGGGTTTACAGGCGCCCTAAAAGCTTCAGCATGTACAGTTCTATGTAACGCCGAAGCGATTCCTTGCGGCGTATCTGGGCGAAGCTGTCCTTGTTCGACAGCTCCTCCGCCATTTTTCTGATGCGGTCCGCCCCAGGGGGTGACGAGCGAAATCCGGAGCGCATTTTGCGCAGGAAATCCCTGACGAGCGAATTGATGTCCTCACGAAGATTCGATTTTGCGGGCTCGGCGATCAGCGGGTTCCATTTGTCGTGGAGCTCCTGCAATACCCGGTCGATCGCTGAAGCATCCGATATAAACTCCTGGACCACCTCGCGAACCTGTCGCCGGTACGCGGCGCTGACGCCCTTCGCGGTCGGTTTCGTGCGGTCGGAGGCACCCGGTGCACGGGTTCCGCCCTGCGGTGAGTCTCCGGCCGGGCGGCTGCCGTCGGGGGGAGCATCCGTGTCGACAGCGTCCTCCACCCCCTGAGCGTCGGCGGACCTCCGGGTACCCGCTTTTTGTGCCGGGCCCGATGCTTCGCTTTCTTCAAGGACGTCGTGTTCGAGACGGTCGGAGGGCCGAATCTTTCCGCTGAACAGGGACCGCAGGAACCGGGTAAGAGCGCGCATCGCCGGCGTACCGAGATAAAACGGCAGCATTAACTCCGCATCCTTGATAATGCGACGACGGTCGAGCTCGAACATCGTGTCGAGCGGTTGCAGCTCGTGACGATCGTCCGCGAATACCAGCTTCATTTCGTCTCGACGATCCTCATTTCCCCTGACGGACCGCGCGAGAAGATACAGGATCTCGTATTTCAGGAGGCCCGCGAGGTAGGGCTCCCGTGAGCGTACTTCCTGCAGGATATGTTTTCGAAAGAGTTCATCGCTCTTCATCGACATGAGAACACGGTCTTGCCTGAACGCGAGCGAGCACCGCTCTATGTAATAGCGTCGCAGCGCATCTGAAAGCGTTTCACGCTGATGCAGAAAATGTGAAAACCCGTGTTGCGCGGGCATGTAATAGTCGATACGGTCCGCCCCCTTTATGCGAAGGAGCGGCGCCAGTGTTTCACCGGCTTTCGGCGTGATGCGGTCTTCTATGGTGCGTGCGATTCGCTCCGTCGGAAGCTTGCGGGAGACCGGATTTCCCTTGTCGTCGGGCAACGTAATGACGTCGCGAAACGTAAACGGGGTGCGACTCTCCTGAAGGTGTTTCTCGACGAGTTTCACTGCGAGCTCTGCCTCACGCTTCTTCTGATCCTGCCCGCGGTAATAGGCGTTGTAATACCCAATGAGATAGGCGGCTTGAGCGCTCGGCGCATCGTGCTCAAGAAGCTCGTTCCGGGACCGGATATCCTTGATAACCGACGTACATAAGTGAGTCCACAGGTGATAGGTAAAATCGGTCGGTTTGCGGATGGTGCTCACAGCCTCGTGCGGTGTTGTCAGAACCTGCCGGATCGCGTCGCTCAGCGCCGCTTCCCGGGTCGGAAAATGACTCAAAAGCTTGTGGTGTATGTACGACGCGTTCTTTGTTGACCGGAGATACAAACGGATTTTCTGCATGCACATAGGCAGAAGCTCTGTGGTGATGCTCTCCGAGACAACGAGCATGCTCGGTATGGTGTCGGGAAACTGCAGGCGTACGATTTCCGGTGCAACCTCGTCAGATTTCTCTATCCACTCCACGTATTCAGAGGTAACGTCAACGAGGCGAACCAGGTCCGGCGGGATAACGCTCTCAAGCGCAGAGTCGTCCGGAAAGGGGATGGAAGGTTCGCGTTCGATCTTCCGGTAGAAATCCCGAACAAGGCCAATATAGAACAGCGGGAAGAACACGCTGATGATGGAACCACCGGAATATTGCAGGCTCAGGAGTTCGTTTTTTTCGAGGGCCGCAAGCGATTCCACGAGAACCGCCTCGGCGCGTTCATCCGTCAGAACAGCGAGTTCCGGCTGCTCCGCCGAGCGACGCTGGGCGTACTGCGTCGCAAACTCCCGTATGTATCGGAAGGGCAGTCGGGCGGAGGCGGATTTTTTCGCGCATGCGTGCAGTATAGGGAGCAGTTGTATTGTTTCGGCCATTTGCTAACCAGTGAGAATCCTACCGCTTTGCCGTAGTGCACGGCAATATGATTTTACACGTTCTGTCTCTTGTGCCAACCTCTTGTGCCAACCGGCCGGACGGCACACGTTCGCGCCGGTGTTGACAGCGCCCGGGCCGGGCACGTAGCCTCGCAATCGTGATGCGTTCGCTTTTTCTCCAGACGGTTTTGTCCGCGGTAGCCATAGCGATGCTACTCTCCTGCGCCTCGGGCTCGTCCCCTGATCACCGCGCAGGCGGTGAGGGGGCTCACGCCTCGGATTCGACGCAGACCTCCTCGTCACAGCCCGTTGCGCCGCCGTCTGTGACCCCGGATCCGTATTCGGATGAAACCTTCGAGGCGGTGGACGAACTTGTCGACAGGTTGAACGATGTCATCGCCGCGCGCGATTTTGAAACCTGGGAACGGTATCTTTCGCAGGAATACCGCGATCACTTCGCCGACGAAGAGGTCCTTCAGGAGCTCGAGCGTTCGCCTGTGCTCAGGAGTGCACAGGTCCGGCTGCGCTCGCTTCAAGACTATTTTCAGCACGTTGTGGTGCCGAGCAGGCACGATGCACAACTGGATGAGCTTCAGGTGGACGGCCAGGAAGAGATAACCGCACTTTCTCAGGTGCAGGGACGGCGGGTTGTCTTATATCACCTGATTTGGCAGGGAGAGGAGTGGAAAGTTGCGCCGTTCTGAGTATAATGAAGTCATAAGGAGACGTATGTGTATGCGACGTGGACTCGGCATTGTGGCGGTTTTTCTGCTCCTCACGCTTTCGGTATTTGCACAGGAAGAGGGAGAGAATGACCGCGGCCTCATGACGATAGAAGAACTCTATCTGCAGGACGATCTGGCAACCCGTGTTCTGCGGACCCAGGCTCTCTCGGTGGAACGTGAGCATAAGCTCGCCGCGCTCGAGCAGGCGACCGAACTTGTCGGAAGTATGGACGACCGGGCGCTGCTCGGGATCCTTCGGGTGCTTGCGACAGACGGTTCGTCGTGGCAGGTACGCGTCGGCGGACGACGCGCATACGACTACCCGGATGTTCGCAGGGAAGCGGTGAGAGTAATCGGCGAAGTCGGCGGACGCTCAGCAGAGGTCATTCTTCGCGAGGTCATAGAGTATGACCGCAATCCCCTGGTGCTCTCGGAGGCCGTATACGCGCTCGGATCTACCGGAATCTCGGAGGACACGGGAACGGCGACGGTGCTGTCCAACCTCATGAACCGCGAACTGGCGCTGACCAACCCGGACAATAACCTCATGTATGCCTCGCTTCTGACACTTGAGACGCTTGCCGGGGACGGCAACGAGGCGCTGTCGAACACGAGTCTTATCAACAACTTGCTACGGATTACGACGGGGCCGTATACTTCGATCGTACGGAATAAAGCACTAGACGTATTGAACGCAATGCGCGGCATGTGACACGGCGGCCGGTCGATACCAGACCCGGCCGCCGCGCTGCCGGCGGAGCTGGAGGCCTGGAATTGGATCATCGTCGTCCCTGGTATGCGTACGCACTCAAATATTCTGTCATTTTCGGGGTGCTTGTGGTCTTCTTCGCGTGGACCGGTGTCAATAACGCCGCCCGTAATCGTCAGTACCACGATTCGGAGTCTGTACCCTACAATCGGGTAGCGCTCGTCCTGGGAACAAGCCAGTTCACGCGCACCGGTGGCCCGAACCGCTTCTTCTGGCACCGTATGGACGCGGCAGCCAGCCTCTATCACGCAGGAAAGGCCGGTATCATCATTGCGAGCGGGGACAACCGTTTTGCAAGTTACAATGAACCGGAAAGCATGAGGAGGGCGCTCGTTTCCCTTGGTGTGCCTGACCACGTTATTGTGCTCGACGCATCCGGGTTCAGTACCTTTGATTCGGTCGTTCGCAGCGCACGAGTGTTTGGAGCCGAGAGCATTACCATAGTATCGCAGGAGTTTCACACCGCGCGTGCGATTTTCATTGCACGGAACAACGGAATCGAGGCCGTCGGTTTCACCGCCGCCGACGTGCCGCGAGAGGACGCGTTCGCGACCTACGTGCGCGAGTACTTCGCGCGTATCAAGGCGCTTATCGATGTATACGTTCTCAGACGCGAGCCGCGCGTCATGGACGAACCGGTAGACCTCGAGGAACTGGTTCGCTTCCAGGAAACACAGGAACCCCGCTAAGCGATGGTTGTGTCCGTTCGCTGTGCGAGTCCGGATCGCTGCGACGATCCGGTACCCTACGAGTCGTTTTCCGACGCCTCGCGCGATGACATGGACGCGTGTGGCTATATGGTGGCACACTGCGACCGCTACGAGCGTGTGGTCGGGTTGCCGGACCATATTGCCCGTATGAAACGGTCCGCGAGACGGCTTGGATACGAGTGTCGCTGGAGCGAAGCAGAAATCAGGCGGTGCGTGTCCCTGCTTCTGCACAAAACAGGCTACCGGCCTGCGCGGTTTCGCATCGTAGCAGAACGCGACGGGGCGCTACGCGTAACCGTTGGCCCCTACACACCGCCATCGGAAGAGCAGCTCGAAAAGGGCGTGGACTGCGCGCTTGTGTACGGGGCGAGTCGTCTCGAAGCGGAGGTCAAGTCGTCCTCCTGGTCGCGCACGCGCGAGCGACTCCTCGCTCACGGGGGCGGCGGGTCACCGCCGGAGGCCGTCTACGAATACCTGCTCGTAGACGAACACGGCCGTATCCTCGAAGGAAGCAGCAGTAACTTTTTTGCGGTGGAAGGTGCGGGCGACTCGGCAATGCTGCATACCGCGGCAGAGGGCGTTCTCAGCGGGATAACACGATCGCGCGTCCTTGAGTGTGCGGCGGGCATAATACCGGTGAGCTACGACCCGGTAAGCGAGGCGGCGCTGGGACAGGTATCCGAGGCTTTTATTACCTCGTCTACCCGCGGTGTGGTTCCGGTGCGGTCCATCGGCGAGCGGTTTTTCGGCGATCGGGGCGTGTGGACCGGTGCAATTCAGCAGGCATACCGCCGGTGGGTGGAAACAAACGCCGAAGTCCTGTATTCACCCGAGGTGGATGCCTAACCGGCAAACTCTCCAATCTTTGGAATGTCCCGCTTGGTGATTGTACACAGGATCTCGTCGGTCAGTGGCGAGACTTTGGAGATGCGGTTCGCCTGGCGTTCCATGATGTTCTCAAAAAGATTGCGGACCATTCGCCCGTTTCCGAAGCTTCGACTGCGTTGCTCGTATAAGCCGGTAATGAGCTGAAGAACCGATCTGCGCGCGTTTGCCGTCAGGCGAAAGCTTGACCCTTCGGCAAAGAGGTCGAAGATCTGAAGCAGCTCCTGCGGTGTGTAGTGCTCGAAATAGAAGTAGCGACTGAAACGGCTCTTCAGTCCCGGGTTACTGTCAATAAACTCGTTCATTTCATCCGGATACCCGGCGGCTATGACGACCAGCCGTTCACGGTTGTCTTCCATCCGTTTCAAAAGCGTGTCGATGACTTCCTGGCCGAAGTCCTTGTCGCCGCTGCGCGGGTTGAGCGCGTAGGCCTCGTCGATAAACAGCACGCCGTCAAGCGCTTTCTGCACCACTTCCTCGACCTTGATCGCCGTTTGTCCCACGTATCCGGCTACCAGGCCGGCTCTGTCGGTCTCGACCATGTGTCCCTTTTCAAGAAGTCCGAGACAGCGGTACACGCGGCCGAGGTAGCGGGCTATGGTCGTCTTTCCGGTTCCCGGCGGTCCGTAGAACACCGCGTGCATCGAAAAGGGTTTCACCGGCAGGTTGCGCTTCTCACGTTCTTTGTGTATGCGCAGCAGATTCACAAATGTGTCGATTTGCGTCTTCACATTATCCATGCCGATAAGCTGATGTATCTCTTCGAGTACATCTTCGAGTGTTTCCTCACGTGCATCGACCCGCACCGAGGTGTCCTGTTCCTGTTCTGCCTCGGTTTCCGCATCGTCGCCGAAGAGGATCTTTTCTACGCGCTGCAGACGCTTTTTGCGAAGCTGCGTATGCATGCCGGAGGCTTTCAGGATGCGGTCTGCGAAGCCGCGGAAAGCTTCGGCTACCGTCGCCTCGTTGTCCATGAGGTTTTCGCTGTCCCGGGCTTTGAGAATCTCGAGACTGCGAAAGCTCTCGGGTTTCCCGTGGCGGTGCTTGCGCATTTCGTTCAGGATCACGTCCCAGTGCGCAAGCAGATCCTTCGCCTGCCTGTACGACATCGTGTCGTAGCGGAACAGGTCCACGAGCAGCTCCCGGTCGCGGGAGAGCGTCTGTCGCATGGGCAGGAACACGACAATAATAAAGAGCCGGGCAGCATCCGGAAGCTGGTCGCGGTCTCCGATACACAGGTCGGCGAGCTGAAACAGGTCTGCGACGAGGGTATTGAAAAAACCGGGCTCCCCGGGAACCTGTTTAAAGTCGTTGAGCGTCATGAACAGTTCGCGCGCCGCGAGGAACTGCGAGGCGAGCACGCTCAACCGGTTTTCGCCCGAGGAAGAGCGTACCGTGCCGTCCGGATTCTCGACATCTGCGTCCTCCCGACCGGGGCCGGGCGGGGTATGGCGCGGCGCCTCCCGGGCCGGTGGCGCGTCACCCCGGCCTCCGTTGTGCGGACCGGCGGGATCGAGAGTGTCGGGGTGTTGCAGCGGGCCTGTGGGAGCAACGTCCGGTCCCGCGTCGGACACCATGTGAACGGTAATACCCGAGACCAGATCGTCGACGAGGTGGCCGGCCGCAGTAGTGCTCAGGAAGCACGTCCCGGCGGAATGCTCAATAATGAGCTTGTTCCCGTTCCGTCCACCCCGGGCGTCAGCTGAAAGAAGGTCGACAAAATCGAGGACTTCCGGCTGAGACTGGGTACCGGCGTTCGAGACGAACATGAGGCGTTGATCCGTCAGGCACAGGATACCCGAAACCCCCGACCCCGTTCCCGAGAGGCGAATTCCGCGCCAGAAGCCCTCGAGCAGGCTTTCCACCTGTTCGTTCTCGCCGAGAATGGCACCGAGGCTCGCGAGGAGATTCTGCTTGAAGCTCACCGATGCCCATGCGGGAACCCGACTCAAGTGTTGTTGTAGCTCTTCGCTGCGTTCTTCCATGATCCAACTGTTCGGTATCGGGATTCCGGTACTCCCGGTCTGCGGTGCAAGTATATCAGACCCGAACATGCACTGCCAGCCGGAAGCAGGTCGAGTTGTGATCCGTGAAGGACAGCGCTATAGTCATAGCTTCAAAGTGCTACACAGGAGGGTGATGGAATGGAGATGGAGAACACCGCAGAGAGAGCGCCGACACGCGTATGGACGTACCTGGGACTGCTGCTGTTGCTGAGCTCGCTGCTTGCCTCCTGCGCTTCAAGCGAGGTGCGGGCCGCGCGACGGGGCGACGTCGCAGCGCTGCGGGAGTTTGTCGAAGACGGGGGCGATGTAAACGAGATACAGCGCGACGGACGGACGCTGCTCATGGTTTCGGCCGAGGGCGGCTTTGTACCGGCCGTACAGTACCTTTTGAGCGAGGGTGCAGACCCCGGAATCCGCGACTCACGGGGCAGGATAGCCATGCACTACGCAGCCGGGCAGAGCAACACCTCGGTTGTGGACGAACTGCTCCGGGCAGGCTCAGCCGTTGATCAGGCGGACAACGAGGGGCGCACTCCGGTCATGGAAGCCGCCCAGTCAGGGGGACTTCCCGTGCTCCAGCTTCTCGAACAGCAGGGAGCAGATCTTCTTCGGACCGACAACGCGGGTCGCGCGCCCCTGCACCTGGCTCTCGAGGGCGGTCGGCTGGACACGACCCGCTACCTCCTGACAGCCGGTGCCGACCCGAAGCAGACCGACGGCAATGGACGTGGCCCGATCTTTTACGCGGTAGACTCCGGAAATCCGGACCTCATTCCTGTCCTCATATCCGCCGGCGCCGATCCGAACCAGAAAGACCGCGAGGGTGCAACGCCGCTGATACGGGCAGCCGCTACGGACCGCGGCGCTATAGTTCGGCTGCTGCTCGATTCGGGTGCCGACCCGAACGTCTCGATGTCGGACGAGCGCACCGCGCTCTCCGTCGCGATCGAGCGCAGCGCCCTGCGTGCATCGGGACTCAACGAAAGCGCGCAGGCCCTCCGCGAAGCCGACGCGCGCTTTGACGCCTCAAGCCCCGCGATGACCGGCGCCGCGTTTACCGCAGCCGAGCGGGCAAACGTGGAGGTGCTCGAGCTGCTTCTGTCCTCCGGTATGGACCCACGCGTTCGTGACGCGCGGGACGAGACGCTTCTTTTTGCCGGCATCGAACACGAACGGGTCGTGAACGCGCTTCTTCGCTACGACGTACCCCTGGATGCACGGAATCGCGACGGAAATACCGCGCTTATGGTAGCGGCGTTTTCCGGCCACGAGGCGTCGTTTCGGCTGCTGCTCGGGGCTGGAGCGGATACGTCGGTTGTGAATAACGAGGGGCAGACCTTGCTCATGCTCGCGGTACTCGCCGATCGCGAAGACACGGTACGGCAGCTCCTGGTAGCTGATGATCCCACGTGGGCGCGCGACAGCGCCGGCGATACGGTGCTCCATATCGCAGCCGCCTCGTCGTCTCCTTCGATTGTACGACTCCTCGTGACCGCAGGAGCGCCGGTAAACGCGATAAACGATGACGGACTGCGCGCGATCGACCGTGCGAGCGAAAACGATCCGTCGGATGCGGACGAAATCAGGGACATCCTTCTGCTCGGCGGGTCTGAACCCGCGGCAGAGTGACCCGGTCCCGGGACAGAGAAACCGACCCGCATTCCAATCGGCATCATTCCGGCCCGATTACGGTATTTTTATTGCATTTTTCGGAATAAATATGTATTTATTATGCAGTGAGTACCATAAAGAAAAGACCAACGGCACAAGGGCTCTATCGACCCGACTATGAACACGACGCGTGCGGTGTGGGCTTCGTCGCCCACATCAAAAAGCAGGCGAGCCACAGTATTGTCGAAGACGCGAAAGAGCTGCTTATTAACATGACCCACCGGGGTGCGGTTGGGAGCGACAGGAATTCCGGAGACGGCGCAGGGGTGCTGACCGTGCTCCCCGAGCGCTTTATAGAAAAAGTGGTCAGGCAGGAACTCGGCCTGGAGCTCCCCGAACGCGGACGGTTCTCTGCTGGAGTGGTGTTTCTTCCCACCGACGACGGTGACCGAGCTGCATGCAGGGAACGCTTCGAATCGATAGTCGAGGCCGAAGGGCAGCGGGTGGTGGGCTGGCGCGTCGTACCGCGCGACAATTCCATGATCGGTCCCACCGCCGGGGCGAGCGAACCTGCGATGGAGCAGATTTTTATCGCCGCGTCGCCGACGACCGTGGGTGACGCCTTTGAACGGAGTCTGTTTCTGATCCGGAAACAGGCACAGTCTCAGATCCGCGGAAGCGAAACCGACCCCGACCATTTTTTCTACATCTGCAGCCTGTCCACGCAGGTCATGGTCTACAAAGGCATGCTTATGCCCGAGCAGCTGTTCGACTATTTTCTGGACCTCGCCGACCCGGACTATGAAACGCATCTGGCGCTTGTGCATTCGCGATTCTCGACGAATACCTTCCCGAGCTGGGACCGTGCGCAACCTCTGCGCTTTATGAGCCACAACGGGGAAATCAACACCCTCCGCGGTAACGTGAACAAGATGCGCGCTCGCGAGGGCGTTCTCGCGAGTCCTCTGTTCGGCGACAGCCTTGCTCGCGCATTCCCGATCATCGAACCGGACCTCAGCGACTCGGGTACCTTCGACAACGTACTCGAACTGCTGATCATGTCGGGTTTTTCGCTTCCGGAAGCAGTTATGATGATGATCCCGGAAGCCTGGCAGAACCACTCCCTCATGCCGAATCACGGCAGGGCCATGTACGAATACTTCTCGACCTTCATGGAGCCGTGGGACGGACCAGCCTCGATCGCGTTCACCGACGGTCACGTCATAGGTGCGGTGCTCGATCGAAACGGCCTCAGACCAAGCCGCTACTACGTAACCGAAGACGATCGTGTCATTATGGCGAGTGAGGTCGGCGTTCTGCCGGTAGACCCGTCCAAGGTGGTTCGCAAGGGTCGACTGCAACCGGGGCGAATGTTTCTCGTTGACTTTGAACAGGGACGTCTTGTACCTGACGAGGAGATTAAAGACAGAATTGCCTTTTCCAAACCGTACAGGACCTGGCTCGAAGAGCAGCGGATTCGACTCGAGGACCTTGAAGAGATCATTTCCCCGACACCCGTTCCCACGGAGCCGACACTGCGTCGAAGCCATGCAGTACACGGAGACGGGAACGCGATTCTTTTCTCCATGATGCGTGCGTTCGGGTACACCATAGAACACCTGAAACTGATACTCGGACCAATGGCGGAAACCGGGAAGGAGCAGCTCGGGTCAATGGGCAACGACGCGCCGCTCGCCTGTCTGAGCCCGAATCCGCGGCTTTTGTATGAGTATTTCAAGCAGCTTTTCGCGCAGGTCACGAACCCGCCCATAGATTCGATACGCGAAACGATCATCATGAGCCTGTCTTCCTACATCGGGCCGCAGGGGAATCTCCTCGAACTCGGGGAGGAGCACGCGCACATGTTGCAGCTCGACCATCCCGTACTGCGAAATCGGGAGCTGGCGCTGCTGAAGGACATGAAGTTTCGGGGATGGTCGGCAAAGACGGTAGACATTACCTACGACGCGGCCGACGGCTACGACGGATTCATGAAAGCGCTCGACCGCATCGCCGACGAGTCGGAGGCAGCGATTGCCGACGGCTACCAGCTTGTCATTCTCTCCGACCGCACAATGTCGAAGGACCGCATACCGTTGAGCGCGTTGCTGGCAGTCGGTACCGTTCACCATCACCTGGTTCGCCGGGCAAAGCGCACTCAGATTGGCCTGGTCGTGGAATCGGGCGAACCGCGCGAGGTGCATCATTTCTGCTGCCTCGTCGGCTACGGTGCCGACGCGATTAACCCGTATCTGGCCTTCGAGGCCATGTGGTACCTCAGGGATTCGGGGCAGTACGCGAAAGAGGCGACCTACGAAGACATTGAAAACAACTATCTCGACGCGCTCGCGTATGGCATGCGCAAAGTCTTCGGCAAGATGGGTATCTCAACGCTCGACAGCTATAAGGGAGCGCAGATATTTGAAGCCATCGGCCTGAAGTCGGAGGTAGTGGACCGCTCATTCGCCGGTACCGCGACCCGCATCGAGGGTGTCGGCTACGATATCCTGGCCAAAGAGGCGGAGATGCGGCACAGGATCGGCTACGTGGAGGGAAACACGCCGATCGGAAGCGAGTTTTACAACCCCGGCGATTATCAGTGGCGTGTCGGTGGTGAGAAGCACATGTGGAACGCCGAAAGCATTGCGTTCATGCAGCGTGCGGCACGCCAGAACGACATCGACTCGTATCGAATGTTCAGCGCGAAGCAGGATGCGCGTGAAAAGGACCAGGCTACGCTTCGGGGGCTGCTCGACTTCCGCTTTGCAGATACGCCCGTTCCAATCGAAGAGGTGGAACCTGCGCGAAGCATCGCCCGCCGCTTTGCCTCGGGAGCAATGAGTTTCGGCTCCATTAGTCAGGAGGCGCACGAGACGCTGGCCATTGCCATGAACCGCCTCGGGGCCAAGTCGAACACCGGCGAAGGTGGGGAGATGCGTGAGCGCTACAAGCCGCTTCCCAACGGTGACAGCAAGCGCAGCGCCATTAAGCAGGTTGCCTCCGGTCGTTTTGGTGTCACGATTGAATACCTTACCGAGAGCAACGAAATACAGATCAAGATGGCGCAGGGTGCGAAGCCCGGCGAGGGTGGAGAGCTACCTGGACACAAGGTCTTCGACGTTATCGCCAAGACGCGATACTCGACCCCGGGAGTCGGTCTTATCAGTCCTCCGCCGCACCACGATATTTACTCGATCGAAGACCTCGCGCAGCTTATCTTTGACCTGAAGAACGCAAACCCCGACGCCCGCATCAGTGTGAAGCTGGTCAGCGAGGTTGGCGTGGGGACAATCGCAGCCGGTGTGGCAAAGGCTCACGCGGATCACATTCTGATTTCAGGTCACGACGGCGGGACCGGCGCATCGGCGCTTACCGGTATCAAGCACGCGGGGCTACCCTGGGAGCTCGGCCTCGCCGAAACGCATCAGACCCTGGTCATGAACGGCCTTCGAAGTCGCGTTGTGCTTCAGACCGACGGACAGATCAAGACCGGACGGGACGTCGCAATTGCAGCGATGCTCGGCGCCGAGGAAGTCGGCATTGCCACGAGCGCGCTCGTCGCGATGGGTTGCATAATGATGCGCGTCTGCCACAAGAATACCTGCCCCGTGGGAATCGCGACGCAGGACGAGCGGCTCAGGAAAAAATTCTCCGGAACGCCTGAGGACATCATCAACTTCATACTCTTTCTCTGTGAAGACCTTCGCCACATTATGTCGCGGCTTGGCATCAGAACCTTCGACGAACTGGTAGGGCGAAATGATCTCCTCCGCGTGGACGAATCGGTGCGCAACTGGAAAAGCCGGGACGTGGATCTGCAGGCCCTTCTGTACCGTCCGAAGCCGGGCGGAGGCGATGACCGGGTTATCTGCTGCATTCCACAGGATCACGGTATCGCGACCGTGCTCGACAGGAGCTTTATCGCCGAAGCAACGGCGAAGTTCGTTCCGCGGACCAAGCTGCGCCTCGAGTACCCCATACACAACACCGACCGATGCGTCGGCGGTATGCTCAGCCATTATCTGGTCAAGCAGTACGGATTCGGCGAGCTGCTCGACGACGCGATCAACATACGGCTCACCGGCAGTGCCGGGCAGAGCTTCGGCGCCTGGCTTACTGGCGGCGTGACCCTTGAGCTGGAGGGAGACGCGAACGACTATGTCGGGAAAGGTCTTTCGGGCGGACGCATCATAATCTATCCCCCGAAAAAGTCGCGTTTCGTCGCCGAAAAGAACATTCTGATCGGGAACGTCGCGCTCTACGGCGCAACATCGGGCGAAGGCTATTTCAGGGGGGTCGCGGCGGAGCGCTTCTGCGTGCGGAACTCCGGGGCTCGGGTCGTCGTCGAGGGTGTCGGCGACCACGGCTGTGAGTACATGACCGGCGGCCGGGTCGTTATTCTCGGAGAGGTCGGCAGGAACTTCGGAGCCGGTATGTCGGGGGGTATTGCCTACATCTGGGACAGGCATGAACGGCTTCGCAGCCGGATTAACCCGGGCATGGTGGAAGCGTTCCCGCTCGACAAGGACGATGAGGCCGAACTCGTCGAGCTTGTGCAGCGGCACATGGAGTTTACCGGAAGCTCGGTGGCCGAACACCTGCTCGCCGGCTGGAAGGACCGCGTCGACGAGTTTGTCAAAGTCAGTTCACCCCGCTTCCTGGATATCATGAATGTACAGAAGTCCCAGGACAAGGAGCTTGTGCATGGGTAAGCCTACCGGATTTATAGAAATACAGCGTCGGAAGGTCGTCGACCGAGACCCGGTCAGCCGCATACAGGATTTCAAAGAGTTTCATACACACCTGAACGAACAGGACAGGCGGGATCAGGGTGCGAGGTGCATGGACTGCGGGGTCCCGTTCTGCCAGAGCGAGTTCGGGTGTCCGGTCGATAATCTGATCCCGGAGTGGAACGATCTGGTCTACAACGGTCGCTGGGAAGAAGCCTGGCGGCGTCTCATGAAGACGAACAATTTTCCCGAGTACACCGGTCGGGTATGTCCAGCACCCTGCGAACACGCCTGTGTCCTCGGAATCAACGAACCGCCGGTGACTATCAAGGACAACGAGTGCCACATTATCGACCGCGCATACGACGAAGGCCTTATGACGCCCCGCATACCGAGTGTCCGTACCGGCAAGCGCGTGGCGGTCGTCGGCAGCGGCCCTGCGGGGCTCGCCGCGGCGGACCAGCTGAATCAGGCGGGTCACACCGTGACCGTCTTCGAGCGGCAGGAAAAGCCCGGTGGTCTTCTGATGTACGGCATACCAAATATGAAGCTCGACAAGGAAGAGGTGGTCGAACGGCGGAACAAGCTCATGGAAACCGAAGGAGTGGAGTTTCGCACCGGCGTCGAGGTTGGCGTGGACGTCCAGCTCAAGGACCTTTCTGATGAGTACGATGCGGTGCTCCTTTCCACCGGGGCGACCAAGCCCCGCGATCTGCCGGTACCCGGACGCGAGCTGAAAGGCGTGTATTTCGCCATGGAGTTCCTGACCGCGAGCCAGAAGCGGCTGTTCGGGGTCGACGGCTACACCGGCGATAACCCGGACATTCCCAACGCGAAGGGCAAGCACGTGGTGGTCATTGGCGGCGGCGATACCGGGACCGACTGCCTCGGAACATCGCTCCGGCAGGGTGCGAAGACGGTGACCGCGTTCGAAATCATGAACCGACCGCCGAACTCCCGAACCGCCGACATGCCCTGGCCGACCTACGCACGAATCTTCAAGCAGGACTATGCCCACGAGGAAGCCGAAGCAGTCTTCGGCGCTGATCCGCGACACTTCGCGATCATGACCAAGGAGTTTATTGACCGGGGAGATGGAACGGTCTGCGGCGTGAAAACCGTCGAGATCAAGTGGGAGAAGCCACCCGGGGAGCGGCCACGACCCGTTGAGATCCCGGGGACCGAAAAGGTGTGGGATGCGGACCTCGTGTGTCTCGCGATGGGATTCCTCGGCCCCGAGGATACGGTGCCTGAAAGCATGGATATCGAGCGCGACGAGCGCAGCAACATCAAAGCCGCGTTCGAATCCCACACAACGAACGTACCCGGCATTTTTGCCGCCGGCGATGCGCGCCGCGGTCAGAGCCTCGTCGTCTGGGCAATCAAGGAAGGACGCATGGCCGCGCGCGAAATAGACCGCTACCTCATGGGAAGCACGCTGCTGACCTGACCAGGATTGAGCGGGCGAGGGGCCATGGAGGCGTTTGGGTGACATTTGACGAGTATCGGTCACGGGATGCAACCGCGCTTGCGGCGCTTGTGAGAAACCGTGAGGTAAGTCCCGCCGAGCTTCTCGAGCTCGCCATAGACCGCTACGAGGCGGTAAACGACCGGATTAACGCCGTTGTTTCTACGCGCATTCCCGCCGCTCGCGCCGAGGTCGAAGGCTGCGAGCCGTGGGGACCATTTGCCGGAGTACCATTTCTGCTGAAAGACCTCGGCCTTGAATTCAAGGGAAGCCCGCTGAGCTGCGGTTCGCAGAGCTACCGTGGCTACGTTTCGGACCACGACTCGGACCTTGTAAAGCGTATACGCTCCGTGGGCCTGGTCGTATTTGGAAAGACAAACACCCCCGAGTTCGGATTGACCCCTTATACCGAACCCGCAGCATACGGCCCGTCCCGTAACCCGTGGAACACCGATTACACGCCCGGAGGCTCAAGCGGCGGATCGGGTGCTGCGGTTGCAGCGGGCATCGTTCCCCTGGCCACCGCAAGCGACGGGGGAGGATCTATTCGCATACCGGCGTCGAACTGCGGGTTGTTCGGCCTCAAGACAAGCCGCGGCCTTATAAGCGACGCGCCGACCGGGTGGGGCGGAGGCGTGGTGGAAGGTTGCGTGTCGCGCTCGGTCCGGGACACCGCGGCGTATCTCGACGCTGTGTCCGCCCGTTCCCCGGCGGGGGCGGTCGGCTTCTCGGATGCGCTTGCACAGCCTCCGGCACAGACAATGCGGATCGGTTTCAGCGTCAAGCACCCGCTCTCTCACGCGGGATTCGAGGTTCATTCCGACTGTGCCGACGCGGTATACAACGCATGCGCCATCGCCTCGGACCTCGGGTACCCGGTCGACGAAATACCGCTTCCCTGGGATGCGGACATATACGAGCGGGATTTCCTGCCGGTTCTTTTTGTCTCGACCGCACAGGAGGTGTCGCGTGCCGCGGCAATCCGGAACGGACGGTTAAAAATGCGCGATCTGGAAGCGCATACCCGCCTTATGGCGAACATAGGCCTCGCATGTGAAGGAGATGCGTATACCGATGCCCTGAATCGCTGGAGCGACCTTTCGCGGCGCTTCGAGATGCTGCACCAGGGCTACGATCTGATCTGCCTCCCGACCCTGGCCCGACCGCCGGCACGTGTCGGGCAGTTTCAGTCTTCAGCTGCCGAAACGTTTATTGTCAGAATCGCGGGTGCTCTGGGACTTGGGGGGCTACTCCTGCGACTGGGTCTTGTCGGTGAAATAGCGAACCGCATCTTCGGGTACATGCCCTTTACCCCCATTGCGAACATGACCGGAGCTCCGGCGGTTTCGCTTCCGCTTGGAAGCAGCGCCGACGGACTTCCGGTCGGGGTGCAGTTCATTGCTCCGCGCGGGTCAGACGGCAGTCTGCTGCGATTTTCGCGTCAGATGGAAGAAGCAGCGCCCTGGTTTCACCGCGTGCCCGAGCAGAAGCTTTGACCACTCGGGAACAAACTGGACGCAGCGTCGCTCAAGCAGAAGCGGGCGGCGGTACGCGCGCTGCTGCTTCGTTCTTTTTGATGTACTCAATGACCTGTTGCTCGTCGATCTTATAGAAAAGCTTCGGCCCGAGGTACATGACCGCCGCCATCACCATGGGAAGAACGATGTAGGCAACCCATAGAAACTGCATCGTTCCCGCGCTTTGCTGCGCCAGGCGCAGGGTTTCGTCGTATGCGGCAACCGCGAGAAAATACCCGCCGAGTGCGGTACCAATGGCGTCGCCGGTCTTGTTGAAAAACGTCTGCACGGCGAACGCTGCCGAGTCGGAGCGAACACCCGTTTTCTGCTGCCCGTACTCAACGCAATCCGCGGTGAACATCGGCCTGAGCAGACTCGTCACGACGAGCGCGATTGTGCGGAGTCCCAGAAACGTCATAGCAAGGATGGCCATTTCACCCGGGATAAAAAAGACAGGTATGCTGAGCACAATGCACAGCAGCATGCTTGTCTCAAGGTACCGGCGCTTTCCGTATCGCACGACGATTGCAGGCGTAAGCGCACCGAGACCCATAATCCCGATCAGGCTGAAGAGTCCGGTCGCGGCAGCCAGCTGCGCACTGCCGTAGATGTACTCGGCGACGAAGGGTGCAAAAACCCCGGCAGCATTCAGAAATGCCTGCGAGGTGAACAGCAGCATCATGATAAAGTGCTGATCGTTTCGAAGAAGCTGGCGGACCATCTCGGGGATAGAGACATCGTTCCGCTGCTCCGGGTTGTGGCGCTCTTGAACGGTCCATATCTGCGGAACCATGATCACGAGCGCTATGAGCGCCGGAGTACCGGCGAAGAGAACCCAGTTGATCTCGTCGATACCGTCACCGAGAAAAATGAACGCGAGACCCATCCCCAATGCCGCACCGGCGACGCTTCCGATCTGTGTGAGGGTCAGCAGGAGGGTTCGCTCCCGCTCGGTGTTTGCCATTGCCGTGGACACGGCAAAGCTCGGGACCTCGCTTGCGGTATAGAAAACGTCCCACAGCAGGTAGGTGACAACCATAAGCCCGATTTTGACCGCCATAGGGGACGCCGGCGGAGTAAGGAAAAGCGCAAATGTGCTGATCGGCATAAGAAACGCCGTAATTGAGAGCCAGCCCTTGAATCGATATTTTCTGAAGCGGAAGCGGTCCATCAGCAGCCCGATCATTGGGTCGTTCACCGCATCCCAGATCCGCACCACGAGGAAGACCGTCGCGACGATCGCGGGCCGGATATTCAGGTACGACGTGGAAAAAATCAGAAGATAACCCTGAATAAGTGAATAAACGATATTCTGCCCTACAAAGTAGAGCGTGTAGCTCCACCGCTCGAGCGGTCGCGTCTCCCGTGCATATTTCATGCCATGGATCGTACTAAGCTTATGTTAGGAATCCATGTGCTTTTTCAGCCGGGCCGCGCCGCCTTGGCGCTGCTTCACACCCGGTTTATTTTGCCGGAAAAACAACGTAGGCTTCCCGTTGCGTCGTACCGCATTCTGTACCTGTTTTTAACATTGATCTGGATGATGATCTCCCGCGAGACCGGCACGGCACTCCGAACGGAGCAAACAGCAATCATGGATAGAGCCGATCGAAGAATGGAAACGTGATAGATTTGATGCCTGCCAGTGAAGAACGAATCGTGAATG
>JBKHAN010000047.1:0-22664 GCA_046542845.1 Spirochaetaceae bacterium
AACCTTGTTTCCCTCACTCTTCTCACGGCACTCTCTCACCGCTACACTTTTATCCATGTCCACTACCAGGTCTCCCAAAGAGGCTGCGCTCGACAGACGGCTGCTCGAGCTGCTGCCCGATACCCTGACTGACATCGCACAGAAGATGCTGAATGATGACGAAATCAGAGCGCTTCAGGATTACTCCAACATCGTGAGCATCAAACGTCTCGGTTACAATGATCACGGACCGGTACACATGCGCATTGTCGCGAAAAACGCACTGAAGTTTGCCAACCTGCTGCACGTGGCGGGAATTCCGTTGAGCCTCGAAGTCGAAGGAATCGGTTCATTCGAGGACAGCGTTTTCGCAGTGTTTACCGCGGCCCTCCTGCACGACATCGGCATGAGCATGACCCGGCAGGATCACGAGCGTCACTCGATCCTGCTCGGGAAGCCTATTATCGAGCGCTTTCTGCAGCAGTGGTGTCCCGATGACCTGCCGAAGCAGGTAATCCTGCGGTCGCTGATCTGCGAGTGCATAATCGGACACATGGCGATGGTGCGCATTCACTCGCTTGAGGCGGGTCTTATTCTCGCTGCAGACGGGTGCGACATGGAAAAGGGACGGGCGCGTATTCCGCTTTTGATCAATACCGAAGCACGACTTGGGGATATCCATAAGTACAGTTCGGCAGCCGTCGAGCGGGTATTTATCACCGCGGGCGAAGAAAAGCCCATAGCAATAGAGATCCTCATGTCGGCGTCGGTCGGTCTGTTTCAGATCGAGGAGGTTCTCTCTCCGAAGCTGACTGTGAGTCCGGCACGACCATACATTGAACTGTATTCCAGAATCCGGGACGAGGAACGGAGACGATACCTGTAAGCGGTGACTCCCTTTCGGGTGCAATCATGATTCGTACAGATTCTTCAAGCCACCAAGCATAGCCATCCAGCGCAATCTTCCCACTCGGTCCATGGTCTCTGTCTGAGCTTCTTTCCACCTGGGAAGGTTATCATCAAGCGACTGAACACCGGCTTCGGTCAGGCGATAGTCCCTGAATCGTTTGTCTGTACCCGGCTCGGTTCGAACGAGCCCGAGGCGATCGAGCGCCTGCATGTTGCGGGTGACCGTGCTGACTTCCGAACTCAACTGTTCGGACAGGGTGCCGGTAGAAAGAGGCTGATTAACCGCCAGGGTTAACAGGATCGCGAACTGCGAGGAGGTAATTCGCGCGTCCCGGAACGATGCTTCAAACAGTCGACTGACGACCTTCTGCGCACGGCGAAGGGTATACCCGGGACAGAATGACTCAATTTGTTTCAGCTCGCGGGTCAATTCTTTCGAAATTACCGGCTCCTGGCTGCTCATGTCTTCAAAACTATACTCCGAAGCCAATTCTTTGTACAAACAAATAACGGGGTTTGATGTTCAATCGCGGAGTATTTCGGCTTCGCGCACGCGATTCTGCGTTTTCGGGCAACGGACGAGGGAACCGCCCTGTTCTGCTACGCGGGTTCATTCAAAAAAAAGGTCGTTCCGCCGTGTATTCGTCGTTGACAGATTGCCGAACTGGCCTGAGTATATAGTTGGATGCAGAAACCAACGAACAGGAGGTATGAATGAACCACACACAGTGCACAGCCGGCATCCAGAAGGGAACACGGCAACCCGACGATACACACGTAATAAGGAGAATCGCATGATTCGCAAAATCACAGTTTTTATTGCATTTATGGCACTCGTAGCTCCGGCAGTGTTTGCCGGCGGTCAGGCTGAAACCGGAGAGGTCCCGCCCTTTGACCCTGACCAGACCTACAACCTGACGCTCGGCGCATTTGGAGACCTTGAGGCGGCGTATCAGGAGGTATTCGACTCCGAAGAGTTTCAGGAGGCGTATCCAAACATTAATATCACCTTTCAGTCGGGTGGACATGCCGACCATCACAATCGTCTGACCACGTCGATCGCTGCCGGCGAACGTACCAACGACATTGAGTCGCTCGAAGTCGAGTTTATCGCGCAGTTCGTCGAACAGGGAGATGCGCTCGTCGATCTGAACGAAGCGCCGTACAACGCGCAGGATGATATCGGAGATCTCGCTGATTTCGCAGTCGCGCAGGGTCAGACCCGCGAGGGCGAGCAGGTTGCTATCCCGGTAGACATCGCACCGGCGGTGCTGTTCTATCGCGCGGACCTGGCCGAAGAAGCGGGTGCAAACTTCGAAGGCCTTGCTGACTGGGACGAGTTCATCGAAGAGTCACGAAAGGTCACCGGCGACGGTCGGTTTGCGGTCCCGAATGCGGCCGACGTAGCCAATATTCCGCTGTCGGGTGGAAAAGGCGGCTGGTTGTCAGATGAAGGTGAGATACTTGAGCCGCGCGAACGGTTCATGGAGGCCCTTGAGCTCGTCCGAGACGTTCGAGAGGCGGGAATAGACGCAGAGCTTGGCGCGTGGTCGGGTCCCTGGACCGAGTCTTTCTCCAACGGTAACGTCGTAGCCATGCCGAATGGTGCGTGGTGGGGTGGAGCGCTTCGAACCTGGGTTGCTCCTGAGGTTGAAGACTGGCGTGTAACCTACCTTCCCGGCCGTGCCATGTCCTCGCTCGGCGGAACGTATCTTTCCATCCCCGCGACCGTTCCGGTGGAAAATCGTGCAGCAGCATGGGAAGTGATCAAGTACCTGACCACTACCGAGCACGCGCAGCTTACCACCTTCGCCGAGATCGACGCGTTTCCTGCGCTGACGACGACCTACGATGCTCCGGTCATGAGCGAGCCGGTACCGTACTTTGGCAACGAACCCGTCCGCGAGATTTTCGCCGATGTGGCGCTGAATATGCCGAACCTGACGGTTTCCGAGTTCGACAACGTCATTGTCAGCATCTGGGGATCCGTAGTAGGCGAGGTCGTTGATGGCGACCTGACACCGGAAGAAGGCTACGAGCAGGCACTGCGTCAGATCCGTGCCACGATTGACTGACATCACAAAAGGAAGCGGCTCCGGGAATGGCCCGGGGCCGGGCCATCGGTATTCCAAAGGGAGGAGAGCAGTGAACACGCTCCCGTCAAAACTTTCCAGCGGTATCAAGAACCTGCTATTGTATTCAGTCCTGTCGTTTTTTGCTGTGCTGTTCTTTTTCCCGTTCTATTACATGTTTATTATTGCGTCGCACCCGCGATCAACCATTTTCGCAATGCCACCGAATATCTGGTTCGGAGGCGAACTTCTGAATAATCTGCGGCAGCTGCTCGTTGTGCAGCAGCACATTCCCTACCTGCAGAACTATCTGAACAGCGTCATTATTGCTGTCGTCTCTGTAGCTGCGGTGCTGTTTTTCTGCACCATGGGCGGATTTGCTCTCGCCAAGTACGAATTCAAGTTCAAGAAATACGTGTTCTTTTTCATTCTTTCAACGATCGCATTTCCACCGTTTCTGAACATTATTCCATTCTACAGAATGATGGCCACTTTCGGGTGGATTAACCAGTGGCGCGCACTCATTGTACCAGGCATGGCCAATGCGATGGGGATCTTCCTAATGCGTCAGTTTCTGGAAGAGTCGATTCCCAACGATCTGTTGGACGCAGCACGTATAGACGGACTGAACGAGTTTCGCATTCTGGTGCGAGTCGTGTTTCCGCTCGCAAAGCCCGGCATGGGCGTTCTCGCGATCATTACGTTCATCGGTTCGTGGAACAATTTTATGGGCCCGCTCGTGCTCATTCCCGCGAGGGCTCGTACGACCCTGCCTGTTGCGCTGAACACACTGAACAACCTTGCATTTGGCGAGTTTGGAATGATTTACGCAGGAACTGCCATGGCGATTCTGCCACTGCTGATCGTGTTTTTTATCGCATCGAAGCAGTTCATCGCCGGCCTGACTGCCGGAAGCTTAAAAGGATAGATGCTATATGAGTACACATGTACCTGAACGCCCCTCCCTGTGGGAGCGGATTGGATTCAATCCGAAAGTCGCGCCGTACTTTTTCATTAGCCCGTTTTTCATACTTTTTCTGATTTTCGGACTGTACCCGATCGGCTATTCGGCTTACATATCCCTTTTTGACGCACGGCTTGCCGGAAACCGTGGTTTTGTGGGACTCGATAACTTCACCCGCCTGTTCACGGTGGATGAGTTTTTCTCCAAGGCCATGGTCAACACCTTCATTCTGCTGATTTTCGGTTCGCTGCTGCAGCACTTGATCGCCATACCGCTTGCTATCATGGTGAACAATCCTCGAACCCGCGGCCGCCACGTCATAAAGGCGCTGTTTTTCGCGCCTTACATTACCAGTTCGGTCGCCGCGGTTATCATTTTCGGCATGGTCTTTGACCAGAACTACGGGTTTCTGAACTGGGTCCTGGAAGGGCTGTTCGGGATAGAAGAGGGGTTCCGCTGGCTCACGCGCGGAGGCCCGATCAAGGCGGCGATAGCCATCATGCTTAACTGGCGCTTTGTCGGTTTCAATATGGTCCTGTATCTCGCGGGGCTCCAGTCTATCCCGGGCGAGCTGTACGAAGCGGCGGCAATAGACGGGGCCTCAAGCACGCAACAGCATCGCTATGTCACGCTTCCGCTCCTTCTGCCGGTGATCTTCTTTGCGGTGAGTCTCAGCATCATCGGCGGGTTCCAGCTCTTCGAAGAACCCTTCGTCCTGCTTGGTGGAACCTACGGAGCGTTTGGAGGACCCGGACAAGGCGGGCTGACGGCAGCCTATTACATCATGTGGCTTGGCTTCGGCACCGGACGTCTCGGACGCGGTTCGGCTGTCGCGTGGATTCTGTTTCTGGTCATTATCCTCTTTACCTTCGTGAACAGGGTCATTACGAATCGCCTTCGGGCATAGGGCACGGGATATCATGCAGGCTTTTCATCAATCTGATTACCACAGCCGACCGGCTTTCTCCGGGTTTCTTCCCGGGATCGCCGGTCTGCAGGGCACACCTATGTGGGTGTTTTACGTGAATCGCGGCCAGGGGGTTGTGAGTTTCGGCGTCGAGAGCAAAGACGGGAGCATCGCCGAGTTCTACTCCGCAGCACATGCGTATCGCGCCGTCTCGGAGCGGGGGTTTCGCACGTTTCTGAAGACCTCGGCTTTAACCCGCGCGGTCACGAATCGTGGCGTACCCGATGTCGAGGTATACGAACCATTCGCGGGCGAGGTACCGGGGGCCCATTCCGAGTTCGTGGTGCATGCGGACAGCGTGTCGCTGCGCGAGCGCAACGAGTCGCTTCGGCTCCAGGTGGATGTCGTGTACAGAACAATGCCGCATCGGGCAACGGCAGCGCTCGTAAGAGAACTTACCCTGACGAACCTGTCGAATAGACCGCGCACCCTCGAGTGTATCGACGGGCTCCCCGCGCTGATTCCGGCGGGAATCGACCACGGCGCGCTGAAAAACATACCGACCACCGCGCAGGCGTGGATCAGGTCAAAGTCAGTGGGACGAAATGCGGCGCTTTACCGTGTCTCGGCGACGCTCGGGGACACCGCAGACGTCCGGCAGGTCACGCGCGTGCACTTTGCCGCAGGTTTTCTGTACGGCGGCGCTGCTGCACCCGGCGAGCTTCGCGTTATCTACGACCCCGACATCGCTTTTCAGCCACAGGGAGCCTTCCGTCTTACCAGTGAATTCGGCTGTTCCCGGATAGAGGATCTTCTGCTTCGACCGCAGTCGGACCGAGGCACGTTCCCGTCGGCACTCTTCGCCGGTCGCGTCGACATTGGCCCCGGGGAGGCGGTGCGGCTTGTGGAAGTGTACGGAGCTGCCGAGACGGAGGAGGCGTTTCACGACATATACGCGGACCTCGCACGCGATGATTTCGCTGCAGAAACCGCTGACGCCAACCGCGAAATTGTCGATGAAATCGCGGCGCTCTGTACGACCAGGACGGGGCTTCCCGAGTTCGACGCGTATTGCCGGCAGACGTTCATAGACAATGTGCTGCGAGGGGGGCTGCCGTATCTGGAACACACCTCCTCGGGCGACGTGTACCTACCGGTGTACTCGCGAAAACACGGTGATCTTGAGCGCGACTACAACTGGTTCGTGATACCACCGGAGTACTATTCGCAGGGATGGGGCAACTATCGCGACGTTCTTCAGAACCGCCGCTCCGACGTGTTCTTCGTCCCCCGCGTCGGCATGGAAAACCTCTGGGAGTTTGTGAGTCTGATACAGACGGACGGCTACAACCCCCTCGTCGTCAAGGGACGCAGTTTTCGCCTGCCCGAATCATCGCGTGGTTTGATCCCGAAAACCATGACCGCCACGCTGACGCTTGTTTCATCCGGCGAGTTCTCCCCGGGCGCACTCCTGCGAAGCATCGAACTCGAAGGGGTGCCGCGAAGCGAGGCGCGCACGCTTTTCGCGACCGTACTCGGTGCCTGCGAAGCGGTCGTGAATGCCGAGCACGGAGAGGGATTCTGGATCGATCACTGGGTCTATATAAACGATCTTCTCGAAAACTGTCTTGCCGTGTTTGCAGACCAGGCTCAGAAGCTTTTATGGGATGAGCCGGTCTACCCCTATTACCGCGGGGGCCGCTTCGTTCTGCCCCGCCACCGGAAGTGGGCGGTTGTCGGAGGGACGGTGCGGCAGTATACGGCGGTCGACGAGCCGGCCGAGTCGGATCCCGAAACAGATTGCTGGATGCGCGACGCTGAGGGCAGGATTTTCAAGGCGTCACTCGGCGAGAAGCTCCTTGGCCTCGCCGCGGTGAAGTTTGTTACCCGCGATGCGTTCGGCATAGGCGTCGAGATGGAAGCGGGGAAACCCGGCTGGTACGACGCGCTGAACGGGCTGCCCGGCATGCTCGGGTCGTCACTGCCGGAATCCTGGGAACTTCTGCGGCTCCTTCGCACGCTTTCGGCAGGAGTCGATGCGGCCGGATGGGATGCCCTGCCGCTCCCGGAAGAGATTACACAGCTGTACGAGATTATCACGTCGGTGCTTCGCATGCCTGCTGAAACCGACGCAGACCTGCACGCTCGCTGGGACCGCATGGCGAGCGCGCGGGAAGCGTACCGCGAGGACACACGCGAGGGTTTCTCGGGTGCACGCGAACCTGTTACGCGGGAAGAGCTCGCGTCGCTTCTCCGGAGCATGCAGGACGATGTACGCGCCGGCCTCAGGCGCGGGCGCGACCGCTCGGGGGTTGCCTACCCGACCTACCTCGTGGTTTCCCCGAACGATACCGCTGAGCTTCGTCGCTTTCTGGCCGAGGGCGACGGCGGTGAGGCGCTGAACTTCGATCTGCGACCGCTTCCGCTCTTTCTTGAGGGCATGACCAAGGCGCTGTTCGTTGAAACAGACCCCGCAGAGCGTACACGGATACACGACACGGTCATGGAGAGCGACTTGTACGACCGGAAGCTTCGTATGCTTCGCGTCAACGCACCGCTTGAACGCGAGTCACACGAGATCGGCCGGGCCCGGGCATTCACGCCGGGCTGGCTTGAAAACGGATCGATCTGGCTGCACATGGAATACAAGTATCTCCTGGCGCTGCTGCATGCGGGCATGTATACCGAGTTCTGGTCCATTGCAAAAACTGCACTTGTTCCGTTCATGGATCCGGATGTCTACGGGCGAAGTATACATGAGAACTCAAGCTTCATTGCTTCAAGCCTGCATCCCGACGCGAGGCTGCACGGCCGGGGTTTTGTGGCGAGGCTCTCCGGGTCGACCGCAGAGTTTGTCAGTATCTGGATTGTGATGTTTTTCGGCCCTCGGGTCTTCCGTCTGGACGGGGGCGCGCTGCAGGCGGTGTTCGAGCCCTTCATACCGGAAGAGCTTTTCGATGGGTCGGATCGCTTGTCCTGCCGCTTTATGCACCGCACGACCGTTACCTATCTGAACCCGACACGGGCACACATCGTCCCGGGTGGTCCGGTGCAGCCGGCGCGCATGGCGCTTACCCTGAAAGACGGCAGCGGTGTGGAGATAGCGGGAAATACGCTGCCCCCGCCGTATGCGGCCATGCTGCGCGATGGTGGTCTATCGGCCATCGAGATAACCCTCGGAGGTAACGCATGAGGTCGTCGATCGTTCAGACCCGAAGCGACAGACCCGGGGCTCGCCTGCAGGCGGTCGGTGGCGGGCATCCTGATTCACGACGCGCACCGGTCCGGCTTCTCCCTGGCGAGCCGAGACGCAGGGATCCCTTCCGCGGGTTCGGAGGCGCGTTCACCGAATCTGCTGCCTGGGTATTCAGCACTCTCGACGATGATGCCCGGCAGGAGGTCATACGCGCCTGCTTTTCCCCTGAGTATGGCCTTGGATACACCTACGCACGTACCCACATGAACAGCTGTGACTTCTCGCTCGGTAACTACTCCGCGGTGGAAACCCCGGGCGACACGAAACTCTGGTCGTTTTTCTGCGAGCAGGAACCGAAGTATCTCTGGCCGTTTATGAACGCGGTGAGCGAGTACCGGGGCGAGGCGGTACCGCTGCTGCTGTCGCCGTGGAGTCCCCCGGCATGGATGAAGACGAACAATTCCATGAACAACGGCGGATCGCTCAGGCCCGAGTACCGCGATGCGTGGGCGAGGTATTTCTGCCGCTACATCCGTGAACTGCACGAGCAGGGCTTCAGCGTGTTTGGCATTACCGTGCAGAACGAACCGGAAGCGACACAGACCTGGGACAGCTGCCGCTACAGTGCATCGGAGGAAGCGGAGTTCATTCGCGACTACCTCGGACCGGAGCTTCACCGGCAGGGCCTCGCAGACGTAGCGCTGTACTGTTGGGACCATAATCGCGATCTGCTGTGGGAGCGGGTCGACGCGATCATGAAGGACGGGAGTGCGGCACAGTATGTCACGGGAGCCGCCATACACTGGTATGCCGACGGCCACTTTGACCAGGTCGAGGCGGTGAAGTCTGCCTATCCGGACCTTGAAATCGTGTTCTCCGAAGGCTGTATCGAAGGCGGTGTCAAACCGGGCGAATGGGATCGTGCGGAGCGCTACGCGAAGAACATTATCGGCGATCTGAATGCCGGCGTCACCCTCTGGCTCGACTGGAACCTGATGCTCGATACCCGGGGCGGTCCGAACCATGTCGGTAACTACTGCGACGCGCCTGTTATCGTGGATACCGAGACCGGTCGTATCCACTATCAGCCATCGTACGACGCGATCGGCCACTTCAGCCGCTACATACGCGCCGGAGCGAGGTGCCTGCACCTCGACTGGAGCGACACCGGGGGAGGCGAGCCGGTGTCGATTCCGGAGAGCCTTTCGGCGACCGCTTTCGAGAACCCAGACGGCTCGCTCGTGACCGTGCTCTGTAATTCCGGTGACGAGGCAATGTCTGTGAGCATCGGCTCCGGCAGTGCTCGAACGCTTTCGCCGGTCGAGTCGCCGGCGCACTCGATTACGACTTGCATACATCAACCATAGACCTGCTTGTAAGGGAGCCTGTAAACATGAAACACGCATATTCTGCTCTGCTTTTGGCTGTTACGCTCCTGCTTATGGCTTCAGCGTGCGCCACACCCGGACGCTTGCCGCAGCCGGAAGCACCGCTCGCCGGAAGCGTCATTACCGACCCGCGACTGACCGTGGTGCAGACAGACCTTGAAGGGCTTCCTTCAGACGGTGCAATCGACACCGAAGGCGGATGGTATCTCCTGAACTTCGACGGCGCACGCAGTCGGATGAACCACGATGGATCAAACCTCCAGGTCGACGTCCTGCCTGGCGGGTCCAACACCTGGTCGGTGCAGCTCCTGCAGGCGCCGGTCGAGGTGAGACAGGGAGTGGAGTACGAAGTGCGCTTTCTCGCCTGGGCGGACCGCGGGCGGAGCATCGAGGTGAAAGTCGGAGGATCGGCCGGGAGGGCATGGGCCCCGTACAATCCCGGTGAGGGAGGTGACACAGGTGGGACCATGGTCGACTTGACCGATACCCCGGAGCGACACAGCTTCACCTTCGTCATGACCAGGGAGACCGACGAGAGCGCACGCTTCGAGTTCCAACTCGGGAAGACCCCCGGGACGGTGTATATAAGCGACGTCGCACTCGTTCCAACCGGTGAACGCGAAATCGCGCTCAGCGACGCCGACATAGCGGCGTATGTTGACGCCGAGTGGGAGCTCAGCTGGGCGCAGGAGTTTGACGAGCCCGACATAGACCGCGACCTGTGGCTTTTCGAAACCGGAAACGGACACACCAGGGGTATACCCGGTTGGGGCAATGCTGAACGGCAGTACTACACCAACGAGGAACAGAACGCGTTCATTCGCGACGGATCGCTCGTGATCCGCGCGCGTGAGGAAGAGCGCACCGACCAGTTCGGCCGGTATCCGTATACATCCGCTCGAATGATCACCGAAGACACAATGGAAGTGCAGTACGGTCGCATCGATGTGCGGGCAAAAATGCCGATCGGGCAGGGTATCTGGCCGGCGGTCTGGATGCTGGGAAGCAATCTGAGCGAGGTCGGATGGCCCGAGAGCGGTGAGATTGACATTATGGAGTACCTCGGCCACGAGCCCTACACCGTGCACGGAACCGTACACGGCCCCGGCTATTCCGGGAGCGGCGGCATCGGGGCAAGCACCACGCTCGAGGACAGTCTTGCCGACGATTTCCACGTGTACAGCATCGTCTGGGACGAGGACGTCATCATCTGGCTGATAAACGATCAGGTCTATCACGCCGTGACCGCCGGGCAGGTAGAGAATCTGTATAACGCCCGCTGGGTGTTCAACGAGCCCTTCTACCTCCTGTTGAACCTGGCGGTCGGCGGCTACTGGCCCGGGTATCCGGATGAGTTCACCGAGTTTCCACAGGAGATGGTCATTGACTACATCAGGATATACGAGCGGCAGTAAAATGCTTTACACGTAGTTGAACAGAAATGGAGTGTTGCGCGAAACCCGATTACGAAGCGCCTGCTTGTCCACCGGGCTGTCGGAGAACTGCACATCCGGAAGCCCGAAAAAGGTTTCGAGAAACATGCCCGTGGCCCCGTATGCGATCGTCAGTTCCTGCAATTTGCTGAAGCGCACCGTCACGTCTACCTCCGTATCGTAGGACCAGTTCTCCTGAATCTCTTCCCCCATTATACGCAGGATTTCCGGATGGAACTCCATGCGGCCGCCGAGTACGACCTGATTCAGGTTCAGCATGTTTACCAGGAAGGAGATGTTCCTGGCAAGCTCGCGTGCGACACGGGAAAAAACCTCGCTGTTCTGCTCGTATACCGCCGCTTCTGCATCGGTAATTGAGAACTGGTTCATGTGCGCTCCCGAACGGAAAAGACTCTGAAACTCGCCGGCAGCGTAGCGGGTGCCGTAGTGAACCCGCTGTCCGAGGACGATGCTCGTGCCTATGGCGATGCCGGTATACCCCGCTCCCTGCGCCTTGTTTGCACGCGTTTCACCGAGTATGAACACGAGATCGTCGGAGTTAATGAGGTCTTTCTTGTACGCGATTTCTCCCCATGCGCCACAGTTCGCGTCGTTGTCCAGAATAACCGGTACATCGAACAGTGCATCAAACTCGTCGTAGAGGTGCTGCGCTTCGTAAATGCCAAGCGGGTTGGACAGATAGATAATTCCCTCCAGGGGGTTTACGAGTCCGCTGACACCAATGACCGCTCCGACGAGGTTCGCCCCGCGGCTTTCAAGATCGCTCTGAATACTGTCGTAGATGCGACGGCACAGCTCGGGCACGCTCTCGCTTCCAACGGTCAGCGGTTGTCGAGTCTGATAGATAATCGTTCCAGAGAAATCGACTGCGACGGCTACATAAAAATCTGTCTGTAACTCAAGCCCCAGAACCGATCCGAAACCGGGATTAATGGCGAGATATACCGGTCGCCTCCCACCCTGAGGACTGGAGCTGCCCTGTTCGGTCAGGTGGATTATGCCGGTCCCAAGAAGTTCGGCGGTCAGCTTGGTGACGGTAGACTTGTCAATCCCGAGGTAGCGAGCGAGCTCTATGCGGCTCATTGATCTGTGAATCCACAAGGCGCGCAGAATACGCGCTTCGTTGACGCCGATTGTACAGCACTTGTCCATGCAGCTGATCCGCCCCCGGTGATAGTCCCGCGTAGACGCGGAGTTCGCTATTTTCCCTGAAAGTGAGGTGCGTTGCAAGAATCGATTTCAGTGCCGCCATTGGGCGTCCGCTGCGGGCTTCAGGCAGCAGCGGAAGCCCCGTACGCGTTCATATCACTACTGGTCCGCTGTTTCATGCACGATCTTCAGATCACGCATCTCCCGGTGTATCCCTTCCATCTTCTGGTCAAGGCGCTCGACATCGTGTGCCGCATCAAGGAGACCGTCGCGAAGGTGTTGTGGCACATCACAGCGGTACTTGTAGTAGATCTTGTGTTCGAGGCTCGCCCAGAAATCCATCGCAATGGTTCGTAGCTGTACCTCCACCGGCATGCGCACGACGCAGTTCGAGAGATACACCGGGACGAGCAGAATAAGGTGCAGACTGCGATATCCGCTGGGCTTCGGCGCTTCGATATAGTCCTTATACAGCTCGACCTCGATATCGGGCTGCTGCACGAGCATGCTCGCGATCCGATAAATGTCGGCGACAAACGAACAGGTCACGCGGAGCCCGGCGATATCGCGAATGTGTTTTTCGATCGCATCGAAGGTCAAACCGCAACCGCGACGGTGGGCTTTGCGTTGTATGCTTTCAGGTGTCTTCAGACGATGATTGACATGCTCAATGGGGTTGTACTCCTGTAACGCCTCGAACTCGCGTTTCAGAATCTCCATGCGGGTCTGCATCGTTCTCAGTGCAAACTCGTAGCGGACGAGAAATCGTCGCAGTCGGGCCCGGCCGGTGTCCACGCGTTCGACAACGAGAGATCCCTGTGCTTCATCGCTCATGGGCGTGCTCCGGTATGGTAACGGTGATTGCAGTGCCTGCTTCGGGCCTGCTCTCGATATCGATCGTGCCGCCAAAGAGCGTTACAATACGCCGCACGAGCGACAGACCGAGTCCGCTGCCTTCACTCGATCGCGTGCGGTCGACCTGGAAAAATTTCTCGAAGACACGATCGAGATCCTCGGCTGCGATGCCTACACCATGATCGGTAATCGTGACCCGTGCGCTTCGTCCGATTCGAGCGAGCGCAACTTCGATCCTGCCCCCCTCATAGGAGAACTTGATCGCGTTCGCGAGAATGTTCAGCCAGACCTGCTGCAGCAGATCTTCAGTACCGATCAGATCGACCGGCTCAAGTTCAATGGCAAGATCAACGCGCTTCGCGCTCCACTGAGGTTCCAGAATCACGATTGCCATGCGAATCTGTTCGTCGAGCCGGAAGAGACTCGGGGATTCCTGTTCGCTCTGTCGTTCAAGCTTCGAGAGCATGAGCATTGTCGACGACATGTTCGCGAGCCGTGTCGCTTCCTGTACAATGACGCCGGCGTAATCCCTGCGATCAATCGGGTCGAGGTTGTCGTCGCGCAGCAGCGCCGCATAGCCTTGAATGGAGGCGAGCGGTGTCTTCAGCTCGTGCGATACGTTGCTTATAAAATCTCGTCGCAGATATTCGATGGTCTTGAGTTCCTGTACCATGCGGTTGAAGTTATGTGTCAGCCGCCCGATTTCATCGTTCCGCTCTCCGTCGAGCTGCACATCGAAGTCGCCACGAGCGACGCGTTGCGTCGCGTCGGTAAGCGCGAGAATCGGATGAACGACCTTATTTGTCAGGACTACGATCAGCGCCGCAGAAATCAGTACGAACAGCGTAATCGTGTTCCAGAGCCGTGAGATCCAGATCCGCAGAATGTTGCGCTGGGAATCGAGTCGTATCATGACAAAGGACTCACCGAAACGAACGATCGTGGTCGTACCTTCGAGGGTACCGTACCCGACACTCACGATCTCATCTCCCTCGAGCATACGCCGTTCAGTTTCGCCAATCTGCTCGAGACTGATCGACGCGACCTCTTCTACCTGATAGTTGCGGCTTGAGACAATCTCGAGTATCGCCTGAAGCGGCAGATCCGTCCGGTTCCGGAGCGCCTGAATCGACTCCGCGATCTCAAGCTGATCACTCGCGACTTCGTCCGCCACCTGTCTCGAGAGAAAGGTCACGGCCACAAACGATACAAAGGTCGATACAACGATTATTGCGAAAAAAAACAGCGCAAGCTTCACGGCAATTCGGTTCATACGGACCTCGATAACCGGTAGCCAATCCCCCGGACGGTTTGAATGTCGAACTCGGGCACCTCGGTAAACTTCTCGCGCAGGCGCTTCACATGAACGTCGACGGTACGTTCATCACTCTCGGTGTCAACTCCCCATATCTCGTCCATGAGTTGTCGTCGGGTGAATATCTGTTTCGGGTAGCTCAGCAGCTTGAACAGAAGGAGAAACTCCTTGTTGGTCAGATCGACGTCTGTGCCGTTGTAAGTGGCCGTAAAACTATCGTAGTCAAGAACAAGCGGTCCAAGGGTCAGCTTTCGTTCGGCGCTTATGCGGGCACGTCTGAGCAGCGCCGACACGCGGAGTAACAGCTCGTCGAGATCGATGGGTTTGACCATGTAGTCGTCGGTTCCGACCACAAACCCCCTGCGCTTGTCTTCGATCGATTCCCGCGCGGTAACCATAAGCACCGGCAGACTGTAGTTCGCCTGCCGTAGTTCCCTGGTCAGCTGGTAACCGGACACACGGGGCATCATGACATCGCAGATGAGCAGGTCGACGTGCGTCTGGGCGTGTACTTCAAGCGCCTGCTGGCCGTCGTCGGCGGTCACTACCTCGTAGCGGTTCTGTCGAAGCACCGCCGCCATGAGCCGCTGCAGGTTTTTATCATCCTCGACAAGTAGAATGCTGAACATACGCTTCACCCTATACCATCAATGTGAACTCTCCGTGAACACGAACTGCGTTTTCCGGATCTGAGATCTGATTGCTGCTTTGTCGATGCATCGATGAGAGCGCTTTTGACTCACCGCGTCGCTAAAGCCCACGCCGTACCTAACCTGTTTTTGATCACTTTCTCATGCAATCCTCACCCATAGAATCTTACCGAACGACTATGGTCTCGCTAACCAAGATTGTTAGCGAGGAGTAGTCATGCGGTGTATATGGATAGAAAAAGCGGCAGGGAAATACCTGCTGCAGATTATCGTGATTGTCAGTCTCGGCGCTGTTCCGGGCCTTGCCACAGGTGTTTCGGAAACCCCGTTTCCGGTTCAACACGCGTCTGGGGTAGTGCAGCCCGCGGTTGCTGAAGCGCCCAATACCTTCCAGTCCAGTTCCGTGATTCTGACCGATCCTATGCTCCAGCTTCCGGAAGCAGATCGTGTGAGAGTCGTCTGGTTTACCGAAGAACTCGGGAACCGGCACGAAGTCGTGTATGGCGCTCGCATGGACCAGGTTGCCCCGGCAACGAGCACCCGCATGACCCGAATGTACGAAGACGGTAACTCAGAGATAGAGGAGCCGGTCGACACCGTTCAGGAACGCGAGGTCTGGAGACACGAAGCGATTGTAAGCGGGCTCGAGCAGAACGTCCGTGTTCCATACGTAGCACGGAGTGTCTTCGGCAGCGCCGTGTATCAGAGCGAGCAGTTTATGCTGCAACCACTTCCCGCTCAGAATCAGGGGATTCGCGTACTGCTCACCTCCGACCAGCAAAACAGGCCCATGTCACCTGCAAACTTCCAGAAGGTCGTTGAGACTGTTGGACCGGTGGACGCCGTCTTCTACGCCGGTGACTTTGTGGATAATCCGCATAGAGCATCCGAGTGGTTTGACCGTAATAACGAAGGGCGCCCTGCCTTCTTTCCGGCCATGCAGGGACGTTTTCAAGAGCTCTTCCCGGAACACCCTTTTACCGGAGGCGAAATTCTTCAGAACGCATGGATGTTCGGTACAATCGGGAATCACGAAAGCCCAGGGCGGTGGCGTCCGGACGAGCAAACAATTAACCAGATGGATGGTGATCCGCAGCCGCGCTGGTTTGCCGAGATGCGCTACGACCAGCTTGGCATCACTGCGGACAGAGAACAGTGGGTGCGCGATAACTCGTACGAGTTCACTACGTACTTCGAAATGTGGGAGCATCCGGACGACGGCCCGGAAGGCGAATCCTACTACGCCATACGCCTCGGGAACGTGTTCCTGATTTCCATGAACGTGAATCGAGTATGGCGAAACTGGAACCCGAATATTCGGGGCAAGTTTACCGAGGCGCTTGAGCACCTGAATAACCCCGAAGAATGGGGTTTCGGGGACATGTTTTTTGCTGAATACGGTCCTGGAAGCGAGCAGTACGAGTGGCTGCGAAGTGTGCTTGAAAGCGAGGCCTTTCGCACCGCAGATTATCGTGTTGTTCTGGGACACCAGACCATGTTTGGCCTTGGAGACAATGCGCTGCCGGTCATGGCAAACCCTGTCGTCACGATCGAATACGAACAGGATGGGCAGCTTCGTACCCTCCCAGAGTTTACCTACCCGGTCACACGAACGTTCTGGGAGTCCACGATACAACCGCTTGTAGATGCTGAAGCGATAACCTATATTCGCTACGAGTACCCTGTGGAAAACGATCTTTGGAGAAACCACATCGAGCCGCTGTTGCTCGACCACGGAGTACATCTGGTACATACCGGACACTCGCATCTGTGGAACCGGGCCGCTGTAGACGGTCTGAACTACATAGAAACGTCGAACGTTGGAAACACGTTTGGAGTCGGCTACGACGGATTCGCCGATCGGGCTCCCTGGGCGGTTTTTCCGACCGAGGACCGGTGGAACGAACGGGTGGAGCCCCATACGGATCTGACCTGGGACGCGACTGATTACCTGCGCACGGGTGACGCCCACGATCGCGAGCCAATCGCACCCACCGAGTTTAACCCGCACGGTGCGTGGACCGACGCGGGGGACATGCCCCTTGTCAGCAGCAACGATTTTACGGTGTTCAGCATACTCGACTCGGAATCCGGCATGGTCTCAAGCTATGTCTTCGATACCAGAGACCCCGACAGCGAGGTTATTCTCATGGACCAGTTCCATCTGGCCAGGCCGTAACGGGTATTGACTACTTCTGGCAGGTGACCGCGGCGTTGCCTGCCAGAGGCGTTTTCTTGTCCGACTTGTGTGCGATCCCGAACTGTTTGAGGTCGGGTTGTGTACGGGGGGGGGGGTGAGTCGCGCTCACCCCCGACATTCTGAGTAATCACATACCAACATACTGTCCGCGACTGTGGTGTTTTACCATTGTTAAAACTTTATCAGGTAACAGGTTACACAAAATTTTTACGGAAACCTCGGTGAATCGTCCAGGTCGTTGTAGTAAAAGCACTTATGGGCACGCAACACCAGGGTCGCGGACAGTAAACACGGGCAGACATGTCGGAACGACCACGCGAAGGGCGTGCTAACCATTTCAAAACCATTCTCTAACAATTCTCTAACGAAGCGCCCATATGGTGCGTGCCAGGAGATATTAAAGATGAAAGCAAACCGAATACTTGTACACGTGGTTCTTGCCACGTTGTTTTTTCTACCGCAGTTTCTCGGGGCCGCGGGCACGCAGGAACCTGCGACCGAGCTGACGGACGAGGTAGACCTCGAAATCTGGCACTCGCTGAGTGAAAGCTTTGGTGCACCGCAGTTTGAGGAGCTTGTTCGCGAGTTCGATGAAGAGCACGAGCTGATAAACGCGACAACCGTGTATCAGGGTGGGTACACCGACACCTTGCGTGCCGCAGAGGCCGCCCTGGCCGGGGGTGCACCGCCGCAGATTTCCATGTTCGAGCAGACGCGCGGTGCCGGTTTCGTCGACGCGGGTGCGATCCTTCCGCTCGACGACCTGATCGCGAACGACCCGGACGTGTCGATCGACGACTTTTTTCCGCGTCTCATGTCCACCGTTACCATCGACGGGCAGACCTGGGGCATTCCCTACAACACCAGTACCCCGTTGATCTACTACAATCGGGACATGTTCCGTGACGCAGGGCTTGACCCTGACGCCGATTTTCCAACGACATGGGATGAGTTGCTGGAAGTTGGCCGCGAGTTCGTTGTCCGTGAAGATGGAGAACTCGTTCAGTGGGCGTTCGGCCTTCCAACCGCGCCGGGATGGATGTTTGATGCGTTCCTCGGTCAGGCCGGTGGCACCTTCCTGAACGAAGACGGGTCAGAGTTCGTGTTCAACAGTTCACACGGCGTTGAGATGATGGAGTTCTGGCTGACGCTTCGCGACGAGGGGGTCGGTCTGCCCGGTGCCGGCGCGGATGACTTCTTTGCAGGAAATCAGGCTATGGTGTTCCAGTCGACCGCGGTTCTCGAGAACATGTTTGAGAACGCCACCTTCGATCTGGGTGTTGCACCAATGTGGGGTCATCGTGAGAATGCCGTTCCGATCGGAGGGGCAAATTTCTACATTTTCGACCAGGGTGATGATCAGGTACACCTCGCGGCGTGGGAGTTCCTTAAATGGGTCACCGCTCCGGAGCGTGCTACCGAGTTTGCGATTGCTACCGGATACCACGCGCCACGCATCGATACGCTTGACACACCGGCCATGGAGCAGCGGTTCGAGGACCGCCCGGAGGCTCGAATTACCTACGATCAGCTCGAGACCTCGGCTAACGCGCGAACCCTCGTTCCCTTCTGGGGAGAGATCCACGCGCTTATGACCGTTGCAACGCAGCAGGTACTGCTTGAGGACCGCGATCCGCAGGCGGCGCTCGATGAAGCGGTTGCCGAGGCGAATCGCCTGCTTGAAGCCTACGCGCGCTGATCGGGTACAAAACGAAAAAAACTGGAGGTATCGTGTTACGCCGTCGAGTTTCAGACACCATAATAGCCTATGTTTTTCTTGCCCCGGCACTGTTCGTGCTGTTTATGTTCCAGTATCGCCCGGCATTCAACATTTTCCGGACGAGTCTGACGAATCAGCTTCTGTTGCGGCCGACGTCGCAGTTTGTCGGTCTGACCAACTATGAACGGCTGTTTCAGGATGAACGCTTCTGGAACTCCGTGCGTAACACCTTCTATTTCGTAGGGGCGAGTGTACCGATTCAGATCGGCCTCGCCCTGCTTCTGGCCCTCGCGCTTGCGCGGGTTTTAAAGCGGACCGACTTTTTCCGGACTGTTTTTTTTCTCCCCGTCGCGGGATCGCTCGTTGCCTTATCGGTTATCTGGGAGTGGATCTACCACCCCAGACTCGGAGCGCTGAACGGAGTTCTCAGTGTGTTCGGGGCGCCTCGTATCGACTGGCTCCTCGATCCGTTCTGGGCCATGCCGTCGCTCGTGCTTCTGGTCGTGTGGACGGGCACGGGTTACTACATGATCATTTATGTCGCGGGACTGCTCGATATCGGTAAAGAATACTACGAGGCCGCTCGAATCGACGGGGCGAATCGCGTTCAGTCGTTTGTGTACATAACCTGGCCTCTGCTTGCTCCGACAACATATCTGATCCTGATTCTGCAGGTCATTAACTCGTTTCAGGTGTTCACGACCGTGTTTGTCATGACAGGCGGTGGACCGGCGCGTACCACTGAGGTGCTGGTATTTTATCTGTATCAGCGGGCATTCGAGAGCATGGAATTCGGTTACGCATCGACCATAGCGGTGGTGCTTTTTACCTTTCTCGTCACGCTGACCATCGTGTTGCGCCACTCGTACGGCAACCGCGTCTCATACGAACGCTGAAGGGAGGGATCCATGGCTTTAGAAACCTATGCCGATAAACAGGCTCGCTATATCACCGGTGGCGTTATAGCGACTGCTGCGCTGCTCTGGCTGTTCCCCTTCGTATGGACGATCGTATCGTCCCTCAAGACACCCGCGGAAATCAGCTCCTACGTCTGGAGCCTGCCATCAGGGTTCCACTGGGACAATTACGTACGCGCGTTTTCAACGCTCAACTACACACGAACGCTCGCGAACACGCTCTTTGTCGCAGGTTCCACCGCCGTCCTGCAGTGTATAACCGGCACGCTCGCTGCCTACGCGTTCGCTCGAATGGAGTTTCCCGGTCGCGACTTCTTTTTCATGGCTACCCTTGCAACCCTCATGATCCCAGGGACGCTGATCATTACCGGGAACTTTCTTGTGCTGCGGCAGCTCGGTTGGATCGACACCTTTTACGCGCTCATAATTCCGGCGTCGGCGAGTGGATTTGCCATCTTTCTGTTCCGGCAGTTTTTCAAAACGCTGCCGGATGAACTTGAGCACGCAGCGCGTATCGACGGTGCAGGGCGGATACGCTTCCTTCTCTACATTCTGCTACCGCTTTCAAAGCCTGCGTTGACGACCGTTTTCGTGTTTACCTTTATCGGCTCGTACAATCAGTTTCTCTGGCCGTTGATTATGACGAGAAGCATGGATGTCCGGGTCATACAGATACAACTCTCCCGTGTTCAGTCGGCGTACGGCGTCGATGCCGCGGCTGTGGCGATGGCTGCGTCGGTGCTGGTACTCGCACCAACGATCATCATCTTCATGTTTCTGCAGCGAGCCTTCGTGCGCGGCATCGCGCGGACCGGAATACAGTAATGCGAAGGTACCGTGTGAGCCGCGTGGCTCTGATGCTGAGTATAATGATGCTTGCGGCGGCGTGTGCGACGGGTGTGTCGGACAACTCCGAGGCGTCCGGGGAAGCGACCGAGCGCGTTGAATCACGGAGCTATATTTTTGTTCAGGCACATCGTGGGTCAACGACCGACTACCCGGAGCTGACCATGGCCGCGATCGAATCAGCGCTTGACTCCGGCGTCGATCGAATCGAGCTTGATCTGGCGGTTACCTCGGATGATCACGTGGTTGTCATGCACGATGCGACAATCGACCGCACCACCGATGGCAGCGGGAGGGTCGAGTCCATGACACTTGAGGATATCAAAGCTCTTGACGCGGGTAGCTGGCATTCATCGGCATACATCGGAGAGACCGTGCCCACCCTGAGAGAGATTCTCGAACGGGTGGCGGGCGAAGCCGAGCTGAACCTTGAGATAAAAACGTCGGACCGCCCGTCGCGTCTGGTAGACCGTGTTGTGCGGGAAACCGTCGCGCTTGTTACGGAGTTCGATGCAGACGATTGGGTTGTGTACTCATCGTTTGACATTCAGGCACTGCAGGCTGTGCGAGCTTTAAACCCGGATGCCCGGCTTCTGCTCATCGACTGGCGCCCTGCCTCACGCTTCGACGGACTGGATCTTGCGATTGCGGAGGATCTGTACGCCTGGAGTCCGAGTCAGGAACATATCAGTTTTGAACGGGTTCAGCGTGCACGGCGAGAGGGGCTCGTGGTCCACGTCGGCGCGCCGGCCAACGATCGCGCTCTTCGATACGTGGACTGGGGAGTCGACGGTTTGAGCTCGGGCAATCCGCAGGAGCTCGTACGCTTTCTCGAGGCGAACGGGCTCCGTGACACGCAGCATGAGGCCCGATAAGTGAAACCCTACGTATTCGTACAGGCTCACCGCGGCTATAGCAGCGACTATCCCGAGCAGACCATGCGTGCGTTCAAAGAGGCGGTGGCAGCAGGTTCCGACCGACTTGAGATGGATCTGAGTCTGACCGCCGATGATCGCATTGTGCTGCATCACGACAACACGCTCGACCGGACGACCAACGGAAGCGGGCCGGTACGCGCTCACTCGCTTGAGCAACTGCGGCAGCTGGACGCCGGAAGCTGGAAACACCCCCAGTTCGCGAATGAGCGTATCCCGACGCTTGAGGAAGTGATTACGCAGATTCCCCCACCAATCACGCTGAACCTGGAAATCAAGGTCTGGAAGCTCGAGCGCGAGGAGATACTCGCGACCATACAGAAGAGCATCGAGATCGTTCAAAGTCTGGACGCCCTTGACCGGGTGGTATTCTCGTCCTTCGCGATGGAAGCGCTCATGCATGTCCGTACGCTTGTACCGCAGGCGCGACTGCTGCTGATCGACTGGTTTGACCCCGCTGTCAATGACGGGCTTTCCCAGGCGATTGATGCGGGACTCTGGGCATGGACAACCCGGCCGCAGTACGCGTTTCCGGAACGGATACGGCGCGCCGCGGAAGCCGGGCTGAGTACCCACGTCGGTGGATCAGGGACCGGGGAGCAGGCGCTTCGATATATCGACGCAGGAATCAGTGGTTTAAGCGGCGACGACCCGGTCGAACTGATCGAGTTTCTCAGCGCTCATGGATTCCGTGACCAGCGCCCGAATATTCAGGCTGTCATCGATTTTTAGGCTTTCTTCGGTTTTTTTGTCGCGACGGTCGGTTTAGCGCTCGCCGGTGGTACCGATGCTTTTTCTTTTGGTGTCTTTAGCTTCTCGTTCGCCTTGTCCCTGGCCTGCTGTGCACGGCGGGCGTGCTTCGCAGCCTTGAACGTTTCCTCAAGCACGTGAACCGCGAGGCTCCGTTTCTTTTTCTTATCGGCCAGTTGTTGTTTCAGGGTTTCCACCTCGTTAATCGCACGTTGTGCGTCCTTAAGAGCTGCCTCGACCGATGCGCGGTCCGCCGAGCCTTCCGGGCTCTTCTGTATCCATGCGCTGACCTTTCCGAGGTACTCTTGTGTTTTCTTGTCCATTTTACCATTCTCCTTCAAATATTGTGCGGCGCCATTATACTACACGAACAACCTGGCAGTGAATGTTAATTCATTGTTTGTTTACTGTCCGCGACTCTGGTGGTGATGGGGGTTTAAGCGGCTGCATAGCAAGGA
>JBKHAN010000048.1:0-22429 GCA_046542845.1 Spirochaetaceae bacterium
CACGTTCGCGATACCGACGCGACTATGGTATGCGTAGCGGGTGGCTCGGGTATGGCTCCATTCAAGTCCATATTCACGACCATGATCGAAGACGGCAGTATTGAAACTCGCGATGTCTGGTACTTTTTCGGCGCTCGCAGTGTACGTGATCTGTTTTACGTCGAATGGCTTTCGGAGCTCGACAAAAAGTACGAGCATTTTCATTTTGTACCTGCGCTCAGTGAACCCGAAGAATCGGATAACTGGGAAGGTGAAACCGGACTTATTACAGAAGTTCTGGATAAGTACATATTGAGCGACGAGCTTAAGAATGCCAAGAAAGAAGGCTATCTCTGCGGCAGTCCCGGAATGCTCGACGCGTGTATGGCAGTAATGCGAAAGCACGACATGAAGGAAGAGGACATTTATTACGACAAGTTTGCCTGATTACGCTCGACCATGAAAATGTCACCCGAGTTCGCGCGCGCCATGCACAATATGCAGCCCGGTGAGATAACGGCAGATGGGTTTCTAGGCGACGACGAGCGAGCTCTTGTCGATATCATAGCTGCCGATGAGGCAGCTATGGCAGAGCTCGGCCTTACCTTCGACGAGTGCAGCGACCGTCTCGAATATCTTATGGAAGCCGGGCGAAAGGGACTCGGTGAACCCGTAACCGTCGAGGGGAAATGGCGAATCAAAACCGATGAAGCGAGGGGGATGCTTCCCTCGCCCTTTGAAGACGGGGTATTCCGCAAGGTGAACGCAACCATCGCAAAGGTGTCCGACGCGGCGGTTTACGTGCGAATTACCTCGTTATCGCTGCATCTCATGAGAAAGTACCATTTTCTCCAAGGCAGAGGTGCATCCTTTCGAATAGAGCCGGCTACGCTTAAGCAGGTTCTTTTCGTATAAGCGTCCTCTTCGTATAGGCGTTCTCTTTTTCACTAATTTCCCGCGTTCGGCTGTTTAACTATGGCCAATAACTCCAATATGCGATATACTCATGACTGGTTCTAACATGGAAAACGCCCGTATTATAATTGTCGAAGACGAACGAATCATTGCATTGGACCTCCGGGAACAGCTTAGACGCTTCGGTTGCGAAGTTCTTGGAATACACCCGGACGCGGAGAGTGCGATCGCCGCCGTCGCGAAACATGTTCCTGACCTTGTCCTCATGGACGTTATGATTCACGGACCGGTCGACGGGATTGAAGCCGCCCGGCTCATTCGCGAAACAACTCATGTCCCGATCGTGTTTCTTACCGCCTATTCCGACGACGCGACACTCGAACGAGCGAAGGAAGTAGACCCACACGGATACGTCCTTAAACCCTTCAAAGAGCGGGAACTCTACAGCGCGATACAGATTGCGCTTCACAAAGCAGAAATGGAACAACGTCTTGTCGAGAACAAGGTGCTTCTTGACTCGATCCTCGAAACCATAGACGACGCAGTCGTATCGGTCGGCGCTGACCTGAGAGTTCGATTTGCGAATCCGTCGGCCCAGAAGTTGTTCGGCCTTCATGCTGATGAGATCGCCGGTCAACGTTTCGATTCTGTCTGCAGACTTTATGAGGACGGACACAGCGCGCACGTTCCGCTGTTCGACGATATCGAGAACCAGGGGCGAATGCTTGAGTCCATACACCTCCGCGGAAAACACAATACGAAAATCAGTGTTCAGGGTAGCATTCGGCCGGTTCTCAGCGCCGATAAGGTTCTCGACGGCTATACGATCGCGCTTCGGGATGTAAGCGATGTAAAGCGAATTACGCAAAGTCTTTCGTATCAGGCGAACCACGACAGCCTGACAGGGCTTTTAAACCGCGACTCGTTCATTAACAAAATGGCTCGCACGATCGCTGTCGGCCGTCCGGAACACGATTCGCAGACGACTGCTTCGGTCTACCTGTATGCGGATCTCGACCATTTTAAGATTGTGAACGACGTGTGTGGGCACGCTGCCGGCGACGAATTATTGCGACAGATCTCTGAGGATCTCGAGCGGGATTTTGCAGATGTGGAGCTGAAGGCACGCGTTGGTGACGACGAGTTCGGCATTTTTCTCGAGCAGATTCCCGAAAATGAAATCCTGAGCGAGGCGAACCGCTTTTACGAGTTGATCTGCCGTAATTTTGAATGGCGTACTCACAAGTTCTCGATTACCACGACCGTCGCCGCGGTCCCGGTCCAGTCCGATACATCGGATCCGTTCCGCATACTTGCGGCCGCAGACGACGCGTGCTATATGACCAAAGACCACGGCGGTAACAGCGTTCGACTGTACGAGAGGACCGAGTACTCGTTTCGAAAACGACGAGACGATATGCACTGGGCGCCAACCCTGAACAACGCGCTTGACCGGGAACAGCTCATCCTTTTCTCCCAACCGATAATGCACATACAAAGCCGCGAGATCCGAAAAAAAGAGATTCTCGTCCGTCTACGATCCGATGAGGGAGAATTCATCTCACCGGGGCAGTTTATTCCGGCCGCGGAACGCTATAACCTTATGCCGGCACTCGACCGTTATATCCTTACAAAAACATTCGAGTATCTTCACCAGTTCGGGTACAGTGATCCGTGCATGTATTGCATCAACCTCTCGGGTACAACTCTGACGTCACCGGGACTGTTCGAATATATCGAGGATCTTCTCGGGCAGTTTCAATTATCCGGGAACCGATTCTGCTTCGAAATTACCGAAACCGCCGCCATACAGAACTTTGGGCCAACGGTCGAACTCATTCAGAAGATACGGGAACTTGGATGCTTTTTCGCGCTCGATGATTTCGGAAACGGGTTTTCGAGCTTCGCGTATCTCAAGAATCTCCCCGTGGATTACCTCAAGATTGATGGGTCCTTCGTTCAGCATATACTCAGGTCCGACTCGGACCGCGCTATGGTCGAAGCGATCAACAACATTGGCCACGTTCTAAACATGCAAACAATCGCAGAGTTTGTCACCAACAGTGAAATGATCGATATACTCGACAGTCTGTCGGTTGATTACGCACAGGGATACGAAATAGCGATGCCCGCAATACTTGCAGCGGATGCCAAAAGCGTGCGTGTCGGATAGACTGCGACTACTATGTCGTCCAGTCGTCCATTCGTAACTGCACTCCTCGGTGTTAAGCACTCGGGTAAATCAACCGTTGCCGGACAGTTGTCAAAAAGCACCGGTGTCCCGTGGGTCGATCTGGATACGGAAATTCTAAAAAAAAGCAGATACGATTCTGTACGGAGCCTTTACCGTGCATGCGGACCCGAGGCGTTCCGAGTGCTCGAAGCACGTACAATCAGAGATCTCGCAATCCCTGCTGCAGGACTTATTTTGTCTACTGGAGGTGGAATTGCAGATAATCCGGAAGCGCTCGATTCTGTCTCGAAGCGTTTTTTCTGCATTCATCTTGCCGAGCGGGAACATGTTCTGTACGATCGAATAATTCGAGACGGGATCCCTCCGTTTCTTTCGGAGGAACAGCCGAAGCGCGATTTTGAAGTACTCTTTCATCGACGAGACCGGATTTATCGGCAAACCGCCGACATGATCATAGATTGTAATCAGCAAACAATCACGCTCATAGTCGAGAAGATACGAAACGAACTAGTACGATTTCACGAAGCCTACGAGGCAGGAGACAACTAAGACAATGCCAGGAAACACGTTCGGTCAGGCTTTTCGCATAACAACATTTGGAGAAAGCCACGGTGGCGCGGTCGGGGTCGTTGTAGACGGCGCACGGCCCGGGGTGGAGATTACGACCGAGGAAGTGCAAAAGCAGCTTGACCGGAGAAAACCGGGACAGAATTCGGTTACGACTCCCCGCAAGGAGCCCGACAAAGTAAACATTCTATCGGGTGTTTTCGAAGGTAAAACCACCGGAACGCCGATACTCATGATTCTTTATAACCAGGATGCCGACCCTTCCGCTTACGACACCATTAAACAGATGTTCCGCCCCGGACACGCAGATTACACCTACCTGCAGAAGTACGGCGTACGCGACTGGCGGGGCAGCGGTCGAGCCAGCGGCCGCGAGACCGCTGGACGCGTCGCCGCCGGTGCAATCGCACGCAAGTGCCTTGAGGCACGAGGTGTCTCCATAGTTGCATATACGCGTGCCGCGGCCGGCATTGTCTGCGAGACAGTCGACACCAGCATTATCGAGAAGAACGCTCTCAGGGCGTGTGATCCGGAGGCCGCCGCGAAAATGGTAGCCCGCATCGAACAACTGAAAGACGAAGAAGACAGCGCTGGGGGTATCGTTGAATGCACAGTCGCCGGTGTCCCGGTGGGTCTCGGAGAGCCCGTATTCGAAAAGCTTGACGCTCAGCTTGCGGGCGCAATGCTGAGCATCGGTGCTGTAAAGGGAATCGAGTTCGGAGCTGGATTCGAGGTCGCTGGAATGCGTGGCAGCGAACATAACGACCAGATGGACGAATCCGGATTTGTTACAAATAACGCCGGTGGAATCATCGGTGGTATCTCCAACGGCGCCCCGATAGTGTTTCGTGTTGCCGTGAAACCGACCTCAAGCATTGCAAGAGAACAGGGAACGATAAACCTCGAAGGGAAACCAACGAGAATCCGCACAGAGGGCCGCCACGATGTATGCATCTGCCCGCGTATTGTTCCGGTCGTCGAAGCAATGACAGCGCTTGTTCTCGAAGACCACATTAAACGTCAGGCTGCGATGATGGCGTAAAAAAACCCGCGCAGTCGAAAGAACCGACATTACGCGGGTCGAAACACTTAAATCAGAGCTGCTCAGTCTTCGACAGAGAACTCGTCCTTCCCTGCTCCGCACATGGGGCACACCCAGTCTTCCGGAAGCTTCTCAAACGCTGTGCCCGGCTCGATTCCACCGTCCGGGTCGCCTTCTTCCGGATCGTAAATGTATCCACATACTTCACAAACGTATTTCTGCATGTCGTGCTCCTTATTTTTGTATGCTTTAATGCAATAGAATTACGAAACAATATAGCGCGACAATAACATTTTTTATATAGTCTGTCGCCTGCAATCGGGAGTTTTGGGGCGCAAATCTCCATTAATTCACTGTGCTTATGCCATGCCCGGCGCGTATTGCGCGTGGTCCAGTAACTCCGGTATCGAAAGTCGTCCGTCCGGGTGTATTCCTATTCTGGTCAAACTGAAATCAAAACGAACGGGATCCTCCGGATCGTATGTGCGGAGGCATTCAGTAATCTCCATTGATGTTTTCGCGTCGGCCGTTTTACGTCGGGTCATGCCGAGGACACGCGCAATGCGGTGCATGTGAACATCCACCGGAACCATCAGATCGGATGGTATGAGCGAGGAAAATCCGCCTGGATCAACGCAGTCGCGCCTGACCATCCACCGCAGGAACAGGTGGAGACGTTTTGAAGCCCCGGGACCACCCGGGTCAGGAACAATAATCGACCGCAGAGGCGTTTTACCCTCCCGAAGACGCTCGGCCATATAAACAAGCGCGTCTATGGCACGAGGCTTATTCGTCCGGCTACCCGCCCTTACTCCGCATTCGCAGACTGCGTCCAATGACCCGTACTTCCCAATAAGGTCGCGCGCCGAGCAGACAAAGTGCGCCGTCTCGGAGGCGGAAAAAAAACGGTACACAAAGCCGTCAAACCGACTCTCGATTTCCTGATCGTCCATGAGCAGCAGATCGGAAACGGGGCCTGTCCTCGATAGAACGTCACGGCAGACCGCGACAATTGAGTTCACGCGCCCAATAGCGAAACAGGCGCAGACAAGCGCCGCAAACTCGCGCTCGACACCCGCGGGATGCTCGCGGACGACTTCGAGGGGGTCAGGCGAAACGTAGTGAGGGTGATGAAACTTCTGATAAACCGCTTCCAGCGTCGACCCGATGGAACTCATTCGGGCTCCGGTACCATTCCGCCCCGCTTGCGCTGAATGAGCTGAAAAACGATCATGCCAACACCAATTACGACGAAAAGTACGGGCCACCAGAGCGTCACAACCGTAATAAAATCCCGTTGTACCAGCTCGAGGCTGAACAGGAAGAAAACACCCGATAACAGAACCATGACGACCGCGGGCACGAGCAGGAACAATCTGTTGCCCGGGTTGCGCCTGATCGACAGAACCGATAGCGAAATCCCGGTTATTGTCATAAAGACAGGCCAGATGCGCGACAAGTCAACGACGTTTCCCACCGTTGTAATGAGCAGAAAAAACGTTCCGCCGACTGTCAGAAAGATCCCGACAAAAACGGTGGTTTCGGTCCCGTCACGATTAAACCCTGAAACCAGAGCCACGGCACCCAGGACAATTGGCAGAAGCGGCCATAGCTCCGTAAGCTGGTCAAGATACCCGAGAGTCCACATAAGAAGGACGAATCCCAGCAGGGAAAAGCCCGCTCCGAGCATGAAAAAACGAAGTCCGCCTGATTTAGATCGTGTATAAATCATTGTAATACACGTTCGAGTTTACCATCGATGGGACCTCTTGCCAACGCGCGTACTGTCCTTTACTCTCGCGACTATGATCCCATTTCGTCGATCACTGTTGTGGCTGGTATGTGTCTCAGCACTGTTTCTTGTGAGCGGATGTAGCGGCGTACCGGAGCAGACTCTGGTCGACACCATGGATACCGACCTTACCGCCGAGAACCGCAGGCTCTATCAGCTTCTCCCGGAAGCTCCGAGCAGCGAACGAACGGTCCTTATCCGCTCGATCGTCGACAATCTTACCGATGCCGACATGCCTCTACGCGCTGTACGACTCCTTACCGGAGAGGTTTCGCGACTGCCTGAGGACCCCTACAACACGCTGTATCTATACATGGCCGGCAGAATCTATTCGTCCGAAGGGTCTGTTGAACTCGCGGAATCGCTTCTTCGACGGGCGGTCTATGAGTATCCGGACGTTGAGGTCAACGGTGACAGGATACATGCACGAGCTCTCGAAACGCTCGGCAGAATTGCGATTAACCCTTCCGATCGCATAGGCTATCTGGAATTGTTTCTCGAGAGATTTCCAGATCGTGCGGATAACGGAACCGTACATTACGCCATGGCACGCACGTACGAGTCGCTTGGAATGTGGAGTGAATCGCTGAGGTCGTATCGACGTTTTCTGGCCTTTCCCGATACGGAAATATCCGGGCGTCCCAATATACATCGTGAAGTGTCACGGAAACTCCAGTTCGCAGAGTCCAGTCGGGACTGGACCCGGGAGTCTCTCGACGACCTCGTGAGTGAAATTACGGTTGCACTGCGCCAACAGAACGCCAGGGCGCTCTATGCTCTGCAGAGCGACGTCGATTTTTTCGCTGCGTCACGTAATCTTGATGCGCTGGATGCGAACAGCACATTCGGCTTTGACATTCAGGTCTTCCTTTCGCAGTCAAATGTAAGAGTATCGTCCTCACTTGAGGTGAACTCGAACGAGCGGGAAGCGTATCTTCGAACCGACGGGTGGTATGATCGAATATCAACATGGTATCTCTATTTCCGGCGGATAGATTTTCCGTCCGACCCGAGGGTGCACGGTAACTGGGAATGGGCAGGAATACGATTCGGCGAAGTACTGTAACGATTCTCTTCTCCATTACCCTTGTAGCGGGCATCGCACTGCAGGCACAGGAAGCGCTCCCAACGCGACACGTCCCGGATGGCTCCATAGCAATCGGCATCAGTATGATTGATCACCCGCTGGTAGCCGAGTACATAGCCCGGTACAGCTCGCAAGCAGGACTGCGGGGTATTCAATCGAGCCTCGACGCCGCTGTACCCTTTCGTCGCCACATCATCGAAACGCTCCGGGATGCAGGGATTCCAGACCAGCTTTTTTTCGTTGCGCTTATCGAATCGGGCTTCGATCCCTACGCCGTCTCGCGGTCGGGTGCGGTTGGAATCTGGCAGTTCATGGATCATTCAATAGAAGACTGGATGGTGATTAACGGTGATGTAGACGAGCGCCGCGATTTCTATCGCTCCACACGCGGGGCGGTGGAGAAACTGAGAAACAACTACCTTATCTTCGGTGACTGGATGCTCGCCATCGCGGCGTATAACGCAGGGGTCGGGCATATACAGAGGGCTCTCACAGACACAGATTCGCTCACGTACCGGGACCTGCTGGAAACCGACGCGCTTTCGCAGGAAACCAGAAGCTACGTCCCGCGCTTTATCGCGGTTTCACAGATCGTTTCGCAGGCCGGACGACACGGGCTCGTTGTACCCTGGGATCAATCGCCCGAATGGACTCGGCTTCCCCTGCCCGCACATACAGGAATCGTACGGGTATCGCAGGAATCCGGTGTCCCGATTACGACCTTACTTGAGTGGAATCCTCATTTCCGTCAGTCCACCACGTCGACCGGTACCGAGGAACCAGGCTATCTCAACGTTCCAGTCGCGTACAGACACCGGTTTAACTGGTTACTGGAGTAGACCGTATTGACCGATACTCTGAATGTGAAAGAATTCTGTTCGCGTGCGTGTACTTCGCAGATATTTTCTGTTCTTTTTTTCCTTTTTTTACTCTTCCCTTCGGGGTCGCTGTGGCCTCAAAGTGTCCACTGGACATCGGAACTTGCCTGGGAGGAAGGAACACTCACGATACACGGTTCTCAAGACATAGACGACGACGGCATTCGCGCTTACAATTCTGCAAGTCGCGCTATTTCCATGGACGCTCCAAACGAATGGTTGAACGCTGTTCAGGAGTTACCCCTCACCAGCAGTGAGCAGGCAGGCGATATATTGCTGACGGACCCGGCTCTGGTAAGCGCCCTCGCCGATCGATTCGAGAATGCAGCATCATCCGGAAGCAGGCCTAGCCGGACGATTGACGAAGTACGGCAATCATGGACTCTGCCTCTGTACGAGACCGTTATTCCGGTGTTCTCGTCTCACGAAATACCCCGCCCGTTGCCGTCACCAATCGGCTGGCAACCCGAGCGGCCTGCTACCGGGCTTATGATCGACGCGCGGGGCCGTCTTCCGGTGCACGGAACATCCGATCGCGTACACCTGCAACCTGTTCTCCTGCCCCGGATTTACGACGAGGAGATGAATCTTGTCCTGTCGGCCGATATGGTCAACCCCGAATACCTCGAGCGGTGGGGAGTAGCCGCGTACAGCACTACAACCGACCCTGAAGCTCACATAGAACGTCTTGGCAATGATCCGCTGATAGTCGCGGCAGACGCGCTTTTCGGCCGGACGCCGGCAAATCCGGTCATCCCTGCTGATGCAGCCCACACGCTGTTGATTCAGGAAGCCAACAGGCATATTCTCGTCGAAGGACGTATCGTTATTCTTGTCGATCGTCTTTGAGAACACTCTTCCATCCTTATTGACCCGGGAATGCCAGCGTCGTATCCTTGGTCTGGAGTTATTCTTCAGCCATGCATCGAACAATTAACATCATATCCCGAACGGTGGTCGTTTCGTTTCTCGTTTTTTTCGTCGGTGCCTGCGGTGATTCGCGCATTGCGACCGGTGTTTTATTATGGCCTCCCGAGAACCAGCCTGAGGCTCATGGGGCCGTGGTACCCATTCTCGAAATGAACCGGAACACCGACAGCTTTCTTATTACTATTAACGAAGACGAGGACCCTGTCATTATTGAACAGGCGCGCGTGGAGCGATTTGAGACGATCGAAGAAGCGGAAGCATTTGCCGAAGCCTATCAGCCCTTCGCATATCTCTACGCCGAGAGCCAGCAACGAGCTTTACCGGTACGAAGGACACAAAGCAGTGAAAGTCAGGCCGTCTATCGCCTGCGCGAAGGTGAAGTGCTCAAGATTATCGGCGAAGCTTCCGAAGAGGTTTCGGTTTCCGGACTGGTCGGTCGCTGGCACCCCGTACTTACCGAAGCGGGTGTGCGAGGTTATGCATTCGATTTCGCACTCATACCGTTTGATCAGCGCGAGGGGATATCGGAGCAGGCCAGAGAACGGGAACTTCCGGTACAGGCCCGCACCATAATCGAGAATGTATGGCGGCCCCACACCTTTGCCGATCTTATTGAGGATGGCACACCATCTCTTGAAGAACTGAATCCCGATTACGGCCTGTTCCCGGACCCTTCGAGCAACACAATACGCATAGTGTCAGACGAGGTATCAACAGAATTCAGCTATGAGAACATCGTCACAAGCGGCTCAAGACACATTCGCTTCGAGGGAAGCGACCTTGAGATTCGCATAGACGGCACCACACGCATCACCGTATTCTTCAGCGTCGACGGGAGCGACTATACGCAACGATATCGCCTGCTTTCCACGGATCTCGAGACGGTCATGGAACGAGAGGAAGAGCGTCGGGATCAGGCCCTGTCGACCGTACACGCGGACGGGCGAACGCTACAGTCCAGCGCATACGGAGCGATTACCGTGGCAGAAAACGGCCGCTTCTCCTGGTCCGACAACGATCTTCTTGTTCCGTCCGTTATTTCTCCGAGCTTTGGCTCAACCGGAACGGTACACTTCCGGCACTATCTCGGTTCGGCAATCCGAGACCGGTACGACGGCGTTATCAGCTTTCGTTTCGATGGTGCACCCGCGGACGACTATGTGTCCTTTCTATACGAACGAGAACCCGATGGTATCAGAATGACACACGCTCCCCGCTCGTCATTCGACGACCTTCAGGTAGTTCGGTCCGAAGGCTCCGCCGTCGTGATCTTTTTCAGTTACGGTGACGAGCCGCGAAACGGTCAAGACCAAGGGTCAACGTCCTGAGACCCGAAAACACAGGAAAAACACGGATTCATGCCGCTATTGTTGCTGTCACAAATTAACCTGAGCTTCGGCGAGCGGGATATCCTCAAAGAAGTCCATCTCGAAGTCGACGCCGGCAGCAGAACTGCTCTTGCTGGTGTAAACGGAAGCGGAAAAACAACCCTGCTTCGAATCGCTGCAGGCCTCCTCGAGCCGGACTCAGGTGTAGTACGACGCTCGCCTGACTGTACAGTCGGGTACCTCCCGCAGACCGGTCTGAGCCACACAGGCAGAAGTCTCTGGAGCGAAACCGAGCGCGCCTATGATGACGTCATGCAGATGATCACTCGCCGAGATATCATTTCTGAACGCCTGACTCACGCCACCGCCGAGCAGACCAATCTCGAAGAACAGATTGATGAACTCGGCCGTCTTCAGGACCGCATAGATTCGAGTGGCTATTACGAACGCGAAGGTGCCATGGCATCCGTACTCCGGGGTCTTGGATTCTCCGACGATGACTTCGGAAAGGACACGTCCCGGTTCTCGGGAGGATGGCAAATGCGCATAGCCCTGGCAAAGCTGCTCCTTTCGCAACCGGACGTTATTCTTCTCGACGAGCCGACTAACTATCTGGATATGGAAGCCAGGGACTGGCTGCAATCCTTTCTCTCGGCATTTTCCGGCGGTATTGTCATCGTTGCCCACGACCGGGATTTCCTCGACAACACTGTCAATCAGGTTGCTGAGCTTTATCTCGGAAGCCTGACCATATACCACTGTAACTACACACAATACGAACACCGCCGGTCTATAGAACTTTCAGAACTGTACGCTGCGTACGAACAGCAGCAAGCAGAAATCGCTCGTCTTGAAGACTTTGTCCGTCGCTTTCGATACAACGCGTCGAAAGCCGCGATGGTTCAAAGCCGTATCAAGCAGCTCGAAAAGATGGAACGTATAATCGTACCTGAATCAATGAAGAAGGTTCGGTTTTCCTTTCCCGCGGCTGCCCACAGTGGCAAAGAGGTTCTCTCTCTCCGCTCTGTGACGAAGAGATACGGGCAACGGACCGTCCTCCACAACGTGGATCTGATGGTGCATCGCGGCGAAAAGATCGCGATCACAGGGCATAACGGCGCCGGCAAGACTACACTGTTGCGTATTTGCGGCGGATTTGACCCTGGATACACCGGAGAATGCGCGTTCGGGACCGGGGTACAGGTCGGGTATTACAGCCAGGACGTTACAGCCAGACTTGACAACGAGCAGACGGTACTCCAGGCAGCCGAACATGACTGCCCGTCGGGGCTTATGCCTAATATCAGAGGGCTGCTTGGCGCGTTCCTTTTTCGCGGCGATGACGTATTCAAGCCCGTTCGGGTACTTTCCGGTGGTGAAAAAAGCAGACTCGCGATCCTTCGACTGCTGCTGCAGCCGTATAATCTTCTTGTCCTCGACGAGCCGACAAACCATCTGGATATACCAAGCCAGGACGTCCTGCTCGATGCTCTACAACGGTATGAGGGCAGCGTCATTGTGGTCAGCCACGATCGTGACTTCCTGCGGGAACTTGTAGGCAGGGTCATCTCCATAACGGGGTACGCCGACCGACCTTCGGAGATCCGTGAATATCCGGGAGATTACCGATACTACGAGTGGAAGACTCAACATGAGGCGGTCGATTCGCCACCCTCTTCAGCGGACGACCTTCGGGAATCACAACTAGACACACGCGGATACAGTCGCGAGTATCAGAAAGAGCAGAAAAAAGCGGCACGGAAGCTCAGGAAAATGGCCGACGAGGCACTTGTGCGCATTGAAAACATCGAGACCGAGCGGAATCAGATAGAGCTGGAACTCTGTAAGCCGGAGCATCACACCAATGGTGATGTAATGAAGAGACTGACTGCTGAACACGAACGACTAAACGCGCTTCATGGCGAGGCGCTGGCAGCCTGGGAAGCTCTCGAACAGGAAATCGACGCAGTATTACTGGAGGAATGAGCAATGAATTCACAACCCCATACGATAGTCTCCTGGAACGTCAACGGAATCCGGGCTGCCGTGCGCAATGGTTTTATTGAGTGGATTACGGGTTGCGGGGCCGACGTCGTGTGCATACAGGAAACGAAGGCGCACCCGGATCAACTTACAGAGGAGTTGCTTACCCCCGCCGGCTATTCCTCTTATTTCGCAAATGCGGAAAAGCGGGGGTACAGTGGTACGGCGATATTCAGCCGCACACCCCCGGACGATGTTTCGTTCCTCGGAGAACCTGATTTTGATTCCGAGGGCAGGGTTTTGATCGAAACCTTCGGTTCCTTGAGCGTTGTCAACGCATATTTTCCGAACAGTCAGGAAGCGGGCAAGCGTCTTTCCTACAAGCTTGCATTTTGTGAAGCAGTCAAGGCGAGGGTAGATTCGCTTGTACAAAACGGTCAGGACGTTGTGCTGTGCGGGGACTACAATATTGCTCACACTGAAATTGATCTCGCGAGGCCGAAACAAAACGAGAAAAACCCCGGCTATCTTCCCGAAGAGCGCGCCTGGATGTCGTCATTTCTCGGCGCCGGATACGTCGATACCTTTCGCATGTTCGAGACGGGCGCGAACCATTACACGTGGTGGAGCTATCGTGGCGGCGCACGGACGAAGAACGTTGGTTGGCGGATAGACTACCACTGTGTCAATGAAGGTCTCCGCGACCGTGTCAAGGCATCTCTTATCCATCCCGATATCGGAGGAAGCGATCATTGTCCGGTCTCCATAACGCTCGGTTAATGCGATCAGGTTGATTTTTCCTCGCAAGGTTACTATCGTTCTCTCACTATGCGGATACGATACAATGCACCGGTAACCCTCACGTTCTCACTCATTGCTGTTCTCGTTCTCATTATTGACGGGTTCACCGGGGCTGGACTAACGCGCTCGTTGTTCAGCGTTCCTCCTACCCTCAACTGGGACCGTTTTACCGACTACCTGCGCCTCTTCACTCATACGCTCGGTCACGCCGACTGGAACCATCTTATTTCGAATCTGGCTTTTATACTCTTGCTTGGTCCAATACTCGAAGAAAAATACGGCAGTTCCTCTCTTGCGATCATGGTGCTGATTACCGCGCTCATTACCGGCCTTCTGAATGTGCTTTTTTTGAGTACAGGACTGCTTGGTGCCAGCGGAATCGTCTTTATGATGATTCTTCTCTCAAGTTTTACTCGAGTTCGACAGGGGGAGATTCCCCTGACGTTTATTCTTGTTGTTGTACTGTATCTTGCCCGCGAAATAGTGGGTGCATTTGCCAACGACCAGATATCACAGTTTGCCCACATAATCGGCGGAGTTACCGGTAGCCTCTTCGGCTTTCTACAGTCCGGCAGGTCTCCCAGGTAGCCGACGTACAAAGGAACCACATGTTCGAAAAACTTCAGTCGCTGGTGAACCGACATGAAGAGGTGCAGACTCTTCTCGCCGATCCGGGTGTAATGAAAGATCAGGGGCGTTATCGCAGTCTTACGCAGGAGTACGCTCACCTTTCAGAAATTGTGGAAGAGTATGCAACCTACGAGTCACTGTCGGCCCAACTGAACGAGACACAGCAGATCCTTGAAAGCGAGATAGACGATGAGCTTCGCGATCTTGCGAAAGCTGAAAAGGCTGATCTCGAAGCGAGACGGGCCGAATCACAACGAAGGCTCCGGCTTCTGCTGGTGCCGCGGGATCCGATGGACTCCAATAACGTCATTGTGGAAATACGGGCCGGAACAGGCGGGGACGAGGCGACCCTGTTCGCCGCCGACCTTTTTCGCATGTACAGCCGCTATGCCGAACGTCAGCGCTGGAAGATAGAAATCATGAGTTCCAGTGGCAGCGAAGTCGGTGGCTACAAGGAAATTATTTTCAGCGTCGCGGGGAAAATGGCCTTCGGCACGCTCAAATATGAGAGCGGAGGACACCGGGTGCAAAGGATACCGACTACCGAAAGCGGCGGCAGAATACACACATCCGCGTGTACCGTGGCAGTCCTACCCGAGGTAGAGGATACAGAAATACAGTTAAGTCCTGACGACCTCCGCATCGACGTATTTCGCAGTTCCGGCCCCGGAGGACAGAGCGTCAATACCACTGACAGCGCGGTTCGCGTGACGCACATCCCGACCGGCACTGTTGTAACCTGCCAGGACGAGAAGAGCCAGCTAAAGAACAAGGCGAAAGCGCTCCGGGTTCTGAAAGCCCGCCTTTACGAAGTTGAAGAAGCGAGGAAGAATCGGGAACGGGCAGATGCACGGAAGAGTCAGATTGGCAGCGGTGACCGAAGCGAGCGAATACGCACGTATAACTTTCCGCAGAACCGACTGACCGATCACAGGATCAACCTTACGCTATATAAACTCGACTCCATAATGGAAGGGTATATTGACGAAGTCATTGATGCGATACAGCTCGAAGTACAGCAGGAACTCCTTGCTGCTACGGAATAATACTCATGCAGGCAAGGACTGTTTCCGAACTGTTACGGTCCGGCGCTGAAAGTCTGGAGCGGGCGGGAAGCAGCACCCCCCAACTCGACTGTCGGGTTCTGCTTGCTCACGCGTTAGAAGTCGCGCCTGACAGACTGTACGCAAGGTACAAGGACCCTGTGCCGGTGTCACAGCAACACCGCTACTTCGATCTGGTGCAACGCCGTTCACTCGGCGAGCCGGTGGCGTATCTTACCGGCACGATCGAATTCTATGGATATGACTTTCTGGTCGACGATCGAGTCCTGATTCCAAGGCCTGAGACCGAACATCTCGTGGAAATCGCGCTCTATGAAGCATCGCGACAACCTCCGGGCGTACTGCTCGACGTATGTACGGGTAGCGGGTGTGTAGCCATCAGTCTGAAGAAATCACTTCCGCAATGGACCATTATCGCCGCCGATATAAGTTCCGACGCGCTCATTGTCGCGAAACGAAACGCAGAACGTTTGACTGACAATTCGATCTCGTTCCGCGAAGCAGACGGGGTTCCCTCCGATATTCCAGTGTGTTCGATAATCACCGCCAATCCACCATATGTACCTCACGATGCGTGTCCACGGATATCCGGAAGCGCGGAACCGGGGAGCAGTCCGGCGTGGGAACCAATGGTCGCTCTCGACGGGGGGCCGACAGGACTTGAGGTACTGTCCCGCATCGCTCGAATGGCGTATCGGGCGCTCGGTTCCGACGGCACTCTGATTATGGAAATCGGGTACGACCAGCGCGAGCGCGTTACAGACCTTCTTGCCCAGACCGGCTTTGGAATCGTATCTTGTACCAAAGACTTGGCAGGGCATGACCGTGTAATCACCGGACAGAAGACGAGTTCTGTTAATCACCGTAACAATTCGAACAGAAGCACATGCAGGCGATACTGACAGACTTTCAGGAGACAATAAAGACATACTCGTCGGCGGAACAGGAGCGCATTGTTGCGGCCGCACGCTTTGGAGCGGAGCTTCATACCGGTCAGTACAGGAACAGCGGGGAGGAGTACTTTACGCATCCCCTCGCTGTTGCGGAGATTCTGATCGGACTGAATCTCGATGCCGATGCAATTATTGCTGCGCTCCTTCACGATGTTCTCGAAGATACGAAGGTCGATCGTAATGAGCTGCGCGATCGTTTTGGCAAAGACGTTGAGCAGCTGGTTCAGGGTGTAACCAAGATCGCGTCGGTAAAGGCAAAAAACCGCAATCTTCAAGCAGCCGAGACCATACGAAAAATGCTGCTCGCGATGGTGAAAGACATCAGAGTAATCCTGATAAAACTCGCCGACAAGCTCCACAATATGAGAACCCTCGAGTACAAATCGGCCGAACGACGTCGTGCCATTGCACTCGAATGTCTGGATATCTATGCACCTTTAGCAGGAAGGCTGGGTATTTCATGGCTCAAAGATGAACTGGAAGACCTGAGCTTGAAGCATCTTCATCCGGAAACATACAGCCAGATCAAGGCATTTGTCTCGGAGAAGCGGAGTGAACGCGCTGACTATCTCGAACGGGTACGCGAGGCCATTGAAGCTGCCGCCGAGAAAGAAGGGATCCCGGTGGAGGTGGATACTCGGGCGAAACACTTTTACTCGATATACGAGAAAATGAGAAAGCGCGGCAAGGCGCTCGACGAGATATATGATCTCCTGGGCATACGACTCCTGTGTGACACTCCTACGCAGTGCTACAGTCTCCTGGGCATCGTTCATCGATTATGGATGCCAATCGAAGGCCGGTTTAAAGATTATATCGCAATGCCCAAGAGCAATAGATACCAGAGTCTGCATACAACGGTTATGTGCTACGGGGGAAGGCTTACCGAAATACAGATACGAACACGAACTATGCACCAGACCGCAGAGTTCGGTGTCGCTGCGCATTGGATGTATAAAACCGGCACCAGAGAAGACGCTGCTCGAACGCGAGATCTTGCCATTATAAGCCATGTACGCAGTCTTGGTGGCGTCAGACTGAACTCGAACGAGTTTCTCGAAGAGATCAAGCGGGAAATCCTTAGAGACTCAATTTACGTCTTCACACCCGAAGGAGATGTCATTCAGTTGCCTCGAGGCGCAACCCCGCTTGATTTCGCATATCACATTCACTCCGAGATTGGCGACCACTGTGTCGGTGCAAAAGCCGACGGACAGATTGTTCCACTGAAAGAGCCTCTGGGTAATACGCAGATCGTCGAGATCCTGACGAATAACAGCGCACACCCCCACCTGAACTGGCTTCGCTACGTTAAAACAACTCGAGCCCGTCACAAGATCCGCCATTGGCTGAACAAGCACGATGAGAACCTCATAATTGACCAGAGCGTCGTCGCAAAACGACGAAGCCAGCCGGAACCACCAGCCCCGAATACCATTTCTACCCCTCCAGTCGACAGCGACGAAGCAAAACTCCCATTACCTGTTCGTGACACAGATAAGGTCGGGGTTCGTATCGGTAAAGAACGGAACGTCATGATACGGTTTGCGAACTGTTGTCGTCCGCAAACCGGTGATGCAATTGTCGGCTACATATCGCGCGGACGGGGAATAATCGTTCATAAGACGTCGTGTAGCAATCTCAAGCACATACCTGATTTCGACGAGCGCAGAGTAGATGTAGAATGGGAAACTATCAGTCCCCACACGACACGACGGTTCCGTATTACGACAAACAGTCCGCGCGACCTGTTCAGCGAGATTGAAGGAGCCGTACGCAAGTACCACGGACACCTCATCGAAGGGCGTGTTGACGATATGGTAAACGGAAAAATCCAGGCTCACTTCACTTTGGAGATGGAAAGACTTGCCGACTCGAAAGCAATAATGAAAAGTATTCGTACCATACCTTCGGTGCTGAATATCTATGAAGATGACACGTTTCGCACTTGACGCGAAGCGACCGATTTAGGGGAGGAGATACACATGGCAACGATTACATTAAAAGGCACACCGGTGCACACCACGGGGGAATTACCCCGCGTCGGAGACAAGGCTCCTGAGTTCAGGCTCACCGACACGAGCCTGAACGAAGTCGGACTTTCCGATTTCGGAGATTCCTGGAAAATACTCAGCGTTGTCCCGAGCCTCGATACCGGGGTATGTGCAGCAAGTGCGGTGCGCTTCAACAAGGAAGCATCGGAAAAAGGCAATACGGTGGTCTTGAATATCAGCTGTGACCTGCCCTTTGCTGCAAAGCGCTTCTGCGACGCAAATGGCATTGACGCCGTCAAGACACTCTGCGCGATGCGTGAACGTTCTTTCGGTGATGCCTACGGACTGACAATGACCGATGGTCCGTTCGCCGGAATTTTTGCTCGCGCCGTACTGGTTCTCGACGGGAACAACACGGTCCGCTACTCGGAGCTTGTCCCTGAAATTGCTCAGGAACCCGACTACGAGAAAGCGCTGAACGCGATCCAATAGACGAAAGACGCGATTTTTGGGCATTCGCAATACTGTGACCGATGACCCGCGACTGTCGATTGTTCTGGTGGAACCGGAAATTCCCGGTAACACAGGTAACATCGCCCGGACATGCGCCGCGATTGGAGCAGACCTGCACCTGGTTCATCCCCTCGGGTTCTCGGTAACCGATCGATACGTGCGACGCGCAGGTCTCGACTACTGGCATCTCCTTCGTGTCGTGGAGCACGAAAATTATGAAGCATTTCAGGCGATGTTTCCGCACCGGAATAAATACTATCTTTCCACACACGGAACACGACCGTATACCGATGCGAATCTCGATACACACGGGATTATGCTCGTGTTCGGAAAGGAAACAGCCGGTCTTGGCGACAAAATAATCCGGGATAACTGGGAACGAGTCATTACTATACCCATGCGCAGCGAAGCACGGTCGCTTAATCTCAGTAACGCGGTGGCAATTGTCGCGTACGAGAGCATGCGCCAGTCTGGCTTTCGAGGCATATGATTGCTGAGCTTCAATTACGCCCATTGCGGCGGAATTGCCCGACGAGTATGCTGTGAATCAATGAAATACTGGTTAATGAAGAGTGAACCGGACGTGTACAGTTTCGCGGACTTGCAGCAAAAGGGTTCGGAAGGCGACATCTGGGATGGGGTCCGGAATTACCAGGCTCGTAACTTCATGAGAGAAATGAAGAAGGGAGACCGTGTACTTTTTTACCATTCGAACACGAATCCACCCGGTGTCTGTGGATTAGCGGAGATAATCGAAGAAGCGTGTCCCGACCCAACTCAATTTGATACAAATAGCAAATATTATGATGCGAAAAGCACGCGGGATAACCCACGCTGGGTGGTCGTACGCGTCAGAGCGCTTGAGAGACTCCCCCGACTTGTAACGCTTCATGAGTTGAAAGCTATACCTGAGCTGGAAAATTTTCCGCTGGTCCGAAAGGGCAACAGACTCAGCGTGATGCCCGTGCACGATGACTACGCGGAAATAATTATTCAGCGAGCATCTACAAACGACGTAAAGACGTCATAACCAGATCCGGAAGCGGCGTAATAATAAAGTGCACGCGGTGTTCAGCGAGTTCCCGAACGTCTGCCCCGACTGCGTTGGTACGCACAGCGACTCGCAGACCCTGCCGGTACGCATCGTTTACAAACCGAACACTCGGGTTTGTACCTCTCGTTCTACGGTCCAACAACATAAGCTGTGCTTCGGGGGTAAATGCTCGGGATGAAAGAATAGTATGAAGAAAGCCGAACAGACGAGTCTCGTCATCCGTGGCAACAGTTGCCACCTCCGGAAAATCTGCACGCACAACGTCGCCGAGTTCTTCAGTTTCTGTATATATAATGGTGCGATCGGCTCGGTCGTATTCCCGCACGAGCGAACCGACTGATTGCACGAGTCGTGCATCATCATCTTTGAGGAACAAAAGTACCCCAAGATCCGGGAACTCACGCATAACCTGCTCAAGCGCAGGAACGCTCAGCCCCAGTCCTCGAAACGGATAACCCGAGCTGCCGTCAAACTGAAAGGAGTAGCCAGCGTCAAGAACGCGTAACTGTTCGCTGGTCTGCTCAATTACGAGCCCGGTTCCATCGGTAGTTCGGTCAACAGTGGCATCGTTCATAAGAACAGGCACACCGTCGGATGAAAGACGAACATCGACAGCTACAACGTCCAGCCCCAGTGCACGCGAACCACGTATAGCGGCAAGGGTGTTTTCGGGCCACAGGCCGGACGTGCTGACATCCGAGACAACGATCGGATTGTCGGACACAAACTGGTCGAAAAATTCGTGTGATGCGATCGGCCGGGCACGAAAAACACCGATCAACCAGACTATCAGCGCCACCGCTGCGAGAAGCGAAATACCGGCGATGAGCCTCCGTAGATTCTGTTGGCTTGGCATGAATACTACTTTCGCTTTAGAAGCCGTTCTTTCACGTCGGTCCCCAGTGCGAGACTGACAACCAGTCCTCCGATCAGACTCGCTATGCCCCGAATGAGCTCCGCACCCCCACTCAAGCCCGGCCACACGCCAAACAGGGAGCCAAGTACGAGACCGACTATTGCGTAGTAGCTTATGGCATGGTAACGCCGGAGAAACCACGCGATGACCTTGGACGCGATAACAATACCGATAACAGCACCTGCCACAAATACTAACAGAAGCGGGACGTTAAAATCCGCTGCAATGCGGGTGACCGTGGAGTACATACCCATCAGCAATAAGAGAAAACTCCCGCTCAGGCCGGGAACAACCATAGCAACGCTACCGATCATAGCCGAGCCGAAAACCACCAGAACCGTCAGACCGGAAAAATCCGTCATAGGCGGAGTTGATGCCGGCCTCTCGACAAGCCCCATCCACGCTAATAGCACAAAAGCGATTGCGAGGGGTATCAGGTAACGAACACGAAAATCGGACGTCCCGGCGCGCTTAATAAGATATGGAACGCTGCCGGCGATTAATCCAGTGAAAAAAAGAAGGGTAATCTCCGGATAAAGCTCCAGCGCTACATCGATAAACTGTGCGAGTAAAAGGAAACCAACGATTACCCCGATTACCACAGGGCTCAAGTACGCAAGGTTTCTCTTCCAGCCCGTTCGAAAAAACTCCCCAAACGCGGAAACCAGGTCGTCGTACAGTCCGGTAATAGCTGCAATTGTGCCTCCGCTGACACCCGGTATAACATTTGCCATACCGATAAATACGCCCTTCAAAAAATTCACTAACGGCGTACCTGACCGTGTCTCGACCAGGGCATCACCAGATACCTGGCCAGTTTTTTCGCTTTCAACGGTGCTCATACGTTTTCTCCCTTACGTGGATAACGAAAAAAATGTCTATCGACTATCGCGACGTGTTAACATATTATAATGGATCGTGAATAGCCATCACCGCACGTATCACACTGTTTTGACTATCGGGCACAGTGACCCTGCAGGGGGTACCGGTGTTCAAGCAGATGTAAAAACCATTTCCGCATTGGGCTGCTATCCACTCACCATAGTGACGGCCATCTCATCACGAGGCACGGACTCACGAGCAGATATACAGGTTCTCGACCCGGCGGTTATATCTCAACAGTGCAGAAGCGCAGTTATCGATCATAAGCCTGGTGCCGTAAAAATTGGATTGATTGCGTGCGAAGAGACAGCTGAAGTTGTTTCTGCGTTTCTCGCAGAGATGCCACATGTTCCCATAGTTATTGAGCCGATCGCAGCTCGGTTGCCAGACCAGGAATGCATTCCAAATCGTGATTGCGTCATGCAGCGGCTGCGCCAACAAATACTGCCTCGAACCACTCTGTTAACGCCCAACGTGCCCGAAGCTGAGTATCTGACCGGGATCAGCATACGAAACGGAGACGACATGGAGCAAGCCGCGCAAATGCTCCTCGACACCGGCGCAGAAGCGATACTGCTGAAAGGTGGAAAGAGCAAGCGTGCCCACAGCGACGACGTTCTCGCATATCGCGCCAACGGAGAACCTGTGACGTTCACGTGGTTTCACTCCGGGCGGGTTCAGGAATACACGAGTGCCGGAGCAGGCTCAACCCTGTCAAGCGCAATCGCCGCAGGATTATCGCGGGGCAGAAATATTCGGGAAGCTACCGAAGACGCGAAAATATTCCTGACTGCGGCTTTGCGAGCCGGTAGTCAGATCAGGGCTAGCTCGGGTTTGAGTTTGGTTCATCACTTTTATGCTTGGTGGAACCAGTAATTACTGTCCACCACTCTGGTGGTACATAGCCACTAAATCGCTGCATATGAG
>JBKHAN010000049.1:0-22393 GCA_046542845.1 Spirochaetaceae bacterium
GTGGTCATTACGGATCACGGGAGGCCGTGCATTATTGTCGGGCCGTACCAGCACACGCGCGACGTGCGCGAGGTTTTCAGTGACATGGCCGGACAGCTCGTACTGCACGAGGATCCTGATCTCCCGACTCTGGATGAATGGACCGATGCATGAGCCTGTGACGCCGTTGGATGTCGTGATCCTCGACACCTCGGCGCTTCTCTACTGGACTCTGGCGCCTGAGCGGCTGACCCGCCGGGCAACCGGGTACATCGACGCCGCTACCGAGGTGGAAGTTCTCTCGGTTTCATTGTGGGAGATCGCATTAAGAAACCGAAAAGGTGCTCTGAAGCTCCCCTGCACGATTCAGGAGTATCAGAAACGCCTGTTCGCGGTCGAACGACTGCACATTCGGGATCTTGATGGCTCACTCGCCGTTGCCGGGGCGCTTCTGGAATGGGAGCACCGGGATCCGGCGGATCGGTGGATTACTGCGCTCGCGTTGCACCGGGATGCACCGCTTGTCACCTCGGACCGCACGATCAGGGACTTTTATTCGCGGGCGGTATGGTGAGTGGTGGGGATGTAACGGCTTCTGACAAATCCAGGCCTGTGTGATCGATTCGGTTGGCGTCACGCTATGCCTTGTCATAATAGATGAGTTTCAGCGTGTTCCGGGGCTCTTTGAGGTTCTGCGCGGAATTATAGATGAGAACATTCGGGCCGGCCGACGGGCGGGACAGTCCCGCGTATCTTGCCGCGGGCGACCGGGAATCCGCTCTCTGGTGCGCGAACTTCATTGACACCTACCTCGAGCGTGATCTCCTGCAGCTTGGACCGCGGATTCCAGCAGAGACGCTGCGGCGTTTCTGGACGATGCTCGCACATGCGCAGGGATCCCTGCTGAACGCTGCCGAGTTTGCCCGCAGCCTGGGCGTGGACGGCAAGACTGTCGCCCGCTACATCGATCTGCTGGTGGACCTCCTGCTCGTGCGCCGGCGGTGGGCAGTTGAAATCAAGCGGGGTATGGTTCCTTCGCCGGGCAGGGGCTTCTCCACCGCCCTGGAGGACACGAAACCAGATCGGGCCTTCATTGTATATGGCGGGACGGAACGATACTCAAAAGGTGAAGGAATAGGTGGTCGGCTCACCGTTACGTCTGCAGCATCCTGCGTACAAACTCGACGCTTCGGTCGGACGCGGTCCTTATTCACGCGGTGCTTCACCGTAGAGCGGCGTATCAGCGCGCAGCGGCGTTTTACCTTGACGAATGTCTTCATTCTGACTAAGCTTAGTCAGAATGAAGCAGATCAACATGCTTGATGCAAAAACGCACCTGTCGCGCTTTATCTCGGAGATCGAAGACCACCGGGAAGACGAGATCATAATTGCCCGCAACGGGCATCCGGTTGCCAGGCTGCGGGCAATCGACGCACCGGCGCCTGACGCTGCCCGGCAGCGAGTCGGCGCAGCGCGCGGGGCATTCACCGTCCCGGACGACATAGACTCGCCATACGGTGATCTGATTGGACTTTTTACCGACGGGAAATCCGACACCGGACCGAACAGCCAATGAGGTTATTGCTGGACACACACATAGCCCTGTGGGCCGTGATCGACTCTCCCCGACTTCCACCAACTGCCCGGGGGCTGATTGTCGATCCATCCAACGAGGTATGGGTCAGCGCCGTCACTGTCTGGGAAATAGCGATCAAGCACGCTCTGGGCAGGGAGACCATGCCGGTGTCGGGGAAGGAAGCCCTGCACTGGTTTGGCGTCTCGGGATATCGCGATTTAGGCATTACATCCCGGCACGCTGCCGCTGTTGAAGAACTCCCCCGCATCCATGCGGATCCTTTTGACCGCCTGCTGGTAGCGCAGGCGCATGTCGAGCCCTTGAGACTGATTACTCACGACCAGACCGTAGCACAGTACTCGCCCCTGGCGATCCTTGTGTAGACCAGGATGCGCTCGGGCCCCGGTTTTCTACGACGTATTCGCCACAAAGCCGAAACCGGGGTACCTTATGAGACGAACGCGGGAGTACTGCCATGTCACATGTTTTAATTGTAGAAGATGATGATGATATCGCGAGCGCGGTTCGCGACCACCTGGCGCGCGATGCGATCGCGAGCTCGCATACGAGGCGCAGCGGCGAGGTCCTCGACATGCTTTCGACACAGGCCTTCGACGCGATCGTTCTTGACGTCATGCTCCCCGACGGGAACGGGTTTGATCTGTGCCGCGATATCCGTGCGCGCGGGTATCAGCTGCCCATCCTGTTTCTGACCGCGCGCAGCGAGGATGTGGACGAGGTGCTCGGGCTCGGCCTCGGGGGCGACGACTACATTACGAAACCTTTCACCTCCTCATCGCTTATCGCACGGATCAAGGCTCAGCTTCGCCGCGCGTATTCCTACGACGAGCAAAGCGCCTCGTCGGGACCTTCGGCGTCGGGCGGTACGATACGGCAGGACCCGCACTCCACGTCCCGGGGGCGCACGGTAACGCTCGGCACGCGCTGTATCGATCTCGCCGCCGGAGAAATCACGAGTCCTGAGGGCAACACCAACCTCACCGCACGCGAGCGCGCGCTCCTCGAGGTACTGATCGAGCATCCGAACCAGGTATTCACGCGGGACCGGCTGTTCGATCTTGTCTGGGGGCACGATCACTTTGGCGACCCCGGCACGGTGCCGGTACACATTCGACGCCTCAGAGAGAAGCTGGAGGACGATCCGTCACAACCACAGTGGCTGCAGACGGTTCGGGGGCTGGGATATCGCCTGAGGGTACCGCGCGCATGAAGGATCTTTCGCAGGGGCCCAGGCGAACGCGCAGTCTCAGAACGCGTATGATTCTCACATTCTCTGCGGCAACCGCGCTCTGGGTCGGCATAATCGCGGGCTCCGTTGTTCTGGGAATAGGCTATGGTCTTGGCGGGCAGATGTCTGATCTGCGGTCGGGGATGCAGTTTCTGGCGGAATCCGAGGAAGAGTCGCGGGAAATCGCGCGTCGACTCGAACGCGGCGACGACCCTGCCGAGATCGGACGCAATCTCGAGATCACCGAAAGCTTTCCCGGAAGTCGCCTGCGGATCATCCGATCTGACGGTGCGGTTCTCTTTGACTCGGAGACCGGTGGCCCGCCGGAGTCCGACACGGAAGTCGTGATTACGCCGCTTGAAGTCCTGTCCCTGATTCCCAGCGGTGATCCTAATTATCCGTTTCGCGCCATCGGGCGTCAGATCATTGTATCGGGCGAGCTGTGGGGCTACTACTTTGTAAGCTTCGCTCCGGGAAGTGAGTTTCAGCTCATACAAAGTGAGGTACCGGAGATCGGGCATCGCTTTGCGAGGGTCGTTACCGCAGGGTTCATTATTTCAGTCTTTGTGGTGTATCTCTGGTTCATGCTCTTTGCGCAGCGAGTTGTGCTACCCATACAGGCCTTGTCGGAGTACGTACTGCGCATAGGAAGCGGCGAAGTCAACGAATACGAGCAAGTCTACAGCGGGACAAACGAGATTCGCGACCTGACTCGGTCTATTGAACAGATGGTAGCAGATCTCACCGATTCGCGCCGCGCAGAAAAGCGTGCGAATGACCGCCGGCGTCTGGTTGTCAGCGCGCTCGGGCACGACCTCCGAACGCCCCTCGCCGCTATTCGCTCGCACGCGGAAGCACTCGAAGCCGGTGCATCGAGTGACCCCCAGGCGAGTGCCGCGACGATCATCCGTCGCTCCGCCCATATGCAGCGCCTCATTTCGGATCTGCTCGCGTATGCGTCGCTTGGAACAACGACGTCGTTCCCGCGTGAGACCTTTGATCTCGCGGAGCTTGTCCGCGAATCGGTTATAGAGCAGCTGCCCCGTCTCGAAACACTCGGATTCGAGGTTCACGTGGACATCCCCGAACAGCGCGTACTCGTGAACGGACACCGCCAGTCCATGCAGCGGGTTATCGACAACCTCACATCGAACGTGCTTTCGCACGCCTCCGACGGACGGTGGCTCGCAGTGCACATGCACGAGCGTATCGGGCGCATACGAGTGTCGGTCGAAGATCACGGTCCCGGGCTGCCCCCTGACATAGACGTCTTCGAGGCGTTTCAGACCGGGTCGCAGGAGCGAAGCGGATCGGGTAGCGGGATCGGCCTCGCGGTCGTGAAGGACATTGTGAAAGCTCACGGCGGCTCGTGTCACGCGGTGACAAACGCCGCGGGTGGCACGACGGTGTGGTTCGAGGTGCCGGTCCTGGCGTGAGGCGGGGGCTCTGGTGGATCAAGCGCGACATGCGCCTTGAGGACAACGAGGCGCTGACCGTCGCGCTCGGCGAGTGCGCGGAAGTGCTCCCCGTGTATGTACTCGAACCGGATGTCTGGTCGTACCCCGACGCGTCGGCGCTGCACCTGAATGCGGTACGTACTGCGCTCTCGGCCCTGCGGGCGCGGCTTCGTACACGCGGGTCCGAGCTGCTCGTTCTTCGCGGGCGCCTGCCGGACGCTTTCGCCGAGCTGTACGCGAGTTACGGCTTCGACGCGATATACGCCGAGGAAGAAACCGGTACCGATGTCACTTACGCACGCGACCGGCTGGTGCGCTCATGGGCGCGAGAGCGGGGTATACGGATGCGGGAAGTGCCGCACGCCGGTGTTGTGCGTCGACTCCCCGACAGAAATAAGCGGTCTGCAATCTGGAACGGGCGCATGAAAAAGCAGCCGCATCCCGAACCGCCTGCGGTTCCGACCGGACCTGCGCTGCGCGCGCGTGCGCGTGAAACAGAGCTACCGGGCTTCGCGGAGTGCGGGTTTCAAGAGCCCACCGGCAAAGGCCTGCAGGTAGTCACCGAGGATGCTGCACGTCGCACCCTGTCAAGTTTCGTTGAACACCGGGCCGAAGGCTACAACCGCGGTATTTCCTCGCCTCAGGAAGCCCGCCTGACCGGAAGCAGGCTCAGCGTCCATTTCGCCTGGGGCACCATGTCGGTTCGCACCGCGTACCAGGCTTCACAACAGGCGCGGGAGTCCGGTCGATTCAGGCGCCCGCTCGCCTCTTTCGAGAAGCGGCTGCACTGGCACGACCATTTCGCGCAGCGCCTCGAAGACGAGCCGCAGATGGAGTTTCGCCCGCTGAACACCGCGTTCGAAAAACTCTCCGCGGTATCCGATGCGGAAAAGCTCGAGGCTTGGATCCACGGACGAACCGGGCAACCCATGGTCGACGCTTCCATCCGCTGCCTGACTCAGACGGGCTTTCTGAACTTCCGGATGCGCGCCATGCTCGTCTCGTGCGCCTGCCACCTCATGAATCTGCCGTGGCAGGATCTACGCTATCCCATGGCTCGCATTATGGCAGACTACGTCCCGGGCATTCACCTTTCACAGTTACAGATGCAGGCGGGCGTTGTGGGCATTAACACCATACGCATATACAGCCCGGCGAAACAGATCAGGGATAACGATCCGACATGCCGGTTTATCCTGAAGTGGGTGCCTGAGCTCGCGGGACGAACCCCCGCAGAGATCCTCGCGCACGCGGAGGGGGGTACGGACCGCCCGCTCGGAGACTATCCCGCCCCCCTTGTGAGCTACCGCACCCACGCGTCCGAGGCGCGGTCCCGTCTGTGGTCGATCAAGCAGAGCACCGACGGGAGAACCGAGGCGCAGCGTGTGCTTGCATCCCACGGCTCGCGTCGCCGCCCGAACAGGCGTTAAGAGCAGGCGCCGGCCGTGCCACCCGCTATCGCGCGCCGGTGAGAAAGCGGGCGGCTGCAGCATCGCCGACGAGACCGTCAATTTCCATGAGAACGAGGATTATTTCTCCCTGCGCCTCGATAACGCTGTTCCGCGCCTGTGCGAGGTCGATCTCCGCCTCGTCCAGCTCGGTGCCGGTTGCCGCGTCAATTTCAACGAGCGATTCTGTGTCGGCGAGGCGATCGGCCTCGAAGGCTGACTCGGCCTCAAGAATCGAGACGCGTTCGCGAAGAATGGAGAGCCGTTCGAGAGCCGATGCCACGTCGTCGCGAACGTTGTCTTCGATTTCCGACAGCTCGAGCTCGGCGAGCTCGACGGCGCGCTCATCGCTCTCGGTTGAGTTCCGTCTGCGCCCTCCGTCAACGATCGGAAGCGCCAGACTGATGCCTGCGGTCCAGTCGAATCCCCCGTCATCGTCAAACAGGTCGGTGAATGCCGCCGACGCCTGCGAGGGGTCTTCACGGCTGTCGGGATAGCGCCTGCTGATTTGAGCGAAGGCGGAAAATTCCGGTGCACGATCGCTTCGATTGACCCTGAGGTCGGCGATCGCCGACTCGAGGCTGACGCGGGACCGGGCAAGCTCTATATTGCCCGACACGTCATCACCGTCCGGCGCGTCGGTGGAAATCTCTGCCAGAACCTCGCCCGGAACACGAAAGGTGTAATCCTCGGCTCGCACCGATCCACCGGATATCCTGAACAGGCTCCGTTCGAGATTTCTGAGCTGTTCACGCGATTCAAGCAGGCCTTCGCGAAGGCCGTTTTCGGCAAGTTGCAACTGCAGAAGCTGCTGCCTGCTCGCGGCACCGACGTCTACGTCGTCTTCGGTACGTTCGATTTGCCGACGCGTCAGCTCCAGACTCGCCTCCTGCACCACTATAGCTCGTCTGAGATTCGCGATTGAGAAATACAGCTCTGTAGCCGCAAGTGCGAAACGGTTCTCAAGGTCCGCTCGTGTCAGCTCAGCAATTCGATATCCGGTCTGCGCCTGCGTGTCGAGCGCCTGCGTAATTCGAGTATCGATGAACGATCCACGAACGAAAACGGGTTGCGAAAAACGAAGATTTACGTCGGGCGTTACCTCGTAGCTTTCGCTGTCGTCACCGGCATCGTCCTCTGCGAGCGTGAGCGCCTGCGATGCTTCGACCCCGATTTCGCCGACCAGATTACCGCCGGTGGGCAAGGCCTGAACGTACTGAAGATTAAGACCAGTGGAGGCGGTGCGAACGGTACGCTGCTCCGGTTGGAACATTTCATCGAAACCTTGCTGCACGCGACGGTTGTCTACGGTCAAAGCGTTAATATCGAGGTCAACCTGCGGACCTATCGACGCGCGAGCGCTCCGGTAACCCGATTCTGCCTGCTGCTCTTCAAGCAGTGCCCGCTCAAGATCGCGATTCTCACGCAAAACGCGCTCAAGCAGTTCCGGAATTTCGAGGACGTTCTGACTCGCCGCCACACCGGGCAGCAGCAACAGTAGTGCGAGCGTGAGACCGGCTGCGCGGAGCACCATCCTGTTTCGGTGTACTGGCTGCCTCATGCTGGCCTCCGTTTTTTCGTATCGAACAATATGCCGTACAGACAGGGAATAATTACAAGCGCGGTCACCGTGCTGAAAATAAGTCCGAACACGATTGTGGCGGCCATGGGACCCCATACCACACTCTGCCCGCCGAGCCCGAGAGCGGTGGGGACAAGCCCGGCGATGGTTGTCAGCGAAGTAAGAAGGATGGGGCGCAGCCGTGTCGCCGCCGCTTCTATGATCGCGTCGCGAACGGTCCAGCCCTCCTCTCTGAGTTCGTTAATAAAGCTGATCAGCACGATACTGTCGTTGACCGCAATACCGGCAAGCGCGACCGCCGCGTAAATGACGATCGACGAAAGCGCGGTTCCACTCAGGAAAAGATAGAGCACAACGCCGACAAAGGCGAACGGCACGCTGAAGAGAATCAGCACCGGCTGCGTGTAGCTGTTGAACTGCGCCGCCAGGATCATATAGATCAGAAACACACCGATAAGGAAGGTCCTGAGTATATCGATCAACAGGTTCTGAAACTCGGCGAACTGTCCTTCGGTCTCAAGCTCAACGCCCGACGCGGTGCTCGACAGTTCACTGTCGAAAAGTTCGACGATACGTGCATCGATCGCTCCAAGGTCGACCCCTTCGAGTGCTTCGGCTTCTATCGTTACTTCGCGCCGTCCGTTGAGCCGTTGAATGGATGCAATCGCGTCCTCATCCTCGACTCTGGCTATGGATGATAGCGGGATGCGTCTGCCGTCAGTCGTCGGTACCGAAAGGTCAAGCAGGCGTTGCGCGGTCAAAGGTCCGTCGAATGCGTAGCGGACACGTACGGGCGTTTCGCGGTTTTCGGTGAATACGCGTCCGGCGGGCAGACCCTCGAACCCGGCCCGTATGTATCTGCCGACAGATTGCCGGTCAAGTCCGTAACGCGCGGCTTCATTATCGTCCACCGTAATTCGGAGCTCCGGCGTCAGAACTTCGAAGTTATCACGTATATCGAAGACACCGTCTGTGGCAATGAGTTCGGCCCGTATTGCCTCGGTGGCGACGATCAGCTCTTCGTAGCTGTCACCGAAGAGGCGATACACGAGCGGGGCATCGACCGGTGGACCTGTCTGCTGGCGCCGAAATCGGACAAACTCTGCTCCCGGTATGTCGGAAGCCATCTGTTCGGCTTCGGTAATAATCTCGAGGACGCTGCGCGGACGACCTTCATCAGCTTCCAGAAGATCGACTACGATCTGCCCGACGCGCGGGTCGGACCGGTTCTGCGCTTCCCCGGCGGCAAAACCGACGTAGGCGTTTACCGCCCGGTATTCCCCCTGTCCGACCAGGGGCAGGAAGCGTTCCTCAAAACGACTGACCACTTCATCGGTCCGTTCTATGGGCGTTCCAGGCGGCATTTCAATATCGATAAAAAACTGACTCGCGTCCTCGGCGGCGAAAAGATCCTGTTGGATGAAGCCAACGAGCGAGAAGGATCCTGTCATAACGAGTAGCGTTATGATCACCGCCAGCACCCGTTTTCGGTACACGGCGGTCAGGAACACGCGAAAAGAATCTTTGAAACGCTCGAAGCCGCCTGCAATACGACCTTGACGGCTCCGCCCCGGCCAGTCGGCGAAGTGTGAAGGGAGAAACACGGTTGCTTCAAATGTGCTCGCGATGAGCGCAACTGCCACGGTTATGGGCACGACACGAAGAAAACGACCGATGATCCCGGGCAGAAACGCGAGCGGCAGAAACGCCGCTACGGTCGTGGCGGTAGCGGCCCAGACGGGAACAACCACCTGATTAACGCCTTTTATGGCGGCGTCGTGACGACTAAGCCCCTGCGACTGCAGGCGGTAACTGTTCTCGACGATTACGATTGCGTGATCGACAATGAGCCCCAGAACGAGAACAAGCCCGAACAGGGTGTTGCTGTTAAGCGTCTCGCCGAGGGACTCAAGTATAACAAACGTTATCGCGAACGTAACTGGTATACCGAGCGCCGTCATGAGCGCGTTTCTCACGCCAATAAATACGAGCAGGATCGCAACGAGCAGAACGAGTCCGAGAATCGCGTTGGATACAAGCACGTTGATCGAGTCTCTGATCTGCACCGTGGAGTCGTTCACAAACGCGACTTCCATTCCTTCGGGGATGAGCGTACCGCGGAGGGTGTCGATTCGTCGTTCCGCCTCTTCCGCTATGCTTACGCTTGAGCCTCCGGGTATTTTGGCGATACGAAGCGTGATGCTCTCCTGACCGTTGAAGCGCGCGCGCACGCCATCCTCGTCGTAGCCCTCGAAGACTCGAGCCACATCCCGCACGCGTACCGAGCCCTGGACAGGCGCGGCGGAACTGCCTCCCGCACCAGCTGCCGAGGCAGAACCGTTAGCCACCGATCTCACCACGACATCTTCGAGTTCCTCCGCCCCCGATACGTCGCCGATTGTCCGAAGCAGGAACTGCCTCGTCGGGGTTCTGAGGCTGCCCCCGGGAGTCGTCGTATTCCGCGCCTGAACGGCGCCGACAAGCTGTTCGACCGTTACGCCAAAGGATTCGAGACGGGTCGGGTCGGCTTCCACAAAAAAGGTACGGTCGCGAGCGCCGACTATATCAACCCCCGATACGTCGGGTATCGTCGTCAGGCGGTCTGAAAGACTCTCGGCGGTACGGTTAAGCGCTTCGTAGCCGACATCGCCGTAGAGAACGACTTCGATTACCGGCAGGAAGTCGTTGGAACTGAACTCGGTAATGCTTTCCTGTCCGACGCCGTCGGGGAGGTCCAGGGTCGCAAAGCGGTTTCTGACATCCTGAAACAACCGATCGAATGCCTGCCGGTCTATCTCCTGATCGAACTGGAGCGAGACCGTGGTGATACCGTCGCGGGTAACCGAGTTGAACTGGCTCAGCCGGTTCACACCTTCCATCTCGTTCTCGATGGTCGTTGTGACGGACTCTTCAATGTCCTCGGCGGATACACCAGACCAGGGTACGGTTATGTTAATGAAGAAAAACGGAACCTCCGAGAACTGCTCCTGCGGAAGCCGCAGAACGCTGATCGCTCCGAGTATCAGGAGCAAAACGGTAAATATGTTGATAAGAACGGAATTGCGCGTCGAAAAATCACCGAGTGTCACTGTGCAGCCTCGCTTGTCCCGATCATCGTGGCCTGCACCTCGTCACCGTCGCGAAGACGCGAAACAGCCGTAATTGCGACGCGATCACCAGCCGAAACGCCGTTCGACACAATGGCTCGCGGCCCGAAGCGATCGCGCAGCCGCACTTCGCGCTGCTCGACGACCCCGTCCGTTTCCACGAATACGAAGTCTGCATCGCCGACGCGACGGATTGCTGCGGTGGGAACGAGCAGCCCTTCACTCGTATCTTCAGTGGTTACGACAGCCGTTGCGCTCATGCCGCTGCGAACGACGTCGCCACAGCAGTTGTCCCACTCGACCGCGACAGGAAAACTTCCTGTCTGACCGTCGCTTCCCGCTGCGACGGCCACGACGGTCGCCTCGAGGCCTTCGGATCCCCAGGCTGTAACGTTCACAGTTGCAGGTTGTCCGACCTGCAGAAACCGGACCTCACGTTCGCCGACGGACCCGGACAGACGCACGCGTGTCGTATCGACGATACGCGCGACGCGTGACCCTTGTGTGACAAAGTTTCCTTCGAGCATACCCTCCGCCCGCGACGCAACACGACCGCTGATCGGGGCGCGAACGGTCCGGTTTTCGTAGGTGCGAAGCGCGCGTTCATAGGAAACCTCGGCGCCGCGCAACGCGGCGCGAGCGTTTGTGAGGGCCGTCCGCGAGACGGTTCCTCGTTCGCTCTGCCGCTCAAGCGCTTCAAGCTCAAGGCGCGCCACATCGCGCTGCTCCATTGCCTGCTCCATCGCAAGCCGTTCGGTCCGGTCGTCGAAGCGCACCAGAGCATCACCCTCGTCGACCGACCGACCAATATCAAATTCGACCGCTCGAATGATTCCCTGCGTCTCGGCTACGACATCCGCCTCGCGCGTTCCGGCCACGAGGCCTGAAACCCGCACCTCGCCGCCGAGACGACCCTCAACGACTTCCATTGTCTCGATGGCTCTCGGCTGCGCGACCGGAGACGATTGCTCATTTGCAGTATCATTGGTCTCCTCGGCTGCGCATCCGGTAACAACCAGCAAAGCGGTCACTATAAGGGCCGTCAGCACCGTACGTTGTCCATTCTTCTTCATGATAATTCACAAAATAGGCAGGAAACGGATGTAAGTGAAGATTTTTTGAATGAGAATTCAACTAAGATTAATCTCGTTTCCGTTTCGGGACCCCGACATTAAGACGAGTAGAACGCTTCAGTGTACACGGGGATCATCTCTCGACACGGTTATTCCTGTAGTGCCCGAAATCTGTTACGATCGGTGATTGTGAGGGTTTCCAGCAAGACCCGCAACCTCGTTGTACGCGCACTGGCAGCAAGCTTTGATGTTCACACGATGAACCAGGTCGTACGTCTCGTGGTCCGGGATTACGATATACACGAACGCTCGGGCTTTCCGGTAAGCATGTCCATTCCGGGTCGCGACGCTGCCAAGCAGATCGTCTCCGACTTCCTGGAATGGAACAGAATCGTCGAGCTCGTTCAGCTCCTGGCACGTATTTCCCGTTCGGGTCTGGCAGGCAGGACGTACCGGATAGCCGAGCTGCAGGCGCTCATTCTCGCGATTGAAGAACTCGGGTACCAGTTCGAATGGAGCAGCTGCACGTTTTTCGAAGACGCACGGCGGACGAAGACCCGGAACTGGGGTGTACTCGAAGATAACGTCACCTACATGCTTACACTGCTGCGTATCGACATCGTGGGCAACTCGAGGCTGGTAAAGGACTATCCGGAAGACGTTATCCAGCGCACCTACAGCGACCTCCGTCGGATGTTCCGCGAAATTACGGAATCGAGGAACGGGCGAGTGTGGAACTGGGAAGGCGATGGTGCGACAGCGGCGTTCTATGGCGGGGATACACAAATGGCAGCGACCCTGTGCGGCGTAGAATTGATGCATCAGCTGTTCTTCTACAATGCGCTGTCATGCCGACTGGAGTCCGACCTGCAGATTCGCTGCGCAGTCCACCATGGGCCGGTGGAATATCATCAGCTTTATGAACAGATCAAAGGACCGACTATGACAACGCTGGTGGACATTGAGTCGCGGTACTGTGCTCCCCAGTCGATGTGCCTGAGCGAGATGGTATACACGGGACTCAACAATGCTCTGGTCCGATGGATGTCCCCCGTTGAAAGTCACGAGAGTATGCCGCTGTATCAGTATTCCTTGAGACTGGGAGCCTGAGCGTGCGTATCGTTATCTTTGCTGCAGACGAATCGGTACACGATATCTTCACGCCCCTTCAGCGCTCCTCCGGCGTCGCGCTGGAGTACATGCACCACGACGATATCCGGACCTGGGTCAAGTCCGGCCATTCAGCCGACATGATGTATCTCGACGCCCGCGAGCTGTCCGCGCGCGATCTGGGCAGGCTTGTGAAGCGGCTGGTGCAGTCGGACAGCGGCGCTCTTGCCGTATTTGATGTAGACAATGAGGTTGAAGACATCGGGAGCCTGTTTTTCGAGGGCATCTGTGATTACCTGGGGTCGGTTTTCTGTGATCGTGGGCTCAGGAAACAACGGGTCGAGTCGGCTCTGAGATTGCACCACCGCATGCACCATTCAGCGCAGACACCTCAGACATCTTCGCTTCGGACACCACCGGCGCGCGCACAACACAGCTGGAACGGGCGCGAGACGCCGAAGGACTTTCCCAGTGAAGCACGAGCGATTCCCCGTCTTATCCCTTCACACACGGACTGGTCGCTGATTCAAAGCGGCGAGGAGTATACCTTTGGCCTCCTGTACGTCGGAATTGATCTGGCCGATTCGGTGCGAAAAGATACCCGCCCGGAGCTTGTCCGCGACTCGCTTTCCGCGTTTCAGGCAGCGTTGCGCGAGGTTATTTCTCCTTTTAACGGCATGCTGTGGTTCTGGAAGGATACCGCGGGCGTCGTGCTGTTTCCCTTCGACGGCACAAATAGTGACGCGGTAACGGGGACCATAAAGGTCTACCTGCACGGCATGTTCTGGCAGGCCGAGAATCGTACCAACTACCTGACCGAGCAGTACAGGCTGGCTCTTCACGTCGGAAACGTCGTATTCGAAGACGGCGCCCGCCGTGAGACGCTGGTGTCCGATACCATTAATTACCTGTTCCATCTCGGAAGCATGCATACTGAACCTGGATCGTTCATCGCAACCGAACCCATTCTCAGTCGCTGTCCGGAGGGCTTCAGACACTGCTTCGTCGCTTCCGACAGCTTCAAGGGAGTAAAGACCTGGCGAATGCGGCGCATTTTGCAACCCGCGTGACGACCATCTGTCCCCGGCAGGAGTAGCTTCGCTGAGGTTCCGTGCGTATACTTCGGTCATGCAGACATATTTGCTTGGAAAAACCGACATACGCATCACGCCTGTCGGACTCGGATGCTGGCAGTTTTCCGGGGGCAGAGGCCTGGTCGGGAAATACTGGCCGGTAATCCCGGAAGATATTGTGCGCGAAATCGTACGGGTCAGCCTGGAGGCCGGGATTAACTGGTTTGACACGGCCGAGATATACGGCAAGGGCGCGTCCGAGCGCGCGCTCGCCGCAGCGCTCACAGCGCTGCAGGTACAACCCGGGTCGGTCGTTCTTGCCGACAAGTGGTGGCCGGCAATGCGGTTCGCATCGTCGATCACGAAAACCTTTCCCGAACGCGAGAACTGTCTCGGCGACTACCCGGTGGATCTTCACCAGATACACCAGCCGCTGAGCCTTTCTTCAGTCGAGAAACAGGCGCGGGAAATGGCGCAGCTTGTTCAAGCTGGAAAGATCCGCGCGGCTGGCGTAAGCAATTTTTCCGCGAAGGCAATGAGAACGGCTCACGAGACTCTGGCAGCGTTCAACATACCCCTCGCGTCCAATCAGGTTCGCTACAGCCTGCTCGATCGCGAGATCGAGCGGAACGGTATTCTCGACGCAGCGAAAGAACTCGGCATCACGATCATTGCCTACTCGCCGCTTGCACAAGGACTCCTGACCGGAAAGTATCACGGAGAGCAGGACATACGGAGCATGTCCGGTCCGCGAAAATGGATGAAGCGATTCAAGCCGAAAGGACTCGCCGCCACGCGCGCGCTCGTGGACATCCTGCGTGACACAGGCGCTGCGTATTCAGCAAGCGCCGCGCAGGTCGCACTCGCGTGGACCGTACAGCGGCACGGCGAGACGGTTGTCGCGATTCCCGGCGCGAGCTCGGTGTCGCAGGCGCAGTCGAACGGCGACAGCCTTGCGATCACGTTGAAACCGGAGGAACTCGACCGGATCGATGAAGCCGGACGGGAAGCGGAGGCACGCCTGAAACGGGGAGGCTGAGGAAGCCGGACACTACAATTCACCTCAAAAATGTGCCGTGCACCCGGATTTTCGGGCTTGTGACCTCGTTCACATAAATCTATGATAGGTGAATCACCTCTCATTATATACACGGTGAACTGGAGGTCACATGGGTACCAGACTCGAAGGAAAACGAGGGCTTGTCGTCGGGATAGCTAACGAGCACAGCATCGCGTATGGATGCGCGAAGGCGTTTCACGCCGAAGGTGCCGAACTCGCTATCACGTATCTGAACGAGAAGGCGGAGACATACGTTCGTCCTCTCGCCGAGGGGCTATCCGCGCGGCTCGTTTTGCCGTGCAACGTACAGAAAGAAGGCGAGCTCGAATCGGTCTTCGACGCCATAACGAAACAATGGGGTTCGCTCGATTTTCTTGTGCATTCCATTGCCTTTGCGCCGCTTGAGGATCTTCGCGGCAGACTCGTGGACTGCTCGCTTGACGGGTTTCTTCAGGCGATGGATGTTTCGTGCCATTCGCTTCTCCGCATGACGAAGCTCGCAGAGCCGCTTTTCAAGAACGGTGGAAGCGTCCTGAGTATGACCTACTTCGGAGCCGAAAAGGTTGTTCAAAACTACGGCGTTATGGGGCCTGCGAAAGCCGCACTCGAGTGCAGCAGCCGATACCTCGCAGCCGAACTCGCGGAGGCACGCATACGGGTCAACTGTCTCTCCCCCGGACCTATGAAAACGCGAGCGGCGAGTGGACTCAAGGACTTCGATACACTCGTTCGGGCCGCAGAAGAGCGGGTTGCTCACTACAGCGAAATCAGTATCGACGACATAGGCTCGCTGGCAGCATTTCTCGTAAGCGACGACGCGCGGGCGCTCAGCGGATACGTGTACCACGTTGACGGCGGCTTCAGCACCATAGGAGTGTGACGATGCAGATCGAAAGCATGGAGGACAGCATTGGCCTGACCATAGACCAGATGCACGTCGGCGACACCGCATCGTTCTGGAAGACGCTTACCGAAGCGGATATCTACCAGTTCTGTGGGATAATCGGGAACTTCAACCCGACACACGTCAACAAAGTGTTTGCCTCGCGCACGAAAGACGGTCATCGTACGGTGCCGCAGATGCTGGTGGCGGGGTTGGTGTCGAAAGTCCTCGGCACGCAGTACCCGGGAAACGGTACAGTCCATACAGCCCAGGATCTGGTGTTTCACCAGCCCGTGTTCATTAACGACACCATACAGGCAAAGCTCGTCGTGACGTGCATCGACGGAAAGAAGAAGCGCGTGTGGCTCGATCTGACGTGCACAAATCAGCACGGCGACGTGGTCGTCACCGGCGAGAGCGAAATCGTACCGCCGGAGCCGTTTGAACCCGCTGCCACGAAAGACACGAACGAGGAGACACTATGATCGCGCGCATAGGAAAGACGGTGAACGAGCTGTCGGTGGGGGACGCCGCGTACTTCGCGAAGACGTTCTCCGAAGCGGACATGCTCCTGTTTGCGGGCGTTACCGGAGACGTGAACCAGCTGCCTATCAACGAGGAGTTTGCCCGCAAGACGCGCTACGGAACGCGTATTGCGCACGGTATGCTCACCGCAAGCTTCATTACAAACATTATCGGCATGCGTCTTCCGGGATACGGATCGACCATGACCAGACAGTCAGTTCGTTTCGTGAAACCGGTCTTTGTCGGCGATACGATTGAAGTAGGGCTGAGGCTCACAGAGGTAAGAATCGACGGGAACGAAGTCGACTTCGAGGCGAATGCAACGAATCAGCACGGGGATACCGTCATGACGGCGTCCGGTACGATTATCCCGCCCGTATCTTTTGAAAATATCGACTAAGCGGAGCACACTATGGCATTTCAGGAAATACTCGGCAGAAGCATAGATGAGATAACGGTGGGTGATACCGCGTTTTTCTCGAAGACAATCAGCGAAACCGACATCTATCAGTTCGCCGCGGTCACCGGCGACTTTAATCCGGCGCACGTCAATGAAGCCTACGCGGAAGGCACCTTCTTCAAACGACGCATCGCGCATGGCATGCTCACCGTCAGCCTCGTGTCAAATATACTCGGTACGCAATTGCCGGGGCCCGGCACAATTTTCGTATCGGAGTCTGTCTCGTTCATGAAGCCGGTCTATATACAGGACACAATTGAAGCATCGGTGAAAATCGTAGAGATAGATCACACGCGCAACCGCATTCGCTTCGAAGCGGCCTGCATTAATCAGCACGACGATCAGGTTCTTCACGCCGAGGGGATCGTGATGCCACCGAAAAAGCGACGGGCACCGTAGAGAACTTGCGTCCACACTGACTTCGGGAGTATGGTAGCGATGTGACAGAAGAAAAGCGAAACAGTCCACGCTGTACAATTTCGCAGCTCGTACAGATGCGTCACGGATACGAACGGTGGCGTACGGGCGAAGTCGTGGATATCAGCTGCGGTGGCCTTCGCTGCACGAGTTCGTATCAGTTCTCGCCGGGTGATACCGTTTTTTTTCTCCTGGATCTCGACGGCAATGCGTCCATCCGTGTGGATGCGACGGCAATGCACGTACAGGAAGTCGAGGATCAGGTCTTCGAGACCGGCTTCTCATTCACCCGCTTTTACGATGGGTCTCAACCCGTGCTAAGCGAGTTTATAGAACAGACAGACGGGATTGATGGCGGCTGCCGGGACGAGACGTAAGACCCTTACAACCGTTATATTGTGACGGATGCGACAGCCTATTGAGCAGCTCATAGCCTCCGGCGACGTGAAGACCGCACTCGTGGAAATAGAAACCTTTCTTGATACGTCCCGGGACCGGGGTGGCGCCGGCGGAGATCTTTCGTGGGCGTGGCGAAAGAAGGCACAGTGCCTGTTCATGCTCGGCAGGCTCCCGGATGCGATCCGCTCGGGACAGGAGGCTGTACGCACAGCGCAGGACCTCGGCGACACCCTTGCAGAGGCGGAAGCCGAGAACACGATAGGTATTGTTCACGGAGAGCTCGGAGACCTCGAACAGACGGTACAGCACCTCGAACGAAGTTTTCGGCTGCATCGGAAGCTTGGAACGAATCGCGTTGCAACGGTACTCAACAACATGGGTAATACCTGCCTTATCATGAACGATCTGGAAAGGGCCTTCGGGTATTTCGAGAAAGCGCTCGCCGAGGCGCAGGGTCACGAAGACCTTCGGGAGGTCGAGGGTACCGCACGTGCGAATCTGGGCCGGGCATGTCTCGCGCTGGGCAGGACGCAGGAGGCGGTCGGGCATTTGCAGCAGAGCATCGAGCACTTTCGCGAGCACGGGATGGAAACGCTGCGACTGCACGCGGTCACGAAACTCGCTGCCGTCTACGAAGCCTCCGGCGATGCAGATGCTGCGGAAAGCTGCTATCAGGAAGCGCTTGCCGCCACCGTCGGCGAACAGGAGCCTACAGTATGGCAGCATGAAATACACGGCAGTCTTGCGAGGCTCCTCGTAGAACAGGGTCGCTACGACGAAGCCGAGCCACATTTTCTCAAAGCGTTTCGAATGACGTCTGAGGCGCATACAAGCTTTGATCTGGCCTATCTCCGGAAAGACTACAGCACGGTCCTCGAAAACGACTCGAACATCGTCGGAGCGTTGAACGAAATGCGCACGGCATTCGAGGAACTCGACCGGCAGACCGAGCGGAAAATCGAAAAACAGCTGTATCAGGCAATGGGACGTTTTGAGATCGAGCGCATCGAACACGAGAAAGAACTGTATCGGCTCCGGAACGAAGAGCTCGCCGCGGCGCTGTCGGAAGTAGAGAAGCTTCGCGATACACTTGAGGAACGCAATCGAAAACTTTCGGAACTCGTGATACGTGATCCACTCACGGCGACTTTTAATCGGCGCTGGTTCTTCTCCGCGCTCGACACCGAAATCGACAGGAGCCGTCGCCAGGGACGTCCCGTATCGGTCGCACTGATTGATCTGGATCATTTTAAAGCGGTCAACGATTCCTACGGCCACGCCGTCGGTGACGATATCCTGGTGGCGGCTTCTACGATCCTGATGCAGGCAACGCGAAAAACCGACGACGTTGCACGGTATGGGGGCGAGGAGTTCGGGATTATAATGCCCGATACCGACAGCTCGCAGGCACTCATTGTGTGCGAAAAACTGCGAAAGCGGTTTAACGATCATGACTGGAGCTTCGCAGGCGGGGTGACACGCATCACCTTCAGCGGCGGGATCGCGTGCATCACTGAACTGCCGGTCGGCACAGTGACACCCGCGAAGGATCTACTCGAACGCGCCGACCACCGGCTCTACGAAGCGAAGGAACTCGGGCGGAATCGTATCGTGTCGCCGAGCTGAATTCGCCGAGCGGATCAGAGTTTGTCCGGGTCGATTTTGTGCATCCAGCGCTCGGTTCGAAGCAGGAGAAACCCCGCTACAGCGATAACAAGATTACTCACGAACATGGAGATCCAGATACCCGTCGGGCCCATACCCATACGGACTGCAAGCAGGACTGCCAGCGGAACACGAATTCCCCACAGTCGGGCAGCGTGCATGACCAGGACCGGTTTCGTATCGCCGCCACCTTCGAATGCACCCAGAATCACGGTGAACAGGGCAAACAGTACAACCGAAGGGCTTACTATTCGAAACAGGATCGCCCCGTGCCCGATAACCTCCGCATCGTCAACGAAAAAACGGACGAGCAGGTTGCCGTAAAAAAACGCAAAGATCATTCCGATCCCCACAAAGCCGAAGATCGTAAGTCCTGACATTCGTACAATGCGTTTAGCCCGCTCCGGGTCGCGGGCACCGAGGCTCTGTCCAACCAGCGATGCGGTCGCCCGCGACATACCAATAGCAGGCATGTTTACAAGACTGATGATTCTGTTGGCGACGCCAAAGGCCGCGACAACAGATGCGCCGAAACTGTTAACCACGCCCTGCAGGACCGTAAAACCAAAGGCGGAAATACCCTGGCCCAGACTCGCCGGCATTCCTATGCCGACAAACAGACGGGCGGATTCCATCTGTGGCTTCATGCTGGATAGACGGAGTCTCATGCCGCGACGACCCCGCGCGAGAATGTATACACCGATCACTGTGGCAATTCCCTTTGAGATAATGGTGGCGTAGGCGGCACCCGCCACCTCCATTCTCGGGATTGGTCCCCAACCGAAAATGAAGATCGGGTCAATCGCTATGTTAAAAAGCACCGTCGAGAACTGAATAAGAAAGGGAGTGACACCGTCGCCTATACCCTGCATCGCCGCTTGAAAAAAGAAGGCTCCGAACATAAAGGGAATGCCCGCGAAGGTTATCGTAAGATACTGCCGTGTGTACTCAAAGGACTCGTCCGGAACGTTCAGCAGCCGCAGGAGCGGCTCGTGCACCAGCAGTCCAACGATGCCAACGAGGAACGCGATACCAAAAATGAACACTGCAAGCTGACCGAGATAGAACTCAACCCGCTCCTGATCGCCCTTTCCTTTGCTCTGAGCAATGAGCGTCGTCCCTGCAGTCCCGAACCCTACGCCAAACACCGCGAGGAAGAAGATAAGATTGAAGCTTATGATCGGTGCGTTCACCGCCGCCGCACCTATGCGACCGAGAAAGAACGTGTCGGCCAGGTTGTACAGCATCTGCATGAGGTTTGCTCCCATAATCGGGACGGCCAACGTCATGAGTGCCTTGTAAAGGGTACGTGTGTTCTCCGGCGTTGTCGGTACACCGGACAGCGCGTCGGTGCCGAGGTCGTTTAACTCAGTAGTATTGCTCATGGGGGAATAAACCAGTCGTCAAAATACTATGCCGGGTCAGTTCTGACCAGTGTCTGCGGCACAGATTTTGTTGCGGCCACCGCTCTTCGCCGCATACAGCGCCTTATCCGCGCGGATTATGAGGTCGCTTTCCGTCTCGCCGGCCAGACGTTCGCATGCTACCCCGATACTCACCGTGACAAGCGAAGATACCTCCGAGAACTCATGCGGTATCGCGAGATCCCGGACCGCTTCCTGAATCCGCTCTGCCACCCGGAGGGCACCATCCGTTTTCGTCTGCGGCAGAAGCACTACAAACTCTTCACCCCCATAGCGGGCAGGCAAATCGGCACCCCGCTCGCAACAGGATGCGATTGCCTCCGCGATCGATCGCAGGCATGTGTCACCGGCCGGGTGTCCGTAGCCGTCGTTATACGGTTTGAAGTGATCTATATCAATCATGAGTACACTCAGGGTTCGTTCCTCGCGCCCGGCAAGCGACTGCTCAAGTTCCATGCGCTCCACAAACGCCCGCCGATTCATAAGCCCAGTCAGCTCGTCTTTCCGTGAAAGCTCGGCAAGCTGCCGGTTGGCCTCTTCAAGCTCACGGGTCCGCTCTATTACCCTGTTCTCAAGCGTCGTGTTCAAAGCGCTGATCTCGCCGATCATGAGGCGATTTTCCTCGGAGAGAGCGTCGACCCGATCGAACATGATCTGAAATCGCCACGCGAGAAATATGCCCTGAATCGCGAGAAAGACAACCATGCCCGACGAGAACAGTTCCGGCGCCGAAACGAGGCTGAGCTCCCGCAACACGTCACTCATACCCGTTACAAGCAGGATGAGCGATGCCGGGATCAGGATCCATCCACCGTGTATGTCATGAAGCACGCGGTGTTTGACGATCCGGTATATCGTATACACCCCGACGAGCATGATGGGTATCTGCCCGTATGCGAACAACAGATCGTAGACCCGTACCGGAGTGAGCACGAGCACGGCCAGGAGAAGCCACAGGAGGTACCTGGCGACCCTTGAGACCGTCTGTAGCCGTGGTATTCGGAACCCTTCGGCTATGTAGAGAATGATAAGCGGAACCACCAGAATCGAACCCGCATAGCCAAGTTTCATCATAAATTCAGGAGGAAACGAAGGAATCAGGCGAATCAGCAGTCGCTCACTTACCACCGCGATACGGCAGGCGCTGACGAACGATATCAGCGCAAGATAGAGATTTGCGGGTTCGGACTTCTGTATCAGATGAAGGATGCCAAAATACACGGCGGCGAGCAGAAACATGCCGAGCACCAGCGCGTGATGAATGAGCCCGCGCATAGTGAGGGACAGGACATGGTCAGCGGGCCCGAGATACAGCCGGTTCAGGCGGATCCGCCGGTGGTGAAAATTGGCAAACTGTATCAGTATCTCGTTCATACCCTGGCGGGGTTCGAACAGTATCTCTGCGGGCCTGTACTGAGCCTCGTACCGTTCCTGCGTGGTTGCAACGGTACCCGACTCGGCGCGAAGATCTCCGTTTATCCATACTCGATACGATGAGGAAAAATACCGGAGTCTGAGCGCGAGGAGTTCGGTATTTTCGACTGTGCTGTCGCTCAACTCGATCTGAAGTTGCAGGGTACCCGCACGATTGGGAGGGCTCGGCAATTCGGCCGGCAGCTCGAGTGTTTCAATGGAACCGCTGGTTGACCGCAATTCTTCAAAGGCTTCGGGACCCAAAAGACGCCCGGGTGCGTACAGCCACGCGCCCTGTAGCGGAAGCAGCATCGTGGAACCATCGAAAAAAGCGGACCCATCGAGACTGCCCTCGCCGGCTACCGGGGCCAACCGAAGCACATCCCTGCGGTAAGGTACCGACATGAAAACCGGAAACACAAACGATACAAGAGTAACAACAATTACGATGGCTGCAATGAGGGTAGCCGCGGTCGTGCGCTTCATTTTTTTT
>JBKHAN010000050.1:0-22277 GCA_046542845.1 Spirochaetaceae bacterium
CTTCTCCCGCCTCCTTGTGCGGTACGCGGAACCGGAGGATGCGCTCTTTGGCGCTCGTTTCGGTCGAGTCCGTCGGGCGGTACTCGACAATGGTCCCGACGGCGTCACGCCCTGGTATAATGGGGTAGCGCTGGTGTTCCATAGTACCGCGAAACGCGTCGAGATCGTCCTCACACAGCGCTACGGTAGAGATGCGAACGCGCGCCCAGCCCGGCCGAAGCTTCGGTATCTCCCGTTCCTCGATGGACAGCAAGCCGGGGCCGTTCAGGACAATGGTCCTCATCCGGCTGCTCCTCTGTACGGGTTGTCGTGTACCGGGCGAGCGGCGTTTAACTGCTCGACCTGCATGCTTTCCATGGAGTTGATGCGATCTATGTTGTTGTGGAGTATGTACTGCATCCGTTCGTCCATGAAGTGGTGCAGACTGTAGCCTGACACGGCCTCAAAACCACGTCTGATCTTGTGTGACGATCCCATACCGGGGTCGAAAAGCCGGTACTGGTGGTCGATTGCCCATTCGATCGGCGTATAATAGCAACAGTTAAAGTGCAGGTCACGGACGTCTTCTTCGGCACCCCAGTAGCGCCCCCAGATTGTCTGGTTCTTTATCAGCAGAAATGCCATGGCAATGGGCCGTGTGTCCAAGTCCCAGCCCGGAGTCGAATACGCGCACACCAGCGCGATACGGTGCCGAAACCCGTCTGCAAGCATCCGGAAAAACGTACGGTTCAGAAACTTTGCTGCCCACGGGCCGAACCGGGCGTTGTGCGCCGCGTAATAGTCGTACATCCAGTCGAGATGTTGCCGGGTAATGTCGGTGCCGGTAAGAACCTCGATCTGTATACCCTGCTGTTCCATGCTCCGACGCTCCCGACGGATGTTTCGTCGCTGGTTCTTGGTAAAGACCGACAGGTAGTCGTCGAAGGAAGTAAAATCGTTGTTCCTCCAGTAGTACAGCTGGTGTTTCCACCCGATGAAGTCGTGCGCTTCGAGTGCGTTCTTTCCGGCACCATTCATCCACTGCGGGTCCGCAAAATTGAACGCGACTCCGCCCATCCCGGTTTCTTCCGCCATCTCCATGATTGATGCAAACATGACGTTTTGGAGTTCCTGCGCTCGCGGCCCGGGTTCAGCCAGGAAGGCGAACGCGCTCGACGGCGTTGCAGGACTCATACCCACCAGCTTCGGGTAGTACGGGGCTCCGAGCTGGTGTGCGACGTCGGCGAACGCGAAATCGAATACGAACTCGCCCATACTGTGCGTCTTGACGTACAGGGGCGCTGCAGCGAGAAGACGCTCGTCTTCGTAGACCGCGAGATGGTGTGGAGTCCACCCCTCCCTCGGGGAAATACTACCTGACTCTTCAAGGCAACGCAGCCATTCCCATTCGAGCAGTGGCGTGTCGGTTTCAAGCGCCAGGCGATCCCATTCAGTCTGGGGTATTTCGTCGATACGCTCATGAAACCGGATGGTCCACGGTCGTGCCGCAGATGTTGGATCGATACTCATGCTGTGCATCAACATAATGCCGGAACGGGCTGTATGCAAAATTACCGTTCCGGTGGTACAACCTTTGGGTATGAACCCTACACTTATCGTTCTGGCAGCAGGCATGGGAAGCCGATACGGTGGCATTAAGCAGATAGACCCGGTCGGGCCGGATGGAGAGGCAATACTCGACTATTCTGTCTACGACGCACTCCGAGCGGGTTTCGGGCGCGTTGTGTTCGTCATTCGAAAGGATATCGAGGCGGATTTCCGTCGTGTCGTCGGAAGCCGCTTCGAACGCTCGGTCGACGTGTCGTACGTGTTTCAGGAGCTCAGCGATACGCCCGGAGCGTTTTCGCCGTCACAGGAGCGCGCCAAACCCTGGGGAACCGCGCACGCGGTGTGGGTGTGCAGGCACGAGGTCTCAGAGCCCTTTGCCGTTATTAACGCTGACGACTTCTACGGGGCAGCGTCCTATGGGCTCCTGGCACGCGCACTCACCGAAGAGAGCGCAGATTCAACGGCATACGCCATGGTCGGCTTCGTGCTTCGAAAGACCCTCTCCCCGAACGGATCTGTTTCGCGCGCTATCTGTGAAGTCGACGAAAACGGCCTCCTGACCGGTATCGTCGAACATAAGAAACTCTACCCGAGAGACGACGGGGCCGTCAGTGTCGGCGCCGACGGGTCGGAGCGCCTGCTGACCGGAGATGAGCTTGTGAGCATGAACATGTTCGGCTTTACACCCAGCGCATTCGGTTTCATAGAACAGGGTTTCAGCGACTTTCTTCGCACATCGGGGAATGACCCCGCGTCTGAATACTACATTCCGGATGTGGTAGATGCCCTTCTCAAGAGGGGCGCTGCCACCATGTCGGTGTTACGCAGCGAGGAGCAGTGGTTCGGGGTCACGTATCGAGAAGACAAACCATCGGTCCAACAGGCGCTGCTGCTTCGCGCCGAGAATGGTACATACCCCCGGCCGCTGTGGGCTTAAACTTCTGCTCGGGAGCGTTATATGCTGGTCAAGAAATGGTATTACTACATGATCGACGGCCTCAGGGACGGCCACGTCCAGTCCCTGCGCAGCACGCTGTCCATGGTACCTGACATACACGAGGTATCGATCAGTCCTGCCCGTGGGCTTATATCGGTGAAAGCCAGGCGTGACGTCGCAGACGAAGTTGCCATGGCGTGCCAGATTGCGGGCACACGCTTTCGGACTCGCGTGTCCAGAAGCGAACTGTAGCGCCGGAAGCCTGCAGACAGATTTTATACGTATACGGAGACGTTCGTGGGATTACTTCTTTTTGGTAGCTCGCCGAGTGCGCTCGACGATCAGGATATGGTACGGCTCAAGCAGGCAGCCGGAGACCACACTGTTGTGGTTACCGACTCACGCGACGAACTGAACGATTTGTCGCAGAAGGCCGAACTCGCTGTGAGCAACGTCCCGAAAGAGTTCGTTGTTCAATCACCGAGTATCCGCTGGTTTCACACATGGCATGCGGGCGCGGAATGGACCGCAAGCATACCGAGTGAGCGTCGGAAGACCCTGAAGGTCACGACCGCATCGGGGATACACGGTGCGACAATGAGCGAGCATACCCTCGCGTTGATCATTATGGCCATGCGCGGTATGCACCAGGACGTGCGGAACCAGCAGCAACGCATCTGGAATGACGGCCCTATGAGTCAATACCGGGAACTCGGTGGGCGTACGGCTGTTATTGCGGGAGCCGGCGCGATAGGGCGGCATTTGGGGCGAACGCTGAACTTTCTCGGGATGCGGTGCATTGGTGTACGCCGGTCGGACACCGGAGCCCTGCCTTCCGGGTTCGAACGCATGGTACCGGTGCGGGAGCTGTACGACGTTCTTCCCGAAGCCGACGTGTGTGTATCGATACTGCCGAGTACGCAGGAGACTCGCGGCCTGTTCGACTGGTCGGCTTTCGCGCGCATGCCCGCAGACGGTGTGTTCGTGAATATTGGTCGGGGAGACGCCGTCGTGGAAGCCGACCTGGTGCACCATCTTGAGCGAAATCCCGATTTTATCGCGTGTCTTGACGTGACCAGCCCCGAGCCGCTTCCCCCCGAAAGTCTGCTCTGGACCATGCCGAACGTCATTCTTACTCCCCACGGGGCCGGTCGCTCCGACCGCTATTTTGAGCGCGCCTTCGAGCAGTATCTCGAGAACCTGAGGCGCTACGTAGCAGGCGAGAAGCTTATGAACCTGGTTGATTACGAGGCGGGGTATTGAACGAGTCAGACACACCGAGCGTGGCCGAGCGAATTGACGCGCTTGCTCCCTACATAACCCCTCGGAGGCTCAAGCGAATCCGGGAGGTTGCCCGATCGCGGACGCGAGCGCTTGCTGTCGTGCTTGAAGACATCGATAATCCGTTCAACGCGACGGCGGTCACTCGTACGGCCGAGGGGCTCGGAATTCAGGACGTACACGTTATAGAAAACGAGCACCGCTTTGCCCTGCATCAGGGCGTAACGCTCGGTGCGGCGAAGTGGCTGACCATGCACCGATACGCTCAGCCCGGCGCCGCCAACACCGCCTCGTGTCTCGACCATTTGACCGATGCCGGATACCGCCTCGTCGCTACAAGCCCGCATCTTGACGGGTTTACCCCCGATACGCTCCCGCTGGACAAGCCGGTCGCCCTCGTGTTCGGGTATGAGAAGACCGGAATATCTCCGGAGGCGGCGAGTCGCTGTACAACGCGACTGAGACTGCCCATGTACGGCTTTGTCGAGAGCTTCAATATTACGGTCAGCGCCGGAATGGCCCTTTCGCGTCTTCGCGAACGCGTTCGCACGGAGTGCAGCAACGAAGGGCGTCTTGGCCCCGACGAGCAGAATGCCCTTGTCCTTCAGTGGATTATGCAGTCCATACCCGAGCGGGTCAGATCTGCGGTTTTGAAGCCTTGAGTGCGAGTTCGTCGAGCGCCCACCGCGCTGCTTCGGCAATGACCTGGTCTGAATCTGCCGCACGGCGTCGCAGGAGCGCTACGAGATTCTGAGCGTTCGTGTTCGCCGCGGCTATAGCAGCGTTCCGCAGGAGTCCGCGACGTTTGGCACGCATAAGCGGCGATCCGGCGTAGCGCGCCGTATATTCATCATCAGTTTCAATTGACAACACGTCCTCAAGCAGCTGTGAATCGCCTGCCCGGACGGTTATAAAGTCCTCTTCAGAGGTCACTTCCGCCCTCACGTTGAGCGGACACACCTCCTGACAGAGATCGCAGCCGAAAAGCCAGCTCCCCATTTTTCGCCGCAATTCGACGGGGATGTGTCCTTTGTGCTCTATCGTCAGGTAGCTGATGCAGGTGGATGCATCGATGCGGTGCGGCGCGTGGAGCGCTCCTGTCGGGCAGACGTCTATGCACCGGTAGCAGCCCTGCGGGCAACTCCCGTGACGGCCCTGCGCCGGCTCGCTAACCGGAAACTCGCGAGTAGAGAGGATTTCACCGATCAGAAACCAGCTGCCGAAGGCGCTCGAAATGGACAGGGTATTACGCGCGGTAAAACCCACGCCGGCGAGTTCCGCGTAGTACCGCTCGGCAAGCGGCGTAGCGTCGGTAAAAGAGCGAAACGATTCGTCCGGATAGGCGTCCTGCAGAGCCGTCACAACGCGGCGCAGTCGCTTTCCTATGACCTTGTGATAGTCACGGCCCCAGGCGTAGCGCGCGATACGCCCCGCAGGCGCGGTTGCGGTCTGCGGGAGCGCGTTGTTCTCGCCTCGCGGCCACGGTGCCGGCTGGTAGTAGTTCAGCGCGGCGACGAGGACCGACCGGCACCCGGGGAGCAGGCTGTCGGGACGGTACTTCAGGTCTGCGTGGTCGCTAAGCCACTGCATCGTTCCCTGTCTCCGGTCGGCGAGCCATCGCTTGAACTCGGCTTCCTGTTCGACGCCGACGACAGCCGGCGCCACGCCGACAAGGGTCAGGCCTTCGCGACGAAACAGGTGTGCGGCATCGTCGGGAACCGGTGGCGACCATTTTTCACGAGGGATCATGTCAGTCCTCGTCCTGGTCGACAAGCTGAAAGGGCTTTATTCTGGCGCCGCCCTCCGACAGCGCCTGGTCCTCGTTCAGTTCTTCAATGAGTGAAACCGACTGGAACGGAATCATGATATGTCTGTCACTGCCGAAGGCGCGTCGAAGGCTGTCCTCGGAGGGGTCTATAATGAGAGACCCGCCTTTTGGAAATACGAAGTCCCCGACGCTAACGAAGTAGGGGTGTGTCATGTCGAGTTCGCGTGCCCGCAGGCTCACTTCTTTTTCTTTCCACATGAAATGAACGCGATATAATGCCACAGTTGCTCCTATGTACGTGTCTTTTGCGCAAGGGAAAAGTACGCCCGTCTCTGCGGAACATCAACTGTATCGATCCGAACCTTCACCCGGTCACCAATACGGTACTCAGCCCCGTGCTCCTGGCCGACAAACTTGAAGTTTTCCTCGTCGAGAAGGTAGAAGTCGCTTCCGAGCTGATCAACCGGCACGAGTCCCTCGATGAGATAGTGCACCAGCTCCACGAAGAGTCCCAGACGTGAAACCCCCGAAATAACGCCGGAATAGGTACGCCCGACCTTCTTTTTGAGAAACTCCATGGCCTTTTTCTTCTGGTGCTCGCGCTCCGCATCGATCGCTCGGCGTTCGGCTGCGCTGCACCGTTCGCAGATGCGCTCAAGATCGGCCGTCTTCATGGTCACCGCTCCGGTAAACTCGCCCTTCAGATAGCCTTTGAGCAGTCTGTGCACCATGAGATCTGCGTAGCGCCGGATTGGCGATGTAAAGTGCGTATAAGCGTCGAATGCAAGACCGAAATGGCCCTGATTGTCTGTCGAGTAGACCGCTTTTGTCATGGAACGAAGCGCGATTTTCTCTGCGAAATACCGGAGGTCGAGACTGTCGACGAGATCAAGGATACGGCTGAAATCTTCCGAGGACAGCTCGCCCTCGATGTTCAACGGGATCCCGAGGTTCTGAAGCACGGTCAGGAGCGCGTTTGTATCTTCCTGTTTGGGGCGTTCATGAATCCGGTAGACAAATGGACGTGCGCTCCTGCCTTTCCTGCCCGCGATATGGCCGGCGATGCTGCGGTTTGCGAGCAGCATCAGTTCCTCGATCAGCCGCTGGCTTTCGATCCGTTCGCTTCGTCTGACCTCCTGGGGCAGGCCTTCCGAATCAAGGGTGATGATAGGCACGGGGAGGTCGAAGTCTATGCTGCCTTCGTCTTCCCTGCGGGCGCGCAGCGTCCTGGCCACGAGTTGCAGCAGGCCCACCTGTGAGGCAGCCGGGTGGTTGCCTCCGGCCATGATTTCCTGGGCTTCCGCGTAGGTCAGCCGGTGATCGCTGCGTATGACGCTCTCGAAGATTTCCAGATCGTGCACCGCGGCGAGTGAGTCTACGGTCATTCGGGCGGTAAACGCGAGTCGCTCTTCTCCAGGTCGAAGCGAGCACAGATCGTTGGACAGCTTCTCGGGAAGCATGGGCAGGACGTCCCCGACAAAGTAAACCGACGTGCCCCGTTCGAGCGCTTCCCGGTCTATGGCGCTGCCCGGTTGTACGAAAGCCGAGACGTCGGCAATGTGTACGTAGATATCAAACAGACCGTCTTCGCGGTGCACGATACTCAGCGCGTCGTCAAAATCCTGCGCGTCCTCCGGGTCTATCGTGAGTGTCGGCAGCGACGTGAGATCGCGGCGGGTCTTCTTTACCTTCCTGAGATCGGGCATGCGCAGTTTCCGGATCTCTTTCTGTACGTCTTCCGGAAACTCGAGGCGCAATCCGCGGGAAAGCGCAATAATGCGAAGGTCAATTCCGCTGTCGTTCGTTTTTCCCACAATGTCGTCGAGCACGATCACAGGAGCGCTGTCTTTGGATTCCCAGCTGCCGAGATGCCCGACGACGACCGTATCGTCCTTGAGTTTTCGACCAAATCCTGCACGTTTCAGTTCTTCTTTCGGTACGAGAAACTGCACGGGGATGCGGTCGTCGGTCGGCGTGACCAGGCCCTCGGCTTTGCCGCTTTTCCTGTATACGCCGACGATCGGCTTTTTGGAGCGGGTAATGACGCGTTCGACCTGACCCGACGGTTTTCGCTTATTATTCCTCGAAAACACTTCGACCTCGACAATATCTCCGTCGAGAGCCGTGCCGAGATTGTCCTGCTGGACGAAAATGTCCGGTGAGTCCGACTGCGTAACGAACCCGAATCCTCGGGCGGTTATCGACAGCTCACCCTGCTTCAGGTCCTTGTTTTTCTTCTGTCGGTTTCGGTCTGTTCTGTTATTTTTTTCGGCCATGAATTATCGTGACCTCCCTTGCTGATACGGTTGAGTATTCCGGCTGTTGATATACATATTCCTCTCGAGACGAATGGTCCATGAAAAATGATAGCATAAAACCCGCAGCAGCACCCCGCGCCATTATGGTGCGAGGGGCATATGGAAACAACCTCAGGAATGTTGATATCGACATACCGCTCGGATCGTTCACTGTTGTTACAGGAGTGAGCGGGTCGGGTAAATCCACGCTTGCCTTCGATACCGTGTATGCCGAAGGTCAGCGGCGGTACGTGGAAACGTTTTCTGCCTATACCAGGCAGTTTCTTGATCGTATGGATAAACCGAGGGTTTCGTCAATCGATGGAATCCCCCCCGCGATAGCGGTGGATCAGACAAACCCGGTTCGCACCTCGCGTTCGACCGTCGGAACCATGACGGAACTGAACGATCACTTCAAACTGCTGTGGGCAAAATGTGCTGAGCTTCACTGTATGGGTTGCGGGAAGGTGGTACGGCGCGACACACCGGACAGTGTGTTCGACGCACTTGAGAAGGCCCTCGACGACGAGGTAATCGGGGATGGTGCCCGGGCAATGGTGCTCTTCACGGTACCGGTCCCCTCCGGACGCAGCAGCAGCGAGATGCGGGAGCTCCTCGCCGATACCGGCTACCACCGGATTGACAGTGAGAGCGAGACCGCGATTTCGGTCGTCCAGGACCGCCTCCTGCTCCGGCGGCACGAACGAAGCCGGTGGATTGAAGCGCTTGAGGCAGCGTTTCTGCACGGAAACGGTGCGTGTACCGTCCGTGTCGTCGACGGGCCGGAGTTCCGTTTTTCGCGCGGTCTCCACTGTGCCGAGTGTGACATTCACTACCAGGACGCCAGTTCGCAGCTGTTTTCGTTCAATTCCCCTGTCGGCGCGTGCGAAACCTGTAGAGGCTTCGGCCGGACTATGGGAATCGACTACGGGCTGGTGATCCCCGACGGGTCGAAAAGTCTGCGCGAGGGTGCGGTTCGCGTGTGGGAGAGCAAGAGCTACCGCGAGTGTCACGACGATCTGTTGAGGTTTGCCGCTCGCCGCGGCATCGACGTGGATACGCCGTGGCGCGATCTGGACCCGGAAGAGCGGGCCTGGGTAATCGAGGGAGAAGGCGACTGGGATGACGGAGTGTGGTACGGCGCAAAGCGTTTTTTTGACTGGCTCGAGTCGCGAAGCTACAAGATGCATATCCGGGTCCTGCTGTCGCGGTACCGTTCCTACGACGTATGTCCCGCCTGCCACGGTGCACGCCTGAAACCACAGGCGCTGCTCTGGAAGATTATGGGCAAGTCCATACATGACGTCATGCGGATGCCCATTTCCGACGTGCACGCGTTTTTCAGCTCCTACGCCAAAGAACTGCTCACGAACTCCGATCCGACGGCCGAACTTGTGCTGTCGGAGATACAGAGCCGTCTCGGCTACCTTTCTGAAGTCGGCGTCGGCTATCTTACCCTCGATCGTCAGTCGCGGACGCTCAGCGGTGGGGAGGTGCAGCGTATCAATCTCACAACGGCGCTTGGTACGCAGCTCACGAACACGCTCTTTGTGCTCGACGAACCGAGTATAGGCCTGCACAGCCGCGACGTTGGACGACTGGTTGGCATACTCAGGCGGCTCAGGGACGCGGGGAATACGCTTCTGGTCGTCGAGCACGATCCGCAGGTTATCGCTTCTGCAGACCGCGTCGTGGAAATGGGCCCCGGTGCGGGGCGTGCCGGCGGTACCATCATATTCCAGGGTACACCGGGCGAGCTGATTCAAAGCGGCAGCCCCACGGGGGAGAGTCTTCGCCGCAGGCCTTCCTTCGCGTCCGCAGGGCTCGAAGAAGGTCGGCAGCCGCACGTACTCGGCATCCGTGGAGCAGCGGAAAACAACCTGCAGTCAGTCCGGGTTGATTTTCCGCTGAACAGCTTTGTCTGCCTGACGGGCGTCTCCGGCAGCGGAAAGAGTACGCTTCTCGAGACGATCCTGTACCGGGCCATGCTCCGGCACTTCGGGAAGCAGACCGAAGCACCGGGTGCCTTTGAGTCGCTGACGGGGGCCGAATCGCTTCACGACATCGTACTCGTCGATCAATCCCCCATAGGGAAGACGACCCGAAGCAATCCCGCGAGCTACGTCGGTGCATTCGACGAGATCCGCAAACGGTTTGCAGCACTCTCCGTATCGAAGAAACGCGGATACACCCCCGGCACCTTCAGCTTCAACTCTGGAAACGGCCGCTGCCCCACCTGCGGAGGTACGGGGTTCGAACACATCGAGATGCAGTTTCTCAGCGATATTTACCTGCGGTGTCCTGACTGCCAGGGTACCCGCTACAGGCCGGAAATCCTTGAGATCACAGCATCTCCACCGGAATCGGCGGCTGACCTCGGCTCGCTGAGCATCGCTGACGTTCTTGAACTGACGGTGGAAGAGGCAACCCGTTTCTTTGCGGATTCTCCGAAGATTCTGCAGGCGCTGCAACCGCTTCAGGCCGTCGGTCTCGGGTACGTTACCCTTGGTCAGCCGTTGCCTACCCTGAGCGGTGGAGAGTCCCAGCGGTTGAAGCTCGCGTATCACCTCGTAGGAGCGCTTGGAAGCGGAACCTCCGCTGTCGGCACACTCTTTCTCTTTGATGAGCCGACCACGGGGCTGCATGCACGCGATATCGAGACGCTTATTGGCGCGCTTCGTACGCTCGTGGCAGCGGGCAACAGCGTCATTGTGATCGAGCATAACCTGGACGTTATCGTGGCCTGCGACCATATTATCGATATGGGCCCCGAGGGTGGGTCCGCCGGCGGACAGGTGGTCGCGACGGGAAGCCCTGCGCAGCTTTTGGATCGTGGAACAGGGTACACCGCAGCGGCTATTGCCGAGTACCTGCAGCCGGCGACGGAAACGGTATACGTCCACGCGGATTCGGACCCTCGTGTGTGGTCAGGTCAGGCCGCAGAGCCGAGCCCTGTGTTCGACAGGCCCATTGAAGTGGTGCACGCCCGCGAACACAATCTTCGCAACGTCTCGGTCGCGATTCCCCAGAACCAGCTTACGGTCCTCAGCGGCGTGTCGGGGAGCGGAAAGAGCACGCTGGCCTTCGATATTGTCTTTGCCGAAGGGCAGCGGAGGTATCTCGAGTCGCTCAACGCGTATGCCCGCCAGTTCGTACAACCCGCTACCCGACCGGATGTTGACGCGGTTCACGCGCTGCCACCCTCGGTCGCAATCGAGCAACGCACGAGCCGGGGCGGATGGAAGAGTACCGTCGCGACAACGACGGAGCTGTTCCACTTTCTGCGTCTGCTCTTTCTGAAACTCGGTGTACAGTACTGTCCTGACTGCAACATTGCGATACAACCGCAGAGCGAAGACGCGATAACCGCGGACATAATGAGTCGTTTTCGCGACCTGAACATCTCGGTCCTCGCACCGCTTGTCGTTGCTCGCAAGGGCTACTACACAGACCTTGCCGAGTGGGCGCGGAAACACGGCTATGAGTTTCTGCGAGTGGACGGTGACTACTGCCCGACCTCGAACTGGCCGCGGCTTTCCCGCTACAAGGAACACTCCATAGATCTCCCCGTCGGAGAAACCGCGGTGTCTGCCGACACGGAATCAGCTCTGCGCGCTCTGCTGTCGACCGCACTCGCGGAAGGAGACGGGCAGGTTCGTGTCCTCACGGAGTCCGGCGAGCGTCTCTATTCGACGAGTCGAAGTTGTCCGCAGTGCAACCGCAGCTTCCCGGATCTCGATCCGCGGCTGTTTTCATTCAACAGCCGTCACGGGATGTGTCCGACCTGTCAGGGGAGCGGTTTTGTCGACGACGGAGAGCACGACGATGAACCTGAACCGAACCCCTCGCGCGTGTTCGAGGGAGAACGTCCGGTCTGCCCCGACTGCAAGGGCAGCCGTCTCAACGACGTCGCACGTGCAGTGCGGTTTCGTGAGCGCGACATCGCTTCCCTCGCTGCAGAGCCCGTGTCCGCCCTCGCGACGTGGATAGACGGCATCGACCTTACCGAACGGGAAGAGCAGATCGCGCGTGATATTGTCGCCGAACTTCGCGTACGTCTCGGGTTCCTCGAACACGTCGGGCTGGGCTACCTTGGCCTCGATCGAGCCGCACCGACGCTCTCAGGTGGCGAGGCGCAGCGAATCCGACTCGCTGCTCAGCTCGGGAGCAATCTCCGGGGCGTGTGCTACGTCCTCGACGAGCCGACAATCGGTCTTCACGCTCGGGACAACCGCATGCTGCTCGACACCCTAATGACGCTGCGCGACAAGGGGAACACCGTCGTGGTCGTGGAGCACGACGAGGACACGATACGGAGCGCCGACCGCGTGATCGATCTTGGCCCCGGAGGCGGATCTCGGGGAGGATCGATTCTCGCGGAAGGATCGGTGAGGGACCTGCTCCAGGTTCGGGCGTCGGTTACCGCGCAGATGCTCGCCTCGCCCCCGGGCCATCCTCAGATAGCCCGGGGCAACCGCGGCGGATCCGAGTCTGCGGGCGGTCGGAACGCGCAGGTCCTGTCCATTCAGGGTGCGTCCCGAAACAACCTCCGGAACGTGAATGTGGCTATTCCGCTTCTGAAGCTCGTCTGCCTGACGGGCGTGTCCGGAAGCGGGAAAAGTTCACTCGCCCGCGGCGTCATTTTCCCCTCGCTAAGAGACACCATTGCTGCACGACGAAAAAAGGGACGCAAGGCCGCATCGTCTGTGAAGACCGTTTCCCTGACCGGATGCTCCGGCATGAGCGGACATGACCGCATAGACCGCGTCCTCGAGGTGGACCAGACGCCTATCGGGAAAACCCCTCGCAGTTGCCCGGCGACCTATACGGGGATATGGGACGAGATCAGGAAATTGTATGCCCGGTCGCCGGAAGCGCGCATGCACGGCTATACGGCAAGCCGTTTTTCCTTTAACACGCCCGGTGGTCGCTGTGAGAACTGCGGTGGTCAGGGCATTGTGAAAATCGAGATGAACTTCCTGCCGGATGTCCGCATGCCGTGTGAGCAATGCGGCGGTGCACGATTCGACGAAGAGACCCGAAATGTGCACTACAAAGGTGCCTCGGTGTCGGACGTGCTCGAAATGAGCGTCGACGAGGCGGTTCCGTTCTTCTCGGCGCATCCGAAGATCTCCTACGCCCTTGAGCTCATGCAGGAGGTCGGGCTTGGATATCTGAAGCTCGGTCAGCAGAGTCCGACGCTCTCCGGCGGCGAAGCACAACGGGTAAAACTCGTGACCGAGCTCGCCAAGGCCGGCGGCGCGAAGGCGGGGCACACCTTGTACGTTCTCGACGAGCCGACGATTGGCCTTCATATGGCGGATGTCGGGAAGCTCACCCGGGTGCTGCTACGCCTGGTCGACGCGGGTAACTCGGTTCTGGTCGTCGAGCACAATCTGGATCTTATCGCGGAAGCCGACCACGTTCTTGACATCGGACCTGAAGCCGGGGATGAAGGCGGGCAGGTGGTAGCGGAAGGAAGTCCTGTTGATGTGGCCCGGGGTAGCGGGCACACAGCGATTGCGCTTGCCCGGGTATTTGCCCGAACCGGCCAATAGAGGAGTATTGTTAGATCATGTTGCAAACCGTGTTGTCCGATGAAGTTCTGACGTACATAAAAAACCGGGACTGGCAAAGCCTCGCCCGGTCGCGATACAAATGGCCGGATCCCGACATTGTCGCACCGGACATCGTTGACGAGATCGTTCAGCTTGACAAGAAAGATAAGGTGCTTCTGTTCCGGGCGCTCCCCCGCGATCTTGCCGTCGAGGTCTTCTCCTATCTTGAAGGTGAGACTGCCGACGACCTTCTGGTCAGCCTCACCGACGCGGAGACTCGAAATATACTCTGCGAGATGAGCGTCGACGACCGGACCGCGCTTCTCGAGGAACTTCCGGGTGAACTGACGCAGCGACTTCTCGGGATGCTGTCGCCGGAGGATCTTGCCGAAGCGAGACAGTTCCTCGGGTACCCGGAGGAGAGCGTCGGGCGGCTCATGATCCCCGACTACGTCAAGGTCAACACGGACTGGACCCTCGGTCAGGCAATCGACCATATACGGGAGGTCGGGCGTGAAAGCGAGTCGTTGTCCGTCATATACGTCGTCGACTCGCGGGGCGTCCTGGTGGACGGATTGCCACTGCAGCGTTTCATCCTGTCGCCTCCGGAGACACGGGTGCACGAGATCATGGACGGGTCCTTCGTCTCGCTCGATGCGACTGCGGACCGCGAAGAAGCGGTTCGACTTGCCCGTCGCTACCACAGACTTATGCTTCCGGTGGTGGACACGCGTGGACTGCTGATAGGGGTTGTGACCGTTGACGACATCATCGACGTATCGGAGGAAGAGACTACCGAAGACTTTCACCTTCAGGCTGCAGTCACACCGCTTCGAACCTCGTATCGGGACGCAGGGGTTTTCGATCTGTTTCGGTCGCGCATCGGATGGCTTTGCGTGCTCGTGGTGGTGAACCTAATCTCCTCAGGCGTCATTGCGGCCTACGAGACAACCCTCGATACCGTGGTCGCACTGGCATTCTTTATTCCGCTGATCATTGGAACGGGCGGGAACGCCGGCAGTCAGAGCGCTACCCTCATGATCCGTGCCATCAGTACCGGAGACATCCGAATGAACCAGTGGTTTCGGGTGTTCGCCAAAGAGCTCGTGATTGGTCTGCTGATCGGTCTGGCACTTGGAGTACTGGGGTTCGGTCTCGGGCACTGGAGAGGCGGTCCCGAGGTAGGTCTGGTCGTGTTTCTGACCCTGATTGCTATCCTTGTCATTACAAATCTGATCGGAATGTCGCTGCCCTTCGTCCTGAATGTGGTTAAAGCGGATCCGGCCGTTGCGAGCGGCCCACTCATTACGAGTGTCGCCGACGCAGTGGGGCTCCTGATCTATTTCGGATTTGCAACCTGGTTACTGCTGTAAGCGGATAGCGGCCTACCGGTTCCGGTGACGGGCCGCAATTTCCGTGACTTCGTCCTGCGTAAACTCGTAGGCCGAGTTACAGTTATGGCATATCGTGCGGACCGGGAAGGGGCCGTTCGCCTTCATGTCGTCGAGCTCCTGATCCGATAACGCCGCTATAAACCGCGCAAAACGCTCTTTGGAGCAGTGACAGAAGAAGGAAGCCTCCCGGGTACCGATAATTTCCGGTTGGAGGGGCGCAAATTCACGGTGAACAATGTCGGGCCCGGTATGGCGCTCCGCGAACAGGCGTCCGAGACTGGGCAATTGCTCAACGAGGTGCTGTGCTTCTTCCTTCTCCTCGTCGTGTGCGCCGGGAATGGCCTGAACGAACAGCCCTCCGGCGCCACGTATCCTGCCTTGTTCATCGAACTGCACGCTCAGATTGAACGCGGTCGGAGTCTGTTCGGATTGCACGTAGTAGTTGGCGAGGTCCTTGGCAATAGAGCCGAATTCGACGAGCACCTGGCCGGTAAATGGCTGCTTCTGGCGCTCAAGATGTCGGGTCAGTGAGAGTATGCCTGCTCCTATAAAGGGGCCGGTGTCAAAGCTGTCAAGCTCCTCTTCGATAACAATTTCGGGGTTCTTCAGATACCCGCGTACCTCGCCGCGGGCGGTTGCCTCAACGTTTATTCCCTGTACCGGCCCGGAGCAGTCGACAGACAGAACCACTCGACCGTGTTCCTTCAGCTGCGAGCTGACGAGCGCCGTGGCGAGATAGGCATGGCCGAGAATCAGGCTTTCCATGATGCCAAGCTCGTGATTTCTTCGCATTGCGTTGAGCATGTGGGTGCCGTGTATGATCGTTCCGCGGAGGTTGCCTCGAGCGAGCAGAAACACGTCCATACCGTCGGATGCCAGGGAATTGAGATGCTCAGACTGTTCTGAGTCGCGTTCGGGTTGTACGTTCATTACTTCTGATACGCTGTGCGAGTGCCGACAGCTTGTCAAGCAGCAACACTGGCCGAACGGCGAATTCGTGTAGTATTTTCTATCGCGGCACGGGCGGATGCCCGTCAATCCTGAACGGGTCAAGAGGTGATGTATGGCTGAAGCGGCACGGATGGAGACTGCTACGCTTGGCGGCGGGTGTTTCTGGTGTATAGAAGCGGTCTACCGTCGGGTTGAAGGTGTCGAGAGTGCGAAATCCGGCTACGCCGGCGGACAGGTCCCGAATCCCAGCTACGAGGCGGTATGCACCGGTCAGACCGGGCACGCGGAAGTAGTGGAGGTGGCGTTTGATCCGTCCATTGTCTCGTACGAGAGCATCCTTGATATCTTCTTTCAGGCACACGATCCTACGACGAAGAACCGACAGGGTGCAGATGTCGGTCCCCAGTACCGGTCGGTGATTTTTTATCACTCGGACGAACAGAAGCGAACCGCCGAGCGCACGGTCAAGGCCGTCTCACAGACCCTTGGCAAGCCGGTCGTGACGGAGATCGAGCCGGCAACCGAGTTCTACCCGGCCGAGCAGTATCATGACCAGTATTTTGATCGGAACCCGAATGCGGGCTACTGCAGAGTTGTGATTCATCCGAAACTGCGCAAGTTAGGTATGATCTGAAGCTCTAAAAATACAGCTAAACCGTTCTGCCGAGGAAGTTTGACACGGGATGAGTGCTGTGATACTGTTCCTTAAGCAAGGTGGTGGATTCGCCGATATACCTTTAGAGGTAGGCAAGCGTCGGACGGGATGTGTCTCGCTGCCTGTACGGCCCCTGACACGGCGTTTTTTTGAGGTTACAGCTTGAGCAAAAAGCAGGGCAATACTGATACGCAGGACAAAAGCGCGCGTGGTTGGCAGACTCTCCCCCGCGTGTTGCATGCGCTGTATTCTCGAACCCTGGCCGTTCCTCGCGGACTTCGCTCACTCGCTCGACGGTCGTATACGATTATGGTCGTCCCACACAACACCGCGTCGCCGCTCAATTTCACAATCAATTTCGCAGGCATTGTTTTTATTGCTGTCATGACGGTTGTGGTCGCCGTCTCGTCGGTCTGGATGGTCGGTGAAAGCCTCGAACGGCTTGATACGCTCTCCGCTCAGGAGTCGCAGCTGCAGCAGGTTCAGGCGAGCGTCGACAGCCTTCGAGACGAACTGCAGGGTCTGTTGCGCAGTGCGAGAACCTTTGACTCCGTGCTGTCCTCCGCCTTCGCCGGAGTTCCGGGCAGCGGAGTTTCTGCCGACGATACGGATGTCGTGCTTCTTTCCTCCGTAGAACCTGCCGGTACGCTCGAATCAGACATCGAGATACTCAGCAGGCTCTCGTCCGTTCTATCGAGTGCAGGTGAGCCTATTGCCCAGGCCGCCCTCGCGGTCTCGAACAAGCGTGAGTTTTTGCAGGATATCCCCACGCACTGGCCGGTTGCTGGAGGCCAGGGTGTGGTTACACACGAGTGGGGTCCGAATATTCATCCCTTCTTCGGTCGCTGGTACTGGCACACCGGTTTCGACGTCGCTGACCCGCGACCGGGGCTCGCCCTGGTCGCGACGGCAAACGGCACAGTCGTCGAAACGGGCTGGCAGGAGTTTGGCTTTGGCAATTTTGTGGTGATCGAGCATCGCTTCGGAATCCGAACCGCGTATGCGCACATGGCTCGTATCGATGTGAGCGTCGGGGATACTGTGCGCCAGGGTGATCGGCTGGGAATACTCGGCAGCACCGGCATGAGCACCGGCCCTCACGTGCATCTCGAAGTCATTGTCGGTGACCAGAATGTGGATCCGGCGGGTTTTCTCACGATTACCAATCAGTTTGGCCGCAGAACCACTCGCGCCCGCCTTTAACCAATAATTTTACATTTTCACGACCATACCGTATATTTTGCCCGGGTACTGGCGTTAATCGAGGCGACCGTGGAGATTCGAGTTCATGAGTGGCAGCAACACTGAGATTCCAAGGCGTTTGAAGCTGCAGGCGGTGGGCATGGTCCTGCTTCATGTGCTTCTGGGGATCCCGTGGGCGATACACGTCGCTACGGCCGAAGGAATGGCGGCAGCGGGTTTCTGGATTACGGGGTTTCTGTCGGCAGTTGCAGTGTCTGGATCCGTGCTTCTGTTTTCGCTGAATGAAAACGGTACCGCTGACACCGAACGGTGCACGGTAAGGCGGATACGCCCGGACCTTGGCATTGCGAACACACTTACGATGACACGATCGTATGCTGTCTCCGTTCTGTTCGCGACCGCGCTCATCCCTGTTCGCAGCGAGCTTTTGATCTGGGCTCCGTTTTTCCTGTATACGCTCAGCATTACGATAGATTTTTTTGATGGTTTTGTAGCGCGTGTGACCGACCGTTCCTCGAAACTGGGTGAAACGCTCGAGCACGAGTTTGACAGTATAGGCCTCATATCGGCGACTCTCCTGGCAGCCGCACGCGGCTCGCTGTCATGGTGGTTCATGCTGCCGGCTCTTTACCGCTACATATTCATGTACGCGTACTGGAGGCGGGAATCCCAGGGGCTGCCGGTCACCGAACCGGACAACGGTGGCGCCGGGCGGGTTATTGCCGGGCTGTACTGGGGTTTTATCGCCACCTCCCTGATTCCAGTGTTCCCGGTTCAATTATTGCATCTCGGGGCTCCGTTTTTTGTCGTTCCACTTACAGGTGCCTTTCTCAGGGACTGGTATATTGTCACGGGTCGACTGGTACCCGGATCGGGCATATACAAGCTTTTGGCGCACATCCTCCGGGTCTATATTTTCGGATGGATACCCCTTGTCGCACGCATCACCAGTGCCGTCCTTATCGGCTCGCTGGCACCGAGCATAGGTGGCGCTCCGTCGATTATCCTGTACATTGCCGTCGCCGGATTGACGCTTGGGGCGTTTGCCAGAACCAACTCCATTCTCGCGATAGCAGTGCTTTCCTTCGCGCTGGTGTATCGGGACATAGGAGAAGCGGGGCTCGTTCAGATCGTGGTTGCGCTGAATTGCCTGATCATAATGGTCGGTAGCGGGCGTTTTTCACTTGCCCGCCACGAAGACATTCCCTTCGCCAGCCGTATCGGCGGCAGGGTTGAAGCGCATTCCTGAGCAGGCAGTATACCTCGAACGCCGGAAGTACCCGCGCAGGCGCTAATGTGGCAGGTACGGCTTTGTGTAACCGTAAACCACGACGCCTGCGAATGCACCGGCAAGTGCAACGAGTATTGACCAGTAGCCCGCGCCAACAAGCGCGTACAGTGGACCGGGACATGCACCGACGAGTGCCCAGCCCAGTCCAAAGACGATGCCGCCGGCCAGGTTACCAACCTTATTGAAGGGCTTGGCGTCGAGCTTTATCTCCTCGCCGTCTATGGATCGGATCCTGAATGTTCGTATGATGAACACCGACAAAGCACCAACGACCACCGCACTCCCTATAATGCCGTACATAAACACCGACTGGAAGTAGAACATCTCCTGGATGCGAAACCAGCTCACAACTTCCGCTTTAACGAGGACTATTCCAAAATAGACACCGAAAAGAAAAAACTTGATCAATTTCATGTACAACCTCTTATAGAAGCGACAGGATATAGGGAAGAATCAGGTGAGCCATCGTAAGACCCCCGATGAAGAAACCGACGACAGCGACGAGCGATCCCACGCTCAGCAGCGAAAGTCCCATGATCGCGTGTCCTGATGTGCAACCGTTCGCGTATCGCGCGCCGAAACCGACGAGGAAGCCGCCCCCGATCAGGATTATCCACGTCGCGGCAGAGCCGAGCGACGATCCACCGAAGATCTCCGCAGGTTGCAGCGCTTCCGGTGCTGAGAGGCCCCAGGAGGCGAAAAGCTCCCGTGCCGAGTTGCTGACGTCCGGAGACGCGTCTCCGTTGAGAAACAGTACCGCGATAGCGGCCCCTGCCACGACGCCTGCCACCAACGCAATGTTCCACGACGATGCCTTCCAGTCGTAATCGAAGTACTTTGCTTTTCTGACAGGGAGCACGGCCGCGCATATATGTCTGAGCGAGGACGATACACCAAACTGCTTGTTTGCGAGAAGCAGCAGCATGGGCACCATAAGCCCGAGCAGAGGACCCGAAACCCACCATGGCCAGGGACCGGTTATTGCTTCAATCATAAGAAACTCCTCCCGATAACGTGTTTACAGACTGCACATGGAAATAGTATTTGACTATATTAAAAAAGTCAAATATATTGCAGGTAACTTTTATAGAAAGGGGAGTACATGTATGTTTCTACGACAGGTTTATGATGACGCCCTTGCGCAGGCGGCGTACCTGATCGGATGTCAGCAAAGTGGCGAGGCCATTGTGATTGACCCGGAACGAGATATCGACCGGTACCACGCCCTGGCTGCAAAACACGATCTCGAAATTGTTGCCGCAGCCGAGACGCACATACACGCTGATTTCGTGAGCGGCACACAGGAGTTTGCTGCTGATCCGTCGGTGCGAGTGTATCTCCCCGGAGAGGGTGGACCGGACTGGTCATACGCGTGGACTGGTGCCCGCGATAATATCACCCTGCTCAAGGATGGCGACAGCATCCATATCGGTAACATCGAATTGAAAGCCGTACACACCCCGGGACATACCCCGGAGCACGTCAGCTACCTTATCACCGACCATGGTGGGGGCGCCACTGAGGCCGTAGCGATCGCGACCGGAGATTTTGTGTTTGTCGGGGACGTGGGTCGGCCGGACCTGCTGGAATCAGCGGCAGGAGTCGTCGGTAACATGGAACCATCGGCCCGTAACCTGCAGAAGTCGCTTGCAGAGCGTCTTGACCTTCCGGAATTCACGCAGATTCTACCTGGCCATGGAGCCGGGAGTGCCTGCGGCAAGGCGCTCGGCGCATTGCCATCTTCTACCCTTGGTTACGAACGACGGTTCAACGCAGCGCTCAGTCTTGCCCGGACGAATGCGGAACAGTTCGTGTCGGTAATCCTGTCCGGACAGCCGGAACCTCCTATGTACTTCGCACGAATGAAAACGGTAAACCGGGACGGTATCACGGTAACCGGTGGTGCACCCAAACCTCGAGAAATGACGGCGTCCGAGTTCACCGGTGAGGCTCAGGCACCAAAAGTTCGTGTCGTGGACGCCCGCAGTGACCGTCAGGCCTTCATTCAGGCCCATCTGCCCGGGTCGATTTTTGGTGGACTTGGTGACGGCACTATTGTGAATGCCGTGGGTTCTACCGTCGAAGCTGACGAACATATTCTGCTCGTTCTTGACTCTCCCGAGGATGCCGATGAGGCTTCGCGCCTGCTCTATCGTATAGGATACGACCACATAGACGGATACATCACCTTCGAAGAACTTCGATCCTCGGGTGTCGCCTTTGAAACTCTGGAGCATATACAGTGCGAGGACTTTGACCCGAACGCGATCAAGCCTGGTGAAGTTATTCTTGATGTCCGCAACACCAGTGAGCACGAGGAGCGGTCCTATCCGGGCTCCATATGCAAGCCGTACACGAGACTGACCGCAGCCCTCGATACGCTTGATCGATCATCACGGTATTACGTTCACTGTCAGTCAGGACGTCGGGCGACGGTCGCGGCTTCGTATCTCAAAGCCCTCGGTTATAATGCTGTCCTTATGGATGGTAGTTGCGAAGCAAGTTATCCGATAGCGTCCTGAACGGAGCACACTATGGATATGACTCTTGCTGTGGCCTTTGGGCTGCTGGTCGGGCTCTCTCTGGGCCTGACCGGTGGTGGGGGATCAATACTCGCGGTACCGCTCCTGATTTACGGCCTCGGCATGGAGCTCCGCGCAGCCGTCGCGATATCACTCGCTGTTGTAGGGCTGACGTCTCTCTTCGGAGCCGTCATCCAGGCGAAGAGCGGGAACGTGCTCTGGAAGGCCGGCGTCATTCTCGGGCTTGGCGGTATCATTGCGGCGCCATTCGGTGCACAGCTTGGTACACGTATCCCTGAAAACATATCTCTGGTGCTCTTCGCAGCGCTTATGATATTTGTTGGCGCGCGCATGGCGAGGCGCGAGAACTCCGCGTCTGAAGTCCCGGCAGGATCGTTCAGCTGTCCTCTGGACGAGCAGGGCAGACCGGCCGGGGGAATAACCTGCGCGCTGAAGCTTGGCGCAGCCGGTCTTATGACTGGCGTGCTGTCCGGGTTCTTTGGAGTCGGAGGAGGGTTTCTTCTTGCCCCCGCGCTCATTTTTGTAGCCGGAGTCAGCATAGACCGAGCACTTGCTACATCGCTTGTAGCGATTGCGCTCACGGCGGTCAGCGGTTTTATCGCCAATTTCGCCGCTGCGTACGGATCCCCTATCGCACTCACCGTGGTATTCGCCGTCGGCAGCTGGGCCGGCATGGTGGGCGGGGCATGGCTCAAGCAGTACTTGTCGCCTCTGGTTCTTCGTAGAATCTTTGCAGTGGTTGCGGTCGCAGCCGGGTTATTCGTAGCGGTGGAGACGCTGTTCTTCGGGTGATCGGTGGGACTTTTGATCACGGCACCGGTACTCCCACGATGCGCGTTCGCATGGCCGGC
>JBKHAN010000123.1:0-4214 GCA_046542845.1 Spirochaetaceae bacterium
TCGATCGCTGTAGCGGGGCTTTCGGCGGAGCCGAAAGCCTCCTGTGAGGGTGCGTTTCTCCACCTCACGCGTGCCGGGGAAGGTCCCCGACACGTCGTTCAAGGGTAACGTCCTCGTTCACTCCATCTGCCTGGTACCGCCGGTTAGCGCTCGTACGGCCCTATGTCGGCTGCATCGCCTCGCGGGCGCAGGGCTCCGGTCAAGTCGTCGGGAACCGATGCGAGCGGCTCTACCGCGTCAACCGCGGCGCTATCCGGGAGCAGGCGAAAGTCAAAGTCCTCCGGAGCGACGAATCCCATGTCGCTACGATCGACGATCCGGTTCCCGGTGCCGTAGAACTCCGGATCGTCGCCCAGAAACTGAGAGCCGTCGTACTCAATGTTGACGCCGGAATCCATCAGGTTATCCGATTCGCGACGGTCGATCTCGAATCCGCCGACCGGGACGTAGTTCATGACCCAGTTCGGTTCCACCTCGGCCGACTCAAGCCAGCCGGAGAGGGGGAAGCGGGAGATGGAGGTAATGTTATCGTAAAAGAGATTCGCCCGGACATCGACGGATACCTCGGTCGTGACGAAGTCTTCGCTGAAGAGGCTCTCGAAGAGGCCGGCCTCCCCGCCGACGAAGAGGTTGTGGTATACGCGGTTCCCGGTGCCGCCGTTGACCTCCAGCCCCACCGTTGGCCATTCGCGAAAGCGCGGGGTACGCTCGCGGATGCCGGGAGAGAAGGCGAAGATGTTGTTGCGGAAGAGCATATCGTGGCACATGAGCGCGTCGAGGCCCCAGTACGGCGCGTCGATGAAGCGGGAGCGCTCCACGAGTCCGCCGCGGATACCCTGCAGGAGAACGTTCCCGTACCCCTCGTTCGTCTCCGGGTCGGCGAAGGCATTGTTCTCGAAGAGGCTGTCGCTGATCGTGATATTTGTGAACGACTGCGAGCGGATGGGGATCGGTTCCACGCTGCCGACAAGCGGTTCGCTTCCTTCAACGTAGGCGAGGAACTGGCGCCCCTCACCGCCCTCGGTGAAGCGCCAGCGCTGCCGTGCGGTCAATCGAGCTCCGTAGTAGCTCGTTCCGTGCACCCAGACGTGCTCGATGCGAAGGCCGTCTATGCGCGAGACCATCACGTCGAAGTCGGCGACGATGCCGCTGCGGCCTCCGGCGAGCTCGTAGTTGCGGATCGTGATAGATTCGGCTTCGTCCTCGATGGTGATTCCGACGAGATCGCGATCACGTGGAGCGATGCGCGCGCGGTCACGTCCCCCCGGTGAGGGCGAGTCTATCCGGCCGTCGAGGATTACGTTCCTCGTTACGTGGTTCTCCGCCGGCCGTTCGCCGACACTTTCGCACTCGATACGCATCCAGCCACTATCCTCCGCCTGCTCGGCCGGCGGAAGCGACGCGATGTAGCCGTCGAGGTCGGCGCAGACGTCGTTACGAAGCGGGAGCGTATCGCCAATTACGACGCCGCTTCCCGGTCCCTCGACGCTGAGCCCGCGGATCTCGACATAGCTGCCCGCGACCACGAGACCGAGCCACTCGTTCGGGTCTATTGTCGCGCCCTCGGGCGCTACGACGCGAATCCACGCTCCGTCCGACCCCGAGCGATCGAACACGACCGGTCCATCGTAGGTGCCTGGACGAACGATAAGGAGATCCCCCGGCTCAAGTCTATCGGCTGCGTGCTCAAGCGTGCGCCATGGTGCCGCCTCGGTGCCGTCGGCGCCGTCGTCGCCGTCAGGCGAGACGACGAGCGTGCGAAGCGGTGCCGGCAGCTCCGTCGGCGCGGCGAGAGGGGGCGGGGTGCGGTCGAAGCCGGTAGCCGCTGCCGTTGCGTGTGACTCTTCCGCGTCGCGAACACCGTCGCTGCGTGCGGCCGAAGTGACGCACGCCGATAAAAATGCCACGAGAAGGGTGGCGACAATGCCTGGTAACAGTCGACTCATTATGGTCCTCGCTGTAAGGTCAGATACGTGCGGCCGAGCCCGCGGTCAGAAGATAGCACGCGGGAAGCGCGCTCTCAACTCGGACTGCTCGGAATCGACATCGCGTGGCGAAGGCGCCCACGCGCACGCGCCGATGGTATGCATCCCGCGCCGATCCATGCGATAGCTCATTGACGCTGAGGTCAAGCCCGAATCTATCTCCGAACGCCCCCGAGACGATCGGCCCATGCCTCCGGAAATCCGCGATAGTACCAGCGGTCATCATACAGCTCTTTCCGGCTTCGACACCTTCGACGACGGAAGCGCGATCGAATCGCTCGTGTTACCGACGGAACACCGATCACAATGAGATACGCGGGCCCGAGGTACCGCGACTGCACGCTATGACCCCATTCATGGTTGTCCATTCGCCGCTGCGCATCGGGGCGGGAAATGCCGCAGCCGCGGGCATAGTCGAACGAAAAGAGAAACATCCCCAGTGACACGCCGCCGTTAATCACGGTGGTGCGTGTCAGAACAGTGGATTTTCTGTATCTGCGGGTCGTCGCACCGCGGTCAAGCAGGCGCACGGTCAGGAACACAACCAGACCGAGCAATGTCTGGGGAAGCTCCCACGTCCATTGAAGGATAGTCCTGAACATGTTGACTCGATTCTGTCGCTTCGGGTATCCGCTTTGCAAGCAGCGGGATTCTTGGAACGTAGAGCGATTTAGAATGGAACCGCGGGCGGCATAACCGTACCCGGGAAAACTGGTACGGTCGAATTGTTTCCAGCCGAGCTCGACAGTTTTTGCTCTACACTCCGTTCACTTGTCCCGATGCGGAACTCGCAGGCGGAAAGATCTTCCCCGGGTTCATGATCCCCTTCGGATCGAAGGCCTGCTTGACCCGCTGCATGAGTTCGAGCGCGAGCGGGTCCATGACCGCGTCCATATACGAGATGCGTTTGTGTCCTATGCCGTGTTCACCGCTGATCGTCCCCCCGAGTGCAACCGCTTTGTGGTACATGCTCCCGAGGAGGAGCGGCAGCTGTTCGCGCCACTCCGCTTCATCCATATCGTCCGGGCAGATCGGAACGGCATGCAGATTACCGTCTGCCGCGTGGCCGAAGCGTCTTCGTACGGAATGGTTTCCTTCAGGTGCGAACAGCGGCGATTGCCGCGAGCCGGTGCCGCGTGCGGTCAAGTTCTCCAGATCCAGGTCGATGATGCGCTTCATGCGCTCGAAGGCGAGGCACACTCCGCCGCGAAGGGGGACAGCGCCACCGGAAAGCCCGGTCCCGCCGCCCCGCGGAGTCACCGGATACGTGTGTTCGTGTGCGTAGCGGAGGATTGCTGCTACCTCACCGGAATCGCTCGATGGAAGCTCCCACACCATTTATCTCGGGTTTATAGGTGTCGGTGAATACAGCGATACGCATATATCACAAAGGCTCCTCAAAGATGATTGGTCGACAACGTGGCGCCCCGTCTACCGACCGGCGTTGTGCTGCGAGTGTGATCCTACGAGCAAAGGGTAGCGAATGTAAACCGAATATCGGGACCAGGGGTGGGTGCAGGCGTTTTCTGGGACGTGATTATGCCGTTCACCCGAACCCCGGACATCGCGTGCAAGCAAGGGTTAGCTCGATTTCCGTACTCCGAGGACGAGCATTATTCCTGCTTCAATTTCTCCGAATCGACGTTGTCTGATTTCCGAAATCTTCCCGGACAGTCGTTCCCGATCAATAGCGTGCAGCTGTGAAGTTACCAGGACCGAATCTTTTGGTAACCCCGTTTCTTCTTTCTCGAAGAGCACATTCCCAGGGGCTTCAGCCAGCAGGAGATTCGTAGAGAATGGAACAATAACGATCGTCTTGATGTTGCTTTTGTTGAAATCGTTATCCTGAACAATCAATACTGGTCGTGTGAAGCCTGGTTCACTCCCAAACGGCATGCCGAAGTCCGCCCACCAGATTTCACCACGAGTCATTTCGGGTTAAATTCCTCAGGGACTCCAAGCCGGAGTTCGAAATATCTTCGAACTCGTCCGGGGCATCGTTTGAATAGACTTTGTTCAGTCGTTCAGTGATATTTTCGCGTTTGTGGTGTTCAATGAACTCTTCGAGGGCTTTTGCGAACAGCTGGCTTCGGGGGATTCCCATGGATTTAGCAGTTCGTTCCGCTTCATCGTATAGACGATCAGGCAGAGAAATTGCAGTCTTCATATTCTGAGTATAATCGTGGTATAACCATGTGTCAAATCAGTGTCCGACAGGTGTCAAGACTC
>JBKHAN010000124.1:0-4193 GCA_046542845.1 Spirochaetaceae bacterium
GAACGTCTCGAACTCATCTGCACGAATCGACGACCTCATGCTCGCATCAGGCTTTGTTGGAAGCCGGAGTGCTGCGCGCAGGCTCGTAGCCCAGAAAGCCGTGAAAGTGGATGAAAGGCGGATCAGCGACCCTGCCGAGCACATCGATGTACCGGCCGACGGCGTTATCCTGCGAGTGGGCAAACGGAGGTTCGCTCGTGTGCTTGTGTCGCGTCTGCCTGAAGAGCGGCATAACACGGCGCACCGCTTCAATTGACCCCCGCCGAAGCCGGCACTACACTTGAGTCATGGAGTGGACTGCCGAACAGATTCGTGACGCCGCACAGCGCAGACTGAAAAAAGATACGCAGCGGCAGGCCATGCTCGGGGAGCGGCGGGTAGCTGCGCGTGCACACGCGACGGAGCTTGCACAGGCAATCGCGGCTGCTGATCCGACGGTGCGAAGAATCTGGGGGTTTGGCTCAACGTTTGACGAGCGGCTCCGGTTTCGAGAGTCGTCCGACATCGACCTGGCGGTCGAAGGTGGGTCCCTTACCGCGTGGCAGATCTGTCAGCGATCTCCCTGGAAGGTCGACTGGGTAGAACTGGACGATCAGGACGAATCGATGGTCCGTTCGATAACGGAAACTGGAGTGCTCCTGTATGAGCGATAGCGACATGCTGCGTCTGCTTCAGGGCCAGCTCGACGACGACTACCGGTATATTGTCCAGAGTGCTGAGCGTCACACCGAGATGCGATCACGGGCTGGGCAAACACCAGACGTTGAAATGGCGACCATGGCGCTGTCGTATCTGATACATAATCTGTACACAGCGTTTGAAAGCTATTTCCTTCGGGTCGCGAAGTTTTTCGAGAACAACCTCGACGATGCGTCGTGGCACCGCGAACTCATTGATCGAATGCGCATTGAGGTCCCGGGAATCCGGCCGGCGCTCATCTCTCCTGAGATAGCTGAGGAACTCGACGAACTTCGCCGCTTTCGACATCGGTTCCGGAACATATACAAATCACAGTTACGGCCCGTCCGCGTGCGCGAAGTATCGGATATCGCAGTGTCGGCTGCAGGGCAATTCGGTGAGTTTCATGCCCGGTTCATGCGATGGCTTGAGACACTGATAGACGCCGAAGGATAGGGTGGCAATAGCCCTCGTTCGGGCGAAGGCCGCTGACCGGCAGCTGTTTCTTTTCGACTGCTCGCGTAATGCGTTGACAGGCGTTCTCGTCAAACGAAAACGCGGACGTATCGTTTGATCTGCTGAACGTAGGGGTCGAGGAACTCACACGACAGCCTTCGTCATCTTCCCAACATAATTCCCGTCGCCCGTGAATTACGCGGGTATTGTATCACAACTTCTGATTCGCCTGTCGGTGAGCGTTTATCCATCCCGCGATGTACGCGCCCTGCAGATGCTGTATCTCGGGAGCGAAATGAACGTGATCCTTATAGACAGCATCGCCGCGCTCGGACTCGAGTTTTTCCGTCAGACCGAACAGGTCGATGATCGGTATGTCATGCACGCGCATTACAGCGTCTGCGATGCGGTTATACGTTAGAACGTCTTCCCGGTAGCGGTGAAACGCGGTGCTTCGGGCATTGTGTATCGCGTCCATGCAGGGTGTCGTTGACACCCAGACGAGCCACCGGCACAGCGGTTTTCCGATCTCGACGATGCGTTCCAGGTTCGACCGGTACTCGTCGGGACCGACTTGCCGCGTCCGCGATTCAGGGTCGGTCTTGATGTCGTGGAGACCGCAGTTGATGGCCAGCACATCGACGTCCCCGATTTCCTGGTGGTTCTTGCTCGCTGAGAGGTATTCGAGGACCATCCTCGAGTCGCCGCCGTTCGCTCCCTGCGGGACATCGAGATCGCGAAGCGCGTCGTTCACCCCGGCCTTCCGGGCGTACGAGACGCTCGGCGTCAGAAACGTTTCAAGCCACGGCCCGTACTGTATCGAGATGCTGTCGCCAATAAAAAACACCTTCCATTCGGTCATGTGGAGTAGCATATCAGGCCGCGCGCCGTTGGGCGGCACCAGAAAACGATTAATTTTTGCACAGGAAGCGAAATGCCTGTCCACCGCGGCAGAGCTCTGCTATCGTAGCGAGTATGAAGGCAATTCCATCCCGAGGGCTTCGAGTGTTTGCCGAGGCAGTACTCACAGCCTGCGGAGTCCCGCACGACGATGCCGCCGCCGTGACCGACTGCCTCCTCTACGCCAACCTCTCGGGCGTCGACAGCCACGGGATCATCCGGCTGCCGCACTATGTCACCCGCCTCACAAACGGCTCGATCAACGCGACACCGAACGTTGCCTTCGATCGTCCACGACCGGCAATCCTGCGCGTGGATGGGGACGACGGGCTCGGCCATGCGGTAACGAAGCGTGCGGTCGAGGAGGCAATCCCCATCTGCCGCGAACAGGGATCGGTGACAATCGTGGTCGGCAACTCCAGCCACTTCGGCATGGCGGGGTGGTACCTGCGGGACATCACTGCAGCCGGTCTCGTCGGTATGGTTACGACCCACACCGACGTTCGAATTGTTCCGCACAACGCCCGCAGGCCCTTCGCCGGGACCAATCCCATCGCCTTCGGTTTCCCGACGCAGGGCGAGCCCTTTGTCCTGGATTTCGCGACAACCAAGGTAACATTCGGCAGTATCGCGCTCGCCCGAACCGAGAATCGAAGCATACCCGACGACTGGGGATTCGACGAGAACGGCAATCCGACTACCGATCCGCACGCGCTTGAAGGCATGGAGCCGATCGCGTCGTACAAGGGCTCGGGGCTGGCGATGGTCATAGACCTGCTCAGTTCGATGTTTTCGGGTATGCCCTACGGACCGCACATTAACCGCATGTACGAGGAACTCGAGCAGCCACGAAAACTCGGTCACTTCATAACCATCTGGGACATCGGCGCACTTGTCCCGGTCGACGATGTTCGCGCCCGCATGGAGGAATACATCCGGGAACTTCACGCGCTGCCGAGGCGGGACCCGGAACAGCCGATCTACTTCCCGGGAGAACCCGAGGCGCTCCGTCGCGCAGAGCGGAGCCGGGACGGTATTCCGCTCGAGCCGGGACTCATCAGAATCCTCACCGAAACGGGTTCGCGGCTCGGTGTCGACACAGGAGTTTTTGCATGAACGCAGTGTACCTCGACGGTGTAAAAAATCTGGTATCCGGCACCATCACCCCACCGGACATCGGTCCCGGTGACGTTCGGATCAAGGTGCACACCATGGGCATCTGCGGTTCCGACATCGAGTACTACTTGCACAACAGGATAGGAGCATTCGTTCCGCAGGGGCCGCTCGTGCTCGGGCACGAGCTCTCGGGAGAAGTTGTCGAGACCGCGCCGGGTGTCGATACGCCGCGCACAGGAGACCGTGTCGCGATTGACCCCTCCATGCCCTGCAGAACCTGCGAGTATTGTCGTGCCGGCAGGCACAATCTCTGTAACAGCATGAAGTTCGTCGGAACCGCAGCCACCGTACCCCACATACCCGGCGGGCTCGCGGAACTCGTCTCGGTCCCCGCGACGAACTGCTATCGTATTCCAGACCATCTCTCCTGGGGTGAGGGGGCGTGTCTCGAACCGCTTGCGGTCGCGGTACACGCGGTGCTTCGCCCTGCCCGCATAGCCGGGGCGAAGGTACTCGTAAGCGGCGGCGGTACGATAGGCCAGTTTGTTGCCCTCGCCGCCCGCGCGTTCGGAGCCGGATTTATTGCCGTAAGCGATCTGCAGGAGTCACGTCGCACTTTCGCCGTTGCACACGGTTCGGATCTGGGGCTTGATCCGACGAAGCAGGAAGAAGTGGAAGCCGCAAAACGGGAGACCGGTGGCTTTGATGTGATTTTTGAAGCGTCGGGCGCCGGGCCGGCGGTTCGCTCCAATCTTGAAATTGTGAGGAAAGGCGGGACAATCGTACAGATCGGCAGCATCAACGGCGACGTCAAGCTCCCCGCAAATCTTATCATGAGTAAGGAGCTGTCCTTTATCGGGTCCTTCCGCTATGGAGACATCTACCCCGTTGCTATGAATCTGCTTTCCACACGCCGCGTCGATGTCCGCCCTCTGATTTCGCGAACCTTTCCCATTACTGAGGTCACCGAGGCATTTGAACTCGCCTCACAACGAGCAGACACGATCAAGGTTCAGATCGAGCATTAACACCCTGCCGCCGTC
>JBKHAN010000125.1:0-4175 GCA_046542845.1 Spirochaetaceae bacterium
CTCCTCATTATCGCCGGCGCAGGCTCCGGAAAAACGCGGGTCATAACCCAGCGCATAGCCTATATGCTCTCAGAGGGTATTCCACAGCAAAGGATCCTTGCCCTCACCTTCACCAATAAAGCCGCGCGCGAAATGGAGGGTCGCCTCAGAGCGATTACCGGGAAACGACTCTCGAAGCTGACCGTCAGCACCTTTCACGCGTTCGGGGTTCAGCTGCTCAGGAGTTATATCAGACGTCTCGGATTCCGCGACCATTTCAGTATCTACGATACGGTGGACCAGATCTCGCTCCTGAAAGAGACCGCACGCGAAATCGCATTCCGACTCGACGAGGAAGACCCGAACAGTATACTCGCCACCTTTTCCAGCATCCGAACCGGCCGAAAAACCTGGGACGAACATACCGACAAGTATCACCACCTGTTCACCGAGTTCCGAAGTCACTTAAAACTGTATAATTCTGTAGACTTTGATGACCTGATTCTTTTACCAATCGAGCTTTTTGAGCAACACTCGGATATTCTCCGCGCGGTTCAGGACCGGTATCACTACATTCTTGTTGACGAGTTTCAAGATACGTCTACAAAACAATACACCTTGATAAAATATATAGCTGATGGACACAGAAACATCTGCGTTGTCGGTGACGATGATCAGAGCATATACAGCTGGCGGGGTGCGCACTTCGGAAACATCACACAGTTCGAGAAGGACTTCCCGGAGCTGCTCGAGGTCAGGCTTGAGCAGAATTACCGGTCCACTACGACCATCCTTGAAGCAGCAAACGGCGTCATTCAGAACAATACCAATCGCAAGGATAAGCGACTGTGGACGGGCGATGACTCAGGTACGCCTATTGAAGTCTATTATCCAATGAATGAGCGCGAAGAAGCGGCGTTCGTTGCCGACCGCATCGCGGAGATCCGGCTGCGCGACCGCCTGAAGTACGAGGATTTCGGTGTCCTGATTCGGACAAACGCGCTCTCTCGTGCGCTTGAGGAAGCCTTTCTCGCGGCCAACATCCCCTACCGGATGACGGGCGGGACAAGTTTTTTCGACCGGAAAGAGATTCGGGATCTGATCAGTTACATGAGGCTCGCGGCGAATCACGACGACGACATGAGTCTCCTTCGAATACTCAACACGCCCCGCAGGGGGATCGGCCGCAAGACTCTCGAGGGGTTAACCGAAATTGCCCGCTCGGGCGGCTATTCACTGTTCTCCGCGATTACACTCGTATGCCGGCCCGAGGACGCCTCGGTCAACGACAGGATCAAGCGCGACCTCGGTGGGTTCATTGATCTGATAGAACGCTATCGCGAGCGCTTTCTGAAATCCAAACGGGACATGGCGACCGTCTTAGCGGATCTCGTGGCGGAGATCGATTACTGGGCGTACCTCGTCAGCGAGCACCAGGCAAACGATAAGATTGCAAAGTGGAAGCATCGCAACATCGAACTGTTCATCGAGAGCCTCAGGAACTGGGAACGTGATCCGGATAACCTGGATCCGGGGCTTTTTCAGTGGCTTAATAGAATCTCGCTGCAGGGTCGTGACGATAACCAGACAGACACCGGAAGCGGTCAGGTAAACCTTATGACCATACACGCAGCCAAGGGCCTTGAGCACGAGGTTGTGTTTCTTGTCGGCGTGGAAAATGGAATTATACCCCATAAACGTGCCATCGAAGACGACCCGGCGAACCTGGAGGAAGAGCGAAGGCTGTTCTACGTCGCGCTGACCCGGGCGAAACGCAAGCTCATGATTACAAGTTGTCGGACACGGTCGGTCATGCGGGAAGTTTCGACTATGGAACCGTCGCCCTTTCTCGCAGAGATTCCGGCTCACCTGTTGACAACTCACGAGCCAAGCGAGCCGGTACACACAAGCGAAGCTGTCGACTACTTCAGCCTCGTTCGGGCACGACTGAACAATCGGTGACAGGAGTACCAATGGAGCAGCGATCAATACCCGCCGTTTTTCGTACCGCGATCTTTGATTTCGACGGGACAATCATAGATTCGAGCGACGCGGTGCTCGAAGTTATGGAGAAGCTGGCGGAGCAGTACGGCTTTCGCGCGTTGTCGGCAGAGGAACTTGCCGAGCTCCGTACAAAACCACTCGCCGAGCGTCTCAGGATCATGGGTATCCCGAAATGGAAGGTCCCCGGGATGGCGCGGACGGCGTTACGCCATTTTTCCGAACTCATGGACCGCTTTCCTCTTTATGAGGGAATGGGATCCGTCATTGAGGATGCAGCCGCGAGCGGAATGGATCTGTTTATTCTCAGCTCGAACAATCGGAAAAACATCGACCGTTGCCTCGCGCGATACAACATTACCGACTTTCGGGCTGTCAGAACGGCTTCCGGTCTGTTTTCCAAGGCTCGATACCTCAAACGGATGGTCCGGCGGTTCCGAATCGATTCGTCGTCGGCCGTGTATATCGGTGACGAGTTGCGCGACGTGGAAGCCGCACACGCGGCAGGGCTTCAGGCAATAGCCGTCACGTGGGGTTACGACGATCGCCCTCTGCTTGAAACGGGCAATCCCGACCACATCGCGGATACCGTCGAGGAGCTGCGGGCGCTTCTGCTGCCTGCCTCACATACCGGGCACAGTGAGCCTATCTGAGCACCGGAGCGATAAAACGGGAGGCAGACGCGTTGCTCAAGGCGCCGAAGTACCGTCCCGCTATGTTCCCCTCGGCGTCGAAGAGTATGCTCGTCGGGGTGCCGCGAATCGCAAAACGCGATGCCGCCCGCCCGTTCGTGTCAAGAAGCGTCGGATACTGTATACCCCACTCGTCGACGAATGCGCGTACGTCCCCGATTGATGTTTCGCTCGCGGTGAGATTGACGCCTATAACCTCGATCTGCCCATCGTACCGTTCGGCGATCGAACGCTTTACCTCGGTTTCGCTGCGACACGGAACACACCACGTTGCCCAGAAGTTCACAAGACGTGGAATCCCGGCTGCTTCTCCGATGACGATGGTATCCCCGTTAAGCGTCGGAAGCGACACCGTTGTCGCCGATTTGCTTCCGGCCGTCGGACTCGACAATGACGCTGCAGTGACGGAGCCGATGATAGACAGGGCAACCACCAGCGCACCAAGGAGCCCGAAGAAGGGGGCTGCGTCTTTCCAGGGCACATCGTCGCGCTTGAAGCGACGCAGGACATAGCCAAAAGCCGCTGCAATACCAACGACCGTACCCGCTGCACCTCCCGGAGCAAAAAGCACCACGCGAGGGTCCCGCAACACCGATTCCCACAAAATGACAAACGGTGTGAGTTTCCAACCGACAAGGAACACGAATATGGCGCCAAGAACGACGTCGACAACGTAGCGCCTGATCTCGGTGGTGCCAAGTGGCACCCAGCGCAGCAGAAGGATTGAACTGAGCATCGCAAGCACAGGTACGGCGAGACGGACGGGAATAACCAGTGCTCCAAAGGATATTTCGGTAAGGGGCATACAACTTCATACTATAGCCTCAGATCTCCGGTTTGACTACGTCGCTCAACGGCCATATCTTTTCCGACGGAGGAGTGAATATGAGTGAAAAACGAACAGACTACATCGAAAAACTGAAAACAAAACTTGACGATTTGAATGAAGACATTGAAGCGCTGGAGTTGAAGGCCGAGCAGGCAAGCACTGAAACAAAGATCAAATACGAGAAGCAAAAAGCGGAGTTGCGTTCAAAACAGGAAGAGCTCAGTTCGAAGCTCGAGCAACTCAAGTCAGCTTCCGATTCTGCCTGGGAGGATCTGAAAAGTGGTGCTGATCTCGCCTGGGATGCTCTGAGTAACGCGGTCAAGTCCGCAAAATCACACTTTGAATAGAGCCCGAGCGTGAGTCTCACACTTGAGCACCTCTCATCACAGCGCCACTCGGTTACGAGGACCGGCCTGCGTATACTCGCGGGCTGGGCTCTCGCAAACATCGTCTTTGGTGCCACGTTCAGGGCTCTTCCCGCGATATCGAACGAAGGTTTCTGGGAAATGACGGCACTGTGGAACGTGGTTAACCTTGTACTCGCGGCGACCGGGTTGAGAGGGATTCGGCGTGAGAAAGCTTCTGAGAACCTTGCACAGGAAATTCGTTCGGTTCACACACTCGAAAAGGTACTTCTGTTTAACGGAGGACTCGACGTTGGCTATGTGTTGCTT
>JBKHAN010000126.1:0-4164 GCA_046542845.1 Spirochaetaceae bacterium
GCGGAAACACCTTCCCCGGGTTCATGATCCCCTTCGGATCGAAGGCCTGCTTGACCCGCTGCATGAGTTCGAGCGCGAGCGGGTCCATGACCGCGTCCATATACGAGATGCGTTTGTGTCCTATGCCGTGTTCACCGCTGATCGTCCCCCCGAGTGCAACCGCTTTGTGGTACATGCTCCCGAGGAGGAGCGGCAGCTGTTCGCGCCACTCCGCTTCATCCATATCGTCCGGGCAGATCGGAACGGCATGCAGATTACCGTCTGCCGCGTGGCCGAAGCAGGGAATGGAGATGCCGTGTTCGGCCGAAAGCTCGTTCAGAAACGCGACCATGTCAGGAATAGCGGCAATCGGGACGCTCAGGTCTTCGTGGCTCTGGGCGCGGCCGAGCGCTTTGAGGGTCCATGGGACGCGCTTTCGGATTTTCCAGAAGCGCTCATAGGAGTCCCGATCGTGTGCCTGTTCCGTGTAAAGCGCACGCGGCCTGAGATACGACAGCGCTGCCTCGATACCTGCGGCCGCCTCGGTTTCGCTTCGTCCTTCGGTCTCAACGAGGAGCATGGCCGATGCGTCTTCGTACGGAATGGTTTCCTTCAGGCGCGAACAGGTTTCATGCAGGCTCATGCGATCCAGATACTCGACAGCAGACGGCTCGACACGATAGTCCGCGGTAATCTCCCGTGCGGTCACAATTGCCGCCTCGGTCGAAGCGAACAGCGCGATTGCCGCGAGTCGGTTCCGCGGGCGGGGAAGGAGGCGAAGCGTTACCTCGGTCACGACGCCGAGGGTCCCTTCGCTTCCGACGATCAGACGCTTCATGTCGTAGCCGGTGACGTCCTTGAGGCGCTTGCCCCCGAACCGGCACACACGCCCGTCTGCCGCCACGAACTCGAGGCCGAGCACGTAGTCACCGGTAACGCCGTACTTGACCGCACGGCCGCCCCCTGCATTCTCGGCGACGTTTCCGCCTATGGTGCAGATATCATCACTCATGGGATAGCCGGGAAAGAACAGCCCGTGCGGCGCGAGCGTGCGGTCAAGGTCTGCTGTCACAAGGCCCGGCTGTACGGTGACGGTCAAGTTCTCCAGATCCAGGTCGATGATGCGCTTCATGCGCTCGAAGGCGAGGCACACCCCGCCGCGCAGCGGGACAGCGCCGCCGGAAAGCCCGGTCCCGCCACCCCTCGGGGTCACCGGACACGCGTGCTCGTGCGCGTAGCGGAGGATTGCTGCGACCTCGCCGGTGGTGGAGGGAAACACAACAACGTCCGGTGCGTGGCGGTAGCGTATATCGTGGCTTTGGTCGCGGTCGTAGCGCGCGAAACCCTTCGCCTCGGAACCGAGCACCGCCTCCGATCCGACTATTCCCTCCATGGCCGACTGTATGTCTTGTGCCTGTGGCCTGCTCATAATTCCTTCGTGTTCATGTCCTGATACGCTGCCCCGAGGTCTCGCAGGTAGGCGCTCATTTCACGTGTGCGTTCGTCTATCTCGCGGGCCGCACTCAGTTCTTCGGCGCTGCCGGCGTGCTGTATGCGTGCAAGATCCACGCGCAGCTGCTTCAGACTTCCCAGAGCCGACTGCAGGCGAAGCGATACGACCTCTCGCTCGCGCTGAAGCACCTGTATGCCCGACAGCTGCCTGTCTATCCCGGCTATCGCGTTACTGTACTCGCCTGCAAGTACGTGATCCGAGGTGGAGGCGAGCTGCCTGGTGAGTTCTGCTCGTTCGCGATCAAGATCGTCGCGGTCGAGTTCGGTCAGAAGCTCCGAGAGCTCGCGGTGTTTCTGCTCGAGCTCCTCAACGACGCGGGCGCACTCATCGACCGTTTCGCTGATTTCACCGTGCGTGTCCGACGACCCGCCGATGCGCTGAAGCTGCGCCCGGATTTCACTCGCGAGGACTCGGGCTTTCGAGCGTGTAGTATTGTCCTGGGGAGCGGCGATGCTGACCGTATCAGGCGTCGGGGACGACCCGAAGATCCGGCGCCACCAGGGCTTCTTCGCTTCTATCTCGTAGCCCGCCTGCGCGAGTCGTGTCGCTGTATCCCGCTGCTGCTTCCGAAGCGATACGACTGAGCCGAGCGCGGCGATGCCGAGTATCACCCCCGGAAAAACCGCCCACGGGAACGAAGACGAAACGACATTGAACACGGTGAGCCCGAGAATGATGGTGGGATTCACGATTGCGTCTTTCAGGTGCTTGCGTTCGGCCTTCTGCCGGGAGCGAAGCAGCGGTAGATGCCGCGCCGAGGGACGCTTCGAGCCGGTCAGAACGTCGGCGTGGCGTCGGCGGCAGATCGTTGAGGCGATGTCGGACGACAGGCCCATGAGCCAGCCGAATGCCGGAAACACCACCCATGGAAAGCTCACTCCGCTTGTGATCCAGATCGCGGTCAGCCCCGTGTTTACGGCCAGATATATGCCGATATGCTTGAGCGTCGAAAGGCTTGAGCGCTGCGCGAGCTCCTGTGCCTGAGAACGATACGCCTCGACGATCCACTCCGGAAGATCGCCCGCGTGCTCCTCGCGCAGAATCAGGTCCCATTGTTCCTCATAGCGTTTGTATTCTTTGGAGTCGTCGTCCAGCGCGTCGTCGGAGTCGGGCAGGATGTCCGGCACCAGGAGATCGCGGACGTAGGTCTGCCGGAACGCGGCGGGGGTCGCCGAGGCGGTAGCGGGATTGGAGCCGGTACTCGCGCCGGACAGCGCGCCTGCGTTGGCGCCCGCGGCGGCGGCAACCCCAGCCGCGCCTGAGGCGGCCGCCTCGGCACCTGCGGGGACGTGATCGTCCGGCCGCAAAAAGTTCTGCTGCCGCAGCCGTCCTGCCGCGCGCGCAATGTCGCCCTCCGAGGCGGGGAGGCTTGAGTCGAGCCTGGCAACGAGCTCTGATTCTGTCGCCCTCAGGCCACCGTGTTCACGGATAAACGCGAGCGCGAGAGCTTTGAGCGAAGCGTAGATTTCCTCTTCGTGAAGCGTGTCCGGTGAGTTCATATGCCTCCACCACGATCGTATGCCGGTGACGGGTGCGGGTCAAGGTTGCGGGGAGTATCCAGGTACTGGGGAAGGGTATGTCCCCGGAAAAACGGCTCTAATGCGACGGAGCAACATTATAGATCTGTAATGAAAAAAAATACGAAAAAAATTGATATGTTTGTATATCAACCGTATTTTCACCGCATCTTATCCGTTGGAGGCAGTTATGAGGAACCTGAAAACAGGCACTCTGGTGTTTTTGATAGCTTCCGTTCTTTCAGGAACGGTTTTTGCGGCCGGTGTACAGGAGGTTGAGCCGGAGCCTGCATCGACAATTGCCGAGATTGCGGCGTCAGACGGGCGATTTAATACCCTGGTGGCCGCGTTGGACGCCGCCGATCTTGTCGATACGTTGAATGGCGAGGGACCGTTTACCGTTTTTGCACCGACCGACGATGCGTTCGAGGCGCTTCCGGCCGGCTCTGTCGACGCGCTTCTGGAGGATATCCCGACTCTCACGAGCGTTCTTCTGTACCACGTGGTTGCCGGCTCTGTACCAGCATCCGAGGTCGCAAATCTGACCCATGCGATAACGGTGGAAGGTTCGCCGGTGGTCGTATCAGCGGCTGACGGTGTAACGGTAAACGACGCGACGGTGACGCAGGCAGACATCATGGCGTCGAATGGCGTTATACACGTCATCGATACGGTTATTCTTCCGCCGGCAGGCACCATTGTCGATGTCGCTGTGGAGAATGGAAACTTCACAACACTCGCAGCAGCGCTCGAAGCAGCAGACCTGATCGAAACATTGCAGGGTGAGGGCCCATTCACGGTTTTCGCTCCGACCGACGAAGCCTTCGCTGCGCTTCCGGATGGAACGGTTGAGTCTCTTCTTGCCGATATTCCTGCGCTGACTCAGATTCTTCTGTACCACGTTGTCCCTGGCGTGGTTACGTCGGGTGAGGTAGTCGGTCTCGATTCAGCCACAACTGTAGAGGGTAGTGATATAGCTATTACCGTCGACGGTACTGTGGTTCTGAACGGATCGTCGAACGTAGTCTCGACGGATGTTCTTGCGACGAACGGTGTTATACACGTAATAGATGAGGTTATTCTTCCACCGGAAGATTAATCGGTCGTAAAGTTCACTATCATGAAAAAGCAGACGATTATTCGTCTGCTTTTTTT
>JBKHAN010000051.1:0-21457 GCA_046542845.1 Spirochaetaceae bacterium
GCCTGGGGACCCTGAGGAAGGTTCCGGCGGATCTCTGTCAGGAACGTGAAGTCGATGCAATGCGCGACCGCATCGTACAGGAAGAGGGAAGGATCGATGCGGTAATCGTGTCGGTCGGCTCCTACTACTACGGCCACAGGCTGCACCGGATGCCCTGGGACGACTGGGACCGGACCATACGGGATAACCTTGCAACGCATTTCAATCTCCAGCGCGCCTTCATTGATCAAATGCGGCGGCAGGACCAGGGAGTATACCTTGTGCTCACCGGTCCCGAGGCGGAGAGCATCCATCCGGATGAGGGGGTCATGTCCATCATGGCGGCGGCGCAGCGCATGATGGCCCGGGTTACCGCCTACGAGGCCTTCGATTCACCGGTCCGGGTGTACAACATCACGGCCCACACGTCTATCAAGACCCGCAGTCGCGGTCAGGATACCAATCCCGACTGGATCACCGCTGCAGAACTCGGAGACTACGTGACCGCCCTTTTGGACGGACGACTTCCGGGAGTACACGAGGCTGTCCACGAACTGCGCAACCATGATCATGTCAGGGCTCTGCTGGGGAGATAAAGCCGAGTACACACTGCACCGGGTATCCCTCCCTTGTGCGGCGGGATCGCCCGGCGGTACCCTTACTTCATGAAAAGGTACCGTAGCGCGTTCCGCGTGATTGTTGTGTCGATCCTTCTCGTTGTTGTCCCTGCGGCTACCGTTACGGCCCAGATGGACATGCTCCCGCAGATCTTCCGGGATCTTCCCCCGGAACTTCAGCAGGGTCTCCCGCTTGAAATGACTCACGAGGAATACCGACAGGTGAACCGGAACGTGGACTTCTTTACCATGTTCATGTCTATGTTCGTGCCGGGCTACGGCATGTTTCAGGTCGAACGCCCCGTGCTCGGCTGGAGCATCGTCGCGGGCCGCAGCGCCGGCGCCGGGATGATGGCGGCTGCTGTCGTGCGGCAGTGGAACGATTTCCGCGATCTGTCGGACCTGAGCGCGCTCGACGAGTTCAGTTACCGGCGGGTCATAGAGAATGCCTTCCTCTTCGGCGGGGGTATATTCGTGAACGGGATGCTCTGGGCGCTCGACGTGGTCGGTGCATACCACATCGCCAAGACCGAACGTGACTTCGTGATCTACCAGTACGGCATGCGGGAAGGTATAGCGGACCGTTTCGATGAATCACTCGAAGAGCAGGATATAGAGTTCATCCGGCGTCTGGTGCTGCAGGATCGTCCCGGTGAACGGCAGATTCGAAGCGAACTGCATCGCGCGCTGAGTCGCTACGCCGAGCAATATCCAGAGGGCGAGTATCGCGGAGAGGTCGAGTACTACCGTGGCTCGCTTGCAATGGAGGAAGAACGCTTCGAAGAAGCTCTTTTATACTTCACGAGGCAGTTCTTCTTTTTTCCGGACGAACGCTATTCAACGGTATCCAGGCGGACCGCCGTCGGTATCGTGCAGGCACAGCGTAACCGCTACAGCGCCGACTGGGAGCTTCTGCTCGATATGATGGAGGTCGATGGTGAGGCGCTGTCGGCAGGCGGCGAGCGTGAAAGCCGGGTTACCGAGTATCTGGAAGCCTTCGCCGAGCTTGAGTCCCCGGTTTTCAGGCGTCTGTACGTGCAGGAGGCCCTCGACGTCGCCAGGCGCAACCCGGATGCCTCCTACGCACCCGCTGCTCTTTTTGGCGCGGCCCGGCAGCTCGAGCTCCTGGCCGAGCCCGACCGCGCCGTTCAGGTATACACGATGCTGGCGGCGGCGCATCCCGACGCGGCAGAATGGGACGAGGCGGTGCTCAGGATTGCTGAGATTCTCTATCACGATTTCAACGAGCCGCAATACGCTGAGCGGTTCTACCGTCGCCTGGGCCTTGATCTGCCGTCAGAAGGGTAATCCCTACCCGTTCGGGTGATACCCGCTTTTTTCAAACGGGGTGTACCTTTAACGTGCACACTGATATGAAAAGGAGGGTGCAGTGAATAGTCTCAAGAATATGTCAGACGAACTGGCGGCGCTGGTAGACTTCCTCGGGTCGCAGCTCCTGCTGCTTGGTGGTGATGGCGTTCACGAGCGGACGGCGTTTCGCTTCGACGAAGAGCATGTTCTGACCTACGCCCGGCAGGCAGAACAGGGCGATACGGTGCAGGCGACGGACTCATCGGGCGCCAGGCATACGCTCACCGTACGTGGATTTGATCCCCTCAGCGGCCTTGCCGTCCTCACAGCTGAACCGGCCGGATCCGACGACACGCGGAAACTGAACGCCACAGCTCACGCTGCATTCCCTCGAGTCGGCGAACTATCGGTCGCGCTCGCCTATCCATCGACCCACGGCGTGGAGGCGCGTCTGGCGATGATACGCTGTATCGGCGGCGGCACCGTTGTCGGCATGGGGCGAACCGTTTCTTCCTATTATCAGACTGATGGGCGCATGTACCGCGGTTTCACCGGTGCACCGGTCTATACGGTCGACGGCCAACTCCTCGGCATGCTTGCACCCGCCGGACGCGAGCGCGAAGATCTCATTGTCCCGGCGCCGGAACTCGCGGCCATGATCGAGCGAATCGAACGGGGCGAGGCCGGGCGTCGTGCGTACCTCGGCGTCAACACGCAGGCGGTAGAGGAGGGGCTTCTGGTTACCGGGGTTGAAGGCGATTCTCCGGCCGGGCAGGCAGGCATACGCACCGGCGACATTCTTCTGTCGCTTGGTGATGGCCGCCTTGAGGCTCCCGAGGATCTGTGGATGCTGCTTGCCTCAAGAAGCGGCGGAGACGTCGTAAGGGTGAAACTCGAGCGCGGCGGCGTAGCGCAGGAGCTGGAGGTGACGCTCGTCGGACTTGACCTGGAAGAGCGCAGACACCGTCACGGGCGCCGACGTGGACGCGGGGGCCATGGATCGGGCCACGGGTCACGTCGGCGCGGCGGCTGGAGCCGCCACGGTGGATAAGCCGCGAGTCGGTCGGACCCTGCAGCTGCGTCTTTCACTCGAAGACGCAGCGCTTGAGTCGGAGATCCGGCGCGCGCTTTCCGGGGAGGCTGCCTTCGAGCTGCTCGGACCCGAGGATGCCGCCGACCCCGGGGAGCCGCTTCTGGTACTGTCGGAAGCGCAACGACGGGAGAACCCGCTGACGCCCAGGGAGACCGAGGTTCTCGAGGCGGTGGCCGACGGCTTCTCGAACCGCGAGATTGCCAATGTCCTCGGCATGAGCGAGAACACGGTGAAGTTTCATTTATCATCGATATACGAGAAGCTCGACGCCGACAACCGTACCGACGCGGTACTCGCGGGCATCAGGCTTGGTTTCGTCGTGGTATAAACGGACCGGTGGAGCGTTTGACGCCGGTATTCAGATACCCGTACGTTGGATACACGATGCGGGGTCTCGAACCCCCGCAGGATCGAACGAAGGAGAGGCCTTATGAAACATGATCTGGTAAAACAACCACATGTCGTCAATATCGAAGACCTGACAATGGAAAACACGAACTTCCGCACGGCTGAATGGACCGGCGAGTTTCTGCAGATGACGACCATGTCGATTGCCGTTGGAGGCGAGGTTGGCTTTGAGGTTCACAACGGCACCGACCAGTTTCTCAGGATCGAGTCCGGTACGGCGAAGGTCGTCATGGGTACCGACAAAGACAACCTCGATTTCGAGAAAGAAGCGAAAGACGACGACGCAATTTTCGTGCCTTCGGGTTACTGGCACAACATTCTGAATACGGGTGACGAGCCCCTGAAGCTGTATTCAATCTACGCTCCGCCGCATCATCCACTCGGTACGGTCCACGAGACCTACGAAATAGCGATGAAAGCCGAAGAGGAAGAGGATCATTCCTGAACCTGACGCATCCCTGCGCGGGTTCGGTCCCGGTTACCGTCTCGACGGCCTGAAATAGCGCCTGCTCGAGACGGCGGGGTTGCCGGCGAGGCGCGACATGAAGCGGTCCTGCACGGTCGTCAGGTCCTGATACGACACCCGGACCCGCTTCAGCTTTTCACGTTGATCGAGCACTCGCACTCGTTTCTGTCTGCCGGCGGCTGAAAGAACAAACGCGGCTTCATCTTCGTCCAGATCCGAGAGCACTACCGCGAGATCTACGTCTGGAGTAGTAAGTACGGTGTTCTGCAGAGTCACCGGGTCTGTATCCCGGGCTGCGAGGTATACCCGGTGCTGTGGTGTCCGGTATCTCATGATCGTTCAATATACCGAACTTCTCCCGTATCGGTACACATTTCAGAGCGTTTTGTGGAGCTGATCGACGTTTCTTTCGTGGAATAATCTGTCGTGTATTGTTACGGCGGATCACAAACTGTACAATCCCGAATCCGTTATGCCTCACGATGCCCCGACCCGCAGCCCCACTGACCCCGGTAGACGAATCGTCGAGATCGACATTATACGCGGCTTTGCGCTGTTCGGGGTCCTGCTGGTCAATATGCTGCTCTTTGCCTATCCGTCGTTGTATTACGAGCCTATGGGCATGCCCGGCGCCGGTACCCTGAATCGCGTGGTTGAGTTGTCGATACGCATACTCGCAGAGGGCTCGTTTATAGCGATCTTCGCCTTTCTGTTTGGGCTCGGCTTTGGAATGCGCAGTCCGGCATCCGGTGCGAACATGCCGAAAATTGAACCGGCGTTGCTTATTCGACGGCTCGCAGCGCTCTTTGTACTCGGGGTCTTACACGGTAGCCTTGTCTGGATGGGAGACATTCTGGCGCTGTTTGCCGTCTCCGCCCTGGCACTTCTGTTTCTTTCAGGCCAATCCGGAAAAACAGCGATCCGTTTAGCGGTTTCCGGGATACTTCTCAGCACGGTCCTCATGTCGCTGCAGGCCTTCCGACGGCAGTCGTCGCTGCCGGACGACGTCATCTCGATGGCGGTTCAGACGTATCGCGCCGGTTCGTTCACCGATATTACCCTGCAGCGGATGAACGAGTTCATACGAGGACTGCTCGGACAGGTCGTTCGATGGGGGCCGCAGATTGCGGGCCTTTTTATACTGGGCGCCGTCGCCGGAGCCCGCAGACTGCATGTGTACCATGAACGGAATCATCGCCTGTACCGCAGGATAATGTGGTCAGGACTGGCGACAGGCCTGACAATCAAGCTGCTGTACGCGGTGACGGTTCTGGCGCCGGTCCTCAAGACCGAGCCCGACCCCGTATTTGCAAGCGTCGCGCGTGGCCTGGCGATAGGGATTGGAGGACCGGCGCTCGGGTTTGCTTATATGACGGCCTTGTTTCTCGCGCTCAGAAAGGCGGCAGTGCTTCAATACGCGCGGTCGCTGTCGTATCTGGGCCGGATGACTCTGTCCAACTACATTTTTCAGTCCCTCATTGCGACCGTGTTGTTCTACGGCTATGGCTTCGGATTATACGGACGCTATGGTGCTGCGTTTGGATTTCTTATGACCATTGCCCTCTACGCTCTCCAGATACCCCTCAGCATGATCTGGCTGACACGCTTTCGATACGGTCCGCTCGAGAATCTCGTACGGTCTTTTGTGTACGGTCGCACAGCTATGTGATGGTATTTTTTACACAAACCCAGCCTGAACGCGTATCTTACGCTGCATGGCGTCTGACATAGCAAAGCGGCTTGATCTGGTCGGTGAGACCATCCCGTATCTGATCCGACGGCTTGCCGTTCCGGCAAGCATCGGCATGATCTTCAACACCTTTTTTAATGTTGTGGATACATATTTCGGACAGTTTCTCGCAACGGAGGGGCTCGCGGCCCTTTCATTGAGTTTTCCGTTTTTTTTCGTGATTATCGCCGCGGGAAGCGGTGTCGCCACCGGTGCGACGGCGCTGATCTCGAACGCGCTCGGTCGTGGTGACGAGGTACGGGCGGTACACCTGCAGGCTCAGGCGGTGTCCTTCGGCATTCTCACAGCGGTTCTCCTGACAGGTGTCGGGCTCGCTGTTGCGCCTCCTGCGCTTCGTTTCATGGGTGCCACCGACGATGTGCTGGTGATCGCCCTGCAGTATATACGCGTAATACTCTTCGGAACGGTGTTTTTTCTGTTGAATCAGATATTCAACGCCGGCCTCTCCTCGCGTGGAGATACGAAGAGCTTCCGGAACGCGCTTTTCATTGGGCTCATTCTCAATATCGCGCTCGATCCGCTGCTTCTCTTCGGCTACGAGCCTCTTGGTATCCCGGCACTCGGTGCCGCCGGTATCGCGCTCGCGACGGTGATCATACAGGGCGTCAGCGTCGGGTACATGACGTACCGGGCGCGGGCCTACGGGAGTTTTGTCGGTGCGTCGTTCCGGTCGTTCAAGCCCGACATGACGACTTTTCGCGAGATTGCCGAGCAGGGGGTTCCTGCGAGTCTCAACATGATGACGGTGGCCCTGGGGATGTTTATCATCAACTTCTACATTGCGCGTGCCGGTTCGACGGCAGGACTTGCCGCGTACGGTGTCGCACTTCGGATCGAACAGATCGCCCTGCTGCCGAGTCTGGGGCTGAATACCGCGATTCTCGCGATAGCCGGTAACAACTTCGGAGCCGGGCACATCGAGCGAGTACGCGAAACGTATCGCATCGCGCTCCGCTACGGGTTCTACGTCATGCTCGTTACGCTCTCGATTATCCTGCCTTTCGCACGTCCGCTCATGCGGATCTTCACGAGCGATGCGGAGGTCATAGAGATCGGGCGTCAGTATCTGTACGTCGAGGGCCTCGTGTACTATGCCTACGTGCTTCTGTTCAGCTCGGTCTCACTAATGCAGGCAATGAAGCGCCCGATGCCGGCCTTGTGGATCGGCTTGTACCGACAGTTGGTCGCGCCTGTCATTGTGCTCTACCTGTTCTCGGAGGTCTTCGGCTGGGGACTGCCGGGAATTTGGTGGGGGATACTGACGGTTACCTGGTCCGGCGCGCTTATAGCCATCTATCAGGCGCGCCGGGACCTGTAATCTGTTCCGGCGTGGACTAAATTCCCGAACGCTCTTCCTGAACCGCGGTAAACTCGAGACGCAGCTCCACCGAATCTTCTACCGAGTCTATGTCGGAGTTTCCTCCGACGTAGGGAATCGTGATGCCGAAGTCTTCCCACAGAACCTCCGTCGACGCGGTCCCGCTGATCATATCTTCAGACTCGAGTACGAGCTCCATGTCAAAGTCGACCTCCGAGGTGACTCCCCGGATTGTCAGATCCCCGGTCAGGACGATGTTCAGGGTATCACCGATGTCGAAGCTCGAAGGAACGCCCGAGACGCCGGTCGGGTCGAAGGTCGAGAACTCAAACTCGTCGCGGCCGCTTTCAAGGATCTCCGCGCGTATGACAACGTCGCGCTCACCGTCAGACCAGCGCTCACGAGACATATCTACGTCAAGGCTCCGGGTCCGGATGTCGCGAACATTGATCTCGAACTGCCCCACGCGCACCGAATGGTCGTCGTAATCGATCAGAAACGAACCGTCGAGCTGTCTGGTGGTGCCTTCGACCATATTTTCGCGCCCGAAAATCCGTTCCTGTATCAGAAACTGCGCGCGCGAATCGCCGTCGTCGCCGGAGGTGACACCGTACTGAATTGTACCTACCGTCGTCTCCTCCGTTTCATCCGTGTCGGAAACGGTATCCTGGTCGGTTTCTTCCTCGTCGTCGGCACGACCCTCCATTTCGAACGAGCGTTCGGCCTGGACTTCGCGTGTTATCTCACCGTCACCGGCGCGGATTCCAAGGTAGATCCGGTAACCCACGGCTGCAATAGCAACGACGGAAACCAGAATTATTCCTGCGTACAATAGTTTTTTCATGTCATTACATAAAGTAATGGTGTGTGTGAAGCCGGGCAACCGATGCGTCACAAATTCATGCCGCCTGTAGCGCTTTCGTGTGTCACAGACCTTTTGACCCGAGGCCCAGCGCGGCGTAGGATATGGGGCATGAAGACCGTGCTCATATTTCTTGATTCTCTGAACCGCCACTACATGTCGCTGTACGGCGGCGCGCAGGTTCATACACCGAACGTCGACCGGCTCGCCTCAAGTGGCGTGGTATTTGATAACCACTACGCGGGTTCGCTGCCCTGCATGCCCGCGCGGCGGGAGCTCATGACGGGGCGCATCAACTTTACCGAGACGCCGTGGAGCGGAATGCAGCCTTTCGACGAGTCGCTGCCGCGCCTTCTGAACGAGCACGGTGTGTATACGCACCTGATCACCGATCATTATCACTATTTCGAGCAGCGCGCCCACGGCTATCACACCGACTTCAGGAGCTGGGAGTTCATGCGCGGTCAGGAAGGCGACCCCTGGATCCCGCGGGTCAGGGACCCGGAGGTGCCCGAGTATCGCGGAAAGAACCGCAGGCAGGACTGGGTGAACCGCGAAGCTATGGATCTACAGCGGGATGAGGATTATCCGACGCCGCAGTGCTTCATGCGCGGCATTGAATTTCTGAAAGCAAACGCTGCCGAGGACGACTGGTTTCTGCAACTTGAGGTCTTTGACCCGCACGAGCCCTTTCTCTGTCCTTCAAAGTATCGCGAGCGGTTTGCGCCCCCCTGGAACGGCCCCTTCCACTTCGACTGGCCACCCTACGCACCGGTTTCACAGGAAGAGCGTGAGGCGATAGACCATATCCGCGCGTGCTACGCCGGAACGCTCGCAATGGCAGACACCTGGCTTGGTAAATTCCTGGATCAGGTCGATGAGCTCGGCCTTGCAGATGACCTTCGGATCATACTGACCACCGATCACGGCCATCTCCTCGGCGAGCACGGCTACTGGGCGAAGAACTATATGCACGACTACCCGGAACTCGTACATCTGCCGCTGGTCGTCCGCGATCCGGGCGCAGCAAGCGGTGCCGCGGCGCTCCCGGCAGGGGCGGCGCAGCCCCGCGTCGCCGCTCTGACTGCGACGATCGACATTATGCCGACCATCCTTTCATGGCACGGTGTCGATATACCCGATTCCGTCCAGGGCAGGCCCTGGCAGCATCTCCTCGCTGCACCAGCAGCAGGGGGCGAGGAGCACCACGAAACGGTGCTCTTCGGCTACTGGGGAAAGACTATCAACATAACCGACGGGAAGCAGCAGTATACCCGGGTTCCCGACCCGCAGAAGCCGCTCTACGATTACACGGCCATGCCCGTGCGCTACATGGGCGCCGACGCAGACGCGCTTCGGGATGCGGAGCTCGGAGATTTCCTGCCGACCGCGAAGGGCGTGCCGGTGTATCGCGTCCAGTTTCCCGGAAGCGACGGGGGGGAGCACGTGCCGCACGAAGACCTGCTCGTTGATCTGTCTGTCGAGGAGCCGACGGCACACCCGATACGCGACCCGGCCCTGCACGCGGAGTGGGAAGGCCGCCTGCGCGAGGCTATGAGGCGACACGAGGTGCCCGAGACGGAGCTTGAGCGCTTCCGGCTTGCATAGCACGGGCGCGCGCCGTAGAATCTCACAAATGCTGCTGTACATTATTCGCCACGCTGACCCGGACTACGCCGCCGGAACGATAACCGAGTACGGTCATAAAGAGGCGGCTGCCCTCGCAGGGGTCATGCCTCGCCTCGCTCCGACACACCTGTATTCCTCGCCTCTCAGCCGTGCGAAGGATACCGCGGCCTATACCGTCGAGGCGACGGGATTGCCGCTTCACATCGAGGACTGGACGCAGGAGATATCCGGCTTTTCCGTCGATCAGGGGAATCCCTACGGAGCAACCGCGATCTGGGATTATCACGGCGAACGCGTGCGAAGCCTCGATCCACCGGGTCCGCGTACGGCCGACTGGTTGTCGGTCGCGCCATACAATACGAGCGGGTTCCCGGACATGCTGATGACTTTACGCAGGGAATCGGATGCGTTCCTCGCGCGGCATGGCATGGTACGAGACGGGGGCGTGTATCGTATCGACGACGCGGTCCACGATATGCGGTCTCGGCGTATTGCGGTCTTCTGTCACAACGGGTTTGGCCTTACCTGGCTGTCGCACCTGCTCGAGCTGCCGCTTCCGCTTGTGTACAGCGGATTCTACCTCTGGCCGAGCTCTGTTACGACTATTCTGTTTGATGAACGCACCGAAGGCGTCGCGACACCCCGGTGCATAGGGCTCGGAGAGGTGAGTCACCTGCACGCCGCCGGTTTGTCCCCGCGCCCTCGCGGAATCAAGGCGAACCACGAGTAACTATCGCCCGGCGTCCGACCCCGAGATGGCCCTCGTATGTTAGCATCCCGTTAAACAGATGTGAATTCTTTCACACAAGCCGCCTGAAACGTTGTACCCTTTGGAACGTTACAATCATACAAACCGTGTGAGGGAGGTTCGTATACATGAAAAGTCGTCTTGCTCTTCTGAGCCTGGTTCTCGTTCTCGCAGCAGGCACCGTGGTGTTTGCCGGTGGCGGACGCGAAGAGGTCGATGTGAATACTATAACGCTCGGGTACAATCCGTTTCTTTCGGATTCGTTCACCGATGCACCACCACCGATCGACGTTATCCGTGACGTTTTAGCCGAGCGGTATCCGGATATTACGCTCGAGTACCTGACCATGTCGCAGGACCTGCTCGACCAGCTGGTAATCTGGATGACAAGTCAGGACACGTCGGTGGACATCTTCGGTATGGACACGCCATGGGTGACCCAGTTCGGCAGCGCCGGGTGGGCTGTCCCCCTGAACGAGCCGCTTCCAGACCTGGACACCCGCATTGCGACCGCGGGTCTTGAGACCTTTGCGTTCGAGGGCGACTGGCTTGCTGTCCCGTTCTGGGGAAGCGTGACAGGACTGTACTACCGCACCGACCTGCTTGAAGAGTACGGATACGATGCACCGGAGAGCGTTATGGAAATGGTCGAGATCATTGAGACCATTCGCGAAGACCGTCCGGAGTTGTCAGGTCTTCTGTGGCCGGGTGAGCGCGGCGAATCGCTGAACATGTTCTACGCAACGCTTCTACACGCGTTCGGTGGCCAGTACACCGACGACGATGGGAACTATCTCTTCGATTCTGAAGAAAGTGTACGAGCTGTGCAGTTCATGCGCGACAGCATTGAGAATGAATGGTCGCCGCGCGCAGTTCAGAACTGGGAGCGACTTGAATCGCGGCAGCGCTTTGTGGCGGGCGAGGCCATCTTCTCCTGGGACAATCACGATATCGTCGTGTTCCTCGACGATCCGGAGCAATCTGAAGTCGTGGATAACTGGGACCTTATACCGTTCCCTGCGGAGCCGGAGGGGGAATCAGTTGCGATCACCGGCGGGTTCGCGTTTGCGATGAATCCCTTCAGCGAAAAGCAGGAGAACGCAGCTCGAGTACTTGAGGTTATCTCAAGCGAAGAAGTACAGCGCGGGTTTGCGCTTGCGTGGGGTCCGGTACAGCAGTACATAGGCTTGTACGACGATCCGGAGGTACAGGAGTACAATCCGAACTCCGAGAAGCTGGGACCGCTTGTTGACGTGGCGTTGAATCGTCCACCGTCACCTAACTACGGAGAGCTTTCTGCGCTGATGCAGGAGGAACTGAACGCTGCGATCACCGGTACACGGTCGGTCGAAGATGCGCTGGAAAACATGCAGCGCAGAGCATCCGCCCTTCGCTGACCACTCAGGTTCCAATATCCGGCCGCCCACGTGGCGGCCGGTTCTCACTCCGGGAAACAGCATTCGCGGTATCCACCTTGACGATCCCTTTCGTTGCAGAGAGTATCGGGATACCCGGTCGTGCACACGAGGCAGATAGTGACGTCTAACAAAATCGAAACCCGTATCGCCGTCGTACTGGCATTTCCGGCCCTGTTCGGGCTTCTGATATTCAACTATTACCCGATCCTGCAGAGCTTTTTGTATTCGTTTTTCGACCTGAACTTCACAACGGACTGGCTTAATGCTCCGTTCGTCGGTCTCCAGAACTACGTGACGGTAATGGCTAACGATCAGTTCTGGTATACGTTTCTGTTCACGACCGGGTTCACGGTGGTTGCCGTGACACTCGATATAAGCCTCGGCATGCTCTTCGCTCTTGCCACGTTCTACGTCCCGAAAGGGATGCGGGGTATCCTCAGAGCTTTCATTATCGTTCCCTGGGCTATCCCCAAAGTCATACAGGCGTCAATGTGGAAGTGGATGCTCAATAGTGACGTGGGCCCGATCGGCGATATCCTGGTCCGGATCGGTATTGTCGACGAGCCTCCTCTTTTTCTCGCCGAGCAGCTGCTCGCCATGGGAAGCATAGTCGCCGCGTACACCTGGAAGGGTGCGAGTATAGCGGCATTTTTTCTCATGGGCGGTCTCGCCTTGATTCCAGGCGAAATCAAGGAGTCGGCTATCGTCGACGGAGCCGGGACCATTCGACGCTTTTTCTCTATTACCCTTCCCATTGTCATGCCGACAGTATTCGTGGCGCTGTTGTATCGAAGCCAGGACGCTCTGAGGGTTTTCGACGTGGTCTATGGCCTGACAGGTGGCGGACCGGGGACGAGCACCGATACGCTGAGCTCTTTTGCGTATAACGCCTACTTCCGTTTCGCCCAGTTCGGCCGCGCATCGACATACGCGGTTGTAACCTTCATTCTGGTTGGGGCTGTCGGCAGCTTCTACATCAGTCGCGTCAGGAAGAACTTCAGTTTCAGGGAATAGCCATGAACAGAAAACAGCGTGAGATACGCCACAAAATAATCTCGGTCATTATTGTTGCGGGCATAGGCTTCTGGTGTCTGTTCCCGCTTGCATGGATCTTTGTCACATCGGTCAAACCACTCGGAACCGAATATAGTATTCCTGTCGAGTACTGGCCCGAGGAACCTACGCTCGATAACTATCGCACGGTGCTCGGCGAACGCTTTACGATTCAGCGGTCCATACTCAACAGTGCGATTGTGTCGACCGGTTCCGTCATAGGCACGCTGACCATGGCGACTCTTTCCGCCTACGCCATCGCCCGGCTCAGGTTCCGCTTCCGGTTTCAGACCCTGTACGCTATGCAGATCGCCGGTATGATTCCTCCGATTGTAGTGATCGCGCCCACCTTCGTCATGATACGCGCACTTGGGCTGCTTCGAACCTACTGGGCCATGATTCTCCCCAACATGGTGTACGCACTGCCGCTGTCGTCGTTTCTGATCGCAAGCTATTTCGCGAACATTCCGTTCGAGCTTGAGGATGCGGCAAAGATAGACGGCGCCGGTACCCTGAAGACGATCTTCCGCATCATTCTTCCCATCGCGGCACCCGGGATATTTTCTGCGGGGGTCCTGGCCTTTCTTGGTTCCTGGGGCGAGTTCATGCTTGCAAACACGGTGAGTATCGGTTCGTCCGCGGTCGAGACGGTCCCGGTCGTGATACAGAGTCTCAGCAGGGCATTCAATCTTCAGTGGGCCTGGGTTGCAGCCGGTACGGTTATTACGATCATGCCGGTTCTCATTGCCGTACTCGTATTCCAGCGGGTGGTCGTCACCGGCCTGTCGGCGGGCGGCGTGAAATAACGTGTTTGAGAAGCAGTACACCGTACACGTTATTTCCCACACGCATTGGGACCGGGAATGGTACCAGACGCAGCAGCAGTTCCGCATGGGTCTGGTTCGAACCGTCGATACGGTACTGGACTATGTTCGTGAGAATCCGGGATTTCGTTGTTTTCTTCTGGACGGACAGGCTATTCTGATAGACGACTATCTTGCCGTCAGACCGGAGAAACGGGAAGAAATACGGAACTGCGTGGCTGAACGGCGTCTTTTCATAGGACCCTGGTATACACAGCCTGATGAGTTCCTGGTATCTGCCGAAAGTCTGGTTCGAAACCTGCAGCTTGGTATTCGAACGGCACGGTCGTATGGCAGGACCATGCGCTTAGGCTGGATCCCTGATACCTTCGGCCATATCGCCCAACTGCCTCAGATTTTGAATGAGTTCGGCATCCGGGCTGCCGCACTGACCAGGGGAATTGGTGACCAGCTTCCGGAACCTCGAACCGAGTTTCTCTGGCGAAGTCCCAATGGAAGCGAGGTACTGGTTCTGCATCAGATGCAGGGCTACTTCAGCGCGGGTCTCCTTGCTTTTCCGTTCTTCTGGGGCGATGTATCAAACATCGCGCCTTCGGCTCAGCGCGCAGCGGTGCGGGTATCGCAGCTGCTTGACTCGCTGAAACAGGCAGCTGGAAGCAACAACCTGGTCTTGTGGAACGGTGCGGATCATATGCCTCCGGAACCGGGTATCGCGGAGACGATAGACGAGCTCAACGATATAAGTCGCGACTATCACTTTGTCCACAGCGACGCCGAAACGCTTGCCGAAGCGGTACGGGCGGAAGCCACTGACCTGCCGGTCGTGCAGGGCGAGCTTCGCGGGAGCCGCTACCACCCGCTTCTCTACTCCATTCTGTCGACCCGAACGTATCTCAAGCAGCGAAACAGCGCCATACAGCGGCTGCTCGAGCGCTATACCGAACCGATATCGGCGCTCGCCTCCATTGTCCCCCGCGAGGATCTGTCTCCCGGAGCAGCAGCGCGGTATCGCTACCCTGCTTCCGAGCTCCGCGAGGCATGGAAGCTGCTCCTGCAGAATCACGGGCACGACAGCATTGGTGGATGCAGCATTGATCAGGTTCACCGGGAAATGATTACGCGCTTTGACCAGAGCGAACAGATTGCCTTCCGTATCGCCTTCGAATCCCTGAAGCACCTGGCCGGGGTTCTTGATACGACCTGGGCTCCCGACGACGCGCCCATGTGTGTCTGTTACAATCCCTCGGATCGCCAGCGGTATCGGGTCGTACGACACGCGTTTCGCTCGGCGCGACGTATTGGTGAAGCGATTGCCGTGCGAGACCGGAACGGCTCACATCTTGCCGCGCAACTTCTGGCACATGAAGAGCACAGCCACGGCTGGCTCGACCGGGATACGACGGTGGCAGGGTGCCTCAGCAACCTCGCGTGGTGGCAGGAAGTTCTGAAGCGAATGGACGAACTCGACGTCGCGGCTTTCGATATCGAGACGCGCCCGAACGAGGGGATTACCCTTCGTCTGTACCTCTCGGATTATGGCGGTATTGAAACGGGTACTCTTTCACGTCTCGAGGAGCAGCTGCACGCGTTCGACCATAACGCCCCGGTAACGCTTAGAGCTACGTACGTCCGCCACGAGATCGCGTTTGCGGCATTACTCGACCCGGTAAGCTATAGTGCGTTCGCGATTACCTCCTCTGATTCCGGGAACAACCTCCGTTCGGAGTCGTCCGAAGAGAAGGCGTTGGTTCGATATCACGACGGGAGGCCCTCTCTTGTGTGGAGTGGAGGAACCATCGAAGTCGAGGATACCGGCAGTCTCAGGCTGACAACACTGGATGGTTCTGTGTACGCGGGCCTGGCGCAATTGGTCGACCAGGGCGACGGTGGGGATACGTACGACTTTTCTCCGGTCGGACCCGAACGCGCCCTTGTACTTGAAGACGAGCCGGTCATCGAAGTGCTCCAGCACGGTCCGGTTATTGCGAGCCTCGAAGTACGATTCGAGTCGCGACTGCCGGCGTGGCTCGAAAGCGACCGCGACAGGCGGAGCCTTGCGACGGTAAATGTTGCCGTACGCATGTGCGTTACGGTGGAGGCCATGAGCGATATTGTCCGCGTGAGGACACGCATAGATAACGCGGTATGGGATCACCGCGTGCGCGCGCTCTTTCCGTATCGACCCGTTGTTTCGGCTCCGAATCCCTCGAACGACCAAAGCCCGTGCCTCTGGGTGGACGCTCCCTTCGCCGTCGAACGTCGACAGCTTCGGCCGTCCGGTGGTGCAGACTGGGAGCAGCAACCGGCCTCGATACAACCGCACCTGAACTGGGTCGGTCTTGGAAGCGACACGTCAGCCGTCGCTGTCGTCTCAGATGGGCTTCACGAACACGAGATTGTCGACACCCCGTTCGGACAGGCGATAGCGCTCACGCTGCTTCGATCGGTTGGATGGCTGTCACGTGGTGATCTTTCGACCAGGGAAGGGCAGGCCGGACCCATGATCGAAACGCCTGAGGCACAGTGCATCGGGACCGGTGAATTCGAGTACGGCTTTCGTGTATTCAGGAGTGAAAAAGAGCTGCGATCGTGTACAGCTGAATTGTCGGATGCTCAGTTAAAGCCGTTCACCGTTGCGACGGAGAATACGCCCGAACGACTCGCAGAAGAAGCGCGGCGAATGCGCGCGCAGTACGACCGCACGAGGTGCAGCTATATCAGTCTCGATAATACGGATTTCGTGCTTACCGCGTGCACCAAGGCGACCAATGCACCGGGACTTATGGTCGTGCGGTTTTTCAATAGCCGCAACGAACACGTTTCCCAGACGCTTTCGGTAGCGCCGTTTGTGACGGCGTGCAATCGGGCATTCCTCAGCGAGGATCCGATCGAACGTCTGCGCATCGTGGACGGCCACATTACGGTAAGCGCGGACCCGTTTCAGATCGTGACCCTGCTCCTGAGACACCAGGGCGTGTCGGCATGAGCCGCACTGCAATCCTGTTTGACCTTGACGGTACGCTTACAGACCCCTTTGAGGGTATAACCCGGTGTCTGCAGCACGCCCTGCGATGCTGTGGCATTGTTGAACCTCCGCTCCAGTCAACGCTCGCACGGTACATAGGGCCGCCACTACCAGAAGCTTTTCGCGAACTGCTACCCCAATCGGATGTCGCTTTAGTCGAGCGGGCAATCGGTTATTATCGAGACCGCTTTACCGAAGTCGGTTTGTACGAAAACACCGTATATCCTGGTATTCCGGAGGCCCTGGCCGACCTGTTCTCCGAGGGGGCGTGCCTGTACGTGGCGACATCCAAGCCTGTTGATTTCGCCAGGCGCATCGTCGACCACTTTCAGTTGCACACCCTGTTTCGCGCAGTCCATGGGTCAGAGCTTGACGGGACGCGATCGGGAAAGGCAGATCTGATCGCCTACGTTCTTCGCCAGCACGGTCTGAACGCCGATACCTGCATCATGGTCGGTGACAGGATGCACGATATGGCCGGTGCACAGGCATGCGGCATTCGAGCTATCGGCGCACTTTGGGGTTATGGCTCTCGCGCAGAGCTGGAACAGGCTGGAGCGACCGCACTGTGCGACCGCCCCGAGAATCTTGCATCGGTGGTCAACGCGCTTGCCGGAAACTGAATTCCACCGTAGGCTTTCATGCAACCATGCGTATCTACCATTCAATACAGGAACTGTCCACCTTAGTCCCGGCGTTTGAAACGACTCTTTCGAGTGCACACGCGAAACACCTTCAGGGACTCTGCGGGTTTGACGGCTTTGTTGATACCTTTGTCCGAATGAATCGCCCGGCTTCCATGGCCGAGTTCGGCCCCAAAATCGCCCAGGCGGCAGGAATTGCGGCTTCGTACTCGGTCACCCACGAGGGCGATCGCTTCGGTGGCAACGGCCCGCTCTTCGTGAGCGCACTCCATGACCTGTTCGGCGGGCACATTGATCTGCACTATGCCGGTGGTGTCGGCGCACGCGAAATGGAGCCGCTGTTCGCCGAGGCGCTTAAGCCGAGACTCAAAGCCGTGTACCCCATGGCGCCTCCGGCACATACGGACTGCCTTGAGTTTACCGACGGCAAGGTCATGCTCAACGATTTCGGTCCCTGCGGAGACATTACCCTTGCCCGACTGCTTGAGGTAATGGGCGAGGCAGAGTACCAGAGGATCGTCGACGCGGCGGACTTTATTGTTGCGGTGAACTGGGGCAAGCTGCCTCACGTCGGCGAAATCTGGGCAGACATCGCGTATCGCCGTGCTCGCGGGCCCCAGGCCGGAACTCGAGTGCCGTTTTTTATGGATCTCGCCGAGTTCGAGCATCGGCCTGCCGACGATGTTGAACAGCTTCTGGCCCTGCTTCCCCGCATTACCGAGGTCTTTTCCAGCATTCTGAGCTTCAATCTCAAAGAAGCGTGGCAGATGGGTGAGACCCTCGGAGGCGGTTTCACCGGTCGGAAGCAGCCGGAGGCGGTCGCCGAACTCGCGGCATTCTTAAAGGAGCACATACAGGTTGATCGCGTTGTCATACACCCTAACAGCGGTGCCGCCTGTGCAAGCGACGACGGTGTCGTCTATGTCGCTGGTCCGTACTGTGAGAACCCCCTGATTTCGACCGGAGCAGGAGACAACTTCGGTGCCGGGTGTCTGTCAGGTTACCTCATGGGGCTCGACGATACAGGCATGCTTCTCGCGGGGAACGCCGCAAGCGGGTTTTACGTTCGCAGTGGTCGATCTGCGACATTCACCGACCTGCTTGGTCTGGTCAAGCGTTGGCAGGAGGGAACACTTCCCGAGCGATTGTAGCCGATGATCGCGTTGACAAAGCATTTTTCGACCGATATAGTTGTGCCTCGGTTTGCCGAGTGACAGACATTGGAGAGATGTCAGAGTGGTCGAATGAGGCGGTCTTGAAAACCGTTGAGCCGCAAGGCTCCGTGGGTTCGAATCCCACTCTCTCCGTGGAGTCCCGTAGGTGCCGATCGCCCCGCGGGGCAGACAGTGTAGCTCCAAATATACGTGGAGAGGTGCGAGAGTGGTTGAATCGGGCTCCCTGCTAAGGAGTTGTGCTCTAACCGGGTACCGAGGGTTCGAATCCCTCCCTCTCCGCTCCAGTGCCCATAGCTCAGCTGGATAGAGCGTCAGGTTGCGGACCTGAAGGTCGGAGGTTCGAGTCCTCTTGGGCACGTAGCGCCGTTAGAGAACGGATCGGTAGATCTGCACATGCGCCTTCGAGCCTTCAGGCTTCGAGGCGCTTTTTTATGCCTATGGGGATTTCCTATAGCTCTCCGGCAGCGAGTCGCTCGAAGGTCTCCCGAAGATCATCCGGGTGTTGATCACCCGTCTGTCGCTCGACAAGATTTCCGTCCCCGTCGAACAGCAACAGCGTGATGCGGCCGGCGTTGTAACGCCGGGCAAACGCGGCACCGACTTCGGTGTGCAGTTCCGCTACGCGAACGTGAAGCTCCTCCTCGTCAAAATCTCTCCGAACCTCCTGCACCGAGCCCAGGAGACTCGTACACACCGGGCACGCTCGGTCATGAACCTGTACGACCGTCGGGGTTCCTGACCCGACCACCGAAAGATTCCGAAACGAACGCGCCTGTAGCTGCTGTGCAAGGACGACGGTTCCTGCCGTCAGTACGATCACGGCGACAAAACCTCCGATCATGAGTCGTGTGTGCCGTCGTTTACGCGCCTGCTTTTCTGCTTTGCGAGCCGTTTTGCTCTTCCGTGTGCTGTTCATGAGTACTCCTTTCGACTGCGCAACCGCTATTCCCGCAGTATGGCACGCGACAATTCGGTTCGGTTGCTCGAACGCGTCTTTTTGAAGATTCTATACATGTGCGTCCGCACTGTCCCCTCCGAGATAAACAGGATTGCAGCAATCTCTTTATTGCTGAGACCCTGAGCCGCAAGTGAGGCGATCTGTTGTTCACGCTCAGTAAGCCCGAACTGTTTCCCGGCAGTTCTACGTCCGGTCTCGGCCCCGTCGGATTTCAAGGTCTCACCCGGCTCCGGACATCCTTGCAGGGAGACTCGGCCGGTTGCCGCCGCTTCGCGCGTTGCCGCACCAAACAGACCCTCGGATACCCTGAACAGCAGGAGCGTTGACGCGATCAGCACCACCAGCAGCGTCGCAGCATTGAACAGGATCTGACCGGAAGTCTCAGCTGCCGGTGGAGACGAAAAGAACCCGAGAATGAACCCGAACGGCAGATTATCTCGAGAAATAATCAGTTCCGAATAGTGAGCCCACTCGGTGACCACTATTCCAAGGATAACCGCGATGGCAAGGAGCCCGCGCCGCGCATCCCGGTTTCCGCTGAATGAAACCTGTGTCAGGCGGACAAGGGGCCAGATCATCGCAAGAACTGCGACCAACACGAAGAGGTTAACGATGGTACTGTACCACTCCGGACCGAAGCCGAGCAGGAGCGCGGTAAAGGCGCCGATAAGCACGGTTACCACCGTACCGTAGTGTGGCCACAGTATCCTTGGAAATGCTTCATGCAAGGCGAGTGCAAAAAACGCAATGATTGCGTGATTCATCAGATATTCCAGAGTGATGATTGTATGCCACGGGAATCCAGGAAAAATACGCGTAAAGAGGATACTGCCCAGGGTCGGGATGCGGACCGTTACTGCCAGAAAAAACAGCGCAAGATAGAGCGGTTCACGCGATTTTCTGCTTCCAAGGAAAAAGATAATGCCGTTGTACAGCGCAAAGCAGAGACAGAACCCCAGCAGCAGGATGTCATAGCCGATATCGAGGACATCCTTGGCACCGATGCGCTCGGCACTACCAATCCAGATCGGCCGCCACATGCCACCGACGCGATGATGGTAGTTGGAGACGAAAAGTGTGAGGTCAAGGATACCGGCCGGCGCGAGAAAATACGGGCTGCGAACGGCCCGGTACGGCACGCTCGTATCCCGGCTGGATCCGACCGTACCCATACGTGTCAGCCGGTCCCCGTTCGCCCACAGTTCGTAGGCCGTCGACGCGGGTTCTATCCAGAATCGGCCCGTGTTCATCCCGGGCGGAAGCAGGACGCGTACACGGAATGTTGCGTGTCCGTAACCACCCGCGGGCATGTCTCGACCATCACTGTTGTTCCACGTCCCCGGCATCTCGAACCGGTCTCTACGTCGCCAGTCGCGATCCCCGGGCGTCAGTGTATCCCACGCTACGTCCCAGTCTCCGACAAGCGCTCGCAAGCCTTCTTCTGGATCCCAGTTCCTCAGATCAATGACTGCGTGTTCCTGTGCGTTTCCCGCACCAAGGGAACAGAACAGCAGTGCAATGACCACAGGCAATCCGGAACGGGTCACTCAGATGGCTCCCTTGACTCTACGAGCCGGTCACGATGAGCTTCGGTCGTGGAGCGCTTTCGTCAACCCTGTACACCGAGACGGTCTTCAGATCTGCAAGACGTTTTGTATCCTGGACGCTGAGGTGAATCTCGCCGTTCGTGATCTCATTCTTCAGGTGCAGTGTCGCTGCTGCGGCACGAGCGTCTGCATATCCAACCGGGTCAACATTGGTTCCGATGACAACATCCACTTCATACAGCGTGGTCATGAGCCCGAGATCAAACCCGTCGTTCGGGTTCATGTGTATCGTACCCTCGCGAAGCGCCGTATTGCCGCACACCTTCAGCGAACCTGTCTTACCCATGATCCTCTCCCGTCCGAACGAATTTTCCTACGAGCGAATTGTAGGTGCGCTGTAATGCGGGGTCAAGGTGCAGAATATTCTTTACAAGTCTAGCAACCGGGTGTACGGTTTCGATATGTAACGCGGTGTAACATAACAGTGCGTTACATACATTCAGGAACGGAGCGTGACGTGGCAGAATCAGAATCAGTGTCGGTACTTTCCAGGCTTCGAGACGACGGTGTCCATCAATCTGACAAGCGTCGTGAGAGCATAATCGCAGCCGCCGAGGCGATGTTTCTCCGGC
>JBKHAN010000052.1:0-21253 GCA_046542845.1 Spirochaetaceae bacterium
GTCATTGTTCCGAGACACAGTTCAGAAACTTTCAGCCCGCATGAGCCCAGCCGTCGGTATTCCATAATGGCCGAAGTATACCACGACTCGTGCGGACTGTGGTAAGCTTGGCGCGTGAGAACCAAGGCGTACATCGTGAATACGGTCGTAAAGACACTGTTTCGGCTCCTGTACAGGCTCGACGCGCATCAGCTGCAGCACGTTCCCGGAACGGGGCCGGCTCTCCTGCTTTCGAACCATGTGACAAATCTCGAAGGCCCGCTGCTGTATGTCTTTCTGGCACCGCGCAAGTTGACGGCCCTCGGCAAGATTGAACTCTGGCAGAATCCTTTCACCAGGTTTTTCATGGAGACCTGGAAGATCATACCACTGCACCGCGGAAGCGTCGACGGAACGGCCATGCGGACGTGTTTCGATCGGCTTTCAGACGACTATATTGTCGGCATTGCAGCCGAGGGGACCCGCAGTCGGGACGGCGTGCTGAAACGCGGGATGCCCGGAGCTACGTTGCTCGCCACGCGTGCGAATTGCCCGGTCATTCCGGTGGCTCACTGGGGTTTGCCGGATCTCGTACCAAATCTCAGGCGAATGCGGCGGGCTCGCGCCACAGTCAGGGTAGGGCACCCGTTCTATCTGAAAAAGGCCGATGGGTCTCCGGTGACGCGCAGCGATCGGGAGCAGATGCTCGACGAGATGATGTATCAGCTTGCTTCGCTGCTGCCTCCGGAGCTGCGGGGGGCCTACGCCGATCTGTCCCGCATGACGACGGAGTTCATTGTGTTTACCGACTCCCGGAGCGACCTGCGACCCGCGCAGTCCAGTTAGCAAGCTCTCGTATGCTGAGCTTCTTCATGCCTCGTACGTATGTGTCCAGCTCGTCGCCAATAGGGTCGGTCCAGTCGGAGGACAGACACGAAGGGCCCTGGGCGACGCACAGCGCGGTCGCAATCTGCGCCGCGTTGCAGTCCACGTCCTGGCCTGCCATCGCTACGATGTGCATGGTCTCGTCAAAGCTTCCGTTCCCGAACCACAGGGCCACGACCTCCGCGCAGGCGTTCGGGTACGCGTGAACCCAGTTATAGGTCTTGTAGCGTTCTTCGCATGCACCCCAAGCCTCTCTCCAGTCCGTGCGCTCGGTACATTCGTCAAGAGCGAAGCGAACGACCGATGCGTACTCGCTTTCGGCGGGGAGCGCGTCGACACACTGCTGCAGCGCAACGCGGATATCGTGTTCCACGAACGACAGGGCGACGAGCATCGCGTTGAATACTTCACCGAGGATTCCGTTTCCGGTGTGCGATACTTCGCCGTCGATCCAGGCGAGGCGAGCGGCTTCTCTCGGGTCCCCAGGGGCGATCATGCCGCAGACCGCGCCACGCATCTGTGCCCCGATCCATTCGCTGTACGGGTTGTTCCAGCTTCCTGAACGCGGAGCCACAAGGCCCGCCCTCAGATTTCGGAGCGCTACAAGCTCTGCCGACCACCCGAAGGGAACGAGTGCCACCCACTGGTTCCCGATTTCGGTACCGGTCACCCGGCTGCCGGAACGCTCGTAGGCCTTCAGAAATGCGAGCTCGTAGGTAATGTCGTCGTTATAGGTGTTCGGTTGAACCAGGTACCCACGGATGTCTCCGAGCGTCTCCTTGAGGGCGTGCGCGGTGTAACCTTCGATCGCCGTTCCCAGGGCCCCGCCTATGATCTGACCAAGCCAACCGGCGTGCAGGCGGCTGCGAAAATCCTCGTCGGAACCCGTGTACGAAGCAGCGCTCGGGACGACCAGGGCACGCTTGCACTGCTCCCAGTTCTCGATGTTCTGAAACTGCCAGTAGGCAGCAGTTTCGTCCCTGCGCGCATTCGCGAATGCCTGCCACATGATTGTGGTTACCTCGTGCAGGGCCGGCATATCGCCGGCGTCGAGCGCTGCAATTCCGCGGTCGACGAGTGATTCCCAGCCGTCCACGATCATTCCCCGGTTCTCCAGGGCCTGTACGCCCGCAACCATCAGTCGCTCAGGCGCACCCGATCCGGGTACCTCGCTGTACCAGAGCATGCGCACCTGCGCGTCTTCGGAGTCCTCAAGTCCCTGGATGGCGTTCCAGGTCTGATCATCCTCCTCTCTCAGTTTCGGCCGTGCCGCGGTCATTGTGGCGCGCTCGCGCTCCCATGCTCTCATATCCTGTGTGTCTCCCTGTCTATCCCGCAAAGGTCTGTATTGGTACGTCTGAGGTCCGTTGAGTTATGCGTTCGACAAGCTCACGGTTTTTCTCGTAGACGGTCTTGTGATCGATTGACACGTGCCTGCCGCGTTTTACGACAATTTTACCGTCCACCAGCACGGTATCCACGTTATGTTCCTGTATTGCGTAGAGCAGATCGGCTGCCGCCGAGTATCCCGGATTCATAGCCGGGGTGTTTTTGCGAATCAGTACGAGATCGGCCGGTGCCCCCGGGCGGACTTCTCCGTAGTTCGGCAGCCCCAGCGCACGACCCCCGGCGGTGAGCAGAGGCAGGATCGCCCCCAGGCTCCCTTCCTCCGGATTACCGGTTGCGAGCTTCGAGAGTATGGCAGCGTCGCGTGCAGTGCGAAACAGGCTCATGGTGCTGTTGGATGCGGCTCCATCGCTTCCGAGACCGAGCACGAGTCGGGCTTTCTGCGCTCGTGGCAGAAAGTCGGTCATATCACCGAAGCGCATGTATGTGGTCGGGCAATGCGCGACAACGCCGCCGCTGTCACGTATCAGCGAAATATCGTCGTCTGTGGCGTGGTATGCGTGTGCAAGAAGGGTTCCACCGCGCAGGACGTGCGTGTCCTTGAGTACCTGCACCGGTGTCTTCCCGTGTTGTGACAGTGATGCTTGTACCTGCTTTGCCGTCTCGCTGACGTGTATGTGCATTCGCACACCGATCCGTTCCGCCTCCTCGACCACCTTCCGCAGGAAGTCGTCGGGACACAGATACGGTGAGTGAGGTCCCATGGAAACGGTGATTCTCGGGTCGGCATTATGGTAATCCTCGGTGAACGCGACCGCTTCGCTGAGCTTTCGCGATGCGTCGTCACCCACGCCGAACACTGCTTGCGCTATGTTGGCGCGAATACCGCTTCGCTGAAACGCGCGGAATGCGTGATCCATGTGGAAATAGTGGTCGGCGACGCAGGTAACACCGCTTGTCAGCATCTCCAGGGCCCCAAGAAGTGTTCCCCAGTAGACATCCTGCGGTGTCAGGTTCTTCTCGAATATCCAGACATATTTATTGAACCAGTCCTCCGGTGTCACGTCTTCCGCGGCCCCCCGGAGCGGCGCCATTGCGGTATGCGCGTGAAGATTAACGAGGCCGGGGATAAGGTAGGCGCCGTCGGCATCGATTATTTCTTCATTGTCGCGAAAAGCGCCACCGTGACGCCCGTGTCCGTGGGATTTTCCCATGGAACCGGATCCGACTGATGCAATGGTCGATCCGTCGATATAACAGAATCCATCCTCTGTTACCGTCCCTTGCGCCAGATCGACGATACAGGCATTTCGAATCAGCATGAAGCACCTCCTGTTGGTACCAGGTTTGTTCCGTCAGCTGTGCAGTGTATCGAGATCGGAAAAAACGTCGAACATGATTGACCGAAATCGCGCGGTATCAACGTCCAGCGCGACGCTCGCGTTCGGTGCCTTTCCCGTGACGCCGTACACATCTACAACTGTCCTGCCTACAGTATGATCCCCTTTTGTTTCAATCGCTACGTGTAAATCCCGGCTTGAAACGATATCGGGCGCAGCCGCAACGACCACCGCGAGCGCATCGTGAAGCGGGGCACCGGCAATTCCGAAAACCGATTCGTATGTCGAAGCAAAAAACGCCAGGAGGTCTCCAACAATGCGTGATACCGGCCCGCCGGCAGTCTTGAGCTTCGCGATATCGTCGAGGTCGAGCATTGCCCGATTCGTAACGTCGAGGCCGACCATGGTCAGGGGCAGTCCCGAATTGAATACGATATCCGCCGCTTCCGGGTCCACGTATATATTAAACTCGGCTGCAGGGGTGACGTTTGACTCGACGACACCGCCTCCCATGAGAACGATCTCCGATACGCCTGAGGCAAGCTCGGGGTAGCGGCGCAGAAACAACGCGATATTCGTCAGCGGGCCCGTCGGCACGAGTGTGACGGGCCGATCCGACTTCCCGATAAGCTCTGCCATGAGGTCGATCGCGTGGAGCGATGAAACCTGCTCGCGGGGTGCGGGCAGGTCGGCACCGTCGAGCCCCGATTCGCCGTGGATGTCCCCGGCTACCTGCAGGGCGCGCGTCAGGGGACGATCGCTTCCGCGGGCGAGGGGAACCCCGCCTGCATTGATCAACGACAGGACGCGACGGGCATTCAGGAACGTTTTCTCCCCCGTCTGGTTACCGGCGACGGTGGTTATTCCAAGCAGGTCAATATCGGCCGCCGCGTGAGCGGTCATAATCGCAACCATGTCGTCATGACCGGGATCGCAGTCGATAATCATGGGAACCGGTTTTTTCCCGGAGTCTTTATTGATCGTCACGTGAAGTCCCCTGAGGATGCCGGTCACTATCGTCGGTTGAGGCTGCCGTGCGTTTACGCGGTGCGAAGTTTCGCGCGGAGTAAACGGCAAGCACTATAACGGTCGCCAGATATGGAATGCTCTGCACCAGGTCTGAGGGAATATCAAGCGACGAAATATAGATAGTCAGTGTGTTCACGAGCCCGAACAGCATCGAGCCGAGCAAGGTTCCGATCGAGAGGTTGCTGCCCATTGTTGCCGCGGCTACTGCAATAAAGCCGCGTCCCGCTACCATATCGCGGGAAAACCACGACACGTAGCCCATGGACAGATACAGGCCACCGAGGGCTCCGAAAACGCCCGAGATCATGAGCGCGTACATCTTTACCCGGTCGACGTTGATTCCAACCGATCGGGCTGCATCGGGATTCTGTCCGACAGCGCGAATACGCAGTCCCAGGGGTGTTTTGAACAGGACAACGTAGTACACAAACACCGAGAGGAAGGCTACATAGGTCATAATGTTGTGGCCGCTCAGTATCGGACCAAGTACTGGAATGCTCCGAATCAGTGGAATGTGAAAGCTCGGGAATGTCAGGCTGCCGAGAGCGCTGGTGTTCCGCCCGCCGGTAATGACAATAAGCAGGAAGATGGTAAGCCCGCTCGCGAGAAAGTTCAGCGCGACCGCACCGAGAATGATGTCGGCTTTCAGCTTCAAATGGAAATAACCGAGCGCCGCGGCAAAGAACACGCCGGAGACAAGCCCTGCCGCGAGTGCGAGCATGAGACTTTCTGTGTAGATACTCACGATTACACCGGTGAACGCCGCTATCAGCATTATGCCCTCAAGTCCGATGTTGATATTGCCACTCATGGCGGTAATCGCCACCCCGAGAGCAGGGAAAATCAGGGGCGTTGAAACCCTGAGGATCGCAAAGAAGAATTCGACCGAAAGAATGCTTTCCAGCAGATTACTCATGATTCGGTCTCCTCGCTTGCCTGGTTGATTATCATGCGATTTTCCCATTGGGAGAGGAACGCACGAGCCGTAATCAGCAGTATGATCGCAGATTGTATAACGAGGACCAGTTCGAAGGGGACGTCAGACAAAAGTCTGAGTTGCTGACCCCCGACTCTGAGATACCCGAGAAACACCGCTGCCGCCACCACGTACAGCGGCTGATTCCGGCCTATAATCGCCACAATAACACCGTCCCAGCCCTGGCCGGGCAGATCCTGCCAGTTGAAACGGCCGTGGATGCCCATGACCTCCACAATGCCGCCGAGACCTGCTATCGCGCCGGTCAGTACGTGGACGGTAATAATGACCTTGAATACGTTAATACCACCAAATCGTGCGAACTTCTGATTGTGCCCCACTGTGCGAATCTCGTAACCGGTTCGCGTGTGGTACAGGAAATAATACGCCCAGATCGCTACGAGTATCGCAAGAACAACGCCCCAGTGTATCCGCGTCCGTTCAATGAGCTGCCCCAACTCGGCGCTTTCGGGCAGGCGAAACGACACCATGAAACCTGCGCCACGGTCACGAAAAAAATTATTGATCAGGTACAGCCCGGTGTACAACGCTACGAAGTTCAACATGAGCGCGGTCACGACTTCACTCGTATTGAAACGCGCCTTCAGGTAGCCCGGGATGAGTCCCCACAGACCACCGAACGATGCCGACACAAGGAGAATCAGGGGGACGTGAAGAAACCACGGCATGGACGTTGAGACCGCGAGCGCAGTTCCCACGGCTGCCGTAATGTAGAACGCACCTTCGGCCCCGATATAGAACTGCTGTGCCTGGAAAGAAATAGCGAGCGCAATACCGGTAAAAATAATCGGTGTAGCAATCTCGAATATGCTCGCGATTGTTCGCTGGGAACTGAACGGTCCGAACAGAAAGGTCGCGATTGAATCTGCAGGGGAGCTGCTTACGAGAATAATAAGCAGGATACAAATGAGCATACCAATGAGGATGGCGATCGCAGTGCGGATCGCATCAAAATTCTTAAGCAGAAACTGTTGCACTGCTTTCCTCCTGTCGCTTTATGCCGAGCATATAGGGTCCAAGATCAGGGGCTGTCACCTTTGATGCGTCATCGAAACGAGCGACAATTTCACCCTCAAACATGACTATGATCCGTGTTGATAGTTTCAGCACTTCGTCGAGATCGGCCGATACAAGGAAGACAGCGCGTCCCTTATCCCGTGCTCCGACTATGAGACTGTGCAGATGCTCCCAGCTGCCAATATCCACACCGCGGGTCGGTTGGGAAGCGACGACAACATCGGGGTCCGCCGACAGTTCGCGAGCAACCACGCACTTCTGAATGTTGCCTCCCGACAGGGAAGATATCTCATGCTTTGGCGAACCGGCATGGATGCGATACTCCTGGATAAGGCCTGTCGTATGCTGTATGACCTTCTTCCAGAAAATTCGAAAACGCGTTGAGAATGTCGGTTTGTCGTAGCGATCGACGATTATGTTTTCCTGAATACTCATAAGCGGAGCCACACCGTCTTCCATTCGGTCTTCGGGGATGTGCGACACCCCAAGTTGCCGGATCTCTTTCGGCTTCAACGTAGCTATATTGGTTGACCCGACGAGAATATCTCCGGAGTCGACCGGAAGGAGTCCCACCAGGGCACGTACAAGTTCGGTCTGTCCGTTCCCTTCCACGCCCGCGACTCCAAGGATTTCACCACCGGCGACCTCGAAGGAGATATCCCTGACAGCTTGAACACCGTCGTCACGTGTCATGCTCAGACCGCGAACCGAAAGCCGGGCAGGTCCGACATTCCCGGGAGCCGGAACCCGGTTCAAGTCAATCTTGTGACCCACCATGAGCTCTGCGATGCTTTCAACTGACAATTCCGATGCCGGCCGCGTATCAACGACCTTCGCCGCTCTCATGATCGTTACCGTATCGGCGATCTGTTTAACTTCTTTCAGTTTGTGAGAGATGAAGACAATCGTCTTTCCCTGTTGCTTCAGCCGACCGAGGGTCTCGAACAGCACGTCGGTCTCCTGCGGTGTCAGTACGGCGGTTGGTTCGTCGAGTATAAGAAGTTCAGCGTTCCGATAAAGTGCCTTCAGGATTTCGACCCGTTGACGGGTACCCACGGGCAGTTCGTTGATCCTTTTGTCGACTGGAACAGGGAGATGGAACTTCTCGGAGATTTCCCGGGCCGTTTGTATCGCGCCGTCAAAATCGAAGAAAGCACCGTTTTTTTTCGGCTCGACACCGAGCACTATATTCTCGGCGACGGTCAGGTCGGGAGCAAGCATCAGATGCTGGTGGACCATCCCAACACCGGCTTGAATCGCGTGACTCGGCTGTGCAGGTGCAAAGGGTTCACCACGCAGGGTAATTGTGCCGCTTTTTGCCTGCGTTATGCCGAAGACGATCTTCATAAGGGTCGTCTTGCCCGCGCCGTTTTCACCGACAATGGCGTGGACGGTGCCTTCTTCGATATCAACATTCACGCCCTGATTGGCAATCGTGCCGTTGGGGTAAATCTTCCAGAGGTCCCGTATCGATAAGATTGTTCCCATACGTCTTGGTTTCCTTGGGAAAAAACGAACGCCCTGCAAGCGTCCACTCACAGGGCGTCGTTGTTGGATTAATTACTGACCAATTGCAGTATCGACCGTTATTTCGCCCGAATCGATCATCTCGATCAGACGGTCGAGTTCTTCGACCATATCCTGTGTGACTATGCTGTCGAAGTTTTCATTTCGTGCGAGCCCGACACCTTCCTGACGAATGCCGAGTACTTCGGCTTCACCGACTGCGAGGGTACCATCCAGATACCGTTCGATGGCACGAAGGACAGAGTTATCGACGTTCTTGAGCATGGACGTTACGACGGATGCTGCAATCTCAGGCTGGCTTTCCTGGAGCAGCAGGTACTGATCGGAATCGACACCAATCGAGTACACATTCTGCTCGCCCGCTGCCTCAAGGGCGCCAAGTCCGCTTTCGCCTGCTGCGGCAAAGATAACATCAGCACCCTGTTCGATCTGTGCAAGCGCCAGTTCCTTTCCGCGCGCCGGGTCATTGAAATTGCCGACATAGGCTGCCAGTACCTCAACATCCTCGTTTACCTCACGGGCACCCTGCTCAAATCCGACGCGGAAGTCGTTAATCACCGGTATATCCTGGCCGCCGATGAATCCGATCGTGCTTCCGGAGTTCGCCATATCGAGATCGGATGCGGTCAGCATACCGGCGAGAGCTCCCGCGAGGAAGCTGCCCTCGTTCTGGCTGTACAGAATCGAATAGACATTGTCGAAATCACCAGCCGAGTAGTCGACCGAGGTATCGTAGACAATAAAGGTCGTGTCCGGATATTCGACAGCGAGTTCCTGCACGTATTCTGCGAGCTGCCACGTTCCCGCGATCAGAATGTCCCAACCGCCGCCTGCAAGCTGAGCAAGGTCAGGCTGCCATGCGGACGAATCGTAGCCGCCCTCGACGATCCGGGTTTCGACATCGAACTCCTCCTCCGCGATTTCGATGCCTCGTGAAGCGGAGTCAAAAAAAGACTGGTCGCCACGAGTCCCATTGAGATAAAGCAGCACCCGTGTGGTGTCATCTGAGCCTTCCTGTTCACCCGCCGCGAACCCGAAGCCGCTTACCAGGATAATTCCTGCAATTGCCAATATGAGTATACGCTTCATAACGCACTCTCCTTTGTGTGGTTGTTGTGTTTACGACGTAAACACGCCTTGTAGCATGGAAACAAACGCTTCCATGTCCAATTCATTGATTATGTTCATGCCGGAGCCATCCCAGGGCACGCTCGCGCCGCGTAGAGCGGTGTGACTGAGATCCATTTTGAGTCGCCCGTCGTGGCGTGACCACACAACGTTCGGGTCGAGGGCGACGGCCATGGCGACCGGATCGGCAAGCGCGGTAAAAGCCTCGCCGTAGCGCTGCTCCATGAAGCGGAAAATCCACTCCTGCAGCTCTATAACGAGCTTTCCCTTTCGGGGCTCGTTTCCGACCGCCTTTGCAAGCTGTTCGCGATTCATGCGCGAGGCAATGCACGCGTCCCAGGGAACGATGGTCAACGGTACGCCGGACCTGAACACGACGTCCACCGCCTCGGGATCGGCGAAGAAATTAAACTCGGCAAACTTCGTGACGTTACCGTCGCCGAGGGCTCCGCCCATAACGACGAGCGAACCGATTCTTTCCGCGATTTCAGGGTAAAGGTTGAGCGCGAGTGCGACGTTGGTCAGCGGTCCAAGCGCAACCACGGTCGACCCGGGATGTTTCTCGAGCAGGCGCGCCATACCCGCAGGCGCGTTTTCAGCTTCCGGTGCCTTGCCGGATTCCGGAAGATCGACCGTTCCAAGCCCTGTCGGGCCGTGGATGTTCGTTGCAAGTACAGGATCCTGCAGAAGTGGTCTGCTTGCACCTTCAAACACCGGAATATCCGCGTGATCGGTGTACGAAAGGAGATCGCAGACATTACGGGTGACGTGTTGACGGGTGACATTACCGCTGAGCGTGGTGATACCGACGACATCCGCCGCGTCGTGATACAACGCCATGAGAATTGCAACAGCGTCGTCGATGCCACAATCGGTGTCGATTATAAAGGGAGTAGGCATACGTACAGGATCTCCGTTTGGTCCTCATCATAACGCAGTTTTCTTATGCGCGGTAGTAGGCAATGCAGGGAATTATGGTTCTTTCGCCTGTGCCTTGCACGCAGGAACAGGCCGCCGTATAGTGAGTGGATATGGGGAAAATTTGCGTAATCGGTAGCGTCAACATGGATCTGGTGATACAGACACCGCACTGGCCGACGCCGGGAGAGACAGTCACCGGATCAGGATTCATGACGGTCCCCGGCGGCAAGGGAGCGAATCAGGCCATTGCCGCATCGCGCCTCGGCGGAGAGGTGCGCATGCTTGCGCGGGTTGGCGACGACGCCTTCGGCGCGCAGCTTATCGACAACCTCAAGGCTGCGGGGGTTCAGTGCGAGGATGTGAAGGCTGTGGAGGGCGTGCCAAGTGGTGTCGCAGTAATTACCGTGTGCGAGGGCGAGAATACCATCGTCCTTGATCCGGGCGCGAACCACAGCCTCACCCCCGAAGACGTACGTCGCTTCGAACCTCACATTCGGAACGCGGAGATGCTGCTCCTGCAGCTTGAGGTGCCGCTTTCGGTGGTGAAGGAAGCTGTCGAAGTTGCTCAGACCGTGCAGACGCCCGTACTTCTGAACCCCGCGCCGGCGTTTCAACTTGACCACGATCTCCTGTCCCGGATTACCGTTCTCACTCCCAACCACGGAGAAGCAGCGCTGCTTACCGGACAGCAGGACTCAAGTGCCGCAGCGGAACAACTGCTCGACGCGCTTCAAGGCTACGGAGTACAGACGGTGTGCATTACGCTGGGAGCGAACGGAATTACCTACCGACACGGAGGGCTGGAGTCCGAGCACCGCGACGCTGTTGCCGTGGATGCCGTCGACACCACCGCCGCGGGTGATGTGTTCAGTGGCGCGCTTGCCGTTGCGCTTACCGAAGGATTGCTGTTCGACGACGCCGCTGCGTTTGCCCAGAAAGCGGCTGCGATCGCGGTTACAAGAGTCGGAGCGACCCCGTCAATACCGACGCGAGCCGAAGTGGAGTCTTTCAATGTCTGACATGTACGAAATATACGACCACCACGCTGCGAAGTATCATGAGCTGGTCCAGCACGAAGACGTAGACGGTGATCTGAGACGAGCGGTGTTCGACGTGGTCAACTGGCGGAACACCAGGGTCATAGAGGCGGGTGTGGGTACCGGTCGGGTAACCGGATGGTATGTAAAGTACATTACATCTGCGCTGCTGCTCGACCGCAGCGAGGACATGATAGACACAGCCCGAGGCATTCTGGCCCCCTTTCTACACCGGTTGACGTTTCGGATCTGCGACAATACCGATCTCGATCGCATGAAGACCCAGGTCATCCACCCGGATGTCGGAAACACCGGCGCGGACGTATTTATCGAGGGGTGGAGCTTTGGCCACACGGTGCTCGATGCAGAAGATGCACCGGGCGGAATCGAAGCGCGCTGCGACCAGCTGGTTCATTCTTCGGCAGCGCTGATACGAAACGGCGGTACCATGATTTTTCTCGAGACGCTCGGGACAAACGTCGAGGAGCCCACCCCCCCGGTCCCGGGGCTGGCACAGTTCTACAGTCAGCTTGAGACCGCCTACGGTTTTACGCGGCACGAAATACGCACCGACTATATGTTTGACAGCGTGGGACAGGCCGCCGAGCTCTGTGGTTTTTTCTTTGGACCCGATATGGCGCGCGCGATACAGGCGACAGGAAGCAAGAGGATCCCGGAGTGGACGGGAATGTGGACCCGACGAGTCTGAGCTACGTTTTCTGATGTACTGATTCCCGTACCCGCACGGTAACAACAATTGTGCGGCTGCCGAACAGATCGGTTATCTCCGTCTCCACCGTCGTGCCTTCTGCACTTCCCGGTGGTATGTCGGCGTACACCTTTCGGCGGGAGTCATGCGGTAACTGCACACGGGTGCCGCTTCGTGCTTCTTCCGGAGTAACGGTGACCGTATATCGTATGGCATCGCGTTTCTCGGTCGTTCGGTGGCGGTACTCGCCGGGAGATGCATGTGACTCCGGCCCGAAAAACGCTTCCCACAGCTCCCAGAGAATGCGGTCAGAATCGGTGAACGCACCTCCCGCCGTCGAAGCGTAGGACGTACTTGCCAGGAGGCGATCGTACTCCCGACGCTTCGCTGGATCCCGCAACACTTCGTAGGCGTTTTGTGCTTCATGAAACAGCCGGGCGTCAGCAGATCCGCCGGCATCGGGGTGTAATTCTTTTGCCTTGGTGCGAAACGCTCTTCGTATCTCGTCACGACCTGCGGTCTTCGGTACTCCGAGCGCCTCGTAGTGTGTCCTGGATCGACCCATATCACCTCTAATGTAGCAAAACACCGGACCATCCGGGTAGACCTGTTTCGACTGAGCGATACGTGGTACAATTGAGCGTAAAATATTGTATGTAATAAAACAGACACAACTCGGTCGGGAGGAGGCTCATGTGCGAAAGGTTATATTCGCTGCCGGTATCGCGTTTGTGGCCGGTGTGGCATTCGGTGCGGTGTGGATGCATCTGGCTGTCGCTGCTCCCGCTGCTCGTGAGTACGCCGAGCGCGATCGCCTCCGAGCCGAACAGCGCAGCAGCCTCTATAGAGCGTTTGAACACGCACTTGCTGACGCTCGAGCAGCAGGTGAGCGAACTGCAATCCTTGCTGCGCGAGCACGAGCGGTTGTCCGCCGAGCAGGAATCATCACTACTGACATGGCAGCAGAGACACGAAGCGCTCGAGCAGAACTTCAGTACCTTGAGCAGCACCTTCGAAGCGCAGGTGTCATCGATTGAAGCAGAACGCGATGCCGAAGCAGCGCGTGCCGCGCGAGAGCGTTGGATTGGTCGCGCGGAGGGTCTGGGCGTCGGTGCGCTCGCGTCAACCCTCGCGTTGACCCTTGTCTTCATGCTCCGCTAGTCGTAGAGTTCTGCCGTGGCCTTTCTCGTACAGAAACTCGTCTCCCGCATGCTCTTCCCGGTTCCGCTCGTCCTGCTGTCGGCCGCGCTCGGTACAGCATTCATCCTGCTCGCGCATCGACGGGCAGGAAACTCCGGGCGCCGTGCTCGTGGACTGCGATACGCGGGCTCAGGTCTGATCGCTGCGTCGTTCTTGCTTCTCGGCGCGCTTTCGGTGGCTCCCGTTGCCGACGCGCTGCTCGGCAGCCTCGAACGTCGCTACGAACCGCTCGCGGCGCTGCCTGACACCGTGGGCGTGATTGTCGTGCTCGGAGCGGGGCATATCGAGTGGGACCGTTTTCCCGACGCCGCCCAGCCCGGCGACGCAGGCCTCGCGCGTATCGCCGAAGCGGTGCGTCTTGCCCGCGGCGCTGCCAACGATGTCGTGACGGTATTTACGGGGTTTGCCGGTGCCGGAGACATCGCGACCGCAGAGGTGGCAAGACGAACCGCCGTTAATCTCGGCCTGCCCGAGGAGCGGACACGGACGCTTCGCGAACCCCGCAACACGCGCGAGGAAGCTCGAGCGGTCGCTGCGTTCCTGCACGCCGACGCCCGGCAGTCCGGCATTGCCCTTGTTACGAGCGCTTTCCACATGCCGCGCGCCCTCCGCGAGTTCGCAGCCGAAGGGATAGAGGTAATCCCCGCACCTGCCGGGTATCGGGCTCACCGCGGCCCGTACTCCGCGTGGTCGCTTATTCCCAACGCCTCGTCCTTGCAGCGAAGCGAGCGCGCCTGGTACGAGTACATGGGTCTGCTCCACGCTGCCCTCGTCGGCCGCTGATACGCGAAGACCGCCGGAAAATGTGCGCCGCAGTCCCCTTTTTATACTTGCACGAAAACGCATATATTAATATCGTCATGTATAGAGAAGGAGAACGCTATGAAAGTACAGATACTAGGACCTGGATGCGCAAATTGCGCGAAGATGGAAACGCACGCGCGTGAAGCGATTGCCTCGCTCGGCGACGCCGCGTCCAACTACGAAATCGAAAAGATCACCGACTCGGATGTATTCGCGGACATGGGTCTGCTGGTAACCCCGGGACTCGCCGTCGACGGCGAGCTGAAGAGCAGCGGACGAGTCCTGACACCTGAGGAAATCAAGAGCTACATTTCATGAGCACTGCAACGACGTCCCCCGGCCTTCGGGGGAAGCTTGATCAGTTCAGGCAGACGAGGGAAAACCGCTATCTGTTTGTTATGGCCGTGGTGTTCCTTGCGCTCTATCTGATTCCCTTCGGGGCGACGCGGGTAACAGCCGGTGTCAACGAGGCTTTCGCACTCGTGCATTACTACGCGAGGAACCACGTCCTCTACAGTCTCGTTCCTGCCTTCTTTATCGCGGGTGCTATCTCGATGTTTCTCGACAAGCAGTCGGTCATCCGCTATCTCGGGCCGGATGCGCACCCGGTAAGCGCCTACGGCGTCGCGTCGGTGTCCGGGGCGGTGCTCTCGGTCTGCTCGTGTACCGTCCTGCCGCTGTTCAAGGGTATCTACCGGAAAGGCGCGGGGATAGGACCTGCGATGGCATTCCTGTTTTCGGGGCCTGCGGTGAACGTTCTCGCGATCATCCTGACCGCGCAGGTTCTCGGGCTCGGACTCGGGATAGCGCGCGCAGTTGGAGCGATTGTGTTTGCCGTCGTTATTGGCATCGTCATGCACTTTATCTACCGGAAACAGGATGCAGAACGGCAAACCAATGCGGCCATGTTCGCAGGTGTCGCAGACGACGATGCCGAACAGCGGCCCGCGTGGAAGAACGTGGTTTTTGTCGCGAGCATGGTCGGGATCCTGCTCTTTGTGAACTGGAGGTCGTCCGAGGGGGCTTCGGCTGCATGGGACTTCCTGTACCAGTTTCGCTTCGTGATCACCGGCGCCTTCGGCCTGATTCTCGTGTACGCGATGGTACGCTGGTACCGCAGGCGGGAGCTGTACGACTGGGTTCGTTCGTCCCGCGACTTCGCGGTGCAGATTCTCCCGCTCCTGCTTGGCGGTATATTTGTCGCCGGTTTTTTTCTCGGCAGACCGGGTGAACAGGCACTGATTCCGGAAGAATGGATCGCCGCCCTCGTCGGACGCAACTCGGTAGGTAACATCGCCTTCGCGTCGATTGCCGGTGCGCTCATGTATTTTGCGACCCTCACCGAGGTGCCCATCATTCAGGGACTCATGGGTGCAGGCATGGCAGACGGACCCGCGCTCGCGCTTTTGCTTGGGGGCCCGTCGATGTCGCTACCGTCGTTACTCGTGATACACAGCGAACTCGGGTTCCGAAAGACACTGGTGTACGTTGGGCTCGTCGTCACGATGGCGACTGCAGCCGGGCTTCTGTACGCTGCCGTTGTTGCGTAATTTCGTGATGCCATGCGCGGCATGCTGTTTCGAAGCAGTCCCGAGTACGCATACAGCAGCCATAGCGTATCGCATGCGGCCATAGCCGAGGTGCTCCACGCGGGTGCAGAAAAGTGCCCGCCGGGGAAATCCGCCACCATACGGCGGGACCATTACCTTCTGCACCTGGTGCTCTCGGGTCGTGGTGAATTGCGTACGGGAGGAAAAAGCTATCTGCTGTCGAGTCACGACTGCTTTCTGCTCCGCCCTGGACAGGAGCACGTGTATCGGGCAGACGCAGAGCATCCCTGGGAGTACGTGTGGCCTGGTTTTTCAGGGGTAGATGATGAGATCCTCGGTGAGCTGTACGGGGGGTTCCCGCGCTCGGATGCATCGGTGAACGGCGGGGAAACAGCGGGTCGCCACCCGACTACGTAGAGGAAGCGGTCGCGTATATAGAGGCTCGCTATGCAACGCTCGCCGGGGCAGGCGCGGTGGCACGTTACGTAGGACTTGACCGGTCGTATTTTTCGCGACTGTTTCAGGAACGCTCGGGCGTGAGCGTGTCACAGTTCCGCCTCCGCCCCCCCGACAGGACAGGGGCGGGGCAGGACCCCTTCGCGGACTGACCAGCGCTGAACACCGAATGCGGCGAAAGCCGAACGCGCTGAAAGCCGGGCGACTCAGTAATACGCGGCGGGCAGAACGTCCCGATGGGCCTCGAACAGCTCGTCGCACATCTTCACGATATCCTCAAGCGATAACTCCGCTGCGGTGTGAGGATCGAGCGCCGCCGCCTGGTACACCATCTGCCGATCGCTGTGTTTTGCCGCTTCCATGGAAACGAGGTGCACGTTTACGTTTGTGCGGTTGAGTGCCGCGCACTGCTCCGGCAGATTGCCAACCGCAACGCCCTGAATTCCATTCGCGTCGACGAGGCACGGAACCTCAACGACGCAGCGTTGGGGCAGGTTGGTTATATGCCCTTCGTTCAGAATGTTGCCGTGTATACGGGTTGGCTCGTTCTTCACGACCGCCTCTATAATCTGCGACGCGTACTCGTGTGTGCGCTCGTGTTCGATCGACGAGCTTTCAAGTAAAGATTTCCGCATCGCGTTCCACTTTGAAATCTGTTCGACGCAACGGCGGGGGTACTCGTCGAGCGGGATGTTAAAGTTCTGAATGAGTTCGGGGTAGCGAGACTTTATCCACCAGGGCGTGTATTCCGCGTTGTGTTCCGAAGACTCGGTTACGTAGTAGCCGAAGGTATCCATGACCGCGAGACGGACGAGATCCGTGTGATCTCCGGGTCGGCCCGCTCGCGCCTCGGCCAGGAGCTCTTTCGCCCGGCTCTTGATCTCCGGGTAGAGGTCTCGCCCGCCATCGGTGAACTCCAGCAGCCAGGCCATGTGGTTGATTCCGGCGATGCGCCAGCGCGGATTCTCGGCGGTCATCTCTACAGCTTCAAGCAGGGACTTCGCACACACCTGCACCGAGTGGCACAGGCCGACCGTCTGAATGTCGGTCTCCCGCACGATAACGCCGGTAACCGTGCACATAGGATTCGTGTAGTTCAGAAGAAGCGCACGGGGGCAGACCGCAGCAATGTCTTCAGCAATCTCCCACATGACGGGGGCTGTGCGAAGCGTTCGGAATATCCCTCCGATACCCAGCGTGTCGCCAATCGTCTGCCGTAAACCGTACTTCTTGGGAATTTCAAAGTCCCGGACAGTCGCTGGTTCGTAGCCGCCGATCTGTATCGCGTTGATTACGAAATCGGCATCCTGAAGTGCCGCACGCCTGTTCTCAACACCGACGTGTCCTTCGACCCGTGCACGGCCATGATTGATACTCTCATTCAAGGTCTCTACGAGACGCAAGGAGTCATTCAGCCGTTCGGCGTCAATGTCGTAGAGCGAAACGACGATGTCGTGCAGACTGTCGGTCAGAAAAATGTCGCCTATTATGTTCTTCGCGAAGACGGTGCTCCCGGCTCCGATAAACGTGATTTTTGCCTTCATATTTCTATTGTACCGGGTAAACAGCCGGGGGCGCTATCAGGAACGGTGTGCCGCGTATCGCAGTTTGTGACATAAAAAAAAGCCCGAGGCTCTCTGCCCGGGCCAAGAATGGACCAGGACGGGTACGTCCGTGTCAGTCGTTATATCGAATCGCGACGCCCTCAATGTGATAGACCGCGTCTTCGTAGGTCGTATCTCCGAAGAACAAAAAGTTGGTCGTGTTGACCACCTGGGTCGGTGTCACAACAACACGAATGACGTCGTCAACATCCGGGTACTGTTCGCGGGCAGCGTCGAGAAGATTCTGCCGGAATCCGGTGAATGTAAACTGCGGACCATCGAAATCGAGTATGCCTGCCGTCGCACGCTCGCGCTGAATGATCTCGGTTGTCACAAAACCGATAATCTCGTAGCTGCGGTAGACGTCTCCGTCTATTCCGGTGCCGGCGCCGACGACGTATTCGGCGGTGACACAGCCCGAAAGCGCAACGAAGGAGATGCCGATCGCTGCAAGCTTCAAAAGCCTGCTGGTGCGGTTGATCCTGAACATATATCCCCCAAAAAAGCACGTCTGCTCCAAGAGCCCCGGAAATTATCTCGTGGGTACAGCATCGTGTCAATTGTGCCTGCTGCGGCCTCCTCGTCCGTTGTAGCCCTACGCGATCACCCCGTATACTCCGTCACATGAAACAGGTGTCTCTGAAATGGAAACTCATGTATATGGGTATGGCTGCCATCCTGACCGTCGGCGTACTGACCGTCGGATACGGCGTAATCGCGTTCCGGGCGGAAATCGGGCGGCTGTATCTTCGCGAGTATACCGAGCGAATCAGAAACATTGAGTTCGAGTACGAGGATCTGCAGAATCAGATTACCGAGGAAGCCGGTGGCACCGACGCGGATACCTCCGCGACCACATCACCGACCCCGCGAGTACCGGCCGGCTCTGACGAGGCACAAACCTCGCGGGAAGCACAATCGACGGCGAACCAGGAGTGGGGCGGAAGCGGGTCACGCCGGGAGCAGCTTCTGCAGAGACTCAACGAACGGTTCATACAGGGGCGGAGCCTCGAGGGACAGCTCTTCATTTTCAATGGGGACCGCGATGTGATGTTAGGCATCCAGGACGCGCCGTTCTCGACAGAGGAGCTCCTCGACGAAGGATTTGATTCGATGAACGATCGTGAACAGGGCGATTTCTTTCTGTCGCTGGCGGGGATGCGCTACTGGGTCGTGTATTCCTACTACTCGGAATGGGACTGGTATACCGGGTTCGTGATTCCGCGGGCGGTGCGGTACGAGAGCCTTGCCGTTTTCACCAGGAACGTGATTCTTGCGACAGTGGCCGTCACCCTGGTGTTTCTGCTTGCATACCTGCGATTCCTTTCGCGTACGTTGAAACCCTTTGCTGCCATTCCAGTTGCGATGCAGAAATTTCTCGACGGGGACGTAAACCAGCATCTCGAAGTCAGGAGTACCGATGAAGTCGGGCGCATGGCCGCAGGATTCAACGATTTTGTCGACGGGCTTCGCGAGATGCTTACCGTGATGCGACGCGCCGCCGACGAGAACATCCGGGTCGAGCGGGAGCTCTCCGAACAGGCAAGCGACGCTTCCCGACGCATGACCTCGATACGCGAGAGTACCGCATCGCTCAGCTCGGAAATGGGTGGGCTCGACGGTCATATAGACGAGTCGTCTCGCGGCATCCAGCAGATCGGGGAGCAGGTGCGCTCGCTCAATCAGGCTATAGATGATCAGGTCTCAGCCGTTTCTCAGTCGACTGCAGCCATCGAAGAAATGTCGGCCTCGCTCGACAGTGTTGCCGGTATAACGGAGACCCGAAGACAGGGAGCTGAAGAACTGTCGCAACGCGCGGACGAAGGTGGCCGGCAACTGAAGCAGCTTCAGGAGTCGATACAGGCGGTATCCGCGAGTGTCGACGATATCTCGGGGTTTGTCGGGGTGATACGAAACATTGCCTCTCAGACCAATCTCCTCTCCATGAATGCGTCAATTGAAGCCGCTCACGCCGGGGACGCCGGCAGGGGATTCGCCGTTGTCGCGGACGAGATCAGGAAACTCGCTTCTGCTGCCGGGGAGAGTTCGCAGGACATAACAAAAGTAATCAAGGCGGTGATCGATCGCATCGAAAACGTGAACCGGATCAGCGAGGATACAGGATCGGTTTTTACGTCCATAGTAGAGGAGATACAGTCGGTAAGCCGCTCGCTTCAGGAGATTGCGTCCGCTACCAGAGAGCTGTCGGCGGGGAGCAACGAGATACGCAGCGCCATGACCATGCTCAGCGAAGTTTCGTCGCGGGTGCAGGAAGGGTCTGATGCCTCGTTAACCGCAGCCGAGCAGATTACCCGTGCCATGAGCACGGTCATGGAACTTTCCGCGCGTATGGTCTCTGAGATATCGGAGATTGATGAAAAAACCGAGCACAGCGTTTCTGATCTCGAACAGATCACCCATACGGCACAGACGCTGTCCGGAAGTGTCGCGTCGCTTCAGGCCACTATGAAGCGATTCCAGCTTCAGGAGCCGACCTGAACGCCGGGAGACCGCGCAGAACGCCGGCGACAAGAAGCTGAAACGGATGATAGAACAGCAGTGGCAACAGCGCGACGGCGAGAATATCGGGGTTGCCGGCAAAGTACACCGTGAGAAGCGGTACTCCCATGGCGAGGGTTTTCTGCGGGCCTACATACATGGCACAGATCTGATCGCCTCGTGAAAAGCCGACGACGCGTGCGCCGTAGAACGCGGCGGCGACGAGCAAAAGGTGCGTTACCGCGAGAAAGGCAAACGGAACGGGTAGCTGCGAAAGCATGCCGAGAAACTCCGGATTATCCGCGGTACCCGAAATTGTCGTGTACACAATGACCAGAATAAGCGCATTGCTGATGTTGGAGAACACCGTACGGGTGCGGTGTGCGACGTCACGAAACCGCACATGAAGAACCTGACCGGCTACGACCGGCACCAGCATGCTCAGCACAAGGCTGTGCAGGGTACCGAGCATCTCGCCCGCCGGCAGGGCCGCGGTTGAGCCCGCCAGAAACAGGCTCAGTAAAAGCGGGGAGACGAAGATTCCTGCAATGTTGGAAAACGCCGCATTGAAGAGCGCACCGACCGTATTCCCACCCGTCGCCTGCGTGAAGACAACACAAGTCGATATGGTGGTGGGAAGGACTGCGAGCGCGTACAGACCATAAACCAGAATGCCGTCAAGATACACCGTAAACAGTCGTGCAGTCAGAAAAAAATACAACGGGACAACGACGAACACGAAGATCTGCAGATACAGATGTAAGCGATAATGCGTCAAACCTCTTCGTATCTGCTCCGAGGGCAGCGTGAACCCTGCAATGAAAAAGAGCGCTATAACAATAGTCCTGGTAGTCGCACCACCTGGATCAAGGGTGTCGCCCAGACCAGGCGTCGCGAACCCCAGGACAAGAGCAGACACAAGCCCGAGCAGAAACCAGTTTTTTCGCATCCACGTAGAAATGTTCATAATTGGGTCACATATCAGCACAAATTGTGTGCTGCTGCAACTCGGGAGACGGCGGTCGGTGTCGCCGGTCGAATTGCGTATTGACGTTTTCCAGCGGCACCTTCGCTGAAGCAGCTGTTCTGCTCAAGCGAGTCGAAAGCAGTGGTGCGGAGCAGCAATGGCAGATCGGTACGCTTTCGTGGGCCGGATACAATTCACCGAATCGATCGCTGTAGCGGGGCTTTCGGCGGAGCCGAAAGCCTCCTGTGAGGGTGCGT
>JBKHAN010000012.1:0-61818 GCA_046542845.1 Spirochaetaceae bacterium
TTCATCGAGTATTCGAAGGTACTCGACCCGCTGTCGTTCTCCACCTTGACCTGAAGCTCTTCATCCGAACCGGTAAACAGCATCTCCCGGATCGTTTCCGGCAAAGACGCAATGGGCGTTTCGAGAGAAAACCCGTAATGCTCCGCCAGCGCTTCAAATCGGCTCCGGTGCCAGCTCGAGTTGGGGTTGTATGCTGCGAGTCCGCCGTCCTGAAAACTCAAGCCCGGGTCCGGAATCAACTTGTCCCGGTCAAACGTCATGCTCATGCAGAGTCCATCGCAGGTTGGACATGCACCATGAGGGTTGTTAAACGAGAACAGTCTCGGCTCAAGCTCTGGAAAACTGATGTCGCTGCCGACGTAGGCGTAATGCTGGTTGTAGGTATGTTCGAGGGCACCTGTGGGCGTATCCTGCACGACAACCACCGTGCCGCCGGAGAGCTCAAGCGCGGCCTCTACCGACTGCGCAATACGGCTTCGTTGTCCATCGCGAACCTTAATGCGGTCCACAATGATCTCAATGGAGTGTCTGCTGTTCTTTGTGAGGTTTATCTCCTCGCTTGTCTCGATCTGCTCGCCGTCTACCCGAACGCGGGTAAATCCGGCCTGTCGTGCGTGCTCAAGAACTCTTTTATGTGTGCCTTTTCGGTCGCGAACAACGGGCGCGAGTATCTGCAGCTTCGTTCCTTCTTCGATCGCGAGAATGCGTTCGACGATCTCGTCGACAGTCTGTTTCTCTATGACCTCGCCACTGATCGGATCGTGAGGCACTCCAACCCGCGCGTACAGTAACCGGAGGTAATCGTGTATCTCGGTAACGGTGCCGACGGTGGAGCGAGGGTTCCGGTTTGTCGTTTTCTGTTCGATTGATATTGCAGGGCTCAGACCTTCGATATGATCGACATCCGGTTTGTCAAGTCGACCGAGAAACTGTCTGGCGTAGGCGGAGAGGCTCTCCACGTAGCGTCGCTGACCCTCAGCAAAGAGCGTATCGAACGCAAGACTCGACTTTCCGCTTCCGCTCATGCCGGTAATGACAATGAGCTTGTCCCTCGGAAGGTCCACGTTAAGGTTTTTCAGATTGTGTTCACGCGCGCCGCGAATGCGTATGCTGTTCATAGACTCCCGGCAGGTACCGGTTCAGCGTCCCCTGGGCCCCACATTAAACGGAGTCTCAGCGAGGAGCTGTCGCGCGGCGTACTCGGAAGCCTCGCCCGCGTGTGTCTGCCGTGATACAAATTGCCACAATTCGCGGGCGCGAGTCGAGGCACTTCCGCCGCCACCGTAGAAATACATCGCGTCGCCGAGATACGCGGCAGCCCAGTATACGTCGCGTTCTTCCAGGAAGGCTTGCACTTCCCGATTGTTGCGTATATCTCTGGTGAACTCGTACAGATCTATAAAGCGGTATCGCGGCTGTTCGCTTCGATAATACTCAATGGCGAGGCTGTATGTGTGCAACAAGTAGAAGAGCAGGTGTTGAAGCGAGTCGTCGCGTCCTGATCTCAGAAGGTACATCCCGTACTCGTAATGAGCGTCCGCAAAGGGTCCAGGAGTCAGACGGTAGAGTTCAAGTGCTCGTGCAAGGCTTTGACTCGTAAAGACGCGCTCTATGTTGTCTCGTCGTGCCTGGTTGCCGGCTCCGGTGAACTCGTCGCTGTATGCAAAGAGCTCGCCCATTGTCCGCTCGTACTCGATCCCATTGCGCTCGTCGCGATAAAGTCGGGCAAGATCGTGATACACCAGTACGCGATGTTCGGGTCTCACGAAGCCCCCGATATCGAGCGAACGCTCGAAGTGACGGAATGCCTGCTCAGGATCGTCGAGCATGACAAAAATCTTTGCCATATACCAGTGTGATTCGGCTACCATCGCGTCATCGTTTTCAACGATGTCCCGAAAAGCGCGTAAAGCGTCAGCCGTGTTGCCGCTTCTGTAGTCACGACGCGCCGACTCAAACGCAAGTGTGTTTCCGTAGAGAGCGCTCGCCAGAGTCAGGAAAGCGAGGAGGAAATACAGACGAAGTCGTGCCGTCGATCGTGGCATACGATAATTATCGGCACACATTACCAGGAGAAAAACCATCCCGGACACCCCGCGTGTGAGGTGTCCGGATACCGGGTAATCAGAGGCTGATAAGCCCGAAAGCCATTACGAGAAGCGCGACGCTCTCGATAATACCAAGTGCAAGCAGAAAGTTAACGAAGCCCTTTCCCGTGTCTGCGAGTGCGTCAGATGCGACCGCACCTGCTTTACCCTGAAACAGTGCCGACATTCCGATCGCGATACCGCCAATTACGCCAAACCCGAGCATAAGTGCCGGCTCCCCGTTTGATTCGGCAGAAGCGAGTATCTGATTCATGAGCAGAAATCCGTAAATCGTCTGCGTCAACGGTGCTCCGACGAAAACGAGAAGCAGGAACGGAGCGGGCTTATTCTGCTGGTAACACCGCTTCCATGCCCCTGCCGCCGCCATCCCGGCACTGCCGGTACCAATCGCCGACCCAATCCCTGCAAACGCCAGAGCCGATCCAACTGCCAATAATCCCCAATCCATATGTGTATACTCCTTCTTGATCTATGACTGTCGCACGTAGTGAAAGGGCTTATACTCGTTTCCCGACCACTCCATTCCGAGATGGCCCGAAAACTCGAGCATATTGAGTCGAATCCCGTGTACGAGAACCGACATTGCTCCCATCGCTACGTTCAACGTATGTCCGACTAATAATATAAGTATCATAGCTACGGGATTTCCCGTGCCTATTGCAAGTTCATTCGCGGCAATCGCAATTTCAACGCTCGCCAGTCCGACGGCAAACAGTCGGATATAGCTGACTGTGTCGGCGAATGCATTGATGCTGCTCAAAGCCGTTTGTATGAGGTTCGGTACCGACAGCCCTTTCAGGACGCCTTTGAAGATATTACCTTCCTGGTTCGAGAACAGTATTACAGCCACGATTCCCGCGCCAGCGGCGATCGGAGTTATCTCTAACAGGGGATACACTTCTTCGTTGACCACAAGATTCAAGACCAGGTTGTAGACTGCGAGTACGACCGACAGCCAGCCGAGTTCACCGAGCGCCTTCAGCTTGTGCGAGCCGCGTAGTTCGTCGATTGTATTCCAGATATGGGCAACAGAAAGCTGCATTACTGCAAGGGTAAAGCATATAAACAGCAGACTCTCCGTGCTGACCGGCTCAAAGTTGTCGAGCGCCGGAATAACCAGGGATTCCAGCAGCGGTACGTTCGAGAGGGGTTCGTAGCCAAACCAGACACCCGTGACCGCTCCCCAGAAGATCGTCGCGATACTCAGGACATACAATAGCAGGACGGGAGGACCTGCCGGCTTCTGCTTACGTCTCAGCGTTATCGTCAGAGCGACAGCCGCTCCGAACAACAGCAGACCGTACCCGCCGTCACTGATAATCATGGCAAAAAAGACGGTGAAAAAAAGAAGGAACGGAAAGCTGATGTCGCGTTCGTGATAGCCCGGAGTCGTTTTGATGAGATCAAACACCGGAGATATCAGGCGTGAGACGCCTTTACGGCGGATCTGAACAGGAACCTCGTCGTCTTCCTGCGGATCCTGCACCAGAAGTCCCCACCCGTGTTCCGAAGCGGCTTTTCGAAGCGTGGAAACCATGTCTTCGGGAATCCAGCCGGACAGGAAACTGACGGAACCGTCGTTCTGAACGTGACCTTTGACCAGCAGAAACTCTCGCTCTGCTTCCAGCCGTTGCCGCTCGTCCACGAGTGTTCTGGAAAGCGAGGAGACTCTGCGGATCTCCTCCTGCACCGACGCGAGCTCGGAAGCTATTCGCCCGCGCTCTGTGTCGATGTCGTCGAGGGACCGTTCTGGACGCGGATAGTGTCCGGCCGGCGGCTCCTGCTCTTCCGTCTGCACAAGAAGGACGTGCACCGTCGCCTTATCTTCGCGAATTACGACCGTTGTACCTTCGGCGGAAAAATGCGCGTAGCGTTCCGGGGTCAGTACATAGAGGTACGACCGGTACCCGGCCCTGTCGAGGGTCTTCAGTGCTTCCGGGTCGGTATTCTGCCAGGGCTCGCTCCTGTATCGCTCTTCTCGCAGTTGCTCGGTTGCGTCGATCAGTGATGAACGGCGTTCTTCCAGAGCGAGAAGCTTTTCGACCACAGCGGACGGGTTAACCCCGTCCTGCGGGGTGGTGAGCTCCTCCGGCACCTGGCTGTACTCAATCGGGTCATCTGAAAGGAGCGTTGAAGCCCGGTTGAGCCGGTCAAGTTTTTGTTCCACTTCCGTCGCCATTGACCTGTTACTGCGGCTGTCCGTCGACACGTGCAGTACACCCAGGTTTCCAAGCTGTTCTACGGTTCTTTCCCGACGTGACGCGAGCGTCAGAACATAGACCTTTTTCATTGGGACAATCATGATGTTGCACCTCGTGTGATCTTGTTCTTCGAAATCTTTCCTCGTACAACCTCCGCGGTCTGCTGGTCACCGAGGTATATGCGTATCGTCCGGATATTATTTTTTGTCTCGGGAATCTTTACCTTTTCGAACAGATTAACCCGCTGCGAGGTTATGCGCAGTTCATCGGACAGAATTGAAAGTTGCTTATCGAGTACCCGCAACTCCGCGTCAGCCGACAGAATCTCCTTCAAACGGACAATTCCACGATCTACCCATAATGGAAAGACGTACAGGTCATACTCAGTAACGTTAAACTCAAGTTCAACAAAAACGGGAATATCTATTCCTGCGATGTTTCCGGTATCGGTAACGAGACGCTCCACGGTCAGAAGATGGTCAAGACGCACGTCGTCTGAAAACACCGCGATCCAGGAATCGAGATCGTCCGCCAGTCTGTTTCGCCTCGCTTCCACTTCCCGCTTCTGCCCCTCCACCTGGCGGATAACCATCTGGAGCTGCTGTTTCTTCAACTGCAGAGTGGGCAGGTAACGCTGAAATCGCTTGAGCTGGTCTTTCTGGTTCTTCAGCTCGTTTTTGGTGAGCTTTACCTGCGCCATATGCTACGCGCTCTCCTGCTGATCATCCTGAGACCCTTTTTTGGGCCAGAAACGTCCGAGGAGCTTCGACTGCAGCCCGGTTTCCTCAGGTTCAAAACACTCCGCGAGGATATCCCAACCAAGATCAAGGGCTTCTTCCAGAGGAATGTTGACCGAGAGGTCCATCATCCTCGATTCAAAAAGCGAACCGTACTGCAGAAGCTTCTGATCCCAGTCGCTCATGCGGAATCCCATGGATTTTTTCTCGACGCTCTCTTTATAGTTCGCATACAGACGAATCATACCGTCCATTAGCGCACGGTGATCGTCCCGTGTCGAGTCGTTCACCATCTGCTTGAGTCGGCTGAGGGATCCGAAAGGCTCGATTCGTCCGCCCCGAAGATAGTACTGTCCTTCGGTTATATATCCTGTATTATCCGGGACCGGATGAGTTACGTCGTCGCCAGGCATTGTCGTAACGCCGAGCGTCGTGATCGAGCCGGCGCCTTCAAAGTCGACAGCCTTTTCATAGCGCGAGGCGAGCTGGCTGTACAGGTCTCCGGGATACCCTCGATTCGAGGGAACCTGTTCCATGGTAATGGCAATCTCTTTCAGGCTGTCGGCGAAGTTTGTCATGTCAGTCAGCAGAACCAGTACCCGCTTTCCCTGCAGAGCGAACTGTTCGGCCACCGCAAGGGCAATATCGGGAACCAGAAGACATTCGACAACCGGGTCACTCGCCGTGTGAACGAAAAAGATTGTGCGATCCATCGCACCACCCTTCTCAAGAGTGTCGCGAAAGAAGAGGAAATCGTCGTACTTCAGTCCCATGCCGCCGAGGATAATGAGATCGACCTCCGCCTGCATCGCGATACGCGAGAGAAGTTCGTTGTACGGCTCGCCTGAAACGCTGAAGATTGGAAGCTTCTGGCTTTCTACAAGCGTGTTAAAAAGGTCGATCATGGGAATTCCGGTTCGTATCATATTTCGGGGAATGATACGCTTGCTCGGATTTACCGATGGTCCGCCGATTTCGATCAGATTTTCCTCAAGCGTCGGACCCTTGTCCCGAGGCCTGCCACTGCCATCGAAAATGCGGCCAAGCAGATTATCAGAGAAACTGACCTGCATTGGCTTCCCGAGAAACTGGACTTCGTCCCCAGTCGAGATGCCGCGGCCGCCTGTGTAGACCTGAAGGCTTACCTTGTTGCCGCGCAGCCGAATGACTTGAGCGAGGCTTTTTCCGTGACTGCTTGTCACCATTGCCAGTTCGCTGTACGTAACGCCCTCGGCAGTCACCGTTATAACGTTACCAGCGATTTCCTCGATTCTTGAATAGACCTTCTTCATGGTTACCGGTGTCCTTCTCTCAATCAGCTTTCCGCACTGCCAGCGCGCTTGCGAATATCTTCGGCTACGGGGTCGTAACCCTTCTTTTTCTCGTCTATAAGCTTCGTGAGCTCCTGCTCACGGGACTTGAACGCGTCGCTTCCCCACTCAGAGGTGTTGTAGTCGAGGTACACCTGCCGGATCTGGTTGAAGTAACTTCTGGCGCTTTCTTTGTCGCCGAAATCAAACTCGGATGCGAGTACGTCAAACATGATCCGAAACACGTGACGCTGTCGTTCAATCGTGACCGATCCGTCTATGGGGTCGAAACTGTTCTGTTGCAGGTATACGCTGTCAAGGAACTCGCTTTTCTGATACAGGATGTAGTCGTCGAGGCTTGTCCCCTCTTCGCCGACGACTTTCATCATTTGACTGACTTCGTTTCCTCGAAGAAGAATATCCCGGCAGTAGCTGACAAGCTCGTCGTTAATCGCGCTTGGATACTTGCTCCAGCTCTCCAGAGGATGTATCGCCGGATACTTGCGCGCGTCGGAGCGGTCACGTGACAGACCGTGAAACGCCCCGACAACCTTGAGCGTTGCCTGTGTAACGGGTTCCTCGAAGTTACCGCCTGCGGGGCTGACCGTACCACCAATGGTTACCGATCCGGTTGATCCGTCTTTCAGACGAACGACACCGGCGCGTTCGTAGAACGAGGCAATGACGCTTTCGAGGTAGGCCGGAAAGGCTTCCTCGCCGGGAATCTCCTCGAGCCGCCCCGACATTTCCCGCATAGCCTGCGCCCAGCGGCTGGTCGAGTCCGCCAGCATCAGAACGTTGAGCCCCATCTGCCTGTAGTATTCCGCGATCGTTACCGCGGTGTACACCGATGCTTCACGCGATGCAACCGGCATGGAGCTGGTGTTACAGATAATGACCGTTCGTTCCATGAGGGTGCGACCGGTACGGGGGTCGGTAAGCTCGGGAAACTCCTGCAGCGTCTCGACGACCTCCCCTGCGCGTTCTCCACAGGCCGCAATAATAACGATGTCGACCTCCGCGTGACGGCTTGTGATCTGCTGCAGAACCGTCTTACCCGCTCCAAATGGCCCGGGAATACAGTAGGTACCACCGCGAGCAACGGGGAAGAAGGTGTCAATCATGCGAATCTTGGTTACCATGGGTTCAGTCGGCTTGTAACGCTCTTCGTACACCGAAATAGCGCGCTTCACAGGCCATTCAAAAAGCATGTTCAGCTTCCTGACGTCGCCTTTGGAGTCGGCTATTTCGCAAATGGTATCGGTAACCTTGTAGGTTCCTTTGGACGCAACCGACCGTACCGTCCACGCACCGGGAAGATTGAACGGAACCATGATTCGATGATCAAATATCCCTTCGGGTACGGTACCCACAGTCTCACCGGCACTGATCGTATCACCGGCTTCGACTTTCGGAGTAAACTCCCACGAGCTGTTTTTGTCGAGGGCGTCAAGATACAACCCGCGTTTCAGGAAGAAACCAGCCGCCTCGGCAAGTTCCGGCAGCGGATTCTGGAGACCGTCGTAGACCTGACCCAGAAGACCGGGGCCGAGGGTCACTGCGAGCATCTCGCCGGTGAACTCAACGGTATCGCCAACCGCAATACCACCGGTCTGCTCAAAAACCTGCATCTCTACCCGGTCGCCGCGGACCCGAATGACTTCGCTCTTGAGTTTCTGATCGCCGACCTGTATATAACCAACCTCATTCAGGGATACGTCACCCTCAAAGGTGACCGTAACCATGTTTCCATTAACGCCAAAGACTTTCCCTGTCGTGTTCGTCATTATTCTGCTACTCCGGTTATCTGCTACCTGACGCGTCCACAGAGCGGACACGGGGTTCAGAAAGCATCTTACAGATTTTGTATCGCACCCATTTGTTCGAGAACGGCATCATATCGTTTCTCGAACACACGACGACCCGTCTCGCGGGTCTGAAGTGTGCGGCGGGTGACTAACTGTAACTTGAGGTAGTACACCACAAGTCGGTCTATATCAAAAAAGTGTCCAACTTCGAGTTCTTCGAGAAAGGAATACCGGGCCCGGTCAAGAACATGTTCAGCATCGAGCGGATGTGTCGCTGCATGGGCCTCACGGGCGATCTCGTGAATCCGATGGTCCTCTACCGAGTCGGAGTGACGAATGTATGCATTCTGGCGATTCGGATCCTCTGTTCTCAGCCTGACCAGTGCATTTCGCAGACTCATCTCGAACCGGCGCCAGTGCGCAGCCGATCCGGACCCTGCAACAACGTAATCCTCTTGTTCGGAAGAATTCACGCCCTGCGTATCGTCCCCTGCTTCGTCCCGCAGGGGCTCAAGCTCCATGGCAACTTCTGCCGGCTCGAGCGTTGCGCTTCGGAGGATCTCGAAATCTGCCGGTGTGAGCTGTGCGCCGGCAAACTCCAGGAAGCTGTCGATAGTCCATGGCGGTTCCGAATCCAGCGATAAACCCGGTAAAGCGGCAACGGCGTAGTAATACTGTGCCAAGTGTCGTTACTCCGTTTTGTCAGCGTTTCGAACGATAGACTGCAATCTCGATGTCAGATGGGTACTCAGCGCTTCTGCAACACCGGCGGACGTGAAATCGTAAAATATCGCCCCATCCTGTTGAGATACCCGAAAACCGCTGTGTATCGCGGCGGAGCCGCTGATATTGACTCCCTTCTTGATCTCGTCCGTCAGTTCTTTCCGCATTGCTGAATCAATGGCGTTCAGAGACTGCTCCGGAACGATAACCTCTATACTTGTGTGCCCGCTCGACACGAAGCCTTTGACCGCTTCGACGATCGCATGTGCGAGTACCGACTCGTTGTATGCCTCGTCGACCGACTCAACAACGACGTTCTCGAGGATCTGAACCAGGCGATTGCGTACGCTCAGGATCAGGTCCCGCGCGGCCTGTTCGAGCGCCGCCTCGCCGCTTCTTCGCGCTTTACGTGCCTCGTCCTGCGCGTGTTTCCTTATTTCATCGGCTTCCTGTTTCGCTGCATGTACGATGTCATCCGCTCGTTTCTGGGCAGCGTTGACGATTTCCTGGGCACGAGCCTCGGCGGTCTCGACACCTTCCGATTTGATTGTCTCAATCAGTTCCTTTAGTTGTGCGTCCATGGACCCCTCTGTAACAAAATGCGCTCGGACTTGAACCAGCAATGGCAGCTCATAACGATCAACCGGTCGGATACCCCCGGTATGAGCGCGAAAAACTGTCTGATCAGTATGGGGTGCAGTGTACCCGTACTCCCGTTCCAGTTCAAGAGAAAATCGATTCTTTCCACCAATTACATCGGTAAACACGAATGGAACAAACGATCACTTAAGCGTCACGAGGGTTTTTCCCGCCCCTCCGTCTTCAGGTCGCGCCGTCTCGTAACGCGCTACTTCGCTTCGGGCACTCAAGAGTTCGCGCACGCCTTTCTGAAGCACACCTTCACCGGTGCCGTGAAGCACGGAAAAGAAGGTCCGCCCCGACGCAAGGCAGCTGTCGATCTGCTTTTCGAGGCGGTCAAGCGCGTCGGCGAGGCGTTCACCGCGAAGATCGAGTTCAAACACCCCGGGGGACGCTCCGGTCTCGGTGCGGATGTCGATCCGTCCGGAACGCGGCTCCGGCTCATCGATCGGTTGCAGATTTGCCTCGGGAACGGTCATTCGTATTGTCTCAGTCGCGACGAGCCACGTATTCCTCTTCGAACGCCTTTCTACGGTACCGGTAACCGAACCAGGCAGAACGCGAACACGCACGCCTGGTTCAATCGGTCGATCTGTCGTACGCGTCCGCTGTCGGGTGGCATCGGACACCCGTTCCCGCGGCGGGGAAACGTCGGACATTGACGCGCGATGCGCGTCGATTGTGTCCTGCGTCTCGCGGTTAAACTCCTTGATCCGTCGCGTTGTCTCTCTGTTAATCTCGCCCTCGCGCAGTTCCCGAACCAGCTTTTCCAGCGTGCTCCGTGCTGTTGCCGCAAACTGGTCGAGCTCCCGCAAACGCCCTGATTTGAGCTTGTTCCGCTCGTCCTGAAGCTTTTCAGTCTGAGCTGCGAGGTCACCTTCGCGTTTTTTCAGTTTCCGCATTTCCTCGTTCAGGCTGCGCCGTTCATGCTCAAGGTCGGCCTGTGTCTTCTCAAGCGATCGAAGCAGCGCCGCCACGTCTCCCGAACCGTCTGCGACATAGGAGCGAGCGGCGTGTAACACCGCCTCGGGAAGACCGCTTCTTTGCGCGATCGAAAGCGCGTGAGAGCTGCCCGGGACGCCTGCAAGCACCCGATAGGTCGGCGCGAGACTTTCTTCGTCGAACTCCATGGATGCGTTTTCAACCCGATCGTGTGTGTATCCGTAGCGCTTGAGTGCACCGTGATGCGTCGTAATGAGGCTATAACACCCGGTGAAAACAAGGTGGTCAAGGATCGCCATTCCGAGTGCACCGCCCTCGTGAGGATCGGTTCCGGAACCCAGCTCGTCGAGCAGCACAAGACTTGAAGAGGTGCTGTTGTGTACGACATCTGCAACTGCCTTCATATGTGCGCTGAAGGTGGAAAGACTTTGCTCAATACTCTGCTCGTCCCCTATGTCGGCGAAAATATCGTCGAAAACCGGTAGTTCGCTCCCCGGTGCGACCGGAAGTTCCATACCGAATTGATGCATGAGCGACAGAAGACCGAGGGTTTTCAGAGCGACGGTTTTTCCTCCCGTATTCGGGCCGGTGAGAATAAGGCAGCGTGTCGGTTGTTCAAACTGAATGTCGATCGGAACACAGCTGCGTTTCGGGAGCAGTGGATGCCGCGCCTGCACAAGACGAATGCACGTACCGGTCTTTACCGCTACGCAGTCATGATCGATAGAATACCTGGCCCTGCTCCGTATCTGGTCTGCACGTGCAACGGCGTCCGTGCAGTCTTTCAGTTCGTCGCGAACGGTACGGAGTGTCGCGCTCAAATCCCGGTACACCGCGAGAACGACTGCCCGATACTCTGCATGGGCCTCGGCAAGTTCGTTGTTCGAGTCAACCAGATCGAATGGCTCCACAAAAACGGTCTGCCCGCTGGAGCTGACGTCGTGGACAATACCCGGGATGCGACCTTTGAAATCAATCTTTATCGGTAGAACCGTTCTGCCTTCCTTGCTGACCGGCTCATTGCTCGAGAAAAACTCCTGGGACTGACCAATATACGATCGCGCCTTGCTTATAATCTGGCCCTGTATCTGCCGTATTCTTCCGCGGATCTTCTTGAGCTCAGGCACACGTTCTTCCCGGACATTACCGCTGTCGTCGAGCATGTAGAGGATCGACCGCGCGACCTCCGTCGGGACGTTAATATGGCCGAACAGACCTTTGAGTTCACCGGTGGTGTCGTGTTCCGCGATAAATGATTTCATGCGGCCGGCTGAAGCGATGTAATGCGCGGCAGAAACAAGAAGTTCTCCGTCGAGCGGATTGCCTTCGACACGGAGGGTCGTAAGGGCGTCGTATATATCGGCGAACCGATACGATCCAGGCTCGTCCTGTTCGAGAAGCAGGCTGCGATACGCTGCGACCTGGCGAATAGTGGCGGATACGGTCGTGGGGTCCGACTCGAATCCGGCGTGCTGCAATTGGTCCCTTCCCTCGGGGCTCAGGCAGCTTTCAACGAGACTTTGCCTGATACGGTCGAACTCCAGCACAGTGACTGCACGTGTATTCATTGACCTGACTTCCCATGGAGCGTGCCCGCGTAGGAAAATCCGAAATGTCCTGCGAGCTTTTCGTACTGCGGTGAAAAACCCGTCGTGTAAAGCAGGTCGCGCGGTTGCATGACGCGTTCCGGGCGGGATTCGCCGTCGCTTCCGGCAAGCGAGAGAATGCGTCGTGCGACGCCGTCTCGACTGTCGACCACGGATATTCCGGAACCGAGCAAGGTTTCGAGGTGTGCCTGGAGGAAAATAAAATGCGTGCAGCCGAGCACCAGTGTATCGATGTCGTGTGTTTTCAGAACCTCGACTGTCGGTCGAAGTGCCCGTTCAACGTCGGCAGCAGGCGCGTTCCAGCCACCGGACTCGACAAAGTCAACGAGCTGACTCCCGGCGAATCGTTCTATAACGCACTCGGTCGCGTGTTCGTCCACCAGTTCGTCGAGATATGCAGCCCCGACAGTTCTGCTCGTAGCGAGCACCCCGATACGTCCGCTTCTGGTTACCTCGGCGGCCGGCTTTATCGCGGGGACTGTTCCGACAAAGGGAACGTGAAAGCGCTCGCGTAATATGGGGAGCGCAAATACGCTTGCGGTATTACACGCGATGACGATTACCCGCGGAGAAAAGGCTTCAATCAGTTTCTCGGTGATCGAAGACACCGAACGAATAACAAAATCCGGGGAGCGTTCACCGTAGGGAAATGACGCGGTATCGGCGACATACGTAAAGCGCTCCGCGGGAAGATATTCGCGCGCCTTCAACACGTAGGGAATTCCGCCGATCCCCGAATCAATGAATGCAATCGACATAATTATTCGCCGAAAAGCCTATTGAAATTGTCGCGGGCCGTGTCGCTACCGCCGGCACGGTTGCCGGTGGCGGGTGCCGTGGCCTGCCGTGGCCTGAAATAGTCACAGAAATTCGATCTGTCCTTCTCGGCAACTCGCTCGGGAATCGTTTCATGACACTCCCAATGGGCTGACGGCAGGTAGAAATTGCAATTCAGACACACACGCACGTCAGCACCGCATGAGGGACATCGGTCGCCGCGATGAAACGTATCCGGTAGTGGGTTTCCACACGAAAAACAGCTTGTCATACCTCGTACCTTTGGATTCCAAGGCTATGCCACTTGCGCGTATTTCGCAAGCGTCATAGCATCGTAGCGGAAGCGAGATATGAATCGAACCACCTGGAACGAAGACGAGATCAGCAGCCGACTGCAGGATAACGGGCGTGTCGATCGTGTTGCATTCGACGGAATGCGACTGAACGGCATCGATTTTTCGGGAAAAACATTGTACGGATGCAGCTTTAGCCGGACCTTCCTCAGCGAGTGCGTTTTTGACGACACCGTTGTTTCCCTGTGTTTTTTCGATTTCGCCGAACTCGAGCACATACAGTTTACACACAGTCGGATCCGTTCCTCGGCGGTTTCGTGTGCAAGCCTGAAGGGATGCTCGTTCTACGACGCCACCCTTCTACACGTGAATTTCAACGGCAGTATGATCAGCGATTCGTCGTTCGAATCAAGCGACCTTCTCGCCTGCCGCTTCGTGAAGGCAACGCTGCAGGACACGGTAATCGCCGACTGTAACGTAAAAGGCAGCGATTTCACCGATTCTCTCCGTACCAACGTGCGATACTCCCAGTGTAATCTTTCCGAAGCTTCAGGCATACGGGGACTACGTGTACGGAGTCTGTGGTGAAGGTCGTTTCTCATCTGTCACTTGAAGGATTCTCCAACACCTACGTTATTGCTTCAGACGACAACCCGCGATGCATCGTTGTTGATCCCGGCAGCATGGATGCGGACCTCCTGACGGTGTTCCTGAAGAACGGCATTGAGCCCGGTTTCGTTCTCGTTACCCGTGCAGAAAAGCACCATACCGCCGGCCTCAGCACCATGCAAAAGGTGTATCAACCGATTGTGTACGGGCACAAATCCCTTGACCCTGCTGTTGATCCGCAGGAACAGAGCGCCGGTAATGATCCGGCAGAAAACCTGGTGGAGTACCGGCGTCTGGACATACCCGGGTTTGAGGTACGGGCCATTACATTCCCCGGGGCATGGATAGACGGGACCATGTACATCGTCGGGGATGTCCTGTTCCCCGGGCCAATGCTCTCTGCGGGCGGTCTTCGCGAAGTCGACGCCGGGTACCCGCGAGCCCTTCTTATTGAGGCGCTCACCACGGTCTTTTCCAGTCTACCAAAATCTACGTGGATTTTTCCTGCCTATGGTCCTCCGACAACCATTCAGGTGGAACTTCGCTCCAATCCATCGCTGCTACGTCCGGTGGAGCATCATGTTCTCGAAGAAACCGACTGAAGCGCTCGGGAATCGGAGATGTGAATACCGTCGGGTCTTTTGCCCCGGGAAGTCGGACCTGTAATGCCACAGCGTGCAGCATCAGACCTTCGTGCCCTCGGGTCCGGCTGTACAGAGTGTCACCCACGATCGGACTTTGTATATGCCGCATGTGAACACGAAGCTGGTGGGTACGACCTGTTCGCGGAAAAAGCTCTACGAGTGAGTAGGCGCCGAAGGCAGCAACCAGTCGGTACGTCGTTTCAGCCGGCTTACCCCGAGAATCGTCGTAGGTGAAGCGTTTCCGGTTCGACGGGTCACGGACGATGTACCCGCGGATCACCCCGCTCGCCTGCGGCGTGCGCGGCGAAACTATGGCAACGTACTTCTTACGTACGGTTCGACGGGCAAACTGCCGCTGCAGAAACGCATGGCTTTCCGGATCCTTCGCGATTATGATCAGACCGGAGGTGTCTTTGTCGAGGCGATGTACGATACCGGGTCGATAATTCGTTTCGAAGGAAGCGGAAATGGTCTGGTAGCGGTGAAGGAGGCCGTGTACGAGCGTACCGGACCAGTTCCCCGCTGCCGGATGCACGACCAGGCCCGCTGGTTTGTCGACGACGATGACCGCTTCATTCTCAAACACGACGGAAAACTCCACCGGCTCCGGTTGCAGGTCGTGCGGTTCCGACGGCCGAAGCGAACATTCGACCCGATCACCGGTTTTCACTTTGCGGGATGGTTTCTGCGGCACACCGTTCAGGAGGATGGTCTGCGCCTGACGCGCAATCCGGCTGCGGCTGACGCCCGCGAGACGTTCAGAAAGGAAGGCGTCAAGACGGGAGCCGTGTGAAGCTTCATCTACAGTGAACTCGTATGTTTCAGGGTTCACAATGTCACGATTCCGGTTCGCTGCGGCGCTCGCGGAGACCGAGGAGGTAATCAGCGAGCCCGACAATGGTGCTGGCGCTGAGCGCAAACCCCAGGACCGTGTTACGTTCGCTTTGAAGCGTTGGCCGCGTCTCTGCCCAGCTTATGTCGGTATCGCTCGCCGCAATTCGGTATGTGCGATACAGAAGCGACGTGAAAAGCATGGTCAGCGGCAGCGATCCAAGCGTTACAATCTCGAACCGTCGCATGTCCCGAAGAAGCTGTGGAAACTCCTCCCGTTCATACGGAACCGGTTCATCCGCGTGAAGCGGTACTGATACACAAACCGCAAACAGCGTTGTCACCAGGAGTACCGTGGACACCGGTCTTCCGAGCATCTGTCACCTCCGACCTCAGACATTCCCGGGATTACGCGCACCGAATAACGTTGTTCCGATCCGAATCTCGGTAGATCCTTCCTCAATAGCGATCTCGTAATCTCCGCTCATACCCATCGAGACTGTATCCCATCCCTCCAGCTTATAGTGATCCCCGATGAGTTCATACCAGCGATACAGGGAGCGAAAACACCCGCGAATCGCCCGCTCGTCGTTCACGAACGGGGCTACCGTCATTACACCACGCGGGCGCAGAACACTCGACGACGCGAGTCTGTCGACCACAGAAAAAACCATACCCCTGTCGTCGGCTATCCCGAACTTTGACTCTTCACCGGAAGTATTTATCTGCACGAGTACATCCATCGAATCGTTTTCGTCGCGGGAGTGCTCCACAGCTTCTATCGTTCGAACGTTATCGATACTTTCAATCGAATCGATAAAGCCTGCAACTTTACGCGCCTTGTTACGCTGCAGGTGTCCGATGAGGGACACGTGCACGTCCGACCTCCGGACGGTACTGTCAAGACAATGCTCCTGTGCATGCTTCAATTCCGGCCAGCGTTGAACAAGTTCCCCGACACGGTTTTCTCCGAACAGACGAATCCCTGCCTGCAGCGCCTCGGTAATGCGATCCGGATGCTGCTGCTTGCTTACCGCCATGATACGTACCGTCTCCGGGTTTCGACCGAGACGCGCACAGATGGTGTCTACTCGTTCCTGCAGTGATTCGTAGCGTTGTTTAATCCCGGTCGCCGGCATGGTGTGTCTACGCCTCTCGCGTTACGTTATACTCGAGCAGCTCTTCGAGCATATTCCTGCCCTCCTGCGGCATACCAGCGAGCTTGTTTCGAATAGCTTCCCGCGTCTCGGTTGCATAAGCCTGTAGAATCGATTCAACCGACTCGACGACTCCGTGCGAATGCATGGATCGGACGACGAATTCAACATCGTCTGCAGACGGTTCAGACGAACCGAATATCGACGACAGCCGCTCGAGGTCACGCCCCTGAGCGCGGTTAAAGAGGTGCGTTCGGTAGAGCGTTTTCTTGTCGGCTGCGATATCGCTCCCGACGGTTTTTCCGATCGCATCGGTTTTTCCGAAGAGCCCTATATAATCATCCTTGATCTGGAACACGATACCCAGCCCTTCCCCTATCGCTCCGAGTGCGTGTATGTCGTCCGTATGTGCCCCTGCGATCGTGGAACCGCACATTAACGGAAGCGAAAAAGTGTATCGGCCGGTTTTAAAACGATACAGATCAATGATCTCCTGTTCGTCTACCTGCCCGGGATACACTCCATGGTACACGTCACTCATCTGGGCGAGACCGACCCGTGCGACTTCCGTGGAAATGAGTCTGAGGAGGGGCCGCTCAAGATGCACCGGGACGTCATCGTGCGCGACCAACGCGGTCGCAAGAAAAATGGCTACATCTCCCGCGCAGATACCCATTGCCTCGCCGAAGCTGCGGGGACCGGAAAGCGCTTTTTCGGTGCCAAGCTGTTCGTACTGGGCAAACACGCTCGGAACACCGCGCCGGAGAAGATCGCCGTCCATGATGTCGTCATGTATGAGCAGAAAACTCTGCAACAATTCCATGACGGCAGCCAGTCGGGTCACCGGTTCGGTCGGTCCTTGGTATCCGTAAAGCTCCGCGCCTAAATATACGAGTGCACCGCGAATCATCTTGCCCCTGGAAGCAAAGTCCAACAGGCGCTCCGCGACATCCCTGCCAAAGGGATGTCGTTCGAACACATGTTTCGCCTCGACGAGCAGGTAGTCGTTCAAGGACCTCTGTATACGTTCTTTTTGTGTAATCAGGTAATCGATCATTTCACTTTTCTTTCCGTACCAATCTGCCGTGACGCTCAAGAGAACAGCGAGTTTGCGAAAATCGTCCGATATATGCGCGCCCTGGCCGGTTTTACTTTTTTTCTGTATACGATGAATGGATCGTTGACGATCTGCCGAGCGGTCCAGTTGTACATGTCCGACGCGGTTTTAACGGGGATCAGATACCGTCGCTCGATAAAACGGTAGCCGGTCTCAGCCTGCTTTTGCCACTCGGTGTAGCGTGTCACCTGTTTTTCGAGAAACCTTCTGAACTCTTCCGGGTGTTTTCGTGTTGTCGTCTCGGACAGATCAGCAAGACTTGTCTCCGAAGCGGGAAGATATTGTCTTCCGAACGTCACGTCTTCCGCTATATCGCGAATAAAGTTTATGAACTGCATTGCCCTGCCCTGCATACACGCTGCGGGCAATGCTTCTTCGGGCAGCTGTAAAATCTTCGACATAAACAGGCCAATGACCTCTGCTGAACCGTACACGTATTCCAGCGTCTCTTCTACCGTGTTGTACACCTTTTTCGTCAGGTCGAGTTCCATGGAGTGAAGAAAAGCTGTGGTCCAGGCAGGATCGAAGTCCCGTCTGGTGGCCAGTTCGATGTATGGATCGATGATCGGATCATCCGAGGGACTGCCCGTCATGAGCGCATGTTCGTATGTTCGGCGAAAGCCGTAAAAGCCGTCTGCATCCTGCGGTACCGTGTCGACGAAATTGTCGGCGACACGAACGAACGCATACAAGGCATATACATCCCGTTTGACCGCGGGTGGAAAAAACACGCTGGAATTGAAATACGTTGTGCTGCCCTGGCGGAAGACATTTTTCTGAAGTCGCCGTACGTTCATGAATACTCCCTTGCAATCACATCTGAAAGTACTCGTGAACTGATAAAGGTCATAGGCACGCCGACACCCGGGTGCGTGTACTGCCCACTGTACAATAGATTGCGGACTTTCCTGCTTCGGTGGCTTGGTCGGAACACAGCCGTTTGAAAAAACGTGTGAGCCAGACCGAGTGCCGTACCCTCAAAGGCGTTGTAATCGGCTGCAAAATCTTTTTGCGAGTATAGACGACGAATCTCGATCGCGTCTCGAAAGGATTCACCGGTGATACTTTCAAAGTGTTCGATAATCTTTTCAGCATACCGTTCCCGAAATTCGTCGTTATCGTCGAGCCCGGCAGCAACCGGAACGAGAAAGAAGACGTTTTCCTTTCCATCGGGTGCGACCGCCGGGTCGTCGTAGCTCGCCACACTTACGTAATACGATGGATTCTCGGGCCACGACGGAACCTTGAAAATGCAATCGAAATGCTCGAACCAGTTTCGGTCGAAGTAAAGATTGTGATGTACGACCGACCTGAGCTTTTTGTTCAGACCAAGATAAACGACAAAGAAGGAAGGTGCCAGAACTCGTTTATCCCAGTACTTCCTGTGATACGTTCGGTGCGTTTCGTCCAGGAGCGTGAGCTCGGCATGTGCGTAATCCGCGTTAACGACGACAACGTCCGACGGAATCTGACCGCCGCCGACGGTAATACCTGTTGCCACGCCGTTGACCGCGTTAATTCGTTCCACCGGTGCGCTGGTGTGAATCTCAACGCCAAGCTCCTCCGCCAGCTTCGTGACACCGCGGACCAGCGATATCATCCCCCCCTCCGGAAACCAGACCCCGAGCTTCAAGTCCACGTGCGACATTATTGAGTACAGCGCCGGGGCGTTTGTCGGACTTGTTCCGAGAAAAACCATCGCGTATTCGAGCAGCTTTTTTGAGCGGTGGTCCTTGAAATACGACCCTACGAAGGAGTCCAACTTGCGAAACACCCCGATTTTTGTTCCTTCGATCATGAGCCGTCGGTTCATGAAATCCCGCAAAGAGCGATATTCCCGGTACAGAAACTCGTCCATAGCGATCCGGTACTTGTACTCAGCCTGGTCGAGGTACCGGTCCAGCGCTGCGGCACCTCCTTTCTCAAAACTCTCGAATACCTGTCTGGTTCTATCAAGGTCAGGTGTAATATCGACAGACTCGGTATCGGAGAAAAAGACACGGTAGTATGGGTCGAGTCTACGAAGCGCATAATAGTCTTCCCGCTTCCTCCCAAGATCCGTGAAAAACTGCTCGAAAACTTCCGGCATCAGATACCATGACGGACCCAGGTCGAAACTGAAGCCTTCGTGCTCCCAGACTCGAGCCCGACCGCCGAGCCCGTCGTTCTTTTCATAGAGTGCAACTGAATGCCCCTGCTGCGCCAGATAGCATGCGGTTGTAAGTCCTCCGAGCCCTCCGCCAATAACACTTATCCTCTTATTCACTGCGTATCCGCCCCTGAACCCTGGTTCATTCCTGTCAAACCGATTTTTTCGTAATATATCATCGTCTACCAATACAGCATACTCTTACCGGAAAGACTGAATGAGTTTTATAACTTGCCGTAAACAGATAAGCCATCCTCGGTGTCTGTCTTTTTACACCGCAGAACCGATAATTTAGGCAATTTTACATCCTGTAACCGTTTAAAATTTGTTGTACACTACACCTTAAAGAGTATTTTGAATTGGAATAGCGAAGGATATGCCATATATACCTTGCTAAATCCATAATATGGCTTTTCGTTACGAAAAATAACGCATATGTTTCAGATGATATATTGACACTGTCACTTTTACACAATAACGTTACGGTTGTCTAAAGGAGAAACTGCATGGCAGGCACAAAACGAACTGGCGCAGAAGCTATAGTCGATATAATTCAACAAGAAGGCGTTGAATTTATCTTCGGTTTACCCGGTGGGGCCGCGATACCTATTTTCGACGCGCTTGTTGACTCACCCGTGAAGCTCATACTTGTACGTCACGAGCAGGGAGCGGCTCACATGGCTGACGGATACGCTCGGGCAACCGGCAAACCGGCTGTGTGCCTCGTTACCAGCGGTCCCGGTGCGACCAATACCGTAACGGGCATACTGACCGCCCAAATGGACTCGGTACCCATGGTCGTGATTTGCGGCCAGCAAACCCGCAATAACCTGGGGCTTGATGCATTCCAGGAAGCTGACATGTCCGGCATAAGCTATCCCATTGTGAAACACAGTTACCTGGTCAAGGAACCGAGCGACCTTCCACGTGTCGTACGTGAGGCGTTCTATCTTTCGCGTACGGGTCGTCCCGGTCCCGTTCTCGTGGACGTTCCGAAAGATGTCGCTGCAGCGACCATCGAACCGGATTTCAATGAACCGCTGCAACTCCCGGGTTATTCGATTCCAGGTGGTGGGAATATGGCGGATATCGAATACGCAGCGGAGCTTCTGTCGGCAGCAAAAAAACCGATTCTGCTCGTCGGGCATGGCGCTGTAATCAGCGGAGCGGAAAAAGCCGTGACACACCTCGCGGAAAAGCTCCGTGCGCCGGTAACCAACACCCTTCTTGGAAAGGGCTGTTTCCCGGAAACACACGAACTGAGTCTTGGATGGCTCGGAATGCATGGAACGGCGTACGCGAACTACGCGGTTCAGGAATGCGATCTCATTATGAGTATCGGCTCCCGCTGGGACGACCGAATTGTCGGTCGCTACGAGACTTTCTGCCCCGATGCACTGAAGATCCATATCGATGTGGATGAAGCGGAGTTCAACAAGACCCTGCCCATGGAGTGCACGATTCACGGAGACGCACGGCAGGTGGTCGAGACGCTCGCGTCAATCGTCAAGCGCGGCGATACCACCGCATGGCTCGCGCAGATCGCCAAGTGGAAAAAACAGTTCCCGATGAAGTTCCAGAAGGGCGGCAAGTTGAAGGCTCAGCACGTGATACAGGAAGTGTTCGAGCAGACCGAAGGCAAGGCAATCGTCTCCACCGACGTGGGACAGCATCAGATGTGGGCCGCCCAGTACTATCTCTGCGATCACCGCTTTCAATGGCTTAGTTCCGGGGGAGCGGGTACTATGGGTTATGGTCTGCCGGCGGCAATAGGTGCTCAGTTCGCACATCCCGACCGTCAGGTTGTGGCCTTCGTAGGCGACGGCGGTTTCCAGATGACGCTGTGCGAACTTGCTACCGCAGTGAGCAACAAACTCCCCATAAAGATCATCGTCATTAACAACCACTACCTCGGCATGGTCAGGCAGTGGCAGAACCTGTTTTACGAAAACCGCCTCAGCGGTGTGGACATGGAGGGGAATCCCGATTTTGTAAAGCTTGCTGAAAGCTATGGTATCAAAGCGTTCAGGGTAAAACGGAGCGCCGACGTACGTCGCATGGTTCGTCAGACGCTCGAATACAACGACGGACCGTGTTTGCTCGACGTTGAAGTTGAAAAGGAAGATAACGTATTTCCGATGATTCCTGCCGGGGCAAGCCTTTCCGATATGATACTTGAGCCCGAGCCGCCAAAGCGACGCAAGGCAGCGAACACCGTGGAGCAGAGGTAGAAACATGAGCAGTACAATAGCAAACACAGCAGCGACCGACAGCAAGGCAGCTCGCGGTGCCAGCACATTTGAGGACAGGCTGGCGCAGGGGCGTATGCTTGAGCGCGCCCAGCGTCGCCAGAAATCCGGTGAGACAAACGAATCGGATCAGGTGAAAGGTCACACTATCAGTCTTCTGGTCAACAACCGCCCCGGTGTACTGATACGCGTCGCGCTCGCGTTCGCCCGGCGCGGATACAATATTGACAGCCTTGTCGTCAGCCCCGGCAGTAATGAAGACTTCTCGGTCATGAACATAGACGTGAGTGGCGATAAGAAAACGCTCGACCAGATCATAAAACAGGTTAACAAGCTCGTTGATGTCGTGCACGCGACCGATTACACCGACGAGGATCTGATTCAGCGCGAACTGGCATTAATCAAGGTCCAGTGCAAGCCCGAGCAGCGCCCGGAGGTACTGCAACTGGCTCACGCACTCGACTGCGTTACCCTCGACCTGAGCGAAACAACCGTCACGTTCCAGATAACCGGGCCTACCGAACGCCTCGATAACGCACAGATGGTATTGAGTAGTTACGGCGTTGTTGAGATGATACGCACCGGTAAACTGATTATGGCCCGGGGAGAAAAGGTTACATCGTAAGGAGACCATATGGGACGGAATCTATTTGACAAGGTCTGGGATCTTCATAAAGTGCGGACACTCGAAAGCGGACAGGATCAGCTTTTCATCGGGCTGCATCTGATCCACGAAGTTACGAGTCCACAGGCCTTCCAGATGCTTGAATCGCGCGGCTTGACCGTACGGTTCCCAAACCGCACGTTTGCTACCGTCGATCACATTGTGCCGACTCAGGCTCAGGCGCGACCATTCGGCGATTCACTCGCAGAGCAGATGATGCAGGCTCTTGAGGCAAACACAAAGCGCTACGGAATCGAGTTCTTCGATCTTTCAAGCGGTAAACAGGGAATCGTTCACATCATAGGTCCGGAACTCGGGCTGACCCAGCCCGGTATGACGATTGCGTGTGGAGACTCACATACATCGACACACGGTGCATTCGGTGCCATCGGATTCGGAATAGGTACGAGTCAGATACGAGACGTGCTTGCCTCTCAGTGTATGGCTATAAGCCGGCCAAAGGTGCGACGCATACAGGTCGACGGCAGCCTCGCCCGGGGTGTATACGCGAAAGACATAGTCCTGAAGATTATTGCCGATCTCGGCGTAAAGGGCGGGCTTGGATACGCATATGAATATGCGGGACCGGCGATCGAGCAACTCTCTATGGAAGGCCGTATGACGATCTGCAACATGAGCATCGAGGGAGGTGCACGCGTCGGTTACGTGAACCCGGATCAGACAACCTACGACTACATTCGGGGTCGTCAATACGCGCCCCAGGGTGACGACTTTGATCAGGCCGTAGCGTTCTGGAACAGTATCGCAAGCGATCGGGATGCACATTATGACGATGTCTACACCCTCGACGCAGACACGCTTGGACCTATGGTCACGTGGGGTATAAACCCCGGGCAGGCGATAGGAATAGACGATCACATGCCGGCAATCTCGGATCTTCCTCCCGAACAACAGGAAGTCGCGAAAAAGGCGTACGGTCACATGGAGTTCGAAGAGGGCCAAGCCATAAAGGGCACGGAAATTGACGTTGCCTTTCTTGGCAGCTGTACCAATTCGCGAATTTCAGACCTGCGCGAAGCGGCAGCTCTTGTGAAGGGACATAAAGTCAAGTCCGGAATCAAAGCCTTCGTCGTACCCGGCAGTATGCAGATCGCCCGTCAGGCACGCGAAGAAGGTCTCATGAAGATATTTGAGGACGCCGGTTTTGAGTGGCGTGGTGCCGGCTGCAGTATGTGCCTCGGCATGAATCCCGACAAGCTCCAGGGGCGGGAAATCTGCGCAAGCTCAAGCAACCGAAACTTTATCGGTCGTCAGGGAGCACCCGGCGGGCGGACGCTGCTTATGAGCCCTGCAATGGTCGCGGCAGCCGCCATTACCGGAAAGGTTACCGACGTGCGCGAAATGAAGCAGCATGTCGGCGAAACGGTTCACGCATAACAGACTTAATGGGGGGTGCAGAAGATGTCGGATCCGGTTTTCAAAGTTGAAGGTCGTGGAATTCCCATCCGGGGAAACGACATAGACACAGATCAGATCATTCCCGCGCGTTTTATGAAGTGCGTCACCTTCGATGGACTCGGAGAGTACGCGTTCTTCGACGTGCGCTACGACGATAAGGGGAACAGAAAGGATCATCCGTTCAACGATGAGCGGTACGAGGGAGCTTCAATTCTCGTAGTTAACTCCAACTTCGGATGCGGGTCGTCGCGCGAGCACGCACCGCAGGCACTTGCGAAGTGGGGTATCAAGGCCATAATCGGCGAGAGTTACGCTGAAATTTTCGCCGGCAACTGTGTCGCAATGGGTATTCCCGCAATCGAGCTGTCTCATGAAGCTGTGGAAGAAGTACTGAGAATTGTTGAAGAAGACCCGTCCCGGGAGATCCGGCTTCTTGTTCCCGAGCAGGTTGTCCAGATCGGTCGCCGAACGTTTGAGGGTTACATACCTCCGGCATATCGCAACAGCCTTTCACAGGGGACCTGGGATTCCACGTCCGTTCTTCTCGACAAGGCAGAGGAAATAGATAAGGTCGCCGCTCGACTCCCGTACGTGTCGGGGTATTGATTACAAAGCGATGTGACAGCGATGCATCTGAAACTGAGGAGAACTATTGAACATGGCGACCGATAAAAAACTGAACAGAAACAGCAGAGCAATGACCGAGGGCCTCGAGCGCACGGCAAATCGTGCGATGCTTCGTGCCGTCGGTTTTACCGACGAAGATTTCTCGAAGCCAATAGTCGGGGTGGCGAGCGCATGGGGAGACGTGAGTCCATGTAACATTCATCTCCGCGAGCTCGCCGACATGTGTCGGCCGCCTCTCGAACAGGCAGGGGCGAAACCGGTCGGGTTCAACACATTCGTGGTGACCGACGGCGAGGCTATGGGCCACGAGGGCATGAAAGCCAGTCTCGTCAGTCGCGACACGATCGCCGATGTTATCGAACTCGTAGCACGAGGACATCAGCTTGATGCACTCCTTGGTATCGGTGGCTGCGACAAGACCATACCCGGCACGCTTATGGGAATCGCGCGAATGAACGTACCCGGTCTGTTTGTCTACGGAGGGACGATTCGGAGCGGCAGACTGCACGGGAAGCGTGTGGACATCGTGAGTGCATTCGAAGCTGTCGGGGCGGTAAGCGCGGGAACCATGACCGAAGCGGAACGCCACGCGGTCGAGTGTGCTGCATGCCCCGGTCCCGGGGCGTGTGGAGGCATGTACACGGCGAACACTATGGCCAGTGCGGTCGAGGCTCTCGGAATGAGCGTACCCGGCAACGCATCGGTTCCGGCAGATGATGCGAGACGGCCTGAAGTCATGGAACGGAGTGCACGAACCCTTTACGAGCTGATTAAACAGGATATTCGCCCGCGTGATATCATGACACGAAAAGCCTTCGAGAACGCCATCCGCACCGTCATGGCGCTGGGGGGCAGCACAAACGCAGTATTACACATCCTCGCGCTTGCCCACGAGGTGGACGTTGATCTGAATATTGATGATTTCAACCCTTTCAGTGATTCGACACCGATTATATGCGACATGAAACCGGCGGGGACCTACGTCATGGAAGACCTCTACGAAGTTGGAGGCCTGGAAATGGTCATGAAGATGCTGCTCGAGCAGGGCCTTCTGCATGGTGACTGTTTGACGGTAACAGGTAAAACGGTTGCAGAAAATCTCCGGGATGTAGAGATAAAACTCGACGGTCAGGATGTTGTTCATGGCTTTGACGCGCCGGTAAAGTCACAGGGCCCCATCGTTATTCTCAAAGGCAATCTGGCTCCGGACGGAGGCGTGCTGAAAACCTGCGGATTGCAGGAGGTTGTCCACACCGGTCCGGCACGCGTGTTCGAGAACGAGCAGCACGCGATGAAGGCCATTATTTCCGGATCGATCAAAGCCGGAGACGTTGTCGTTATACGGTACGAAGGTCCCAAGGGTGGTCCGGGTATGAGGGAGATGCTTGCTCCTACGAGCGCCATAGCAGGAGCGGGACTCCTCAACGATGTCGCACTCATTACCGACGGGCGGTTCAGTGGCGGAAGTCATGGTATGGTTGTTGGACACGTTTCGCCTGAGGCCCAGGAAGGTGGTCCCATAGCCCTTCTCGAAGACGGGGATCAGATAACGATTAACAGCCACACGAAAGAGCTCTCCGTAGCCCTGACACATGAAGAACTCGAGAAGCGCCGGGTGGGATGGAAGCCGAAAGACCACGGATATACCCGGGGAGTACTTGCAAAATTTGCGAAGCTTGTAAGCTCCGCGAGTATGGGTGCCGTAACGAGCTAGTTTCTGCTACCATCGAGGAATGAACAACACTCACCCCGGTCGTCTGAGGGTAGCAGCGTCTCAGTACTACATCCGGCCTATTCAGGGGTTTGATGAGTTTGTCGATCAGGTACGGTCGGTCGTCGCGACGGCGGCAGGGTATGAGTCAAAGCTCTTCGTGCTTCCCGAGTATTTTACCCTGCAACTCGCTTCGCTCGACGACCCGCACCGGCCTGTATCCGAGCTTGTGCGGGGCGTCGCCTACCATTTGCCCCGTTTCCTCGATCTCTTCGACGAACTCTCACGCAAACACGCGATGTACATAGTGGCGGGTACGATTCCCACGGTTGACGACGACGACCTTGTAAGAAACGATGCCTACGTTTTTTCCCCGCACGGCAAAATTGGAGTACAGGGTAAGCTTCACATGACGCGCTTTGAACGTGAGGACTGGAACGTCTCCGAGCGAAATGAAATCAGGGTATTCGAGACAGACTTCGGACGTATCGCGGTTGCAATCTGTTACGACGTGGAGTTTCCGGAACTCGTCCGGGCGATAGCTGACTACGACGTCGATATCCTCTGTGTTCCAAGCAGCACGGACGATCGGCACGGATTTCTGCGAGTTCGCTACTGTGCGCACGCTCGCGCAATTGAGAATCAGCTCTATGTCATTCATTCGCCCACAGTCGGGGGTCTTCCGTGGGTTCCCGACGTTTCGTTGAACTATGGCACAGCGGCCGTACTGACACCCTGTGACTACCCTTTCGCACGCGACGGTATTCTAACCGAAGGAGTCTTGAACCAGGACATGATCGCCGTCGGAGAACTTGACCTCGAGACCATCGCACAGAGCAGAACTTTCGGCACGGTCCTTCCGCTTGTCGACGCCCGGCACACGCGTTCGCTGGTTCGTAATACCGAAGTATGCTCTCTGCAGTAGATAGCACATGAGTAACGCGAGTGATTTGTTTCTGGATTTGTCGAGCGGTAGTCAGCCTGTTCGAGTCAGAACAGCACTGCCGTCGGACCATGACGCAATCGTTGAAGTTTCGCATCGTGTGTACCCACCGTCTCTTGCGTGGACGTACCGGGAACTCGAATCGCACCAGTCGATCTTCCCGGAAGGTCAGATTGTCGCGGTAGATGCCAACACGGGAAGGCTTCTCGGGGCCGCTATGAGTCTCATCGTCACGTGGGACGATTACGAAATCACCGACGATTACGAGGATTTTACCGATAAGGGGATGTTCACCAACCACGATCCCGCGGGCCGTACGCTCTATGGAGCGGAAGTATTCGTACATCCGGACGCGCGTGGACAGGGTATCGGGCGACTGCTCTACTCGGCTCGACGCGTGCTCTGCAGTAAACTGGGTCTGCTGCGAATCCGCGCGGGCGCGCGACTCCCAGGCTACGAATCATGGTCGGATCGGTTGAACGTATACGACTATGTCATGGAAGTAATTCGCGGTCGAATCTACGACCCGACGCTGTCTTTTCAGCTTCGTAACGACTTTAATGTTATTCAGATCGTCAGCGGGTATCTGGCTCCGGACGCCCAGAGTGCAAACTATGCGGCACTCATAGAATGGATTAATACAGAGATGGCGCTCGACCAGGATATCAAACGCGCCCGGGAAAATTACGCGCGCTTTCTCGCCGGTTGAACATCGGGGCAATCAAACTGCTGTTTCGGCACGTATATCGTGGTATGAGACCACGAATGCCTGCGATTGGCCTTGCAACACTTGTGCTCCCGACGGCGCTTATTTTCTCCTGCCGAAGCAGGGCACCTGATGCGGCCCTGCTCGATGAAATGGACGTCGTATACGCGGATACGGAAGCCACACGTTTTGAAGACGCGTATGAGCGTGTTCGCAAAGTCGCCGAACACGAACCGCTGTACGGTCCGGCCGGAGTTTGGTACGCGAGGCTTGCGCTTCGTACGGGTGAATATGAAGTGGCACGGAATACGCTCGAAACGCTCCTGCGTAGCCATCCCGAGAATATTGACGTGCTTCACCTGCTCGCGCTTCTTGAGCAGCGCAACGGCAATATCGAGACGTCTTTGGTCGGCTTCGATGCCGCAATCGAGCGCCTGGAATCCCACGCCCGGGTGTACCTAGACCGGGCACGACTGTATGTCGAGATGGGTTTGTTTCGGGAAGCCCGGCAAGATATAAACCGAATGCGGTCGTTGACGTCCAAAGCCGTGTTAAACAGCCAGGCGGATGAACTTACTCGCTTCATGGCGGACGAAGCAGAGCAGTAAAAAGATATGGGCACTGGCGGATTTGAACCGCCGACCTCTTGCATGTCAAGCAAGCACTCTAACCAACTGAGCTAAGCGCCCGATAGAAACGGAACAATACGGGAAAGTTCCCGTTCCGTCAATACGTTTCAGGTCTTCGGTTTGAACCACTTACTCGCGTAAACACGCGAGGATGCGTTCCAGCACCTTCTTCCGATCAAGCGGCTTTACTATGTAGTTCTTGGCGCCCAGCAGCAACGCTTTTTTTACGAGGTCCTGCTTGCCGAGAGCGCTGATCATAACGATTTTCGCGTTACTGTCGAACTCTATAATCTTCTCGAGCGCGGTAACACCGTCCATTTTCGGCATGGTGATGTCCATGGTTACCAGGTCCACGTTTGGATACAGCTCTTTATACTTGTCCAGACCTTCCTGCCCGTCTCCCGCCGTGCCGGCTACTTCGAAACCTTCGGAGGTCAGTATCTGACTGATCTGTTTCGTCACAAACATCGAGTCATCGACAACCAGTACACGGTACGCCGATCCGTCCTCGCGAGTACCTTCTGCTTTCCGCTCATTAATCGTCGGAAAATCCTGCTTTGCCTTCATGCTGTTCTGCTCCCTAAGCCCGTTCCCGAATTGCAACGTTCACTTCCACCCGGCCCTGAGGCACGTCCATTGGTACAATGAGCGCTTCCACTCCGGGATCGCTTACCTCCATGTTATCGCCGGTAAAAATGGCCGGAGGTGTCAGATCGAACGTAAAACCGAGGTCATGAAGCTTCGTCACGGCCTGCCCTGTAATCATATTCGCCAATTCCGTAATTGTCGCCCGTCCCATGTCGTTCAGACTGTCGATTGGTTCCATGTCCATGGATGACAACATCCCGTTGGCGATCTGTATCGCGGTTTCCCTCGACATGTCAAACAGGACGCGCCCCTCCACGTCCCCGGCGAGACCGACAATGGCCGCGACACCGAGGACCGGCATGGAGGTTGATTTCAAATAGAGATCTCCCCTCCGGACTTCTACACCCAGGACCTCCTGTATGACACTGTAGGCGGACTCGACGAATGGATTTATGTATTCTACTCTCATTGGACTATTATCCTTCCTGTATTAACCTCAGACGATCTGATAAATCCCGGATATCCCCGCCTCTACCGGCGAAAAACGATCGATATGGTCAAGTTTCTCGTGTTCACCGACAATAATGAGACCACCGGGTTTGAGCTTCTCTATGGCGTGATTGATAAAGGTTTGCTGTTCTTCAGGATCAAGGAAGGACAACAGATCTCGTGCCAGGACGATGTCGACAGCCGGCAGGGTGTTTGTGTTCAGCACGTTGTGATACTCGAACACAATTCGGTCCTTGATTTCCGCGGAGAACGAACTGCCGTTCGTCCCGCTGACGACGTAATCGCGAAATTCTTCCGGTGCAGCACGTTCCGGGAAAACCAGGTTCGGTGCCGACGATACCTTGAGAAGATCCTTATCCTGCGCCCAGACCTTGATTCTGGCTTCCGGGAAGCGCGACGCGAGTACAGCTGTAATACTGTAGGTTTCGTATCCGCTCCCGCAACCGGCGTTCCACACATAGAAGCTCCCCGGGTCCGACGACGGCAGAAGCGTGCGAATGGTATTTACGTAGGCAGACGACCAGAATCTGCCGGTATCCCGGGAGTAAAATGGTTCGAGAAAACGCTGGGCGTCATCGCTTGATTCGAACTGAATGCTCTTTTTCTCGCTTTCGCGTTCTTTTGTCCACTCGTGGAAGTGTTGTCCAACCCAATCCGAGTTCACTGGACTTACGTGAAAACCCGCAAACGTCGCGAGGGTATCTCTTACAAACTCGAAACTGACCGACTGATTCACGTCGTCAGAAACGTCTTCGCGATACTCCGATTGCGTCTTTTTCGGCGATTGCTGATCGCGAGCGTCTTCTACTTCGCGAGAGGGTGTCTGGTATAGCGCGTCCGGCGCTGCTGATTCTGCAGATTTTCCGCCGTCGCGTGCAAAAATACGTTCGACGTCGAGTATGATGTAGAGGCGATCGTTGTGTTCTACCACACCTTCGATGTACTTGAGATTTATATCCGCAAAAATCGGATGCGGTGGCTGTATGCTGCTGCGCGAAATACCGACGACCCGTGCAATACTGTCCACGATAATCCCGAGCATGTTTTCTTCAAGACGAATAATGAGCCCGTCGTGCGGGCTTCCCTCGGAAAGCTCGTCAAATGCAAGATTAAACATGATCCGGAGATCAATTATGGATATTATGTCGCCGCGGAGATTATAGACGCCTCGAACGTACTCCGGGGTGTTTGGGACGTAGGTAAACGTCCTGAACTTGGCGATTTCCTTCACTTTCATGATATCAATGCCGTAGTCTTTTCCGCCAAGCGAAAAGGTTACCATTTTAAAATCGATGTAGTCGTTCTCGTCGCGTCTGTCGGAACGCCTGCCGACCGTACCGTTTAATGCTCTTCGCTCGGCGATCGATGTTACGGAGCGTTCGGTGTTCGTTTGCATTTTATCGAGCTCCACCAGTCCTTTGTCGTATCGTCGTTTCCCGCCTTTCCCGGTGCTCGCGTTCCTGTTTCAGCCCGAGTTCCAGCAGCTGTGCGACGTCAATTATCAGACTTACGGTACCGTCTCCGGTTATATTCGCGCCCGCGATTCCCGGAACATTGGTGTAATGGTCCCGAAGAGGTTTAATGACCACGTCTTCTTCGCCGATCAGTTCGTCGACGATCAGACCCATTCGCTTCTCGCCGCTGCCCACGACCACGACAAAATAATAATCGCGGTTTTCATCTGTGGAAACCCGAAAGAGCCGATTGAGTCTCAACAGACTCACGACGTCTTCGCGCACGTTAAAAACTTCGTGATTATCGATAAATTTTATGTCGCTCGGTCGTATACGATGGCTATCGACAACACTCGTAATAGGTATTGCGTACATTTCTTTGCCGACTCGTACCAGCAGCCCCTGTATTATGGCAAGCGTGAGCGGAATCTTGATCGTAAACCGTGAACCCAGTCCCGGTTCGCTCCACACCGAAACGGTTCCGTTAAGCTTTTCTATCTGTTTTCGCACCACGTCGAGGCCAACTCCACGACCGGAAATATCGGTGACTTTCGCGGCGGTCGAAAATCCGGGCTCAAATATCAGATTGAAGGCTTCGACGTCGGTCAACTGCTTGGTCGGATGAATCACACCGCGGTCTATCGCCCGGGCCTTCACCTTTTCTACGTCTATACCCTTCCCGTCGTCCGATACCTCTATGAGTATCATGTTGCCCTCATTGCTGGCTCTGAGGGTCAGAGTACCGGTTTCCGGCTTTCCACCTTCGAGGCGTTCGGCAGGAGATTCTATTCCGTGATCAAGCGAATTGCGAACACAGTGAATCAACGGATCAAGGAGGTCTTCGATAACGCTTTTGTCGAGCTCGGTATCTTCGCCTTCGATGACAAGATTGATCTTCTTGTCGAGCGATCGGGACAGATCTCGAACAAGCCGGGGGAATCTGGAAAAAATATTCGAAATCGGCACCATACGTATCCGCATGACGCCCTGCTGAAGCTCACCGGATATTCGCGCCAGGTTCTGGCTGCCGGCGCGAAATTTCGTTACATGTGCCTTCAGGTCGTTGTCAAAACCATCAAAAATATCAAACAGCGAACCGAACCGTTCGTTGATGGTGCGTTTCACATCTTTTACTGCCACCCCACCCCGAATCTGTTCGAGATATTGTGGAAGCGAATCGAACAGGTCCTTAAGCGAATCGCGGTATTCCGATTCGGTTGTCTGTATGGACTGTATACTGTCGGAAAACTCGTTGACCAGCTGGTTGAAACCGGCCTTTACAATCACCGTTTCGCTGACAAGATTCAGAAGATTATCAATGCGCCGGGAATCTACCCTCAGGACGGAGCTGCTCCCCCCTCCGCGTTTGACCGCTTCTACAGCTCCCGATTCCGACGAATCCTCGTCGGACGATGAATCAACGGTGACTGTTTCCGCGGGCGTCGATTCGGCCGGCACAGCCTGACGCGGCGTCTCGTGAACCGGTGGGGGCTGATCGGTGTCCGTGCTGCCTGCCTGGGACTGTTCCGTTTGCACTTCTACAGGCGAAACCTGAACGTCAGTCGTGACATCGTGAATTGACGCCTTTGTAGTGATGGTCTCAGCGTCAATGTCGGACGCGAGATAGTAGCGCACCTCCGGATGGTATACATCGTCGTACAGTGACTCGAAGTCGGGGTCGGTTTTCAGGACCTCCCCAGTGGATTTAAGCGCCGCAAACACCTGTATCCCGCCGACGGTGTTCATAGGGTTGTCTTCATTGAACAGGACGCGCACCTGATACACGTTGGTTCCTGAACCGGCGGCTTCCTTGAGCTCGAGCACCTCGTACTCGCTTAAACCCGGTTCGGATGATTCTGTCCCCGGCTTTACGGCAGGCGTCCCTTCCGCGACGGCCGGCGCGTCGGGCTTCGCCGGCGATGTACTACTGCCGTCGAGAACCGCCCTGAGTCCGTTCTTCAGTTCGCTTACATCACCGTCGTACACCGAACCTTCAGAGCGTGCTTCGAGCATGGCTTTAATAATGTCAACTGAGTCCAGAAGTACGTCGACGAGTCGTTCGTCAACCGAGGACTTGCCCTCCCGAATGCTGTCAAAGACGTCTTCCACGAGGTGTGTAAACTGAGTCAGTTCGTCCATCTGAACCGTGGCTGATGCACCTTTTAACGTGTGGGCAGCTCTGAAAATTTCGTCTATGGCATCAGCGTTGCGACTGTCTTTCTCCAGGACCAGGATATTCTGTTCCAGAAGTTCAACCTGCAACTCCGCTTCCACGAAGAAATCCTGAAGAAGCTCTTGATTCGCGGGATCCAGAAAATCGCTCATATAATGGCTACAATCTTAGCCATAATGCACTGTTAGTCAAGCTTTACAACTTTTCGACATACCCCCATGCAAGCTTGCTCAAAATGTACGATAATAATGATGTGGTGAATAAATTTGACATCAGGAAGGAGTTTCACATGCGACCATGGCCCAAGGCCACCCGAATACTTGTGACATCTCTGTTTGTTGCGTTCTATTCGGTAACGATCACGTACGCAACCGACCTGGACGTGCGACCATTTCAGTTCGTCACACGAGGGTTTGCGGACTCGGGTACGTTTCAGCTGGAAACAACAGGAGACATAGGCCTGCAGTTGCAAAGCGGGTTTCTGACCGGGTCGGAGGTTCTGTTAGGAATCAGGTCCACGTCGTTCGAGACCGATCCGGATATCACTCCCGTCCTTCGACGGGCCGCGGTAACCATCGAGGAGCTTTTCGGAAGCGGATTCTCCTTCACGTATTTTATTGGTGAGAGTGACCGACTCGCCTCGGGGTTGCGGTTTCCTGAAGCATTTGGAAGCGGACCGGTAGCAACTGACTTCCGCGGATATCTTTTTTTCCCCGACGGGCCGGAGTACGAAGGGCTGTACGGCGTATCCGGCACGGGTATCCGCGTCGCATCGGGTGAGCAGTGGCGCCGGACCGAGCTGTCTGTCTACGCGTATCAGGACGACCGCTTCGCTCCCGGGGTGTTTTCGAACGACGTCGCCGTTCTTTTGAACTTTGACGGGGTACAGCTTGAAGCCTTTGCCGGCGCAACCTACCCGGCCGGTAGTCTTGGGCGCTATCGCGGGGGTATGCTCGCGAATTTCTCCACGCCGCAGGGTGATGCACTCCTGGCCCAGATTGGCGTACCCGGCTATGAACCCGGGTCGAGCGCCGATTTTGGACTGGACGACCTGTTTTTTCTGTTCGAACCAAGGGTACATCTTGGTAACGCCGGGCTGGCACTCACGTTCTTCTGGCATCCCGGGTTATATGATCAGATCGAAAACCCCGAACGCGGCACCATCGATACAAACCTGAATATTCGAATTGGAGACCCGGTACGCGATGGACTGTCGGGAGGAGTAGAATCCCGCGTGTCTATCAGACCGCAATCTACTGATCAGTTCGAAATTACAACCGGTCCGTACCTTCGCCTGAACAGCGGCACAGTATCCTGGGACTTTCGAACCGTCCTGCGGCCGTTCCCCTTCCAGCTCGACGAACTTGTCGAAGGATACCTGGGCGTACGAACAAGGTTTTAGGTTCAGGACACTCGAAAGGGAATCGAATGAAACGATTTATAGCAATTACATGTTTTTTTCTGTCAATGACGTTTTATCCCGGGGGAGTACATGCCTTTGAGCTTGACACGTCGCTTCGCGTAACCCGCGACGTGTTCGGTCTCGATCACGTGCCCGGGTCCGCTGTAGAAGCCGGATGGAATGTCGAACTTGATACCAGCTTCCAAAGCGTTCTCTCCGAGCAGTTTGCACTCGTGGTGCAGGGTGAGCGTCATACAATAACCGGAAATACACTTCTCGCGCGGATCCACGTGTCAGAAGACATCTTCGAGTTTGGCGTCGGTTCTGCCTTCGGGATCCTGAACAGCCTGACATCGCCCGCGGTTCCGGGCTTTACTGCGATGCTTCGGACGAACATTGGCGATATGTCGTTTTTACAGGCGGAACTCATTGAGAGTCTGGGAAGAAATGGATTCCAGTACGGCCTCGTAGATCTGCGTGGTGGTATGGGCGTGCGTAACGCGCTCGTTACCTTTTTCTACGAGAACCGACAAGCAACCAGCGATGCGGACGATCCTGTCGAGCGAACGGCTGCCCGCTACGGTGCCGAGATCGACGTGTTCAAGGCTGGCGTTCCCTATGGCCTTGAAATGCTCATGGCCTGGCGGTCCGAGTCTCTCGCTGCCGGGGATACCGACTCGCTCATGGGTCTTGAGGGAGGTGCCGGTGTTTCGATCGTGCTGAGTGAGCGCTTCACGGTTGGGTTGAATTTCGACGCCGATCTGTTTCTGATCGGGACAGACGGTCTTGCCGGAACGACCCTGACCGATACGTTTCACTTTTCAGCAGGAGCCTTCCTGCGATACAGCGCATTGGAGATCTAACGAAGCCGTAACTCGAGGCGTAAAACGCCGCGAACGCTCGGTGAATCCGGGCTCGCCGTGAAGCGCCAGCTCTGAAGCGTCTCGCGTAAACGGTTGCGAGCTTCCAGGGTTAGAATGGCCTCTCCCGCCTCTATATCAACGGACCCTGGCTGCACTATACCCTGTTCACTCACGCGGAAGGAGATCTGGAGGTACAGGGTTCCCCGCTCGAGCCGTAGATCACTGGATGTAAACGCTATTTCGTCGCCGACAATTCGTCTGCGAGCATCTCCGTCCCCCCACTCTATATCGTCGCCTTCCCCGACATCCGAGGCTTCGCTCTCGCGCTGACCTTCGCTCTCGCCTTCGAGTCCGTCTGATGCACCGTCGTCCGCAGTGCCGGTTATTTCGGTTATGCGCGATCGAATCTCTACGATTTCGTCGTTCTCGCCGTCATTACCCGGACTGCCGGGGTCTGTGTCGTCGACCTGTGAAAGTTCCTCGTTTATTGCTTCCTGCTGCTCATCGATGCGGCGAACAAACTCAAGAGCCGCTTCACGGCGGGCTTCTTCTTCCGCGAGAAACTGTCCGTCCGGCTCAGGAACGGGACTTACAGGCCGGCTTCGTCGCAGGCTCTCCCGATCGACCCCTTCAGCGGGTTCCAGGCTATCGGAAAAAGCGTCGGCGCTCGGTTCGCGCTCCCGCGGAACCTCGGGCTCGGGAGAAGTATCGTCCGGACCCGTGGCGGCCGGGGGTTGGGCTTCGTTTGATCCTTGCTCCTCTACGGCCTCGGTTGGTTCCGGGTCGAGCTCGGTGTTGACCTCTTCTTCTACATCGCGCTCGAGTTCGCGTTCAGGCTCGGCGGGTTCCTCGGCGGGTTCGGGTTCGGGATCGGGTCGTTCTACGAGTTCCTCCGACGGCTGTGAAAGATCGATGCTGATCGGGGTAACAGGAGTCGCCCGGGAAAAGTCGGCGTATCCGAGCAGGACAAACAATACGCTATGAACAATCAGGGTGGCAATAACGCCGTAGGTAAGTCGTTTCGCGTCGTCGTTGAACCGCATGTGTGTCAGTCGGGCTCCCGGGTGCGAAGTGAAGCCGCACGCAGTCCGTTAGACCGGAGTATGTCGAGCACGTTGATCATAAGGTCGTATCGGGAGCTGCTGTCACCTTCAATTACCACACTTGAAATCTGCTCCTCGGCCACGAGATTGCGGATCTCACCGTCGAGTTGTTCGAGTGTCATACGTTCGCGATTGAGGTAAATTTCGTCTTCAGCAACGACGCTTACCACCACGTTTGTCATGGCTACCGGTTCCGACGCGTCGGCCGTCGGCAGGTCAAGGTTAAGACCAGGCGTAACGACAAAGGTGCTTGAGACCATAAAAAAAACGACAAGCTGAAACACGACGTCTATCATCGGGACGAGGTCTGGTCGCGCACTTGGTTGTAATCGACGTCTGAATCTCATAGGGCGATGTCTCCTCAGATACTCGGAAACGAAACATCTTCAGGTCGGGATCGCATCCCGGCCGACGGGTCTGTCGGCGCTGCATCTGCCCTGGATGCCTGAACATTCTGTGGGCCCTTTAACAGCATTACAAGCTCGCTGACTCGATTCTCGAGGCGTATGATCGAGTGATTCACGCGGTTCACGAGATAATTGTAGAAAACGATCGCCGGAATACTGACGATAATACCCGCGGCAGTGGTCAGGAGCGCTTCGCTTATACCGCGCGCGAGCAGGGAGGGGTCGCTGACGGCGCCAAAATCACCAAGTACACCGAATGCCTGTATATTACCGGTAACGGTACCGAGCAGCCCCAGCAGTGGTGAAATGTGCGCTATAGTGCCCAGGAAACTGAGGTAGCGCTCCATTCTGGGGACTTCAAGACTTGCTGCGTCCGTTATAGTTGCCTTGATCGTCTCTTCAGCGTAGTGGCGATGCTCGATACCAACACGCATAAGGTTGGTTATCGGAGCAGGATTGCTCTCGCAGATACTGAGAGCCTCCTCATAATGGAATTTTTCCAGTGTGCGCTTGAGTCGACTTATCAGCTTTTCTTCATCGGTCTGAATCTTTCGAAAAAACAGAAGCCGCTCGACAATAATGGCAACGGCGATGACACTGAGGATCAGGATCACGATCATGATGATCCCGCCCTGTTCGATTAACTGAAACATTCACTACTCCTCTGCGTTTGAACGTACTATAAGGACAGCTGTGCGGACAGTGTTGCGCGAAAACCAGGCTCGATCAGCGGAAATCCAGGGTCTGCCGAACGATACAGAAAGCGCGGGGTGTCCCGGTCCACAAGATCGAGGACATCCCGTATACCAAGCGACACTTGAACAATATCGGTAAGCGAATAGAAACCTGATATATCGAGTTCGGGCATGACCGGGGTGACATCCTGGGTCTCCTCGAGAAAAAACGCAGTATCCATGCGAACGAGCATTCCCGAAAGACCGTCGGGCGTCAAAAGCTCGGTTTCAAGCCCGATCGAGAAACTGGGATCTATTGTTCGTGCACTGATAAGATTCACGTCCAGGTCGACAGCTCCCCGGAATTCGGGACGTGGTGTGTATGCAGCCTGAATACTCGACTGCACCGATGTTCGCTCGGGCACAGAAATAAAGCTGTGTACACCACCGGCGAACGGACCAACATCGTAGGTATCGCTCCAGTATCTGAACCGACCCTCGCCGGAGATCGTCGTGTCTCTGCGAACAAACCACGTGGCGGCCATACGTCCATACCATTCGTTTCCCCACACGGACGTCTGGGGAGTCTCGATTGCCTGTACTGAATCCCATAGATCTACGTAACTCACGTGCGCAGGATTCTGACCCGTACGCAACTCAAGACTCAATCGGTCGCTGACCGAGCCGCTGACACCAAGCGAAAAGGGCACCACCAGCCGTTCTCCGGGCCGCCACGCGACACCCGCGCTCGAGTCAACAAGCAAACCGTTGTCGAAGCTCAGGTCAAGGGAAAGCCCTCCGGATACCGTCTGACCGTTCAGGATAAGCCCGTCTGAATCCCGGTCGATCCAACTCTGGAGATACTGCGAGTTCATTGAGACCTCAAACCGATCGGAGCCGATCGCTACCCGACCTTCTACCGACGCGTCGAGTGCCTGCTCTGAATCCGGACTCTCCGGATCGGTGAACACACGATCCGCCAGATCAATGTGCGCCCCACCTGAAAACGATACGGTGTTGGTCGTCCGATGGCTTGCCTCGATGCCGAGGCGCGAGAACCGCTGGTCTAGCGAGAGATATGGGCCTTGACCCTGGAATCCGTCCCGACGGGAATCAAATGACAGCGAGGTCTCGAGCTCCGTATTCTCACTTGAATAATCGATATCCCCCGTAATGCTGTCGACACCCGAGAAGTATCCGGTACCCGCCTGGCGTGTACCGAAGCCGTCAAGACTTTCATGGCGAAACTCGAATGAGAATCGAGGTTCGGTCCCCAGGGCAAAAACCGAAAGATCTCCAAACAGCCAGTTTCTCGTACCGAACCCCAGGCGCGCGGTACTGAACACGGAACTGACCCCGCGTAAGGGCATGGTGCTCTGCTGGTCGGCCGGAGAAAGCGGCTGCAACGCAAGCGCAGCGTCGGTCACCTCGATTTCGCCGCTGTCCGGTAACGGGACCGGCAAAGCTGGTATTCTTATTTCACTCGTCTGTGGCAGAGGTGCCGAGACGGCTTCGACATTAAACGCTTCAAGCTCGAAAACTTCGGTGGGAAGAATGATGTCCGGCTGATCGGGCTCCGACGGACCATCGCCTGATCTTGGGTCCTCGGCGAACGCACCAGAAACGATTCCTATCGCATATATGCATACAATTCCAAGCACGCGTAGCTGTTTCATGATTTACAGTCCCTCCAGAAGCCTGAGCGCTTCCGCGGTCCAGTCTGAGTTCTCGTAGCCGGCTTCCATTCCTGCCACGATCTCTCGAACCAGCCGAGGACGGTCCGCCTGACGATACGATTGTGCCGCGCGAAACAGACTCTGCGCAGCGAGATCCTGATTCGAAGCACCGAGTTCCGCCGCGTCCACGAAGGCTTCCGCCGCGTCGAGGAGATCTCCCTGCTGAAAATACCATTCGCCAATCAGGAACTGAGCCTCGGACGCATCCCGACCGGATTCGTCCTCCTGAGCTACGACCTCGCGCAGCAGAGGAAGAATCAGTCTTCTGTTTACCGATTCACCGACGCTTTCATATATAACGAGTCGCGAGAGCGTAATAATCGCATCCCTGCCTGCGGAGCTTCGTGCACGGTCGTTCCGTTCTATCTCGACGAGGAGCGACGCCTCCTGCTCCCCCAAGCCACCGATCCGAAGGACGAGTTCGTCTATGCGACTTTGCAGATCTGCGGAGACTGCCCGCTCAGGATAACGAGCGACCGTCTCGGTCAGCAAATTCAGCGCTTCTCTCAGTTCCCCCCGCTGAACGTACAAGTCCGCTGCGCGAACCATCGCATCGTAGCGGAATGCGCTGTCCCGAAACTCCCGGATAAGCCGCTCCCAGACAAGGAGTGCAGATCCTGACTCCCCGAGTTCGTACGATGCGACACCCCCGTAGAACAACGATCCCGCTGTCAGACGCCCATCCGGGAACTCACTGCGATGCTCAAGCCACGCGTCACGCGCATTCTCGTAGTCGCGATCCTGAAAGTATACGTCTCCACGACGATACAAGGCGTCTTCGGCCAGCGGGCTTTCCGGGTACCGTTCAAAAACGCCCGCGAAGCGTTCAGCTGCATCTTCCGTCCTTCCGAGTGACGCGAGCAGTTCGGCGTACTCAAACAGCGAGTCGTCTGCGTATTCACTATCTGAATAATCACGATAGATAGTTCGTAGTTCCGTAAGAGCGCGTTCATTACTTCCTTGCGAGCGAAGCGCTTGCGCGAGCAGATACCGTGATTCAACTTGTTCAGTGGGTGAAAGCTCGATCCCGCGCATGTATGTCAGAACCTCTACCGCTGATTCATAGTCACCGGAGATGTAGGCGCTCCATCCTGCGACGTACAAGCTTCGTGCCGTGAGTTCATGGGAAGCGCTTTCCGTCCCCAGCTCGGACAGGATCGCGTAGGCGCTTCCCCAGTTTCCAAGCCGGTAATGAGCCCATCCGAGATAGAACCTGCCGTATGGTCGAATCCGGCGAATATCCTGACCTACGTTTTCCTCCGTTGGTTCGTCGGCGAAAACAGTCAGATACTCGACTGCCTGATTGTACTCCTGTTCAATGAGACTGCTGAGCCCGGCGAGGTAACGGGTCTTAAGCTCATTGGTCGGATTCCCGGTCTCGATGTCGTCCATCAATTCGAATATCTCTTCCGTCTGATCTAAAACGCGGTCATAGCGTTCCTGACGGAACAGCACGCGGGCGTACTCTACACCTGCGGTCACATCGGACGGTTCGAGCGTCAACAAATCCCTCCACGCGGTAGCCGCAGTCTCGAGATCGCCGGTTTGGGTCGCAACCTGAGCCTGAAGACGACGCAGCTCGCTGAGGAGACCGCTTGTTTGCCCCTCATTAAAGAGGTTCGTGAGTATATCCATGGCTTCCCGTGAATTTCCGGCCTGGACCTCCGCGTAGGCGCGCTGGTAGGCAGCCGCCACAAACTGTTCCCCGTCGGGAAACTCCTCGGTGACACGACTGAACGTTTCGGAGGCCTTGTCGTATTCATCCTGCTCAAGGTACAGGCCACCGAGGCGTGCAAGCAGACGTTCGCGGTCTTGGCCCTCGAAACCGTCGATGGTTTCTTCGAGCATAGCGGTCGCCGACTCGATTTCGCCGCGTTGCCGGCGCAGCTCTGACAGGTGACCGACCGCTGCAGCGCTGATTTCATACCGCGATCGGGCTTCCCAGACGCGATTCAGGTACAGCTCCGCGACGTCGGGTCTGTCGTTACGGTAACTCTGTATCCCCACTCGTTCCCAGAACCCTATGCGTAGTTCGGGTCGGGAGGCGAGCACCTGTTCTGCCTGGAGGACGATGCGATCCGCTTCGGTCAGATCGTTTTCTGCCTGAGCAAAGGAAAAAAGGCGTTCAAGCGCTATTCCTGCAATTTCGGCTTCTGCGTCTTCGAGCTCCTGAAAAAGAGCCATCGCTTCGCGTTCCTGACCCAGCGCGTAGTACGCCTCGGCAGCGTAGAGCATGATCCTCGGCGCCCACTCGTCTTCTATCGCGTCCATATTGAGGCGATCAAATACGTCAATAACGCGCTGAAACCGTTCTTCTGAAAGGCGGGAACGCATGAGCAGCGTAACCGCAAACGGTTCCTCTGCGGGATCGTCTGTGAGTTCAAGGATACGCTGGGCGTCGGGGCCCGCATCGTTTCCCATTTCACGGTCGGAAAGCGCTCTGTACAATAAAGCCTGGCGCGCCACGGGGTGGCCCGGCTGGGTGTCGAGGAACTGCGTCAGCGCAGCGTGAGCGTCCTCATAATTCTGGAGGTAGAAGTGACTGAGGCCCTGCCAGAACGGGATCAGGGGCAGATACTGCGTTGAACGAAACCGAAGCTCGACACGCCTCAGAGCGTTAAGCGCTTCCTCGTACTGTTCGAGTCTGTGCAGCGTTACCGCGATTCGAAACTGTGCGTCCGGGACGAAGCGTGACGAGGGATGCTCGCGAACCAGGGTTTCATAGCGGTCGAGGGCAAGCTCATAGTCACCGACACGAAACCGTGTTTCCGCCTGGTTAAAGAGATCGCGGTCGGACGTCTGTGCTCCGGCAGCCGAGGCGGCGAAGAGCAGTAGCCACAAAAGTAGAAGCTTCATACTGTTGAATACCATATCTCGGAGACCCTTATACTCCAATGTAAACACCAAACAACCCCGAATGTTTCTCCAGGTTTGACGATCCGGGCGGTTTCAGTCGATTAGAACGACATTCGAAACCGCGGCCCGCTCGACAATGGTTGCGATTCTGAGCTCCGAGGCATTACCGGCAGGGTGCTGTTCGTCAGATATTGCGTATGCCGCACGCGTCGCACCCCCAAGGAACCCCAGGTCACACCATAATGGTCCCGACAGCATCGCTCGCCCTGCACGTTTTCGCACAGCAATAGAGAGCGACGCGTGAGTTCGTTTGTGAAGCGATACAAGGCGGTAATCGATGTCGGAAGGCAGGCTTCCCAGGAATAACCCGAGTGTGCTGACGCCGGAACTCAACAGCTGCGCGCGAACCTGAGGGAGCGTTGCGCAGACAAGTGCTTGCGGCAGAACAGATGACACCGTGCGGATGCTGCCGTCAGGATTGACTTGAAGCTGACCGTCCATTGACAGTAGCGGAATCTGAAAACTTGAAACAAGACGAACTCGCGAGCCCATGGGTCGGCGTCGAGTAATCGCATCGAGCATACCGGTATTCTCACGATCAGCCGCCACATAGATCACAGGAACCGTATCGAGGATGGGACTGTTTAATCCCCGGGAAATATCATCAGACGTCCGGGGAAACCACAGGAGCGAGACGGTACCCGCCCGTACATCCGTGAGCGTCGAATCCTCGGTCTTCGACGACAGCTGTTGCATCGACATGGTCGGTTGTACAGCGGTCTGCCGCGTATCGTTTAAAAGACGCCCCGGTGCCGACAGACGTCTCACGTGATCCACCCAGTAGTCCGGCATCGCGTCCAGCGCTCGGGAAAGTGTTAATCGTTTGAGTGGATCCGTCTGACGCCAGATACGCTCGAGATGCGCAGCATCCGTTCGAGTTCGATAGAGCTCAGGGAGCTCGCTGCGCATGGATACTTCGAGTTTCAGCGACTGTACGGTATTCAGAAGTGAAAGCAGATCCGAACGCAGTTCCCGTACGGGACCGACGTGACCGGTGCGGCCGGGATTCGAGTCCGAAACGAGCTGGCGTTTCGCACCTGAAAGCGTGAATTTTCTCGTATACAGAAGGTACTTGAGTCGATATAAGAGCTGAAGATCCGCTTCGCTATAGATCCGCCTGCCTCCATCGTCCTTTTGCGGGCGGAGGAGGTCAATTTCCTGTTCCCAATATCGAAGCGTATGCGCGGGTACATCGAGTATGCTGCATACCTCCCCTATGCTGTAGCGCTTCACGGTTTAACTCCGGCGGGCTCGCAACTCCAGGCGTACCGGAACGTGCGTGAAATCGAAGTCACGCCGGATGGAGTTTATAATGTACCGTGTGTACTGTTCCGGTATGCCGTGCTCCCTGTTTACGAAGACGACGAAGGTTGGTGGCTGAATGCCGGCCTGCGTGATGTACCGAAACTTCAAACGGCCTCGACCGACCACAGGTGGCGGCGTTCTGTCGAGCCATTCGGCCAGTTTTCGGTTCAGCAGGCCGGTTTCGATTCGTTTGCATGACTCGCTATGGACATGACCTACCATATCGAGCAAACGCGCGATTCCGTCTCCCTCAAGCGCCGAGATCGGTATGACGGGAGCGAAGGAGAGAATCGGAAACACAAAGGCAATCCGGTCCTGTACGGCCTGGAGCATGTTGGGTACGTCCTTGATTATGTCCCACTTGTTCAGGGCTATGACTAAGCTTTTACCTCTTCGAATAATGACCTGGGCGATCTTCTTTTCCTGCTCGGCAAGACCTTCCTCGGCGTCGATGACAAGGACCGCGACATCGCATTCTTCAGCCGCCTGGACTGCACGATTCACACTGTAGTACTCGACCGAATCGCTGACGCTGCGTTTCCGACGTATGCCTGCCGTATCCATCACCGTAAAACTGCGCTTCTTGAAGACAAACGTGCCGGCAACTATGTCGCGCGTTGTTCCCGCGATTGACGATACGATGGAACGGTCCTCGCCGAGGAGGCGATTTGTGAGCGTACTTTTACCCGTGTTCGGCTTGCCGAGGATTGCAATCCGCACCGGCCCGGAACCGGGAGTGCTCAGTTGTGGTTCATCGACAGTTTCGGCTCCTGTATGACCATGCGATTCCAGTTGCTCTGAAACAGTTTCCCTCAGCTCATCGACGCCGAGCCCGTGGGCTGCCGAGATTGCGACCACGAGTGGAAACCCGAGGGCGTAGAACTCCGGCAACAACAGTTCCCGCTTGCTGGAATCAACTTTATTGACAACGACAATGACGCGGTCCGAGTATCGACGCAGCACATCGGCTACCTCTTCATCCTCCGGAGTGAGTTCAGTCACGTCAAGCAGGAACATAATGAGATCTGCTCGCCCGGCCTCGGTGAGACTTCTTTCCCGCACCAGACGGTCAAAGCCCTCGTTACCCTCAACATATCCCCCCGTATCCACGAGAAGACAGGCGTGAGAGCCGATACGTACCGACGATTCGACGCTGTCCCGCGTGACTCCGGGGGTGTGATCCGTAATCGCAATACGCGAACCTGAAAGGCGATTAAACAGCGTGCTCTTGCCGACGTTCGGCCGGCCGACTATGGCGATACGGGGTACAGACATTGAGTTTTGTTCCATTTAGTAGACTCGAACATCAAAGCGCTCCTGCATGAGCCTTTTGATGTAGCTGTCGATGTCGACATAGCTCCGCATTTCCATAACAGTACCGACAAGCTCTTCTGCCTCACCCATGGTAACGGATCGGATAATCCGTTTCACCTCCGGGATGCTGACCGCACCCATGCTGAACTCATCGAGCCCCATACCCATAAGCAGCATCGTGGCAAGCGGATCTCCGGCCATTTCACCGCACATTCCGACCGGGATACCGGCATTATGCGCATTATCGATGGTCATGGTAAGCAGTCGAAGAATACCGGGATGAAACGGTTCGTAGAGGTAGGTGGTTCGTTCGTTCCCTCGATCAACGGCTATCGTGTATTGAATCAGGTCGTTCGTGCCTATGGAGAAAAAATCAACGCGTCGTGCAAGAATATCGGACGTAATCGCAGCACTCGGCACCTCGATCATGATCCCGACGGGTATATCGTCCGAGAAAGCCTCGCCGGCGGTCTTCATTTCCCGTTTGACCGTGTCGAGAAATTCCAGTGCGATGTTCAGCTCTTCAATGCCCGAAATCATGGGAAACATAATACGCAGCTTCCCGTGGATCGACGCGCGGAGGAGTGCCCGCAACTGGGTTCGAAAAATCTCGGTTCGTGAAAGGCAGAACCGTATAGCACGCCAGCCGAGTATGGGGTTCTTCTCCGGATAATTGACCAGGCTCGCGATCACTTTATCTCCACCGACGTCCAGGGTTCGTATCGTCACCGGCAGCGAATTCATTGCCTCAAGAACCTGTCTGTAGGCCAGATACTGCGAGTCTTCGTCGGGAACGCGCCCGGCGTGAAGAAACAGAAACTCGCTTCGGAACAGCCCGACTCCGTCGGCACCGTGCGAAAAACCGGCCTCCACTTCCTCGGGGATCTCTATGTTCGCTTTCAGATGGATGAGTTTGCCGTCACGCGTCTCAGCCGGAAGGTCGTTCAGACTCATGAGCTGAACTTCACGCTTCCGGTAGGCGGAAAGCTGTTCGCGGTAGTCGCGTAAGGTCTCCTCATCGGGTTCGAGGACCACAAGCCCGCGAGATCCATCGACTATGATGTGCGAGCCGTTTTTAACCCGGCTCGAAAAATCACCCAATCCGAGAACGGCGGGGATCTCAAAGGCCCTCGCGAGAATTGCGGTATGGCTGGTTTTACCTCCGGCGTCCATCGCAATTCCTCGGATCATGCGCTTGTTCATATCGATGGCATCCGACGGGAGGAGATCATGCGTTACCAGGACCACTTCGCGGGTCAGATCCGAAAGCGATATCCGTTCACGATACATCAGGTGATTCAGTATGCGGCGACCGACATCGTGTATATCGACAGACCGTTCGCGCAGGTACTGGTCGTCAAGACTCGCGAGTTTCCGGACTACCGTCTGGGTTTCCTCGTGAAGCACCCATTCGGCGTTCCGCTGTCGGTCCTCGACACCCGATTCGACTCGTGACAGAAAGTCGTCGTCGGAAAGCATGAGGAGGTGGCTGTCGAGAAAGTCGCCGTTTGATCCGGCCTGAACCGTCTCGGCCCGGTCTCTCAGTCGTATTAACTCTTCGCGCGCGCGGATGACTGCCTGCCGGAACCGTTCAATCTCACCTTTTATTTCATCGTTCTCGACCGAATAACGCGGTACGGGGGGTTGATCCTCCATATGCACGTGAACTCGCCCGACTGCTATTCCTGGTGATGCCGGTATACCGGAGAGCTTCTGCATAACGATTTCATCATACGCGGCTGCCATGCTGGTCGTCAAATATAAACCGAGGGTCGGCCTTCGCCGATACAGTAGGTAGATATGGCAAAGAAACGCTCGCGATCAAGCCTTGGTGTGCTTTTTTGGATCGCATTCATCCTTCTGGTTCTCGTTGTTTTTCTGGTAAACAGACCTCGCATTGAACGTGTTCTCGAATCAACCCAGCTTGTCGAGGTGCTCCAGAGACGGCTGCAGGACGAGGAGCCCCCAGCGGTTGACCCCGACGTGACACAGCCGGACGATACGCCGGAGTCCCCGGAACAAGCACCGCCTGTTGAAATCGAGCCGGACACGAGCGTTGATGTTCCAGACGCGCTGCCGGAAGTCGATACCGACATTATCACCGAGGACGAAACCGAGGAAGAGGAACTCGACGACGAAACAGACGACGAGTCCGAGCCCCCGGATGATCCGGAGCCGGACGATGATCCGGAGCCGGACGCCGGTACGACTCGGGTACGGAACAGTGTCGTGTACTACATACGGGTAACAGACGACGGACGTATACACCCCGAGGGCGTCGAGCGTGTCGTGGAGTACGAGAATACGCCGTTAAGCCGCTCAATAGATGTGCTTCTCGACGGTCTGACGTCGGAAGAACTGTCACAGGGCCTTCTGAATCTGATACCCGAGGGTAGCACCCTGCTCTCCGCTTCCGTTCGAAACGGCGTAGCGTACCTGAACTTCAACGAGGCGTTTCGTTTCAACCCCATGGGCGTTGAAGGCTATCGGGCACAACTCGCGCAGATCGTCTTTTCGGCGACGGAGTTTTCGTCTATCGACAGGGTCCAGTTTCTGATCGAAGGACAGAATCAGGAGTGGCTTGGAGGAGAAGGTGTGCATATCGGGACTCCGCTCGGTCGGGATTCCTTCTCCAGCTGAAGCACGAAAGACTCTTAGGCTTCACGGCCGGTTTTCACAAGGTCCAGAAAATATTCCAGATTCCCTTTGCGACCACGCAGTGCTGAGGGAACCCTGCCACGGCATGTAAGACCTTCCTCTTCAAGATGCGACACGAGCGCGTCGATAAGCGTTTTTCCGTCGGCATCGTCAACAACGCCGTCGAAGGTATCACCGGAAGCGCCTTCGAACTGGGGCTTTGCAAGAGCAATGACCCGGCGCTGAGCCGTGAGTCCTGCAATATGCGCCGCCGCGTGTCGCAGGCTCCGAAAACTGAGATCACACACCGAGAAATCGGGTGGCTCGGGAAAATCATGCCTGGACAGGTGCAGGATATTGGTCCGCTCCATTACGACTACGCGCGTATCGTCCCGTATCTGCCATGCGAGCTGGTTGTTGCCGACGTCGACCGCGTAGACACGTCGAGCGTCTTCGGCGAGTAAGCGCTGTGTGAATCCCCCGGTTGAACTTCCGGCGTCTATAATAATTTTATCCCGACAATCGACAGCAAAGGCGTCGATCGCAGTGCCGAGCTTGTCGTACCCGCGGCCAACCGGCCGCCGGGGCACCCACTCGATCACGGCATCCGCCGGAACGCGGGCCTTGGGGTTTCGGCACTTCTCTCCGTTCACACGAATGTCACCGCATACCACCGCGGCCATAAGTCGTTCGCGTTCAGCTTCCGGATACACGTCGGCCATGCGATCAAGGAGAGCGCGTTGTTTCTTCGCCATCCCGTCCTTCTTCAGATAGCAGAGACTTCCCGAATCCGTTGGATCGACGTAGACAGTCCGGTCTCCGGTTCGATGGATATCACGACGCCATGAACGGCGCTCGGTGCCTGGTGTACTTCGTTTTTCAGTGGCAACTGGGTAAGCGAGCGTCGAATACTCGTATCGGGTTGAAAACCGATGACGCTGCCTTCGGGCCCCGTCATGCCGAGATCGGTAATGTACGCCGTTCCACCGGGCAGAATACGCTCGTCTGCCGTCTGGACGTGCCTGTGCGTACCGGCGACCGCTGCAACGAGACCGTCAAGATACTGACCAATGGCTTCGGTTTCATCGGAGGCTTCAGCGTGAAACTCGCACAGTACCACATCGGCTTCGGCTTTGAGGCTCCGCAGCATATCGCGACTCTTTCGAAACGGACAGTCGATATTACTCAGACGAACGCGTCCCTGCAATTGCATGACCGCGATCCGCTTGCCTTTGATCTCCCGCACCGTATACCCATGGCCCGGGGGCGAACCGGGATAGTTGGCGGGACGGATGATCGTCGGCTCATTGGACAGCAGGTCTCGGATCTGCTTGTGCTGCCACACGTGATTACCGGTCGTGATCACGTCGACCCCTGCATCAAATATGACCTGTGCGTTTTCCGGACTGATCCCGAATCCGCCGTCGGCATTTTCACCGTTCATGATCACAAGGTCGGCGCGATGTTTCTTTACAAGTTTCGGGACGAGCAGCGTGGCAGCGCGGAGACCGGGTTGCCCGACGATGTCGCCGAGCATGAGGACCTGTAATGTCGACCCAGCCATGCGCTGCCGCCTTATCCCTGCTTACCGTGCATACTCAACAATCCGCGTCTCGCGGATCATGGTAACTTTGATGCGTCCCGGGTATCGCAGCTCCGCTTCGATCTGCCGGGCGATGTTCTTCGCGATGTCTTTTGCTTCCGAGTCGCTCACTTGTTCATGGTTTACCATGATGCGAAGTTCTCGACCGGCCTGTATAGCGTAGGCCTTCTCGACGCCTTCAAACTGCTCGGCAATGCGCTCAAGATTCTCCAGGCGCTTGATGTAGTTATCAAGCGTTTCGCGGCGAGCTCCAGGCCTGCTCGCGCTCAATGCGTCAGCAACCTGTACAAGAACGCTTTCGGGACAACTGTGCGGGACATCGCCGTGATGTGCCGCGATACAGTTGATCACCCGCTCGTCCTCGCCCAGTCGTTTTGCGAGCTCCACGCCAAGTTCAACGTGGTTGGTATCTCCCTGACTTTCAATGCCTTTTCCAATGTCGTGAAGCAGTCCACCCCGTTTCGCAATCTCGCGATCAGCGCCAACCTCCGCAGCGAGCATGCTCGCGAAGGTGGCCACTTCACGGGTATGAGCAAGCACGTTCTGTCCATAACTCGTACGATACAGGAGCCGCCCGAGTCCTCTGATTCCTTCGGGTTTCATGTTATGAACGCCGAGATCGAAACAGATTTTCTCACCTTCCTCATAAATTGCCTGGCTGAGCTCCTGCGTTACTTTGTGAACGACCTCTTCAATGCGTGAGGGGTGTATTCGACCGTCGGACACGAGGCGTTCAAGGCTCTTCTTCGCTATTTCCTTACGAACGGGGTCAAAACAACTTACGACAACCGCTTCCGGGGTATCGTCTATGATAATGTCGACTCCGGTCAGCGTTTCAAGGGTGCGTATGTTCCGGCCTTCCCGTCCGATTATCCGACCTTTCATCTCGTCGTTGGGAAGACTGACAGATGCCACCGTGACTTCCGCGTTCACGTCGGACGCCATGCGCTGTATGGTTGCAACGAGGATATCCCTCGCCTCTTTGTCTGCCGTAACCCTTGCGTCCTCTTCGACACGAGCGATCACGCTCTGTGCCTCACGCTTGGCCTCGTCCTCCATGGAAGCGATTATCAGCCGCTTTGCTTCCTCCATGGACAAACCTGAGACTCGCTCGAGTTCCTGCCGCCAGTGATCTTCCTGACCGGCCAGTACATTTTCTCTTTCCTGTAGCTTCTTCTCGCGTTCGGTAAAAGACTGCGCCTGACGTTCTACCGCTTCGGCCTTCTGATCCAGGTTTTCTTCTTTCTGCACGAGCCTTTTTTCGAAACGCTGCAACTCGTTTCTGCGTTCCCTGAGCTCTTTTTCCTGTGCGTTCCGTTCCCGGATAAGTTCATCTTTCGTTTCTAACAGGAGCTCTTTTTTTAGAGCATCCGCTTCTTTTACGGCGTCTTTCTTCAGGCGTTCGGCTCTCTGCTCGGATGCCGAAAGCTGCGATTTCGCATACAGCCAGCGTACCGCCCAACCTGATATCAACCCTACGAGAAGAAGGACGATCGGTAATACCATCGATGCCCTCCTTTCCTTTGTTAGCGTTTAAGGTACGTGCTTTGTCAAGACTCTGTCAAGGAGAACATATTCAACAGACTGTTGTGAATCGCGTCGCAAATCTCATACAATGTGAGGGTATGGCTGACTACACGCATATCGCCGATCTCGACAACGCCATTCAAGCTCAGCGGCTTTCCGGCATCCTGGATGAACGCAACATCCCCCATCGTATCGTCACGAACTTCGATACCGTGTACGCGGGAATATTTCAGACACAGCATGGCTGGGGCCACGTAGAAGCTCCGGTGCAGTACACCGAAACGGTACACGAACTTCTTCGAGACCTGACCTCAGGTACGATCGCCGTGGACGGTGATGACGGAGCGGACGACGACTAGACCGCGCTCTCAATCTCTTCGCGCACGTCCGTGAATGCATCAATAGCGCGCTGTACGTCTTCCTCCGAATGCGCCGCCGACAGTTGCACACGGATTCGGGCCGCACCACGCGGAACGACGGGGTATGAGAATCCTATGACGTATATGCCTCTATCGAGAAGTTTCGCCGCCATAAGCGATGCGAGACCAGCGTCACCGAGCATAATCGGCACTATCGGGTGCGAACCTTCGGGGATATCAAAACCCGCTTTCGTCATACCGGTGCGGAACTGTTCCGTATTCCGGAAGAGCTTTTTCTGGAGGGAGTCGTCGGATTCGATCAGATCAAGCGCTGCCAGTGAAGCTGCGGCAATTGACGGAGGGATCGTGTTGGAAAAGAGATACGGTCGGGATCGTTGTCGCAGAAGTTCTACAACCTCGGAACGTGCTGCGGTGTACCCTCCGGTAGCGCCGCCCAAAGCTTTTCCGAGCGTTCCGGTGATTATATCAACCCTGTCGATAACATTCCGATATGCGTGCGTTCCTCGGCCACCTTCACCGAGGAAGCCGACCGCATGGCAGTCGTCGAACATGACCATGGCCTGGTAGCGATCTGCAAGGTCACATATCTCGTCGAGTTTCGCAATGGTTCCGTCCATACTGAAAACCCCGTCGGTCGCTATCATTCGACGCCTCGCAGACCGGGACTCCTTCAGCGCTCGTTCGAGATCGTTCATGTCGTTGTTCGCGTATCGATACCGTTGTGCCTTGCACAGCCGGATCCCGTCGATAATGCTCGCGTGGTTGAGCGCATCGCTTATGACCGCGTCATCGGGTCCGAGGAGTGTTTCGAACAGGCCACCGTTTGCGTCAAAGCAGCTCGCGTACAGGATTGTATCCTCTGTTCCCAGAAAGTCCGATAGACGTTGTTCCAGCTCTTTGTGAATCTCCTGGGTACCGCAGATAAACCGGACCGATGATAGACCGAACCCCCAGTCGTCAAGCGATTGTCGCGCTGCCGCTGTCAGCCTGGGGTGATTGGCCAGACCGAGGTAATTATTGGCACAAAAATTCAATGTCTCTCCGGCTTCCGCCGTTCTGATGTGCGCTGATTGCGGCGTCGTGATCACGCGCTCGTTCTTATACAGACCGCTGTCGCGGATTTCCTGCAGCTCTGATCCAAGAGCCTGTTTCAATTCCCCGTACATACTGCATCTCCTCGGTCGTTCGCAGTTACGCGTTCTCCCAGTTCAGAACAATCTTCCCGCTTTGCCCGCTTTTCATTGTCTCGAAGGCTTCATGAAAATCGGTATATTCGAATGTGTGGGTAATTATCGGTGTTATATCGAGGCCGCTCTGTATCATGCTCGTCATTTTGTACCATGTCTCGTACATTTCGCGACCGTAAATCCCTTTAATGTGCAGGCCGTTGAAGACGATCGTGTTCCAGTCTACAGCGATGTCCTTCCCCATGATGCCGAGCATCGCGATCTTTCCGCCATGGCACATGTTTGCGATCATGTCTGTGAAGGCGGACTCATTCCCGGACATCTCAAGCCCGACGTCGAAACCTTCAACCATGCCGAGTTCAGCCTGCACGGAGGCGAGATTCTGTGTTCGCGGGTCAACCGCCCTGGTAACGCCTATCGTACGCGCGAGCTCAAGGCGGTACGGGTTGATGTCGGTGATAACCACATATCGCGCTCCGGCGTGCCGTGCGACCGCCGCAGCCATGAGTCCGATCGGACCCGCTCCCGTGATAAGCACATCTTCGCCAAGCACGTCAAAACTCAATGCAGTATGAACGGCGTTTCCCAGGGGATCGAAACAGCTGAGCACTTCCTTCGGAATGCGTGAATCCGCATACCACACGTTGCTCATGGGGATGCAGAGAAACTCGGCGAATGCCCCCGGACGGTTTACCCCGACTCCTTTCGTATGCGGACACAGGTGTCTCCGTCCGGCGAGACAGTTGCGACAGCGTCCGCAGACGATGTGGCCCTCGCCGCTCACGAGATCACCCGGGCGAAAATCGTGTACGTTATCCCCGACCGCCTCCACGATACCGACGTACTCATGACCGACGTGCATCGGTACCGGAATGGTCTGTTGGGCCCAGCGATCCCAGTTGTAGATGTGTATGTCGGTACCACAGATCGAGGTTTTCTGTATTCGGATCAGAACATCGTTTATGCCGGGTTTCGGAATCGGAACCTCATCGAGCCACAGGCCCGGCTCTGCGCGTTTCTTGACCAGCGCTTTCATGGTTTTCTCCATACCGTTGCTCCTTGTTCAGGCTCAGAGAATGACAAGCGGCACCTGGTAAAACACGAGAAACCAGTTCACACTTACCAGCACGCCGAGGAACGCCCACCCTTTTGGTGTCGTCTGAGAACCCTCAATGTAGGCGGGTCTGGCGGTTTCCCCCGGGATATAGAGGTCCCATAGAATCTCGTCCAGGCTTTCTATGATCGCCTTGACCCGTATTTTCTTTTTCCCCTCAAAAACGCGTTCAAAATAGTAGAACACCTGTCCAAGCAGCCCCCCGAGCTTTCCAGGGAGCTTAAGATCGGGACGAATCGAAAACAGTGACAGAAACACAAGCCCGACAATGGTTACCCCCCGAAACAGACCGCCTCGCAGCGCGCCTCGCGTCATTGTGTAAGGCCCGATGCTGAAAAGCACTTCTCCGAAGGGGTTCAGCGTATGGAAAAAGGTTATTGAGGTAATCATAATAACGAAATAATTCCACTTAATCCGCTTGCCGTTCACCGTAGCGAGCCAGGCGAACAGCAGTACCTGCACCATTCGTACCAGCAGATTCTGCTGAAAGAGATACGCAGGCAGGACAAGCGTTGCGCCGACGAACAGGTGGACCGCGCCTATATTTCGCGAAAGAAAACTGTCAGCTTTCTGTATTTTGGCCATAATGTTGTCGCATTGTTTCGAGCCAGCGACTCTGTGTACGAAACCGTTCCGCAAAGAGGCCGACAAACAGTCCGCTTCCGGTTCCGAGTGTCATGAATATGGGCGCGATAACCCAGGCGGTCAGACCAAAAATGAAGTTAACGCTCAGAAGAATCTGAACAACGTTACTCGCGACCGCTCCAAAAAGGCTGATCCCGACCAGACTGATATGTCGCCCGAATATTTTTCGTACCGCAAGCATGACGATCACGCTTGAAAAGCTTCCGGCAAGCGAGAACAGGAACACGTACGATGCGAGCGTTCCGTTCACGAGACCCTGGCCGAGCACTTTTAGGAGCACGAGGAGGAACACATAGCCTGGAGAAAAGAACTCGAGTGAAATGAGGATCGGCAGGTTCGCAAGCCCCAGCCGGAAAAACGGCAGGGGCTTCGGGAACAGATACTCAATTGTTGCGAAAAACAGGCAGAGGCCGGCGAGAAACGCTACAAACTCAAGTTTCTCGTATCGGGTCCGCTCGTCGGTGGTGACCTGTAAAGTGCTCATGATTACAGGCGCAGTATATGAGTATTCCTTAAGCCTCATCAACCTCGAACGGGCGTACGTGCTACTCGTAAATTCCGTGTTCTCGGAGTATCGACAGCTTCATGTCCTTGAGTCTGCGCGAAAGGCTTACCTTATACACGTGAGGATTAATCATCCGCCGGTAGGTGTGAGGCAGAGAGTCAACCCGCGAAAGCGCCCGCTCCCTGTACTCGGACAGCGTTTCCTGTTTCATACACGGAACGCCGTCTTTCATGACCCTTGTCAGCAAGGCTTCGGTATGGTCGTAACCCTCCATACGGTATTTCTGTATTACCGAAACAGGATGATAAAACAACACCGGCTCTCCGGAAGGCGCCTCCTCATTTACCTCCGAGACCAGGTCGCCGAGCGGTTCGCCTGAAGCCGAAAAAAAGCGGTGGACCTGCTTGATTCCGGGGTTACTCGATTTCTCCGGGTTATCGGAGACTTTCATTACCGGTCGCATTTCCCCGGTTTCCGTCTCATAGCGAGCCGAAAGCTTATAGACCCCGGGAAAACTCGATTGTGTCCCGCCCGTCACCAGATTTGTCCCGATTCCCCAGACGTCGATAGGCGCTCCGTCTGTTACAAGCTGGTTTACGATCCACTCGTCCAGTTCGTTACTGACCGCTATTCGGGCATCGGGAAATCCTGCCGTGTCGAGCCGTGCGCGCACAGCATGGGACAGATACTCAAGATCGCCACTGTCAAGTCGAACGCCGAATGTTTTGCCCCGTTCACGGAGCCAGGCGCCAACCTTGATGGCGTTTTCTATCCCCGAACCGAGCGTATCGTATGTATCAATGAGAAAGATACATCGGTCCGGATACAGTTCTGCATATCGCTGAAACGCCTCAAGCTCCGTATCGAAGGCCATAACCCAGCTGTGAGCCATCGTGCCCCGCACGGGTATTCCGAACTTCATGCCTGCAAGCGTATTGCTTGTGGCCTCTGCGCCCCCTATGTAGGCGGCCCGTGTTGCCGACAAGGCGCCGTCGGGACCCTGGGCTCGACGCATGCCCATTTCGAGTACCGATTTACCACCCGAAGAGTGTGCGATACGTGCTGCTTTCGTCGCTATAAGGGTCTGAAAATTAAGTATGTTCAGAATCATGCTCTCGATAATCTGAGCCTGTCCCATAGTCGCGTGAACTCGCAAAAGCGGTTCATTGGGAAAAACAACCTCCCCTTCCGGCATTGCATACACATCGCCCGTGAAGCGAAACGACGACAACTCGCTCAGAAAGGCATCGTGGAACAAACCTGTTTCGCTCAGATACGATATATCGTGGTCTGAAAAGGAAAGCGCCTGCAGGTGCGATACCACGTCTTCGACCCCCGCAAATATCGAGTAACCTCCCTGGAAGGGTTGCGACCTGAAAAACGCTTCGAATACCACTGGAATGTCTTTATCGTAGGTATGATACCCCTGCAGCATCGTCAGCTCGTAGAGATCCGTTGCGAGACCACATCCATATTCCGTGCTCATTCGTCTTCTTCCTTCCATACCGGGCTGACCGAACGTCGATGTCCGCGAATGTCTGCAAAACCGAAAGGCGCCACGAGCCCCACGAACAGGGAGATAAGCGATAACAGCCCGAATACCGCCGAAGCACCCCAGAGCTCGACCAGCGTGTCCATACGCGCGGATTCAGGTCGCCCCGGTCTGTATAGTATCGGAACCGCATCACCGGCGGATAGTTCGGGGGAACGGACTCCGCGGCGGGTTTCTACAACATACCGGGTGTCAGTTTCGTCTGTAAACTCGATTACCGGGTAATAAACCCGACCGGTCTCCGGGGCGACGAGCGGCACGGGGTTTTCAATCACTTCCATGTCGACAACAACACCCTCCGTGGATCGTGCATTCTGGAGAAATAACCAGGTGCCAATCGCATTTGACACAGCGATTCCAAGAAACAGCAGGCTCACCAGTCGAAGTGCCCGACCTATAATCGCGGCTCCGGTCCGTTTTTTCTGTCCCATATCCGCCTCCTTAAAACTATTCCGTCAGTAACGCCAGATATTCGTCGATAATTTTCATGCCGTGTGCGAAATCGCGGCTCTCGAGGATTGCATTCACGAACGCCGCGGATTGTATGCCCGACCCCATATACATTTTTACAAACTTTTTCAAAGCGTGGTAGTTTCGCGTATCCCCCCACTCGCGACGGTGGAGACGGAAGTGCCGTTTAAGAGCACGCACCCTGTGCTCTGTCGGCACATCATTGTAATTACTTCCGTCGCGTCGAAAAATGTGAAGATTTTCGAGGACGCCACGCCCGATCATGACGCCGTCGACGCCACTTTGAGCAACTCGTTCGCGAATGTCACGCTGCGAGCGTATATCGCCGTTACCGATTAGGCTTGTCGACGGCGCGTGTCGGTTTCTCAGATGTACACATTCCGCGATAGCATCCCAGTCGGCTGCCCCCTCCGACATCTGCTGAGCGATTCGACCGTGGATTGTAAGCGCGTCCAGACTATGTTCAAGCAGAAACCCTATCCATTCCTGTATGGCTATCGTGCGGAAACCGATTCGAGTTTTGACGCTGCAGGCGATGCCGCCCGCATTCTCGCGCGTGGCGTGTATTATCTCCGATGCCAGAGTCCGGTTCTCTATCAAAGCCGAACAGAAACCCTTTCGCGTCAGTTTCCGGATCGGACAGCCCATGTTGATATCGACTCCCGCAAATCCCTGTTCAGCGAGTGCGGGAACGATTCGTGCATAGTTCATGGGGTTGTTACCCCAGATCTGAACAACAAGCGGGTTTTCCCAAGCCGTGTGCTTTAACCGGCGACCGATAATGTGGGACCGCGGACCGCACAATCCGTCGACGCCGGTAAACTCAGTAAAAAAGACGTCGGGTCTGCCGGCAACAGCAACGACTCGGCGAAATACGGTATCCGTAACATCCTCCATGGGTGCGAGGACCTGAAACGGTCTTGGAAGCATACGCCAGAAGTCAGAATACGGTCGCATGATAGTGGGAGACTGCAAGAGGATAAAAAAGAGGCCCCCAGAGGAAAGGAGGTAGGAAAACCTCTGGAAGGCCCGCAGCAAAAAGGCGAAAAACCAGTGATTCGGTGCGACACAACGTATCGGAAAACCAACCGGAATCTCGTATGAACAAGGTATGAAAATACAACATAAACGGCTACACCGGTTTAATGAAAAAAAAGTTAATTTTCACGCACACTTGATACAATACAAGCGAATACCATACGCGACATGCCGGCGAAACTTTGACGGTACTGCCGTCCGTCAGGCGAGTTCCGGGTTATCGCGGTACAGTGGATGCACGTTTTTTCGGTAATTTCGATACTGTTCGCCCGCCTGGTAGCTCGAGCGAACAAGGGGACCTGCGTGACAGTGATCAAAGCCCTTCGACAAAGCAATTTCTCTCAGTTCTTCGAACTCTTCAGGCGTCCAGTACCGACGTACCGGTAGGTGATTACGCGTCGGCTGGAGATATTGCCCCAGATTCAGTATCGAAACGTGATTACTCAGGAGGTCATCCATGGCCTCCTTGAGCTCGTCGGCCGTTTCGCCCAGACCGAGCATGATACTGGACTTCGTGGTCGTTTCGGGATCGATCTCCTTTACCGTCCGGAGAAAATACAGGCTTCGTTCGTACGTCGATCGGCTTCTGACCGTCGGGGTCAGCCGTCTGACGGTCTCGATATTGTGGCTCATGACCTCCGGGCGGCTGTCGCATGCTGTGCGAATACTGTCGTAGTCGCCCATCATGTCTGAGCTGAGAATCTCGACGGTCGTCTCCGGGCTGTGAACCCGTATGCGACGCACCGTCGCCGCAACAATGCCCGAGCCATTGTCTTTAAGGTCGTCGCGATTCACCATCGTAATGACGACGTGCTTCAACTTCATATCGGCAACTGACTGTGCGACACGATTCGGCTCTCCAAGGTCAACACCACGGGGCAATCCTGTTTTGACCGAGCAGAATCTGCACCGCCGCGTGCACGTGTCTCCGAGTATCATGAAGGTCGCGGTGCGATGCTCGCCCCAGCATTCGTGTATATTCGGGCATCGCGCCTCTTCGCATACGGTATGCAGCCCTTCGCTACGCATCAGCTGCTTGAGATCCTTGAAATTTGTATTGGTATTCAGTTTGATCTTCAACCATTCCGGTTTTCGGTTGACCGGATAAACAACGTTGTTTCCGTTTACCTGACCGACCTTCCCGACCGAATGATTTGGTGTGGTTTCTGTGTGTTCTGTTTCCTGATCCTGGAGCATGTGCACAGTATAACGATAGAGGCGCCTGATCGTACAGAGGACGACTTATTGACCCCATGGAAAGCGGTTTTGTACACTGAGGAGGCATGGCAACAGTAACCGCATCCCGTCACAGTACGGTTCACACCGTTCATTCGGTTCGTGATCTCACCGACACTACCTATGTACTTCGCATGGATCGTCATGACATGACTTTTTCTCCCGGACAGTACATTAGCCTTGGTGTGAAAGATGACATCAATATGAGGGAATACTCAGTGTATTCCGGCGTTCAACAGGATTTTCTCGAAGTAATCGTGAAAGAGGTCGAAGAGGGTCACGTAAGCAAGCTTCTACGCCGCCTGTCACCGGGACAGGCGGTGCGTCTCGATGGCCCCTTCGGATTTTTTACCATAGACGAGGAATCGCAGAACAACGATTCGTTTCTCTTCGTAGCAACGGGAACCGGAATCAGCCCGTTTCACTGCTTCGCCCTGAGCTATCCTGACCTCGATTACAGGCTCCTGCACGGGGTTCGAACAACCGAAGAGCGCTACGAACACGCTGTCTTCGATTCAGACCGATATATTCCCTGCGTCAGCCGGGAAGACTCGGAGTATTTTTCGGGCCGAGTGACTGAATACATCAGACAGCACCCCGTGGAGCCCGAGACCAAGTGCTATCTCTGTGGAAATTGCGATATGATTTACGAAGCTTTTGACATACTGACCGAACAGGGCGTACCGGCTGAAAACCTGTTCGCCGAAGTCTACTTCTAAACGATTTCCATAAATTAAAGACTGAACAGGAGCATCACCACATGAAATACTGCCTCATTCAGCTCGGCTGTCAGATGAACCAGAGCGACGGGGAACGAATACGCACCGTAATCGAATCACTTGGTTACAGTCCCACCGAATCGGAGGAAGAAGCAGACCTGCTCGGAATCGTCGCATGTTCGGTCAGACAGAAGGCCATCGACAAAGTGTACTCCCGGATCGAAAAATGGAACCGATGGAAAAATGACCGCAACCTTCTGACCTTCGTGAGCGGCTGTATTCTCCCGGCAGACCGCGTTAAATTCCTCGACCGTTTTGATCTCCTGTTCTCGATCAACGATCTTCCCCAGCTCCCGGATATGATCCGTCAGTACGGTATCGTAACGCCCGCGTCGGGTATTGCGGTGAACGCCGAGTATGACCCTGCCGAGGCCGCCACGAAGTCTGTTTCCAGAACGCAGCCCGCACAGGTTCGACCGGCAGCAGAAGGTTCGGGGCCTGCCGCCGTGCGCGGTACGGTCCTGACCGCCGCCTCGCTTAAAAACAGCCGTGGTCGAAAAAATGCCGCACTGACCCCCGCGCAGCCAAGCGACGACAGGGACACGTCGTACTGGCGCATCGGCCCGAGTTATCAGAGCTCCTTCGAAGCGTACATCCCCATACAGAACGGGTGCGACAAGTTCTGCACGTTCTGCGCAGTCCCCTATACACGCGGGCGTGAGGTCAGCCGAAACAGCACCGATATTTTTGCAGAGGTTCGGCAGCTGGTGTCCGACGGGTACCGCAGTATTACGCTCCTCGGTCAGAATGTGAACAGTTACGGTCTTGACAAGAACGGAGAAGAAATCAGCTTCGCACAACTACTTCGTGGAATCGGTGAAATAGGAAAGGAGACGGGTGCAGATTTCTGGACTTACTTCACAAGCCCCCACCCACGGGACATGACCGACGAAGTCATAGATACCATATCGCAGTACCCGGTACTCGCGAAGATGATACATTTACCGGTCCAGAGCGGTGACGACAAGGTACTGCTTCGAATGAATCGCAACCACAGCATGGCGAGATACCGTAAAATTGTTGAGAAAATTCGATCCACGATACCAGAAGCGACGCTGTTCACGGACATAATCGTGGGTTTTACCGGTGAGACAGAGGAACAGTTCGAGAACACGCGACTGGCGATGGAAGAGTTCCAGTACAATATGGCCTTTGTTGCGATGTACAGCCCTCGTCCCGGTGCGGCGAGTGCCCGGTGGAACGACGACATACCCATGGACGAAAAAAAACGACGGATGCATATCCTGCAGGCTGAACTGAAGAGAAGCAGCCATCGCTACAACCGGTCACTTATCGGTCGGACAATCCGCGTTCTCGTAGACGGCAGGGACAGAAAAGCGGGCTACCTCTCGGGAAAAACCGAGGGAAAGCTGACGGTACGCTTTGCATCGGAAAACGAGCACCTTATTGGTACCTTTGTTCATCTTCACATTACGGACTGTAGTGAGTTGAGTCTCGAAGGTTCACTGGTAAATGCGGTGGGCGAACTGAATGTCGCGTCCTGAGACAGGCACGAACAGGCGGAAAATCGCATTTCAGACCCTCGGCTGCAAGCTGAATCAGTATGAAACCGATGCACTCGCCGCCCGTTTTCAGGCCAACGGGTATACAATCGTAACGCCGGACGAAGCAGCTGACTGCTACGTCATAAATACATGCACGGTCACGAATAAAGGCGATCGTAAGAGCCGAAACGCGATTCAGAGAACCATTCGACTGCGTAATCGTGCTCTCCCTGTGGTCGGCATGTCGACCGCGGGCGATGAATCCGCCCGTCCGCCGACGGACCTTGTTCGCTCCGATAACGGCATGATAGTCGTCACCGGCTGTTATGCAGAGAGCGCCCGGGAGAAACTCGCAAACGATGGCCGGGTCGTTGTTGTACCGAACGACGCAAAGCAATCGATTTTCGAGCTTGTAGATGCGCGATTGAACGGTGAGATCATAGGGCCGGATGAACTGCCAAGAGGACTCTTTGACTACGGGGCACAAACTCAGGTTTTTCACACGCGTGCAATGATTAAAGTTCAGGATGGATGCGACAATTTCTGCAGCTTTTGCATTATACCGAACGTCCGCGGGCGCGCTGTAAGCCGTCC